>JBCBUE010000014.1:0-59967 GCA_039818285.1 Planctomycetota bacterium | reverse complement strand
AATCTCGATCTTCAGAGACTCGTCGTCCAGGTCGAGCGCGTCATCGAGGGCGTCGGCGTTCGGCAGCTCGTCGTCTGGGCCCCCGAGAAGTACGCCGACCAGGACCCTGAGACGCTTCGTCGCGGCGGGTGGGACGAAGGCGGCGTCACGGCCGACGAGGGCTTCGACGCGATCGTGTTCGACCAGGTCGCCCCGGACGTCGCCCCGCCGGTGGACAGCGTGTACTTCGGCGTGGCCCCGCCGCTGGAAGGGCTGACGATCGAGGGGCGGGACGACGATCGACCGCAGGTCATGCTGGACTGGGACAAGCAAGACCCGTTGATGCGTTACGTGGCGATGGACGACCTGGTGCTGGGCAGCCGGGCGCGAGTCGTGGTGCCGACCGACGGCCAGGTGCTGGCGACGGCGGTGGCGGGCCCGGCGATCGTGCAGGTCACGCGGGGCGGGGTGCGGCACGTGATGGTTGGCTTCTCGGTGACGGACAGCAACTGGCCGCTGCAGATCAGCTTCCCGGTCTTCGTGAGCAACGCGGTGCAGACGCTGGGGCTGGGCGGGCTGGCCGAGGCGGCGGGCGTGAGCTATCGCACGGGCGAGGTGGCGGTGGTGCCGCTGACCGAGTCGGGCGTTGCGCCCGAGTACCGCGGGCCGTTGACGCTGACCACGCGCGCGAGCGAGGGGGCGGCGGTGGTGCCTCGGCTGGAGCGGGTCGGGCTGTACGACGCGACGGACGAGGTGGCGGTGCCGTTCGATCGGCTGGCGGTGAACCTGCTGGACGAATCGGAGAGCGACATCCGGCCGGCGGGGTCGCTGGTGGTGGGCACGGCCGAGGCGGTGGCGGTGGGCGGGGGCGAGGCGGTGCGGCGCGAGGTGTGGCCGTGGTTCGTGTGGGGGGCGCTGGCGGTGCTGCTGGTGGAGTGGCTGGTGTACACGGCGCGGATGCGGCTGTAGCCGGCGGGGGATGGGCGCGGGGGGCGTTACGATTGCCGGAATGAGCGGCACGACTCATCGCGGCGAACGCACGGCCGCCCGCGGCCACCAACGCACACGCGCCGACCACGCGGCCGAGACCGCCGAGGACTACGTCGAGGCGATCGACGCCCTGATCGCCGAACGCGGGCAGTGCCGCGTGGTCGATCTTGCCACGCGGCTGGGCGTCAGCCACGTCACGGTCATCCGCGTCGTCCAGCGGCTAGTCGAACAGGGGCTGGCGACCACCGAGCCCTATCGGCCGATCGAGCTGACGGCCAAGGGCCGGCGCCTGGCCCGCGCCTGTCGGGAACGGCACGAGACGGTCGTGGCGTTCCTGCAGAAGCTGGGCGTCAGCAAGCGCGTCGCCGCGATGGACGCCGAGGGGATCGAGCACCACCTCAGCGACGAGACGCTGGCCCACATGCGGGATTACCTCGGCGACTGAGCCGGGCCGTCTGCCCTCTCACGCGCGACAACCCCCCCCGGGCAACGCCTCACCGCCAGATTGAGGCACCGCTGGACATGTCTGTAGCAATCGCTACAATTTCCCCGTTCCACTTGATTTCACGACCTGAAAGGAGCGCCCGTGCTCGTCCAATTCATCGACATCGCCGCGCCCCGCCGGCGCCTTGCCGCGCTGGTGATCGCCGCCGCCGCCCTGCTCGTCGGCCTCGCCTCGCCCCCCGCCCGAGCCGCCGAGTACAGGGTCGTCGGCACCGTCGGCATGGTCACCGACGTCGTGCAGCAGGTCGCCGGCGATCGGGCCGAGGTCGTCGGCCTCCTGGGCTCGGGCATCGACCCGCACCTCTACAAACCCACCCGCTCGGACATCAGCCAGCTGATGAACGCCGACGTCATCTTCTACAACGGCCTGCTGCTCGAGGGGAAGATGACCGACGCCCTGATCCGCGCCGCAACCTCGGGCAAGAAGGTCTACGCCGTCACCGAGCTGCTCGACGAAGGCACGCTGCTCGAGCCCGATGAGTTCGATGGGCTCTACGACCCGCACGTGTGGATGGACCCCTCGGCCTGGACGCAGACCGTCGCCGTGGTTCGCGACAAGCTCACCGAGTTCGACCCCGACGGCGCCGACACCTACGCCGCCAACGCCGAGGTCGCCATCGCCCAGATCCAGGCGCTCGACGACTACGCCGAGCGTGTCCTGCTGAGCGTGCCCGAGGCGCAGCGCGTGCTCGTCACCGCGCACGACGCGTTCAACTACTTCGGCCGGCGCTTCGGCTACGAGGTCGTCGGCATCCAGGGCCTCTCGACCGAGTCCGAGGCCGGCGTCAAGGACATCGAGAAGCTCGTCGACCTGCTGGTCGATCGCCAAATCGGCGCCGTGTTCGTCGAGTCCACCGTCTCGCAGCGCAACATCCGGGCGTTGATCGACGGCGCCGCCGCCCGCGGGCACACGGTCGTCGTCGGCGGCGAGCTGTTCAGCGACGCCATGGGCGACGACGGCACCTACGAGGGCACCTACGTCGGCATGATCGACCACAACGCCAGCACCGTCGCCAACGCCCTGGGCGGCGACGTGCCGACCGGCGGCATGCAGGGCAAGCTCGGCCACGACGACTGATCGCTACCCCATGACCACCGCGACCCCGAGACCGCGCATCGGCGAGGCGACGCCGCAATCCCCCGCGGCGGCGCCGAACGGCTCGCCCTTCTCCCGGCCGGAGCACTCGCCGCAGAGCCCGCTGTCCATCCACGCCATGACCGTCGCTTATCACCGCAAGCCGGTGCTCTGGGACGTCGACTACGACGCGCCCGCCGCCAAGCTCGTCGCCATCGTCGGGCCCAACGGCGCCGGCAAGAGCACGCTGATCAAGGCCTGCCTCGGCCTGGTCCCCCGTGCCTCGGGCGTCGTCGCCTTCTGGGGCCGGCCTTACCACAAGCAACGCGCCCGCGTTGGCTACGTCCCCCAGCGCGAGAGCGTTGACTGGGACTTCCCGGTCTCCGCCCTCGACGTCGTCTGCATGGGCCGGTATCGCCGCATCGGCTGGTGCCTGCCCGTCTCCCGCAAGCACAAGCGGGCCGCGCTCGAGTGCATGGAGCACGTCGGCATGGCCAAATACGCCAACCGCCAGATCAGCCAGCTCTCCGGCGGCCAGCAGCAGCGCGTCTTCCTCGCCCGCGCCCTTGCGCAAGAAGCCGATCTCTACTTCATGGACGAGCCCTTCGCCGGCGTCGACGCGGCGACCGAGAAGGCCATCGTCGACGTCCTCCGCGAGTTGCGCGCCCAAGGCAAGACCGTCGTCGTCGTCCACCACGACGTGCAGACCGTCGCCGAGTACTTCGACGAGGTCGTGCTGCTCAACATGCGCGTCGTCGCCGCCGGCCCCGTCGACACGACCTTCACCCAGGCCAACCTCCGCAAGACCTACGGCGGCAAGCTCACCCTGCTCAGCGAGGCCGCCGAGGCCATCGCTCAACGCGGCGGGGAGCCAAGGCCGTGACCCCCGCGCTCGCGGCCGCCGGCCACGCGCACGGCCCGACCTCCCTGACCAACGTCACCGACGACTGGCCCACCCTCGACCAGGTCGCCGCCGTCCTCACCTTCCAGTCCGGCCACAACACCACCGTCGTCGTCCTCAGCACCACCCTGCTCGGCGTCGCCGCGGGGATCGTCGGCGTCTTCGCCCTGCTGCGCAAGCGATCCCTCGTGGCCGACGCGATCAGCCACGCCACCCTGCCGGGGATCGGGCTGGCCTTCATCGTCGCCACCGCGCTGGGCCTGCAGGGCCGCAGCCTGCCGGTGCTCTTGCTGGGCGCGACGGTCACGGGCGTGCTCGGCGTGCTCGCGATCCAGTGGCTGCTCCGCCACACCCGCCTGCACGAGGACGCCGCCATCGGCCTGATCCTTAGCGTGTTCTTCGGCGCCGGCGTCGTCGTCCTCAGCGTCGTCCAGTCCATGCGGTCCGGCAACGCCGCGGGGATCGACAAGTTCATCTACGGCCAGACCGCCGCGATGACCGCCCGCGACGCCGTCACCATGGCCGTCATCGCCGGCGTGGCCGTCCTCGCCGCCGCCGCGCTGCTCAAGGAGTTCGCCCTCGTCTGCTTCAACGACGCCTTCGCCAGGGTCGGCGGCTGGCCGGTCCCCCTGATCGACCTCCTGATGATGGGGCTCGTCGTTGTCGTCACCGTCGCGGGCCTTCAGGCCGTCGGGCTGATCCTGGTCGTCGCGATGCTGATCATCCCCGCGGTCTCGGCTCGGTTCTGGACGCAACGCCTGTGGCTGCTCGTCGTGCTCGCGGCGGTGATCGGCGGGCTGTCGGGCTACCTCGGTTCGAGCGCGTCGGCTCTGCTGCCGCGCAAGCCGGCCGGCGCGGTGATCGTGCTGACCAGCGGCGTGATCTTCGTTGTCAGCATGCTCGCCGCGCCGAGCCGAGGCGTCGTCGCCGCCGCGTTGCGCCGACTGCGCACCCGGCTGGGCATCGCCGCCGACCACCTGCTCGAACTCGCCTACCTCGGCTCGGTCGAGCGCGGCCTCTCGGCGGTCGACGACGCCGAGCTGGCCGACCTCCGCCGACGTCGCGCCTGGGGCCCGCTGCTCAACGCCCTGGTCACGCTCTACCTGCGCCGCCAAGGCATGGGCGGGCTCGTCGGCGGCGCATTCGTGCCGACCCCGGCCGGCCTCGCGCGCGGCCGACGCGTCGCCCGCAACCACCGCCTCTGGGAGCAGTACCTCGTCTCCTACGCCGACATCGCCCCCGGCCACCTCGACTGGACCGTCGACCAGGTCGAGCACGTCCTCTCCGACAACCTCGTCAGCGAGCTCGAGCACGCCCTGGCGCAGCGCGGCGTCGACCCGATGGCCGAACCCACGGGGGTCGCGTCGTGACGCTGGACCTCGGCCTGGACCTGTTCCCCCTCACCGCCGCCGTGCTCGCGGCGCTGACCTGCGGGCTGCTGGGTAACTTCCTCGTCCTCCGCCGCCAGAGCCTCATGGGCGACGCCATCAGCCACGCCGTGCTGCCCGGCCTGGTCATCGCGTTCCTCGTCACCGCCTCGCGCAGCCCGCTGCTCATGTTCGCCGGCGCGACCCTCGCCGGCGTCGCCACCGTCGTGCTCATCGAGGCCGTCAAACGGCTCGGCCGCGTCGAGCCCGGCGCCGCGATGGGCGTCGTGTTCAGCGTCATGTTCGCCCTGGGCGTGCTGCTGATCGAGCAGGCCGCCGCCCGACACATCGACCTCGACGCCGACTGCGTGCTCTACGGCCAGCTCGAGACGCTCGCCTGGTTCGAGGCCCCCGCCACGCTCGCCGGGCTGTGGTCGTGGTCGACCGTGCTGGCCGTCCCGCGTCAGGTCTGGCTGCTGGCGATCGTCGGGCTCGTGTCCCTCGCCTTCGTGGGCCTGTTCTTCAAGGAGCTGCGCATCGCGGCCTTCGACCCCGGCCTGGCGAGCGCGCAAGGCATCCACGCCGGCGTCATGCACTACGCCCTGATGATCCTCGTCGCCGCCGCCACGGTCGCCGCCTTCGAGGCCGTCGGCTCGATCCTCGTCATCGCCATGCTCATCGCGCCCGCCGCCGCCGCCCGCCTGCTCACCGATCGGCTCGGGTCACAGCTCGCCGTCAGCCTGATCGCCGCCGCCGCCGCCGCCGTACTCGGCTACCTCGCCGCCACCGCGCTGCCCGCTGCGCTCGACGCGCCCAGCGTCAACGCCGCCGGCAGCATGACCGTCCTCGCCGGCGCCCTGGTCGTCGGCGCCGCCGTGCTCTCCCCCTCCCACGGCCTGCTCGTCCGCGCCCTGCGCCGCCGTCGCCTCGGCCGCACCACCGCCGTCGACGACCTGCTCGCGACCCTCTACCGCGCCGACGAAACCGGCCTGCGCGCCCTCGCCCCCGACCGCCTCCGAGACGCCCTGGTCGGACGGCCGCTCGCCGCCGCGATCGGCGCCGCCACCCGCGAAGGCCTCGTCCGGCGCGTCGGCCACGACGTCGCTCTCACCGACGACGGCCGACACGTCGCCGCCCGCCTCATCCGCAACCACCGCCTCTGGGAGACCTATCTCGTCGACCAGGCCGGCGTCACCCCCGACCACGCCCACGACCCCGCCGAGCAGCTCGAACACCTCGACGTGCGCCCCGACCCCGGCCCGACCACCGACCCCCACGGCCAGCCGATCCCCGACGTCAACGGCGACCCGCCGCCTCAACACACCTCGCCCGATCACCAGGTGTAACGCACCGTGTACGTCACCTCCGCCTCGCCCTCGGCCGGGACCTCCACGTCGAAGTGGATCGTCCGCGCGTCCACCTTCTCGTAATCCATCGACGACCGCGTGATCTCCCAGTTCACCCAGCGGTACAGCGGCTCACGCACGGTCACCCGCTGCGGCGCGTCCTTGGCGTTCTTCAGCGTGATCGTGAACGACTCGGTCATCGTCTTGCGCGAGGTGTTGACCGAGAAGTCGGTCTGCACGCGGTCGCCGGTGACGTCGAACGCCTGGCCGATCTTGATCAGCAGGTCGTTGCCCTTGGGCGTGTGGTCGATCAGGTCCTCGCCGACGAACTCCAGCGACCCGTCGGGCGAGCTCGGATCGCCGTCGGCCTTGTAGACGCGGAACTTGCCGGCCGGCAGCGGGATGCCCAGCCCGGCCTCTTCGTCGTTCTCCATCTCCAGGTAGATGTCGACCTTCTTGTTCGCGCCCGACCCGAGGTCGCGCGACGTCTGCGGCTGGCCCCAATACCAGTTCCGCGCCTGCGGCAGCCCCCAGTACACGAGCTGCTTGTCGACCTTCACGCCCGACTTGGTCGGGAACAGCGCGATCTGCTGGGTCGTGTTCTCGTGCACCGTCGTCCGCCGCGGCAGCGTGTACAGGTGGTACTCGAAGAACTCCTGCTGATCGAAGGCAACGCTTTCGGCCGCCATGGCCATCCGCATGTCGCCAAGCCGTTCGGCTCGACCACGTACGTCTTGCGGGGTTACGCGCTGAACGTCGCCGGCGATGAGCTTGAGCTCGGCGTTCGGGTACGCCGCGCCAGACAGATTCAACAGGGTCACCCACGCGCCCAGGTCGCCAGCCGTGTCGTCGGCGTTGAGGACCAGGTTGTAGTCCGCTCGCCAGGTCAGCCCGTCCGTCTGGTACGACGTGCGCACCAATCGGTCCGCGGCGGCAGGCGCATGAGCCATCAAGCCCAGCGTCGGCTTGGTGATCAATCCATCGGGCAGGTCGCCCAGCTGGACGTCGGCGGTGTTGCCGATCAGGCGGACCCCCTGGGGCGTGTCGAGCACGAGCCGGCCCTGATTGCTCGACAGCAGCCTGCCCCCGACCGACTCGATCGTCCCGTCGCCCAGCGGCAGGTTCACCACGATGTCGCGGCCGACATAAGCGTCGAACAGCTTGGTCGGCGAAACCAGGTCGAACTTGAACTGCTGCTCGAGGATGGTGAACGCCGGATCGCCGTCGCCGAGGTCGGTGAAGGAGACCGTGGTTGGGTCGATGAACTGCGCGACGTCGGTGAACGCCAGCTCGTTGAGCCCGGTGTCGAACGACATCGTTCGCATGTCGCGCACGACGGCGAAGCCGGGCACCTGGTAGGCGTACTGGGGGTTGTAGCCCTGGTTGGCGTTGGCGATGAACTGCTGCGGGTTGAACGACGCGGGGTCGGCCGAGGAGTACACGGTCAGCGAGACGCCGGCATCGGAAGGCCGCGTCTGCGCGACGGCCGGCGAAACGATGGCGAAAGACAGACAGGCGAAGGCAGCGACAGCGGGGGCGAAACGGGGGGCGTGGTGTGTCATGGTGGGGTTGGACGCGCGAGGGGCGATAGGGTTCCCGGGATGATTCGGACTTAGACTAACCGGCTTGGCCCCGCCTCCCGACCCGCCTTCCGACCCGCCCCCGACGCCGCGCGAACCGGCGGGCGAACCCGTTGACGCGGCGACGCCCACCGACGGTTACGCGCTCGCCGAGGACCCCGACATCGAGGCGACGGGCGAGCCGGTCGAGGTCGTGACCCCGCCGATGGAGGCGATGCCGCAGGAGCCGACGCCCGAGCCGCCGGCGCTGGCCGAGCCGACACGCCGGGCGACGTGGGCGTGGGTCGGGCTGTGGTCGGCCGTGGCGGCGCTCACCGCGCTGCGGGCGGCACAGCTGGCGTGGCTGAACCCCTTCGCCCTCGCCGCCGACGAGGCGCAGTACTGGGACTGGAGCCGATCCCCCGCGCTGACCTACGTGACCAAGGGGCCGGGCATCGCGTGGGTGATCGGCGGGGCGCGATGGCTGGCGGTCGAGCGGTTCCACGTCGAGCTGGCCGAGTGGGTCGTGAGGCTGGGCAGCGTGCTGAGCTGGGGCGTGCTGGTGGGCGGGGTCGCGTGGCTGGGCGGCGTGCGGGTGCGGCCGGCGGCGGACGACGTGATCGAGTCGTGGGAAGGGGCGCGTCGATCGATCGGCGGGTTCCGCGGGGCGTGGTACGCGATGTGGCTGGCGGTGCTGACGCCGGTCGTGTGGGCGCTCGGCCAGTTCGCGACGATCGACATGCCGATGCTGGCGTGCTGGATCGTCGGCGCAATCGCGGCGTGGGTCGCGCTGGCCGGCACGCTGCTCGACGAGGACGAGGACCCGCTCGACGCGACCCCCCGCCGACAGTCGGCCTTCGGGAACGCGATCGCGTGGGCGGCGCTGGGGCTGGCGATCGGCGGCGGCGTGCTGCTCAAGCACACGGCCCTGCTGATCGTGCCTGGCGTGCTCATCGCCTGCGTCTGGTCGGCGCGGCGGCTGCGCTGGGGACGGGTGCTGCGCGGGTGGGTGATCGCCGGGTTGGCGTTGACCGTGGCGATGAGCCCGATGATCGTCGGCGAGCTGCAAGCCGGCTGGCCGACCGTGCGCCACCTGATGGGCCACCTCGGCGTGGCAGGCGGCGACGTCGCGATCGACGAAGACGCGGGCGGGCGCGGCGTGTGGGCGAGCGTGTGGGCGGTGTTGGTCTACCTGGGCACGCAGCTGGGGATCGTCGGGCCGGGCCTGTGGGCGTTGATCGGGCTGGGGGCGTGGGGCGACGGCCGCGACCGCGGGCACGACCGGGCGGCGGTGTTCGGGCGATTGATGCTCACGCTCGGGGCGCTGCCGGTGCTCATGTACCTCGGCGTCGCGTGGGTGACCGACACGGAGGCGAACTGGGCGGTGGCGGGCCTGCCGACGCTCGTCGTGCTCGCCGGGCGGGCGCTGCCGGCGCGGATGATGGCGTGGCGCCGAGCGGTCGCCGAGTGGCGGGCGCTGCCGAAGGACGACCGCCCCAAGCGCGGCCTGCTGCGCCGCAAGCCCGAGTCGCCGGGACAGATGATGTGGCATTGGGCGATCGGCTACGGGCTCGGCGCGATCGTGCTGCTCACCCTCGGCGGCTGGCTGCTGCGCATCCCGGCGATCGGCGACCGGTTGCCGGGCGCCGGTCGGGTCATCGGCCACGCCGACGCCGCCGCGCGGATCGACGCCGTCCTCCACCCCGACCGCGGCCTGGCTCGCTGGACCAACGACCCGCCCCTGGTCATCGCCAGCCAGTACGGCAACACCGCCCTGCTCGCCTTCTACCTCGACGGCCGGCCGAGCGTCTACAGCGGCCAGGCCGCGCTCGCCGGCCGACGATCGGCCTACGACGCCCTGCCCCAGACCGACCTCGACGACCCCGCCCTGCGCGGCCGCGACGCCGTGCTCGTCGGCGCCTCGGCCAAGCGATGGGGCGACATCCTCGACGCCGGCGAGATCACCGATATCTCCGACGCCGCCTGGGTCGACCCGCTCGACCAAACCCAGGCCGGCCTGCGCCAACCGACGCGCGTCGAGGTCAGCCAACTCTGGGGCGAGCCCGTGTTCGTGGCACGCGACTACCAGGGCCTCAGCGAGGTCGGCCGACGCAACCGCGCCGGCGAGCACGCCAAGCCGCGCGATAGAGACGAACCGCGCGACGACGCGCCGGCCGAGGCCACCGACGCCCCCCCCGCCGCGACGCCTGTCGCGACGCCGCCCGAGCCCTCCGCCACCCAACCCCGGGAGGCCGAGTGATGCCCCGCGCCCCCTGGAGCGATCGCGTCGACGCCGAGCGCGTCACGGCCTACGTCGCCGGCGGCGCGATCCTTATCGGCATCGCCTGCCTCTTCGACGGCTGGGTCTTCGGCCTGGGCCGGGTCCGCGGCGACTCCAGCGACCTCGATCGCATGTTCCGCGTCGTCGGCTTCGTGCCGACCTGGCTGATCATCGGCGGCGCCCTCGCGCTCGCCCGCACCGGCGGCGTCAAGGCCGAGGGCTGGCTTAAGGCGATGAACGCCCCGCTGCTGATCGTGCTCGCCTCGGCCGGCGCCGGCGCGGTCGCCGAGGTCGTCAAGCTGCTGGCCCGACGCCTGCGGCCACGCGAGACCGACGGGGTGTACGAGTGGCGGCCGATCTGGGAGGGCGGGCTCGACGCCGGCGACATGGGCTTCCCGTCCAGCCACGCCATGGTCGCCTTCGGCGGCGCGTGGATGCTCTGCCGGCTCTACCCCTGGGGCACCCCCATCTGGCTCGCCCTGGCCATCGGCTGCGCCGTCACCCGCGTCATGACCCACGCCCACTTCGTCAGCGACGTCACCGGCTCGGCCGTCCTGGCCTTCGCCTTCGCCGCCTGCCTCTGGAACTGGCACCGCTTCAACGAGTCGCGCGACCGACTCGCGACCGAGCCCGTTCAGCCCGCCACCGGCAGCGTCGCGAGGTAGTGCTCGGCGTCCATCGCCGCCTTGCACCCCATCCCCGCCGCGGTGATCGCCTGGCGGTAGTGCGAGTCCGCCACGTCGCCCGCCGCGAACACGCCGTCGACCGACGTGCACGAGTGAAAACCGTGCTTGAGCTTCAGGTACCCGACGTCGTCGGTCTCGACCTGGCCGTTGAGGAAGTGCGTGATCGGCTCGTGCCCGATGGCCATGAACAGGCCCTTGAGCTCCAACTCGCTGTTCCGCTCGGCGCTGCCCTCGGGGTAGTTGTTGTGCAGCAGCTTGACACCGGTGACCTTGTCGTCGCCGAGCACGTCGACGACCTCGGTGTTCCAGTGGATGGTGATCTTGTCGTTGTTGAGGGCGCGGTCGGCCATGATCTTGCTGGCCCGCAGCTCGTCGCGGCGGACGAACATGTGCACCCGCGAGGCGAACTTGGCGAGGTAGCTGGCCTCCTCGACGGCCGTGTCGCCGCCGCCCACCACGCCCAGCGGCTGGTCGCGGAACATCGGCAGCGCCCCGTCGCACACCGCGCAAGCCGACACCCCGCCGCCGGCCTGCGCCAGCCGGTACTCGTTCTCCAGCCCGAGCCACTTGGCCTTCGCGCCGGTCGCGATGATGATCGAGTGGGCCTTGCCCTCGTACCCGTTGTCGCCCTTAATCGTAAACGGCCGCTGCGAGAGATCGACCTCGGCGACATTCTGAAACGTCTGGTAGAGCGTCTCGTTGGGCAGCTCGTCCTTGGTCATGACGCCGTCGTCGGTGACGACGCGGGTGTCGAAGCGCATGGCCTGGTGATACAGCATGTGCATCATCTCCGGGCCGGTGACACCGTTGGGAAAGCCGGGGTAGTTCTCGACGTCGGTGGTGAGCATCAGCTGCCCGCCGGGGACGAGGTCCTTGTCCTGGGCCCGGCCGGGGAAGACCAAAGGGTGAAGCTCGGCGCGGGCGGCGTAGATCGCGGCGGTCCAGCCCGCGGGGCCGGAGCCGATGATGACGACGTTCTCGGTGCCGTCGGCGTTGGGGGCGGCGTTGATGGGTTCGGTCGAGGCGGTGGCGGTGGTCATTGCGTGATTCTACGGGTTGAGGGCGTCACGCCCGGTGAGGGGCACAACGCCGCCGCTGGGCACGCGATTCCACGCCGGCTACGCGACCATCCGACGGACCCGCCCGGTGCGGCGATAAGCCGTGATACAGGCCTCGCAGACGCAGCGCTCGTCCCCGCCGCGCCGCCGGGCCTCGGCACGCAGCGCCTCGGGCACGTCGCCGGCGGTCATGCACCAACAACTCGACGGCGCCCGGCCCGCCGCGATCGCACAGCCGTTGGGCGCGCCGCAGATCGGGCAGTCGCCCGGCCCGGCACTCGGTCGCTCGCCCGCCCCCGGCAGTCTCGCCGTCCGCCGTCCCTCGCACATCCGCTCGCACATCGCTCACCGCCTTCCTTGGCCAAGTCATCGCACGTCACCCGCCGCGGCCCGCTCAGGCCGCGCCGCTGTCCGGCCGATCCACGATCACACGTGTGAACACCGTCTCACCGGTCCGCATCGATTCGCGCAGGTAGGGTCGACACATCCCACAACCCTCCGACGCCCCCGTCCGCTCGGCCAGTTCATCCAGCGTCAGCCCCTCACGCTCCGCCTCTTCGACGAGCGATGCAAAGCATCGATTGGTGCAGACGCAGTGGGTGATACGCATGGGGTTACTCGAGATCGTAGGGCGCGTTGGTGTCATCCAGAAAGCCCGTGCCCGCCGCGACCGAGGCCTGCACCGCGGCGGGGCCGGCGACTCGACGATCCCTCAACGACGACGCATGGCCGTCGGCCCACGCCACCTGGGTGGTGTCGCCGGCGTGGCGGAAGCCCTGCGTCCCGGCGGCCCGCGTCGAGCCGGTCAGAAAAGGATCCAACGGCGGCTCGGCCGTCGGCGGCACGTTCCACGGCGCTCGCATGTACTTGTTGGCCCCGTTGGCCCACTCGCCGTCGCCGAACACTGCCGTGGCCGACGGCGTCGCGATCGCCTCGATCCGGGCGGAAGGCACCACGTCGGCGGTCGTGAACCCGCGGTAGCCCGCCAGGTAACTCGCGTTGTAGTTGTAGCCCGTGAAGGGATCGCCCGGCGAGTTCGCCGAGCCATCGAAGCTCGGGCACTGAAACACCTCGACGTCGACGCGCCCCTGCCACAACAGCCCCGGCTCGACCCGCGTTGGGCTGAACGGCGCGTCGCGACGGAAGTCCCACTCGTAGACCCACCCGTCGCCCGCGCTGTAGTCGTACGCCGGCGGCAACGCGCCGCCGTAGTCGTTGGCGTAGACCTGCGCCGCGAGCATCAGCTGCCGCACCTGGCTGCCGCACACCGCCAGCCGGCTCGTCTCGCGTGCGGACCCCAAGATCGGCAGCAGCAGCCCGATCAGCAACGCGATGATCGAGATCACGACGAGCAACTCGATCAGCGTAAAGCCGGGGGTTCGAGGAATCGGCTTGAGGCCTGGCATAAAGCCGGCGTGAGGCGTTAGCCCCGCGCCGACGCAGTGGATCGATCAGGCGGGCCGGCGACGCGAGACCAGGGTCGCCACGCCCAGCGCGAGACAAGCCATGACGCCCGGCTCGGGGACATTGGCAAAGCCATCGATCTCCGGCGTCACGCCGCTGCCGATCGGGTTGCTGATCCGCACAAACTGGATGCTGTCGAGCCCAACCGTGGCCAGGTCGATCCCGACGCCGCCGCCCGAGCCGTCGTACGCCGCGGCGATCTGCGCCGTGCTCAGGCCCGTGAGGTCGAGCGACGGGTCGACCGGCTTGGTGAAGCTGGTCGGCACGAGGCCCGGGTCGCCCGGAAAGGGCTCGGTCACGTCCTGATAGCCCAGCGTCGGAAACGAGCCGTCGGCGTCAAGCCCCGGCACCGTCACGAAGTCGACGCCGTTGGCGCTGACCTCGATCACGCCGCCCTCGCTGAACACACCGCCCGTGGCTAGCCTCGTGCCGAAGTCCAGCCCCGCGAAGCTGTTGCCAAAGATCAGCAGATCGATGCCAAACGGGTTGCTCGCATCGTCCGTCACCGGCTCGTCGAAAGAGACCACCAGCGACCCGCCCTCGCCGATGGTCACCAGTTCGCCCGGACCGAAGGCCGAGTTAAACGGCGTAACCGCGCCGCCGAAGGGCGACGACGGCGACGTGAACCGCGTCGGGCTGCCTAGTGCGGCCGCCGGGTCGTCAAACCCAGCGCCTACGCCAACACCCGGGGTGTAGCTCACCACGGCGTCGGCAAATGGATCGGCGTGGACCGCCCCGGCGCCGAGCGCCACGAGACCAAAACACTGGCCGGCCAAGCCGACACGACATGCACGAATAAGACTCATCAACTCACTCCTTTCGCCCCGATGCGCGCGGGACCGCCCCTGAGTCCAAGAGGTACACAGACCGGCCTCGACGGAATCACCGCGCAACGACGAACGAGCAATCAGGGGCAATGGCCCAGCGTCGGTGCGGGCGTCCTGTTCCGCGAGGACACACACCACGCTCGGGCAGGTCTTCCGGCTGAGGGCTCGACCGGTCCGCCTTCCCGCCCATCGACTCCTTGCGAGCCGGGCAGTGGCTGAGCTGTTCCGCCTCGATCAACGATCGAGGCGTTCCAGCTCGATGGACCGGACGCTGGCACGACGAGCGGTCTTCGCGACTCGACTCGTCGGCCGCCCAACACGGCGGCGCGTCCGCGGGAGAGTTGTCGGCTCCTCCAAGAAACCGACGCACTCCGCTTCCCTTTTCACCCCGCGACGAACGTTCGCCACGAGGCACCTGAGCGTTGACGCAACTCTAACGATCGCGCCGTTCGACCGCAACACAAGGGTTTTCACCATCCACTCGATGCGACATTCACCTAGCGACTTGCCCCTCAAACCGGCGCATCTCGCACCGCAAACACTGATACGATCGGCCGGCCGTTCACGCCCCGCCCCGCGTCCACAACCCCACGCCACCGCCATGATCACCGCCCTGCCCGAAGAAGTCACCCTCTCGCACTCTGCTCTCTCGGTCCTCCGCGAAGCCAAGTCCGTTACGTTCGCGAGCACCGTCGAGGAGCTCGTGGCCCTGGCCGTGCCCGAGGATCAGGTAGGCGAAGACGGCTTCTACGAGGTCGCCTACGACGTGAACGGCAAACGCATCGTCGAGGCCCGCGTCTGCCGGGTGAAGAACGGCGTCTCGGCCAACTACGTCGATCCCTACATGCGCCGGCGCGACCCCAACTGCATGGTCATCGCCGACCACGAAGCCACCGACAAGCCCACCTTCGACGCGCGCTTCGGCAAGGACTTCGAGTCCACCCGCGACGACACCCTGGCCTGGCTCAAGACCCAGGACCTCGCCTGCTTCTTCTTCGAAGCGGGCATGACCGCCGGCTCGGGCCTGCCCGCGCTGGCCATCTGCCCCGCCAACGCCGGCTTCTTCGCGCTCGGCCTGGCCATGCTCCAGGGCATCGTCCCCGTCGCCTCGATCAAAGAGGACTACCACCACGCCGCGATCATCTACATCGCCCCGCCCTTCCGCCACACTCACTTCGACGGCAAGCAAGTCGTCGTCCACAACCGCCGAAAAGAGGCCGGCCTTCACGAGCTCTTCTCCTACAACCTCTACCCTGGCCCGTCCGCCAAGAAGGGCGTCTACGGCATGCTCCTCACCCTCGGCGAGCGCGAGCACTGGACCACCGCCCACTGCTCGACCGTCCAGGTCGTCACCCCCTACGACAACACCGTCACCATCATGCACGAGGGCGCCTCGGGCGGCGGCAAGTCCGAGATGCTCGAGCACGTCCACCGCGAGGCCGACGGCCGCATGAAGCTCGGCACCAACGTCGTCTCCGACGAGGCCCGCTACCTCACCCTGCCGCGCGGCGTCCAGCTCAACCCCGTCACCGACGACATGGCTCTCTGCCGGCCCGACCTGCAGCACCACGAGCTCGGCGCGCCCAAGAAGCTCACCGTCACCGACGCCGAGACCGCCTGGTTCCTCCGCGTCAACCACATCACCCAGTACGGCACCGACCCGCACCTCGAAAAGCTCACCGTCCACCCCAAAAACCCGCTGCTCTTCCTCAACATCGACGCCGCCCCCCACTCGACCGCCCTCATCTGGGAGCACATCGAGGACGAGCCCGGCGTGCCCTGCCCCAACCCCCGACTCGTCGTCTCCCGAAGCGACTACCCCAACATCGTCACCGAGCCCGTCACCGTCGACATCCGCTCCTTCGGCGTCCGCTGCCCCCCCTGCACCGCCGAACGACCGACCTACGGCATCATCGGCGTCTTCCACCTGCTCAACCCCGCGCTCGCCTTCCTCTGGCGACTCACCGCCCCGCGCGGCCACGGCAACCCCTCCATCGTCGACCAGGGCGGCATGCAGTCCGAGGGCGTCGGCTCCTACTGGCCCTTTGCCACCGGACGCCGCGTCGACCAGGCCAACATCCTGCTCGATCAGATCATGGACACCACCGACACCATGTTCATCCTCTGCCCCAACCAGAACATCGGGGCCTGGAACGTCGGCTTCGCCCCCCAGTGGATCGCCCGCGAGTACCTCTCGCGCCGCGGCTCCAACCCGTTCAACCCCGCCCACCTCGTCCAGAGCCGCTGCCCCCTGCTCGGCCGAACCCGCCAGACCATTCAGGTCGAGGGCCAGCAGATCGGCCACTGGTTCCTTCAGGTCGAGACCCAGCCCGAGGTCGGCGAGGCCGCCTACGACGCCGGCGCAAAGATCCTCAAGGGCTTCTTCGACGATCAGCTCAAGAAATTCATGGTCGACGACCTCGCCCCCCACGGGAAACGCATCATCGAGGCCTGCCTCGACAACGCCACGCTCGAGCAGTACGACGCGCTGAGCAAGGCATAAGCGCCCGCGATTCCCCGAGTCTCGAAGGAGCCATCTCGCGTGAACAAGCCGCCCCTGCGCTCTTGGACCCCCGTCACCCTGGCGGCCGCCATGATCACCCCCTCGGCTGCGCACGGGAATGACACGCCCGGCGCGGCCGTGCTCGAGATCATGGCCAAGGTCAACAACGTGCAGCGCTCGAACTACGGCAAGAACTCGTTCCTCCTGCGCAACACCGGCGGCAAGGACATCGTCGCGTTCGAGCTCGACGTCACCGAGGCCCTGTTCCCCGACACCGTCTTCGACCCCGAGGGCAAGGCCGGCGACAGCGTCGCCAAGCCGCTCAACATCGATCGCAACGACACAACCGGCGTCGTGCACCACCCCGGCAAGACCGCGCCGCACTACCTCGGCGACGGCGGCCCCCTCGGCTACGAGCGGCTGCTCATCACCTTCGACGCCGACCAAGACAGCGGCTTCAACCCCGGCGAGTCGCTCGGCTTCTCCATCGACATGGACCCCAACTCCGTCGCCGGCACGCACAAAAAGCCCCTCGACGAAGGCACCAAGCCGAAGTGGGACGTCGGCGGCGTCTCGGGCGCCGAACTCATCGGGTCGACCTTCACCGTTACCTTCGCCGACGGCTCCCGGGCCAGCGGCCAGCTCTTCGGCACCGGCACGCAGGCCGGCTCCCACGGCCTGGCTACCGAGCAGGCTCGCGACGCGCAGGTCGACCTCGCCGTCAACGGCCTGAGCCCCGGCCAGACCGGCACCTACTCGTCCGACGGCCCGCAACTCATCGTCAACGGCGAGAAGGGCAGCCGCGTCCGCGTCGTCATCGCCAAGGGCATCATCCAACCCACGATCCCTTACGACGATGCGCTCGACGCCCAGCTCCGCGACCTCAGCCAGCAACCCTTCCCGGCCAACAACGCCGCCGAGTTCCAGTTCGCCGAGGTCACCCTGACCGGCGAGCCCATCGACCTCTCCGACCAAGTCAATTTCTCGGAGGTCCAGGGCTTCGACCTCGTCGCCGAGCCCGACCGCCCGTACAGCATCGACCAGGCCACCGTCCCCCTGGGCATCACCGCGGCCGTCATCGACCCCGACAACGACGGCCTCCCCCTCGGGCCCGTCACCCACCCCATCTATCTGACCCACGAGTAATCCGCCGCGCCGCTCGGTCGGTCTAAGCACCGCCCCGCGCGAGCGGTCCGGCGCTGGGTGACGCCCCGGGCTAAAAACAGGCCATCCCCGAATCACCGGGTTGCTAACCAAGGGTTTCCCTCTAAGCTCAAATTACCCATTTACGCTATGAAAGCGTTTAGATCGCTAATTTTTGCGGCAACGCATTCACAGCCGGCAAATCTTCGTTAGAGTTCGGCCAGAGGGTGGCTCAAGAGGGGCTCACTCCACAGTCCGGGGCGATGTGTTTTCCCGGGCCTTTGTAGTGCCAGATTCATAGGAGGTTTGAAAGATGAAGCTATCGACTCGAATGGGTTGGACGGGGCTCACGATCGCAGCCTCGCTCGCCGTCACGGCGACCACGCAGGCCGCGATGATCTCGCTCGACTTCGTGAAGATCACGAACAACAACGTCGAAGACCTCTCCGACCAGCTCGGCGCGACGTTCTACGACAGCACCGGGGCGTTCAACGCCTTCGGCATCAACATCGCCGCGAACGAGATCCTGCTGGCGGTCACCAACGACGTCGGCATCAACTCGAACATCGCCGAGGTCTACATCGACCAGGACGGCCTGATCGACAGCCAGACCGGCGTGCTTCAGCTCGGTGGCACCGTCAACTTCTCCGGTGGCGGCGCCAACCCCCCGAACCTGCCCGGCGCCAACAACGCCACTCCGCCCTTCAACGCGACGCCCTCGCTCTCGGCCGATGTGAACCCCGGCCCGCCGACCAATGGCGTGAACGCTGCTAGCGACATTCTTGGCCTGGTCTACGAACTCGACGGCGGCCTCGACTTCAGCGATGTGATCGCCGACCTCAACAGCGGCGAGCTCCGCGTCGGGTACCACATCCGCTCGATCGGCACGGCCGACGACAGCGACAGCTACGTCGGGTTCATCCCCGAGCCCGGCACGCTCGCCCTGCTCGCGGCCGGCGCCATGGTCATGCTGCGTCGTCCGCGGCAGGCTTGATCACGGTCGCGGCTCAGGCCAATCGTTCGGCCAAGGCTGTCCAAAGTTCGTGCAATCGACGAACCGCACGCCCTTGTCGGCGAGCGCCCGGAGTTGCCGCGCTGGCGTCTCGAACGCCACGCCGCGGAACTCGACGTTGTCGACGTCCCCCAGGATGCGGACGCGGCCGCGGATCGCGCCGCCCCACCAGCGGACGTCCGTCGCGTCGCCCTGGATCGCCAGCGCATAGGCCGCGTAGTCGCTGGCCATGTCGATCGTCGAGTTGAGGATCACGACATCGCGGGCGTGCTTGGCGATGATCCCGCCCCCGTCGAGGTGTCGGGCCACGAGACCGTCCCAGCGGATGCCCTCGAACGCGGCGTACTCGACCGCGTCGGCGTGGGTGTCGCGGTACCGCACCAGCCCGTCGACGATCGCGCCCTCCAGAACCGGCGTGCTCTGGATGGCGTCGTCGGTCACGGTGTAAAGCCGCACGCCCCGCGCGTAGTCCACGCCCTTGAGCCCGAACGCCGCGCCCGAGACCTGCGTGTCGATCACGGCCATGAACCCGGTGCGGTGGTGGTTGAGCGCGTCGCGCGTGTCGAGCACATCGCCGCGGAGGTAGCAGTCACGCACAATGACGTCGAGCTCCTCGCCGAACTCGAAGAAGGTGGTGTCGGGGTCGGGCAGGAAGACGACCCCTTGGAACTCGACGACCGTCCCGTCGAGCCGTCGGCTCCAGCGGGCCGAGCCTCGCAGGGCCGGGCGGATGTTGACGGGCCGGCCTCGCTCGTCGATCCGCTTGCCGCGGACGACGATGCGCGTCCCGGGCGGGGCGTCCTCCGGCCATAGCTCCCACGGGAACGGCTGCACGCCTGGGCCGAGCTCGATGACTCGGTGCACCGGCCACGTCAGCTCGGCCGGGGGCGCCGGCCAGCCCTCGGGCTTGGCGTAGACGGCCGCGCCCGCTTCAAGCGCCGCGATCCGTGCGTCCCGCTCGGCCAGCGCCGACTCGACCTGCGCGATCACCTCGCCGGTCGGCTGGGCCAACAGCTCAGAGGTCGGCGCCATCAAGCCAACAGCCAGGCTGTGAAGCAGAGCAAGAACGATTCTGGGAACGGTCGATGTCGGTCGCGATGGCATGGCGGCTCCTTTTTCAGGGGCCGGGTGGCGAGCGCGGCGCGCGCAAACGCGGCGGGCCCGCCCCGATCACGGCAAAGCCGGCCGACGCGACGAGAGCGGCGTCAAACAATCGATGTCATTGAAGAAGGGTTGGCGCGCGCATCTCGCCGACGCGCTCGCCAATGAGTCGGCCGGGACTCGAACCCGGAACCAGCGGCTTAAAAGGCCGATGCTCTACCGATTGAGCTACCGACTCGGCGCGACGCCGCTTGGGTTCCGCGACGCCGGACCGGGCATCATATCGGTTTCAGCGACCGCCCCGGGGTACCATGCTCGCATGGCGACGGACCGCCTCACGTACCGCCACGCCACGACGGAAGCCCCCGCCGTCGTCGCCGTGATCGCCGAGCTGGGCGTCAACCACGACGGCGACGCCGCCCGGGCCCGCCGGCTGCTCGACGCCGCGGCCGAGGCTGGAGCCGACGCGATCAAGCTCCAGCTCTTCCGCCCCGACCGCCTGCTCTCGCGCGACGCCGAGCTGGCCCGGTATCAGCAAGGCTCGGCCGACGACCCGCGTGCGATGCTCGATGCGCTCACGCTGCCGCTCGACACCATGCGTGCGCTCGGCGAGGCCGCCCACGACGCGGGGATGGCCTTGATCGTCACGCCCTTCTCGCTCGCCGACGTCGACGACCTGGCCGAGCTGCCGATCGACGCCGCCAAGATCGCCTCGCCCGACGCCGTCAACACCCCGCTGCTCGACCGCGTCGCCGCTCTCGGCCAGCCGCTGCTGGTCAGCACCGGCACCTGCGACAACGGCGAGCTCGGCCACGCCGCCCGCGTCGCCCAGCAGTCCGGCGGGGCACTGCTGCAGTGCGTCTCCAGCTACCCCGCCCCGCTCGATCAGGCCGGCCTCGGCGGGATCGCCAAGCTCCGCTCTTCCTGGGACGACCTGCTCCCCGACGCCCCGCGCCTCCGCGTCGGCTACTCCGACCACACGCCCGGCCCCGACACCGGCGCCTGGGCCGTCGCCGCCGGCGCCTGCCTGCTCGAGAAACACCTCACGCTCGACCCCACCGCCGACGGCCCCGACCACGCCGCCTCGCTCGATCCCCGACAGTTCGCCGACTACGTCGCTCGCGCCAAACAGGCCGCCGCCGCGTTCGGCCCGATCGCCAAGCGCGTCCAGCCCTGCGAGGCCGACGTCGCCCGCGTCTCCCGACAGTCCATCGTCACCACCCGCGACCTCCCCGCCGGCCACGCCCTGACGCCCGACGACCTCGCGATCAAACGCCCCGGCACCGGCCTGCCCGCCCGCGACTTGGACGCCGTCGTCGGCCGAAACCTCGCCGAGTCACACCCCGCCGACACGGTGCTGCACCTCAAAGACCTCGCCTGATCCGATCAGCTTGAGCCGATCCGTCGCGTTCACGATCGCCGCGTTCAGCTTGCGGTACAGCAGGATCGCCAGCACCAACCCCCAGATCCCCACGACCGCCAGCCCCAGACCGCCGATCAGCTGCACGACAAGCAACGGCACGTTGTTCCCGCCCGCGAACGACACGTTGGTCGACGAGACGTACTGGCTCGTCTGCGTCACCGTGCCGTTGGCGTTGCGGGTCTCGGCCTCGGTCATCGTGCTCCCGTCCGGGAACGTCGTCACCGTGGTCTCGACGACGCTGCCGTCCGCGTTGGTGTGCACCGTGGTCTGCGACTGCCCGCCGGGCACCGCCGTGCCCGACTGCGCCTGGGCGGCCTGCGACAGCTGCGCCATCACCGGCGCCGAGCCCGCGCTCAGTTGCACGATCGACTGCCCCGCCTCGCCCACGACGCTGATCCCGCCGAAGATCAGCACGCCCCACGCCACCCGACGAGCCTGCTGCGTCAACCGCCCCGTCGGCACCCGGGCGAACAGACGCGAACCCAGGAACATCAGCCCCGCGAACGACACCACCCCCGCCACGGTCGAGCACATCGAAAACAGCAGCTGAGGCCCCACCAGACCGACCCCGCTGCCCATCATCTGTACCGAAGCGATCGCCCCCACGATCAGGCTCGCCCCGTACCCGATCACCTCGGCGTATCGCGCCATCTTCGTCGGCCCGGCCTCGGCCTCGCGACGCCCCGTCGGCTCGGCGGCCGTGAACAGGTACACCCCGACCAGCCAGATCGTCCCGCAGACCAAGACTTGAAATGCCAACATCGCCACGCTCATCCCCATCATCACCCGCATCGAGCCGCCGCCACCCCCGGACACCGCCGTCGCCGTCGCGATCGCCGTGCCCACCACGCCCAGCAACACCCCGCCCACGATCGCCAGCGCCAACGACACAAACATCATCGTCAGCCCGGAACGCACTCGCTTCAGCCACGCCGGCTTCATCAGCCCCAGCACGTCGCTGCGCATCGACTCGCGCACCGCCAGCCCGCACTCCGGGCAATTGTCCGACGGCCGCATCCCACGCAGGTCGTACCCGCAGTCGCGGCACCCGATCGACTCGCCCAACCGGCCGTCCGTGTCCAGCTTGTACGTCGGGTCGAGCCGATCGATCGTTTCGCTCACCCTCGCCCCACATCGGCCGCACGTCCCGGTGAGCGCCCGGCCGCGCAGGCTCGCGCCGCAAACCACGCAGTGCAACTCGCTGTCGATCACGCCGCCGGGCGCCAACACACCCAGGCCGCCCGTATGAGACGCCGTCATATCCAGAGCGTACCCGACCCCCGCGTCTCAACCATGAAGATCGTCGCCGAAGCTCACGCCGGGCTGGGCATCGCGCCCGCCGGCGGGGCGTCCTCGTCCGGGTCGGCGGCCGGTCGCGGCGGCGTCTGCGTCGCGGCGACCTTCTTCTCCTGCTCCGCCTCGATCAACTCGCTGACCGTCGGCTTGCCCAGCGACTCGCCCCGCATCAGCTTCTCGACCTCGTCGCTGGTCAGCGTCTCGTACTTGAGCAGCGCCTCGGCGATCGCCGTCACCTTGTCCCAGTTGTCCTCGATCAGCCGCTCGCAGTCGCGGTAGGCCTCGTCGGCGATCCGGCGGACCTCCTCGTCGATCACCCGGGCGGTCTCCGTGCCGTACGGGCGCTCGGCGACCAGCGTGTTGGGGTCGTCGCCGGGCTGGTAGTTCACGAAGCCGAGCTTCTCGCTCATGCCCCACTCGAGGATCATGTGACGGGCCATCGCGGTGACCTGCCGGATGTCCTGCGCCGCCCCGCTGGAGAGGTCGCCGGTCTTCTTCATCTCGGCGATCCGCCCGCCGCAGGCCATCTTCATGGTGTCGAGCATCCACTTCAGCCCGTACCCGTGGCGGTCCTTCTCGGGCAGGCTGAACGTCGCCCCGCCGAACGGGCCGCGCGGGATGATCGTGACCTTGTGCAGCGGGTCGGCGTGCTCGAGCAGCACCTGCGGCACGGCGTGACCGGCCTCGTGATACGCCGTGAGCACGCGTTCGTCCTCCTCGATCTTGTGGCTCTTGCGGGCCCGGCCGAAGCGGACCTTGTCGCGGGCCTCCTCGAGGTCTTCCTGCTCGACGAAGTCCTTGCCCAGCATGGTCGCCGAGATCGCCGCCTCGTTGATGATCGCCTCGAGGTCGGCGCCCGAGAACATCGGCGTCCCCCGCGCCAGCCGCTCGAGGTCGACCGCCGGCGACATCTTCACCTTGCGGGCGTGGACGTTGAGGATCTGCAGCCGGCCCTTGATGTCCGGCAGCGGCACCTGGATCGAGCGATCGAACCGGCCGGGGCGGGTCAACGCCTTGTCCAGCACGTCGCCACGGTTGGTCGCCGCCATCACGATCACCTGATCCGATGACTCAAACCCGTCCATCTCGACGAGGATCGCGTTGAGCGTCTGCTCTCGTTCGTCGTGCCCGCCGGAGTTGAAGCCGCTGCCGCGTTTGCGCCCGACGGCGTCGATCTCGTCCAGGAAAATAATGCACGGCGCCGACTCCTTGGCCTGCTTGAACAGGTCGCGGACCCGGCTGGCGCCCACGCCGACGAACATCTCCACGAAGTCCGAGCCCGAGATCGAGAAGAACGGCACGTCCGCCTCGCCGGCGACCGCCTTGGCCAGCAGCGTCTTGCCGCAGCCCGGCTCACCGATCAGCAGGACGCCGCGCGGCACGCGCCCGCCCAGCCGCTGGAACTTCTTGGGGTTCTTCAGGAACTCGATGATCTCGGTGACCTCGTCCTTGGCCTCCTCGATGCCCGCGACGTCCGAGAGCATGATCGTCGAGTGCTCCTTGTTCATCATGCGGTGCTTGGACCGCCCGAAGCTGCCCAGCATCCCGCCCGGCCCGCCGCCGGCCGACCGCATCGCGCGGATGAAAAAGAAGTAGATCAGCAGCGCAATCAGCAGCACCGGCCCGAACGTGATCAGCAGCGTCGGCAGCAGGTTGTTGCTCGGCTCGTTGGTGTACTTGATCCCCAGCTCGTCGAGCTCGACCGTCACCAGCCCGATCTGCTCGCGAAGGATCGCCACGCGCTTGCGGCTGGTCGACGACCCGTCCGGCTCACCGTCGACCTGGCCCTTGACCGTGGCCGTGATGGCCGACTCGCTGACCTTGATCTCCTCGAGCTGGTTCTGCTTGGCCATCTCGCGGAACTCGCTCCACGTCACCTCGTCGGCGGCGTTGCGGGCGTTGCTCATCATCAGCACCAACGCGACCGCCAGGCCCGCCAGCAACACCCACCCCAGCGCGCCACGCCCCATCAGCGTCGAGGGCTTGCCGCCCTGGCCGCCGCGCCCGGGCTTGCCGCCCTTCTCGCGATCGTTCTGATCGGGCTTGTCGCTCTTGTCGTGCTTGTCTTCATTCGGGTCGGGCTGACTCATTCGGTCTCTCGGAAAGCAACCCCCAAGGCAAAAGCCAACCACCTAGTGTAGAGGCATCGGCCCCCGCGAGGCGCAGCAGGCTGACACAGGGCTTATCGACCGTTCAGGCCGGTCGCGTCAGCCCCGGATCATGGCCCCCCGGCCTCGTCGATCTCCGCCGAGGACGCCGTCACCGGGTCCTCGAACGCGTCCACCTGCATCATCCACACCGCCTCGTCCGCCGTCCGGGAGATCGCCTGCCGCAACGCCACTTCCAGCGGCTCGCCCAGCTCGATCGCCGGGGCGTACACCCCGAACACCGTCAGCCCCAGCCGGTCGTCGATCGCCTCGCCGCGACGCGCGTCCTCCCACACCAGGTCGACCGTCACCCGCACCTCCATCTGGTTCGGCGTCGCCCCCGTCCGCCGACGCGTCAGCCGCTCCTGCTCGATGTCCACCACCTCGCCGCGGATCACCGTGTCCGCCACCCCGCCGCTGACCACTTGGTACGGCGTCCGCGACTCGATCGCCTTGATCACCGCCTCGGTCATCTCCAGCTCGACCCCGCGATAAAACGTCCGGTTCCCGAACACCGGCACCGCCACCGTGCGATACCCCTCCGGGTAGACCCCCTGCGTCGAGTACCCGCAGCCGCCCAGCCACAGCGACGCCAGCACCGACGCCGCCAGCCACACGCCCATCGCTCGCCGACGCTCGGTCACCGCGGGAACACCTCCGGGCCGCCCGTCGGGTCCAGCCCGCCCGAGCCGTCGGGGTTGGACTCCAGGTTCCGCAGCCGCTGGATGAACTCCTCTCGCGCCTGCTGCTGGGCCCGGTCGTCCGTGTCCTGGCGTCGCAGCTGGCCGACGCCCTGCCCCTCGCTGCGCCGCACCGGCTCGTCGCTCGCCGACAGCGGGATCAGCGCCGTCTTCTCGACCACCGGCACCGGCAGCTTCGCCAGCCGAGCGATCGCGACCTGCGCCGCGGTGCTCTGCGGATGATCCTCCACCACCCGGCGGTACAGGTACGCCGCCGAGACGTCGTTGCCCCGCCGCTCGTACCACCGCGCGTCGGCCAGGTCTTTGTCGGCCATCGCGTCCGCGATACGGATGTCCAGCGCGTCCACGCCGATCCGCTCGGCCGACGCCGGGAACTCCGCCTGATACTGCGCCAGCCGCTGCCCGGCCTCGATCAGCCCGGTCGCGTCGTACTCCGGCCCGCGGAACCGAGCGAGGTTCGCCTGGATCAGCCGAAGCATCGCCCACTCCCGCTGCGGGCTGGTCGGGTAGTTCAGCAGGAACAGGTCGTACGCCTCGGACGCCTGGAACATGTCGCCATCGTCGAAGAAGTAGTCCGCGAGCAGGATGCTGGCCTTCTCGCCGAGCTCCGAGCCGGGGACACGCTCTTGAATACGGATCAGCAGCTCTTCGCCCTCGCTCTTGGCCGGGATAAGACGGAGGCCCAGGAACTTGCGCTTGCCGCCGTTGACGAACACGCGGGCGATCTCGAACTCGCGCTCCAGCGCGATCAGCCACGCCTCGCTCGCCGGGCTCGTGCGCGCAACGTACTCGTAGTCGAACAACGCCTGGTAATAGCTCTTCTCGGCCACGCGGATGTCGCCGCGGATCAGCCGGGCGTCGATCACGAATGGGCTGTTGGGGTTGTTGTCGATGAAGGCGTTGACGATCTGCAGCGCGTCCTTCAGCCGGTCCTCGGCCAGCGCCGTCCGCGCCGCCTGCAGCCGGCCCTCCGGCGAGCTGGGGTCCGGCGGCTCGACCAGCACGAAGCCCGCCTCGTCGTCGAGCGTAAAGGTCTGCTGCGCCACCGCCATCGGACACGCCACAACAGCCCAAGCCGCCGCCAGGGCGGCGATCGATCGCGTCTTCCAGACATCACGGGGCATGCGGCGGGCCAAGCCCTCAGTCTAGCGTCCCGCCCGCCGCCGCCGCGTTGACAACCCGCCGGCCTCCCTTAAACTGCGCGGCTCGGCCGCGGGTGGCGCACGCCCGTGGCCGCGCCGATCCGTCGGCCCGCCCGCCTCCTTAGCTCAGTTGGTTAGAGCATCGGATTCTTAATCCGCAGGTCCCAGGTTCGAGTCCTGGAGGAGGCATTCCCGGCTGCTCTTCCCCCGATCGGGTGCCACCTCCCGGCACGGCCAAGCGGACGAGCAGGAGGAGACACCACGACCCAAGAACATCGCGATCGGGGTCAGCCTCGTGACCGACGCCGCGTGGCCATCGCGCCCAACACGGGCCATAGCAAAAACGCCGCCGTCGCCGGTTCAGGGATGCTGTTCGTCACGAACACATCGGAGGTCGAGAAGAAGACTTCGCCGACGGGGTCGTCGCGCTGCCACGCGATCCACAGCACGTGATGCCCCTCGCGATCGGCGGGGATCGTCACGTCAAAGTAGTAGTGTCCGCTCCCGCCATGACCCGCGTGGCCTGACACGCCCGAGTGACCAGAAACCAAGGTGGCATCAGGCCGCCCCAGAAACTCCATCTGGTCCCAGTTCAACGCGGTGTTGGGGTCCCAGTCTTCGGTCGTCATCCAGACGTCCCAGACGCTGGGGTCGTGGGCCGCGGTCGCCAAGAAGTCCACCTCGATCGTCTCGCCTGCCGTAACCGGCGTGGTCGGCCACTGGTCGCTGGCTTGATCGAGTCCTTCGTAGTGCCGGCCGCTATAGTTGCCCTCAACCCGGCCGCCGCTAGCCAAGTGACCGTCCGGAACCCAAGGCGAGTAGTCGAAGCCCTCGGGCAAGCCGGCGTTCACCGCTTCGGGGATATTGCGCGAGACCTCGTTCCAGGTGTAATAAGAACTCGTGCCATCGAGAGCGACCGCGTTGTCGGCGAGCTCAAAATCCAGGGGCCCGTTTTCGAATTCGAGGTTGGTGTTATAGACGTTGTAAACGCGGCTGACGGGACTTACGGCGGTGCCGTGCCCCAACGCCGGCGTCGCTCCGATCACCAGCAAGCTCATCGAACCCAGCACGCGCATGAGATAGCCACATCCATTCACTCGATCTTCCATGATTCAACATCTCCTAAGACTTGAGACAACTACAAAACGCACCGACGGGCCGCTGCATCGATCCAGATTCATGGAATGAGCCAGGGGGAATCCTTCACAAGCGACTCCGGCCACGTCAAAACACCTTGCGTGGCAAAGAAACTTTACAAGCTGACCTTTGCGAGTCAACCTTTCAACGGTGTGCAACTCGTTGCTTAATTGTTGGACCGATTAACAACCCTCGTCAGATTCATGGACGGTGCCTGGCTCAAAACGCTGCAAGACTTCCTCGGCCACGCGCCGCTGGCGGTGTTGTTCGTCACCGTCGCGCTCGGCTACCTCATCGGCAAGTTCAAAGCGGGCCGGTTCGTCCTCGGCGGGATCGCCGGCACGCTGATTGTGGGCGTCCTCATCGGCCAGCTCGGCGTCAAGGTCGATACGAGCGTCAAGTCGATCTTCTTCGCGCTGTTCATCTACGCCGTCGGCTACCAGGGCGGGCCACAGTTCTTCCAGGCCCTCAATCTCCGCACGCTCAACCAGCTCGTCTCGGCGTTCGTGATGACCGTCGTCGGCCTGCTGTGCGTCCTGGTCGCCGCGTGGCTCACCGGGCTCGACCGCGGCACCGCCGCCGGGCTCGCCGCCGGGGGCCTCACACAATCCGCCATCATCGGCACCGCCGGCGAAGCCATCCAGCAGCTCGACGTCTCCGCCGACGCCAAGCAGCAGATGCAGACCAACATCGCCGTCGGCTACGCCATGACCTACATCTTCGGCTCGCTCGGCCCGATCCTCATGGTCACCTGGTTCTTCCCGACCCTCATGCGGTGGGACGTCCGCAAGGAGGCCGTCGTGCTCGCCAAGAAGATGTCCGGCGGCAAGACCGAACTCGAGCCCGGCGAGTTCGAGGCGATCGAACCCGTCGTCACCCGGCTGTACCGCGTCAGCGATAACCACCAAGCGGTGGGTAAGGCACCGATCGAGATCGACAAGGCCCTCGACCGCGCCGCCGTCGAAGCGATAATCCGCGGCGGCCGTCGCCTGGAGGGTGCCGACGCCGAGGCCCCGATCCAGCCCGAGGACGTCGTCGCCATCACCGGCCGGCGCGAGGCCGTCGAGCAGGCCGACGATTACTTCGGCCCCGAGACCGAGCCGCCTCAGGGCCTCGAACTCGTCGAGGAGAACCGCGAAGTGATCCTCACGCACCGCGGCTTCATCGGCAAACCCATGAGCGCGATCCACGACGAACTCGGCGTCGAGACCCGCCACGGCGTCTTCCTCACCGCCGCTAAGCGTCTCGGCCACGACCTGCCGTTGCTGTCCGAAACCGTGCTCCACCGCGGCGACGAACTCGCGCTCACCGGCAAGCCCAAGGACCTTGACCGCGTGCAGGCCAAGCTGGGCTACAAGATCACCGCCGCCCGCGTCACCGACTTCATCTGCTTCGGCCTGGGCATGGCCCTGGGCGTGCTTATCGGCATGATCACCGTCAAGCTCGGCGGCGTGCCCGTCACCCTCGGCACCGGCGGGGGCTGCCTGCTCTCCGGCCTGCTGTTCGGCTGGCTGCGCAGCGTCCACCCGCAGTTCGCCGCCCTGCCCTCGGGGGCGTCCAACTTCCTCCGCGACTTCGGCCTGGCCGTCTTCGTCGGCGTCGTCGGCCTCGAGGCCGGCCCGCAGGCCATCACCACCATCAAGCAGTACGGCATCACCCTGCTGCTGCTGGGCGTCGGCGTCACGCTCGTCCCGCAGGTCATCGTCTTCTTCTTCTCGTACTACGTGCTCCGCATCCGAAACCCGATCGAGGCGCTCGGCTGCCTCGTCGGCGGACGCAGCGCCAACCCCGGCTTCGCCGCGCTGCTCGACAAGGCCGGCAACGCCACGCCCGTCGTCTCCTTCACCGTCTGCTACGCCGTGGCCAACGTCTTCCTCACCCTGTGGGGCCCGCTGATCGTCGGCCTCGTGACCAAGAACCCGGCGTCTCCCACCTCATAACGGCAAGCTCGTCATGGAAAAGATCGACCCCAGCCAGTTCGCCAACCTCAGCCCCTTCGAGCTCAAGGACAAGCTCATCGAGCTCGCGACCACCGAGTCGCAGCGGATGATGCTCAACGCCGGCCGCGGCAACCCCAACTTCCTCGCGACGCTGCCCCGCCGGGCGTTCCTCCGCCTCGGCGACTTCGCCGTCGAGCAGGCCGAGCGGTCCTACGCCTATCTGCAGATCGGATTCGGCGGCCTGCCCGACGCACCCGGCATCGCCGCCCGGTTCGACACCTTCGCGCACGAACACGCCGACGAAGAAGGCGTCGGCTTCCTCCGCGCCGCGATCAGCTACTGCAAGGACCAGCTCGGGCTCCACGAAGACGCGTTCGTCCAGGAAGCGGTCAACGCCTTCCTCGGCAGCGTCTACCCCACCCCGCCCCGCATGCTCCCGCATTGCGAGCAGGTCGTGCAGGCCTACCTCACCCAAGAGATGTTCGGCCCGACGCCCCGCCACGGCGCTTACGACCTCTTCGCCACCGAGGGCGGCACCGCCGCGATGACCTACATCTTCCAGACCATGCGCCTCAACGGCCTGCTGCACCACGGCGACAACGCCGCGCTCGGCACCCCCATCTTCTCCCCCTATCTCGAAATCCCACCGCTGCCCGAATACGGCCTGGACGTCGTCGATATCCGCATGGACGAGCACGACGACTGGCAGATCCCCGCCAGCGAGATCGCCAAGCTCGAGGACCCGGCGATCAAGGTGCTCTGCGTCGTCAACCCCAGCAACCCACCCTCGACCAAGCTGTCGCCCGACACGCTCGAACGGCTCGCCGAGCTGGTCAACACCAAGCGGCCGGACCTGTACATCGTGACCGACGACGTCTACGGCACGTTCGCCGACGAGTTCGTCTCCCTCTTCGCCGCCTGCCCGCGCAACACGCTGTGCGTCTACTCGTTCTCCAAGTACTTCGGCGCCACCGGCTGGCGGCTCGGCGTCATCGGCCTGCACCACGACAACGTCGTCGATGACGCCCTGGCCGCCCTGCCAGACGACGCCAAGCGGACCAACGACCAGCGATACGCATCGCTTACCAACACGCCGCGCGACCTCAAGTTCATCGACCGCCTCGTCGCCGACAGCCGATCGGTCGCCCTGAACCACACGGCCGGCCTGTCGACGCCGCAACAACTGCAGATGACGCTCTTCGCCCTCCACGGCCTGATGGACCGGCACGACCGGTACAAGGACGCCGCCAAGCGGATGATCCGCGACCGCTATCGCCGGCTGTGCGTCAACATCGGCGTCGCCGCCGAGCACGGCCCCAACGCCGTCGACTATTACACCCTCATCGACCTCGAAGAGCTCGGCCGCAAGGTCTACGGCGACCGCTTCGCCGACTGGTTCAAGCAACAGGACAAGGCCAACGACTTCCTCTTCCGACTCGCCTCGGAGACCGGCGTCGTGCTGCTGCCCGGTAAGGGGTTCGAGGTCGTCGACCCCTCGGCCCGCGTCTCGCTGGCCAACCTGACCGAGCACGAGTACGAAGCGATCGGCAAGTGCACCCGCCGCGTGTTGGACGAGATGCACGCCGAGTTCGCCAAGGCGTAGCCGCGTCACATCGGCCCGCCGCCGCACGGACGGGCAACGCCCACAACGGCTAGGGTTCTGGCATGACTCGACGACGCACTTGGATAATGCTCATCGCGGCGCTGGTCGCCATCTGGGGCGGGCTCGGCGCCCTCGCGTGGCTGTCGAGCACCACCGCTCCAACGGCCGCCCGCGTCGCCGCCTATCTCGACGACTACCCGCTCGACGCCGGCGGCGCGGACCGCGACGCGATCATCGACGGCCTCGCGTCCCGCGTGAACCGGCTCGACTTCGAGCAACGCCAGGACCCCGCCCTCCGCGGGCGCATCGAGTCGATCTTCGGCGAGATGACCCCCGCCGAGCGGAACCGCTACATCGACGCGGTGTTGCCCAAGGGGATGGAACAGCTCATCGCGGCGATCAACGCGATGGACCGCGACGAGCGCCAGCAGCTCGTCGACAACGCGCTCACCGAGATCCGCCGCGCCCGCGCCGAAGGCCCCGACCCCGAGCGTGCCGAGCGAATGGAGAGCGAGGCGTTCCAGCGCGTCGTCGACGAGGGGATGCGCAACTATCTCTCCGGTGCGTCGGCCGAGTCCAAGCTCGACCTCGAGCCGGTCGTCATCGAGATGCAGAACATGCTGCGTGAGCTGCGATGATGAACCAGCACTCCCGACGCGCCTTCTCGCTGATCGAGTTGCTCGTGGTCATCGGGCTGGTCGTGCTGCTCGTCGCGATCCTCGTGCCGACACTGCGTACCGCGCAGCAGGTCGCCCGCACGACCGCCTGCCTCAGCAACACCCGCCAGATGGGCGTGCTGCTCAACGCCTACCTTGTCACGTCCGACGGCGCCCTGCCCACGCTCAACAACCGCGGCGCGACCACCGACCCCGGCCCCGCGCTCGACACGCTACTCGTCCCCGAGTCCGGCGACACCTCCCTCTACCGGTGCCCCGCCGACTCGGCCGGGCTCTACGAGGCCACCGGGTCGAGCTACTTCTGGAATTTCACCGTCAACGGCCAGCGGATCGATCGCATCTTCTCCATCGTCGGCGGCGACAAGCCCTCGCGCGTGCCGATCGTTAGTGACAAAGAGGGCTTCCACCCCGAGCTGAAAGACAAGATCGTCGTCCTCTACGCCGACGGGCACGCCGAGCGGGCGCTGATCTTCAGCATCCTCGACGACTCACCGGAGCTCGATCAATGACCGAGCCCGCCGGCGGCACGCCCGCGCTCTCGATCCGCGGGCTGCGCAAGCGCTTCGGCGGGCGCGACGCCGTGCACCCGCTCGACCTCACCATCGAGCGCGGCGAGATCGTCGGCCTGCTCGGGCACAACGGCGCCGGCAAGTCCACCACCCTCGGCTGCTTGCTCGGCCAGGTCTTCGCCGACGCCGGCCGCGTCGAGGTGCTCGGCCACGACCCCGCCACCGACCGCCGCCGCGCCCTGCAACGCGTCGGCGCGATCTTCGAGACACCCTGCTTCTACGGCTACCTGACCGGCATGCAGAACCTCACCGCGCTCGCCGCGATGTCCGGCCCGCTCGACCCGAAGCGCATCGCCGGCGTCGTCGACCGCGTCGGCATGACCGACCGCATCCACGACCGCGTGTCTGCCTACTCGCACGGGATGAGGCAGCGCCTCGCCCTCGCGCAGGCGCTGCTCCCTGAGCCCGAGCTGCTCATCCTCGACGAGCCCAGCGACGGCCTCGACCCGGCAGGCATCGTCGAGATCCGCCGACTCGTCCGCGAGCTGCACGCCGCCGACGGGCTCACCGTCGTCTTCGCCTCGCACCTGCTCGGCGAGGTCGAGCAACTCTGCGACCGCGTCGTCGTGATGGACCACGGCCGCAAGGTCTTCGACGGGAACTGGCGCGACACGCCGACCTCGCGCGGCGTCGTTGAGATCGAGGTCGATCGGCGCGACGCCGCGCTGCGCCACGCGATCGAGGCCGGCCTAGCGATCGGCTTGGCGCCGACGTCACAAGAAACGACCACGCAGCGCTGGCGGCTCGCCGAAGACACGACCGTCGCCGAGCTCAACGCCAAGCTGATCGCCGCCGGCCACGCCGTCGCCCGAATCGGCCTGCTCCGCCCGCAGCTCGAGGACCTCTACCTCTCGCTGCGCGACTCGACCCAAGGCAACCTCGCCGAGGCGGCCGCGTGATCGCCCGGCTCTTCGCCCACGAGATGCGCAAGCTCGTCGCCCGCAAGCGGTCGTGGATCGGCTTCGCCGCGTTCTTCGCCCTGCAGATCGCCATCCTCGCCCTGCTGCAGCTCCCCAAGCCCAAGCGTGAGATCGGCCGCATCCTCGAGCAGAACGCCCTGGGCTTCGACGACCACTACATGGGCATGACGCTCGCCATCGTCATCATCGCCTTCACGTTCACCCTGCTCGGCGCCCTGTACGTCGCGCTCGTCGGCGGCGACATCGTCGCTAAGGAAGTCGAGGAGGGCACGATGCGCATGATCCTCTCGCGCCCGATCCGGCGGATCGAGCTGCTGGGCGTGAAGTTCGCCGCCGTGTGCGTGTACACCTTTGCCCTGGTCGTCTTCCTGGGCGTCGTTGCTCTGATCTTCGCCTCGGCTTACCGCGGCGGGCTCGGCAAGCTGTTCATCTTCCTGCCCGACGAAGGGCTCTTCGCCAGCTACGACACATGGGAAGGCCTGTGGCGGTACGCGCGGTCAATGATCGCCCTGGCCTACGGGACGCTGACCGTCGCGGCCGTCGCGTTCATGTTCTCGTGCTTCCCCATGAAGCCGGTGTCGGCGACGGTGCTGACGCTCAGCCTGTTCGTCGCCGACGTGATCCTGCGCAACCTGCCGTACTTCCGCTCGATCCAGGAGTGGTTCATCAGCCACCACATCGGCTTCTGGGTCCGCACGTACCACGAGTACCCGCCGTGGCACGAGATCGCCGTGAGCATGGGCGTCATCGCGGCGGTATCGGCGACCGCCTTCGCGATCGGCGTGGCGGTGTTCTGCACGCGCGACCTGAAGAGCTAGCCGCTCAGCGGTTCCACGGCATCTTCGCCAGCAGCGCGCCCATGCCACAGGTGTTGCTGATCCCCGCGAACACCAGGCCGCAGCCGACGAACGCCGGCAAGATCAACGCCCACGGCGTGACAAACACGCCAACCACCGTGCCCGCCGCCACCAGCGCCCCGGCGGCGATGCGCACCTGCCGCTCCAGCGACATCGTCGCCTGACCCCGCTCGACCTCTAAGCCGGCGGCGACGCAGGCGTCGGTCCCGCCCTCGACCACAACCGTCTCCAGCGAGCCGTCCTGGCCGCTCAGCTTCTCGGCGGCCTGCCTGGCTCGCCCGCCGGCCTTGCAGAGAAGGTAAATCGGCCCCATCGCGGCGGCGTGCCGGCCCGACCGCACCGCCTCCACGGTCAAGCCATCCAGCGGAACCGACCGCGCCGCGACCACATGCACCTCGCGGTACTCGGCCGGCGTCCGCACGTCGACCACGTCAATCGGCTCGCCTTGCCCGAGCAGCGTCTGAAACGATCGGACGTCGATCGTCGTCACCGCGACTACTCCTTGTTGTCGTCTTTCTTGTCGCCGCCGCCCAGCAACCCACCCAGGCCTTGAGCAGCGTCCTTGAGCGCGTCCTCGGCCTTCTTGCCGGCGTCGCCGGTCGCTTCCTTGAGCTTGGCGCCGGCGTCTTCGACCATCTTCTGGGTGTTCTCGTCGCCGCCGAGGCTCTTCACCAACTCGTCGGCCTTCTGCGTGAGACCCTCGATCTGCGTGTCGCCCAACGCGGCGATGTCGGGGACCTTGGCCAAGCCGCCGGCCAAGGCCGACTGCAGGTCGGGGATCTCGATGCCCTTCTTGACGATCGCCTCCATGATCGCCTTGATGATCACGCCCTGCAGCTGGCTGAGCAGCACGCCGTTGTCGGTGTCCGAGCCGACGTCGGTCAGCTTGATCTCGGGGATCTCGACCTCCACCTCCTGGCCGAGCGCCTCGGCGACAGCGGTGATGTTCGTGATCGTGATCTCGTTGACGACGTAGCGCGTGGAGCCCCCTTGGTCCTCGGCGTCCGGCGGGGGCGCGTCGCCCTCGCCGTCGCTCTCGGACAGCCGCGAGAGGTTGTCGAGGATGACCTGGTAGTTGAACTCGCCATCGCCGTTGCGCAGCAGGGTCATGCCGACCGCGTCGAGGTGGATGTACGGCACCTCGATCATGTCGCTGCGCAACGAACCGAGGGAGACGGCCACGTCGGCGTCGCCCATCGAGAAGAAGCTCGGCCGCGAGAAGCCCGAGGGGTTGGCGATGTCGAACCCGTCCATCGTCAGTTCGCCCGAGAACAGGCCGATGTGGACCGAGTCCACGGTGGTCGGCACCCCGGTGGCGTACGTCCCGCCGCGCTGGATCGCGGCCTTGGCGATCGAGTCGATGTAGAAGACAACGCCCACCACCGCCAAGACGGCGACCAGCACCACCACGACGACCAGGGCGAGCACGAGCTTGATGAGCGTTTTCATGGGTTTCTCCCGAGCAGGCGGATGCGATCGAGCCACCGATAGCTTAACCGCAAACCGATCAATCCAATTCGAGCGTGTCGCCCGCCGACATCGCCCGGACGTCAACGCCAGGCGGGGTGAACTCGGCCGGGTCGCCGGTCAGCAGCGGAAACGTCGCGTAGTGCATCGGCACGGCGATCTTGGGCTGGAGCATCTCCACCGCCACCGTCGCCTCCCGCACGCCCATCGTCAACCGGTCCCCGACCGGCACGAGGCAGACGGTCGGCTGCTCGAGCCGGCGGACGAGGTCGAAGTCGGCGGTCAGGCCGGTGTCGCCCATGTGAAAGATGGCGTGATCACCGACGTGCAGGACGTAGCCCACGCACGCGCCCATGTACTGGCCCTCATAGGACGAGCTGTGATTGGCCGACGTGGCGACCAGGCGGCCGATCGGCAGGTCGACGGCCCCACCGGGGTTGATGGGCTCGAGATTGCCGACGCCCTGCGAGCCGCAGTACATCGCCAGCTCGTAGGGGGCGATGACGGTGGACTGGCAACGCTTGGCGATCGACAGGCCGTCGTTGTTGAAGTGGTCGGCGTGGCCGTGGGTGAAGGCGACGAAGTCGGCGTCGATCTGGCCGTGTTCGTGGGTGGCGAGGTCGTTGCCTTCGAGGAAGGGGTCGATGCAGATCGTCTTGCCGTCGTGCTCGATGAGGAAGCCGGCGTGGCCGAGGTAGGTGAGGGTGGTGGGCATGGGGGACTCGAGGGGGGCATGGAGTGGCTTGGGGCAGGCGGCGTACGTTAGGCGGGCTCGGGCTCATCCGGGCCCGCCGACTCGGCTTTGGGCGACCACGGCCCGCGTCGCCAGCCTCCGACCTTGGTCGTCTTGCGCGTCGCAAACCACGCCAGCAGCGCGAGGCCGATCACCACCATCGGCACGCTCAGCCACTGCCCGCGCGACAGCCCCAGCCACTGCAGGCCCAGGTGCGCGTCCGGCATGCGGAAGAACTCGTTGCCGATCCGCATCAGCCCGTACACGATGAGGAACACGCCGGACACCACGCCCGGCTTGCGCGGCACCCACCACGCCGCCAGCACCGCCAGCAGGACGATCAGCCCCTCGCTCAGCGCCGCGTAGAGCTGGCTGGGGTGGCGCGGCGTGAGGTGCGGGCCGATCGCGACCTGCACCAGCGTATCCCCCCCCTGCACCCGCTCGAGCACCCACTGATGGAACGCGTGCAGCGACCCCTCGGCCGAGGGCGGCACGGCGATCCCCGCCTGGTACACGGCCGTCACCACCGCGTCGCTGGCCGACGGGCTGGTCTCGATCTCCTGCGGGAAGCGCACGGCCAAGGGGAAGCTCGCGTCGGCCGGCCGGCCGTAGAGCTCGCCGTTGATGAAGTTGGCGATCCGCCCAAAGAACACGCCCGGCCCACCCGCGAACGCCACGAGGTCGACCGCGAACGCGGGGTGCAGCCGCTGCCGCCACGCGAAGAGCACGCACCCGAGGATCGCCCCGATGATCCCGCCGTGCGAGGCCATCCCGCCCTGGTGCACGGCCAAGACGCCCCAGAACGGCAGGCTCGGCGTGAACTCGATGAACAGCTCGGGCTTGTAGAACAGGCAGTACCCCAGCCGACCGCCGACGAGCAAGCCCACCCCGGCGTAGGTCGCCCAATCGATCACACGCTCGGGCCGAAGCCCGCCCGCCCCGACCTGCGCCACCCGACGCACGAGCAGGAACCCCACCACAAACCCGAGCAGGTACGCGAACCCGTACCACCTCGGGCCCCACCCGCCCGGCAGGCGAAACATGAACGGGTTCAGGTCATGCAACCACGCGGCCAGGGTGAGGCAGTCCGTGATCATCGATCCGGTCGGCGTTTCTTCTTGCCGCCCTTCTTACCGCCCTTGTGGCCGCTCTTGTCATCGCCTTTGCCGGCCTTACCACCCTTGCCGCGAGGCTTGAGTTTCTGCGTGGCCTGATGCGCCTTCTTAGCGCCCTTGCCCTGCTTGCGGCCGGGCTTTTTGGCGCCGGACTTCTTGCGGCCGCGCGACGGTGTGTCGGGCGTGTCGATCGGCTTGCGTTCCCCGCCGGCGCCGATCGCCTCGACGACGACCAGCTCCATCCGGCGGGCCGGCAGGTCGACCGACGCGATCCGCACGACGAACCGATGGCCGATGGTCACGGCCCGGCCGGACCGCTGCGCGACCAGGGCGCCGGTGTTGGGGTTGAGCCGCCAGCGATCGCCGGTCGGCGGCAGGTCGGCCGCGGCGACGAAGCCGTCGGTGACGTACTTGTCGATCTGCACGAACACGCCGGCGTTGGTGACGCCCGTGACGGTCCCCTCGAAGTCCTCGCCCAGGTGCTCGGCCAGCAGCTGCATCACCAGGAACTTGCGCAGGTCGCGCTCGGCCTGCTCGCTGTTGCGCTCGGTCCGCGAGCAGTGCTGGCCCATCTCGACCAGGCGGTCCTCGTTGGGGCAGCGATCGTCCTTGCGGACGGCCTTGGCGACGCGCTTGAGGTTGGGCCGGCCGTTGGGCGAGAGCTCGTGCGCGGCGGCGACGTAGGCGTCGATCGCGCGGTGGACGATGAGGTCGGGGTACCGGCGGATCGGGCTGGTGAAGTGCGTGTAGTGCTTGCTGGCCAGAGCGAAATGGCCGACCGGAGCGGGGGCGTACTCGGCCTTGCTCAGCGTTTTCAGCACGGCCAGGTGCACGCTGTACTGCGCGGGCTTGTTGCGCACGGCGTCGAGCAACTGCTGCAGTTCATGTCGCGTGGGATGCGAAGGGATGTTGTAGCCGGCGACGCGGGCGAACCCGCGCAGCTCGTCGGTCGACAGCGCGTCGGGGTCGGGGTGGACGCGGCGGATCATCGGCAGCTTCATCGCGTCGAACAGCCGGGCGGCGGCCTCGTTGGCCTCGACCATGAACATCTCGATCAGCGTGTGCGTGAACGCGTCGTCCTCGGGCTCGGCGTCGACCACGCGCCCCGAGTCGTCGAAGACGAGCTCGACGTCCGGCAGGCCCAGCACGATCATGCCGTCCTTGAGCCGACGCTTGCGGATCGTCTTGGCCAGCTCGTCCATCCACTGCAGGCGTTGCGTGAGCTCGCGGGGGTAGTGCGGCTCGGTCTTGGCGTGCTTGCGGGCCTCGCGGAGGTCGCCGTCGATCAGGGCCTGGGCCTCGAGGTAGGTCAGCCGCTTGTTGGAGTGGATGATCGATCGGTGGAAGCGGGCGTCGAGGACGTGGCCGCCGCCGTCGAAGCGGATGAACACGGTCTTGGCGAACCGGTCGACGCCCTCCTGCAGCGAGCACACGCCGTTGCTCAAGACCTCCGGCAGCATGGGGATGACTTTGCGCGGCAGGTAGGTCGAGTTGCCCCGGGCGTAGGCCTCCTCGTCGAGCGCGCCGCCGACGGGCACGAAGTGGGCCACGTCCGCGATGTGCACGCCCAGCTCCCAGCAGGCGCGGTCCGGCTGCTCGGCCGGATCGAGCTTGTCGATCGAGATGGCGTCGTCGAAGTCGCGGGCGTCGGGCGGGTCGATCGTCGCGATGAACACGTCGCGCAGGTCGGTGCGGGACTCGGCGTCGGTCGCGTTCATCAGCTGCGAGGCGGCGCGGGCCTCGCGGACGACGGCGTCGGGGAATTCCTCGGCCAGGCCGTAGTTGCGGATGGTCGCGAGCGTCTCGACGTCCGGCTCGCCGGCCTCGCCGAGGACCTCGGTGATCACGCCCTCGGTCGGCTCGCCGTCGATGCGAATGAGCTCGACGGCCACCTTGTCGCCGGGCTTGGCGTCCTTGGCGCCGGGGTCGCGGACGGTCACCGGGTCCGGCAGCGCCCGGCCATCCGGCACGACCGCGAACCCGCCGCGGTGGCGGACCAGCGTGCCGACGATCGGCTTCTCCGAGGCGCTGACGACCTCGACCACACGCCCGACGTAGGGGCTTCGGCCGGGGGCCGCGGCCCGCTTGGGGTCGCGCTTGACGCGGACCTTGACCCGGTCGCCGGAGAGGGCGCTGCCCGTGGCGTGCGGCGGGATGAACACGTCGCCGTAGGCCAGCGGCTCTTCGGGGATCAAGAAGCCGAAGCCGCGGTCCGAGCCGCGGAACGTGCCGATGACCGTGTCGCCCGGCGGGGGCAGCGTGACCTGAGCCCCCGAGCCCAGCAGCACCTGCCCCTCGCTCTCGAGCTGCCTGACGGCCTGCTCGAAAGCAGTGCGCTGATCGTCCTCGACGCCGAGGTCGGCCGCGAGCTGGGCCACCGAGCGCGGGGCGTAGCGATGGTCGGCGATGTGCCTCAGGATGCGTCGCTGGAGGTAGGCTGCCATGATCAAACGCGGCCGAGGACCGGGACGCGGGCACACTGTAACGCCCCGCCCGGCCGTCCACCTCGAGCCCCGGGAAACTCACGCATGCCCGACACGCCCGCCATCGTGGCCCACGCCCGCCGACTGGGCGAGATGATCGCCGATCACGACGCCGCCAAGCAGCTCGAGGCCGCGCTCAAGGCCCTCGAGGGCGACGTCGACGCCCAGCGGGCCCTGACCGACCTCAATCGCCATCTACAGGCGATCGCGGAGAAGGAACGCGACGGCCGGCCGATCGAGGTCGAGGACAAGCACAGGGCCGAGTCCCTGCAGAAGGCGGTCGTCCGCAGCAAGACGCTGCGTGACCTTCAGGTGGCCCAGATGGATTACTCGGACCTGATGAGGCAGGTCCAAGACGCGATCGAGCGAGACACGCCCGACGCCCCCGCCTCGCCGACGGCCTGAGCGATCACTCCGACGCGTCGGCAGGGTCGAGCTGGCCCGGCCGGAAGTTGAACGGGTCCAGCGTGAGCTCCTGTCGCCAGAAGTCCAGCTGGCCAACGATGGCGCCCCAGTCGCTGGTCGCCACGGCGTTGCGGATCGTCGGCGGCAGCACGCCCGCCTGGCCCAGCTGCTCCACGGCCCACCGCAGGACCAAGTCCGCCTGCTCCACCATCCGACGCTTGTCTTCGATCAGCTCGGCGCCCATCTGCTCGGCCCCGGCCAGCTGCTCGGAGGCGACCGTGAGGTAGAGCAGCGACACGCGGGCCAGCTGGATGATCGTCGGTTCGACGGCGGCCCGGCCCTGTTCCTCCAGCTGACGCACCAGCTCGATGTACAGCTGCTCCATCGCACGCCGCTCGGGGAGCAGCAGGCCATCGGGGTTCTCCACGTGGCCAGGCAGCCGGCTGTCGAGCGCCTGGATGACCTCGTTGATGGCCCCCAAGGCGGCCATAGCACTGAAGATCTGCGCCAGCGTCGCGGGCTCGGCTTCCTTCGCCGCCGCCTGTTGCAGCGCGGTCAGCAACTGCTGCCGCAAGGCTCGCGGCAGCGGCGGGCTATCGACGGGCTGGCCGGAAATCACGTCCTCGATCGTCTTCGCCGCCCAGTACCGCACGGCCGGGTTCTGGTCGCCGAGCACCTGACCGGCCAGCTCCAGCACGCCGTACAGCCTCGCCCGGGACATCACGATCATCGTGTTCAGCCGCACGACGAGCGGCCCGCCGGTCAGCAACGGCTGAGCCTGGGTCACCAGCGACCTGACGAAGGCTTCGCGGAACGCATCGGACGTCTGCGGCAGCGTGATCTGCGTGACAATCTGGTTGCGGGCCCGGCGCACCTCGTCGGTGGACTCGGCCTGAGCCAGCTCGTTGAGCCAGAAGGCGATGAAACCGTCGATCTGCCCGATCTGGGCCGTCGACAAAGGGGCCGAGGCGGTGGCGGTGTCTTGCGAAATCGTGGGCTGGGCCGAGCACGGCAGCGCCACCAGGGCCACCGCCCAACACAAGGCCGCACCCCACACGCCCGCCGACCGCCGGGGCACTAGACTCAGAGAACGGGACATAGACACCGCCCGCGGACGCTATCACCGCCGTATGCGACCGTCAACGCAAGCCGGTCCGCGGGACCGCTGCCTTGCCCCCTCCGCTCGCCCGCTCACCACGACATCAGCCGGATGACAACGCCCCCGATCGCCGTGCCCGCCGACCCCGACCTCGCCACCATGCCCCCCTCGATCGAGGTCGCCACCGACGCGACGATCGGTGCTCGGGTGCTGCTCGCCCCGGCCCCGAGCGATCCGCCGACTCCTCTGGCAGACGAGGCGATCGCCTGGAGCGAGTTGCTGGCCTATCAGGAGTGGCGGGGCCGGCCCGGCCAGGTGATCCTCGCGCCGCCCGCCGCCGACGGCGGGGCACGCCTGGGCATCGCGGGCTTGGGGCCGATGCCCGACACCCCGGCATCGGACGCCGAGGACGCCCAGGCGAGCCGGCTCGACGCGATCCGCGCCGCCGCCGCTGCCGCCGCCCGATCTCTCGCCGACACGCCGATCGCCGGCCTCGCCCTGACCGTCGATCCCCAGTTCACCAACGGTCTCGACCCCGAGGCCGTCCTGACCGCCCTTATCGACGGCGTCGCGCTCAGCCGATTCCGCTTCCCCTACTTCCGCCAGACCGACCCGTCCTCGAACCAGACCCCGCCCCGCCCGCTCGCGATGCAGGTCGCCGAAAGCGACGACGAGGCGGCCCGCCACGCCGCGGCCATCGATCACGCCGTGCAGACCGCCCGCACCCTCGCCGCCCTGCCCCCCAACCGCCTCAACCCCCGCACGCTGGCCGAACACGCCGAACGCCTCGCTGACGCGGTCGGGCTCGCCTGCACGATCCACGACGAGACCGCCCTCGAGCGCATGGGCCTGCGCGGCCTGCTCACCGTCGGCGCCGCCGGCTCCACCCCGCCCCGCCTCATCCAACTCGACTGGACCCCGCCCCACGCCTCCCCGGATGAGCCGCCCACCCTCGTCGTCGGCAAGGCCGTCACCTTCGACTCCGGCGGCTACAACCTCAAGCCCACCGGCGGCAAGGGCATGAAGTACGACAAGTGCGGCGGCACGGCCGCGATCGGCATCGCCGAGGCCGTCGCCCGCCTCCATCACCCCCGCCGCCTCGTCGCCCTCATCCCCGCCGCCGAGAACCTCGTCGCCGACTCGGCCTACCGACCCGACGACATCCTCACCATGGCCAACGGCCTCACCGTCGAGGTCACCAACACCGACGCCGAGGGCCGCCTCATCCTCGCCGACGCCCTGGCCTGGGGCACCGCCCACCTCCACCCCGCTCGCGTCATCGACCTCGCCACGCTCACCGGCGGCGCCCGCGTCGCCCTCGGCGACGACACCGCCGCCCTGTTCTGCAACGACCCCCGCCTCACCCACGCCCTCGATGACGCCGCCACCCTCACCGGCGAACGCGTCTGGCGCCTGCCGCTGTGGCCCAAGCACCGCCAACTGCTCAAGTCCAGCCACGCCGACATCGTCAACTCCGGTGAACGCACCGCCTCCTCGATCCAGGGCGCGATCTTCCTCTCCCACTTCGTCGGCCCCGACGCCCCCACGCGCATGCCCGACCTGCCCTGGGCTCACCTCGACATCGCCAGCACCGCGACCAGCGACGGCAACGGGCCGATCTTCAACAAAGGGCCCACCGGCTTCGGCGTGCGTCTTGTAACCCAAGCCTTGCGCACGCTCGACGAGCCCCATCCCACCGCAGCCGATACTGTCGCTTAAGTGCCCGCCCCCTCCACCAGCCCCGCCACGCCGGCATCCGCCGGCCCCTCGGACGCGCCGCCGGTTCGCGCGCGGCCCAGCCGGTCCGTCTGGTCGCCGAGTTATTGGTACCGCCGGATCGTCACCCTTCGCGCCACCCCGCACCAGATCGCCATGGGCACCGCCGTCGGCGTGTTTCTCGCGTTCACGCCGACCTTCGGCTTCCAGATGGTCCTTGCGCTGGCCGTCGCCTTCCTCTTCAAGCTCTCCAAGCCCGCCACCATCATCCCCGTCTGGATCTCCAACCCCCTCACTATCGTCCCCGTCTACGGCGCGACCTACGCCGTCGGCGCCCTGTTCTGGCCCGGCGAGACCATCGCCGACCTGCCCGCCGCTTTGGGCCGCTTCTCGAACGTCAGCCCGTTCGACCTCGCGTCGCTCCGCCAGGCCCTGCGCGACTTCTGGGACCTCGGCGCGATCCTCATGGGCCCGCTGTGGATCGGCGCGTTCATCGTCGGCGTCCCCCTGGCCGCGATCACCTACCCCGTCACACGACGCGGCGTCGTCGCCTACCGACACCACCGCGCCCACGTCCGCCACGAACGACGCCAGCGTCGCGAGGCACGCCGTCGCGCTGCCGAAACCTCGGCGTGATCATCGCCCGCCCCGCCCCGCTCAGCCCGGCTGAATGCCCGTCTGAATCCGCTTGACCATCCCCTCGACCTGTCGCAGCGTGTCCGCTACCGACTGATCGCTCGCGTCGCTCACGGCCTCGACCTGACGGAACAGCTCCGACAGCTCGGCGAATCCGCAAACACCGACCTCGCTCTTGAGATCGCGGCACGTCGCACGCCAGCCCGCGTCGTCCGACTGAATCAGCATCGTCAGTTCGGCCACCCGATCCGTCAGGCCGCCGACCAGTCGCTCGATCATCGGGCGCAGGTCGGTCTCCTCCCACATCGACGACACGATCGGCGTGGCGTCCGTGTCCTCGCCCTCGAGGTGACGCGCCAAGCTGGAGCGGATCGCGTCGGGCATCACCGGCTTGATCAGCACCTGCGCCATCCCCGCCGCCCGAGCCCGATCGGCCACGTCCTGGCTCTCGTCGCCCGTCAGCAGGACCGCCGGGCCTTCGTACCCCGCCTCGCGCAGCCGCTCCAACGCCTCCAACCCGTCGCCTTCGTCCAGGTGAAGATCGATGTACGCCACGCCAAAACCCGAAGCGCCGACCGCCTTCATCGCCTCATCCACGGTCTCTGCTTCCGTGACCGTGACGCCGATCTTCTCGCAGTGATGCTTGAAGACCCGGCGGAAGTCGCTCGAGTCGTCCAGGTGCAACACCCGGCCCTGCATCGTCTCATTGCCCTGGTCGTCCAGCCGCAGGAAGTCACTCAACTCGATCGGATCGTCGAACACGACGCCAATGCGGTGGACCCGGCCGGAATGAAGCAGGCACTGCGTGACGTGCCCCTCGATCCGGCGCTGCGAGCCTTGCATATCCGACAGCGTCGCGACCACCGGCGTCCCGCGGTGCAGGAACCCGCCGTGCAGCAGGCCCATGCCCGTGGCGCTCAGGTCGGTCGGGATCACCGAGAACCGCGCGTCCGACCCCCCGGGGTGCACGATGTCCAACGGCACGCCGCTGAGTTCGGTAAAAAAGAACCGCTCGCTCTCGCGGTTCGCATGACCAGCGGAATCGGTGAAGCGGGGCTGCTGCAATTCGTCCAGCAGCGATTCGATCTGCCGAGGCGAAAGTCGCAGCGTGTCGAGAGTCTTGTCGGACAGATTCATCATGAGCGGCCCCTAGGACTCCTCCTCCCGGCCCAGTTCTCACACCCGGTTTCTCTGTATCGAATCGCCAGGTGCCCGACTGTTGTCACCACAATTCCTCGACATCGGTAACAAACCTAAGCCCGCCCGATTAACCGGCACAGACCGACCCGCGCACCGAGGCGGACCCGATAATCACTGGACGGTCGGGAATCAAAAAACCCGCCCTGAGCAGGCGGGTTTTTGGCTGAAAAAGCGAGAGCGACGGGGCTCGAACCCGCAACCTTCGGATCGACAGTCCGATGCTCTAACCAATTGAGCTACGCTCCCAAAACACCCGTTTGGGCAGCATTCGGACGCTTCTCAGCGAGCCGGGAAGTCTAACGCGCGACCCCCGCCTGTCAATCAGCCCGGCTCGCTCCACCGCTCGCCCGCTCGTACAGGTGCAGCGACATCCCGCCGTAACGGTCCGATCGCAGCCGCGACAGGCCCGACGCCGCCTCCGGCACCGCCCCCACCGGCGTCCGCAGCACCACCACGCCCTCGGGGTGCAACGCGTCCGCCGCCACCCGCCCCAGCAATCGCCCCACCCGCTCCGGCGTGTCGGCCATCAACGCGTACGGCGGATCGACGAACACCACCGCCGCCCGATCCCCGCCCAGCCGGCCCGCCCACGCCCCGCTCAACGCGTCCCCCGCCGCCACCACCGACCGATCCCCCACCCCCATCGCGTCGACATTCTCCTTCAGCCCCGCCAACGCCGCCCGGTCCCGATCGACGAACACGCACCGACGCGCCCCCCGGCTCAACGCCTCCAGCCCCATCGAGCCCGTCCCGCAGAACACGTCCGCCACCGGCCCCGCCTCGAAGTCCCCGAACAACCCCAAAGACGTCAGTCGATCGAACAACGCCTCCTTCACCCGATCCGTGATCGGCCGCGTCGTCCTCTCGTCCGCCGGCCCCGCCAGCCGCCTGCCTCGATGCTCGCCCGCGATGATCCGCATCCACCGATGGTAAGCCCACGGCTTAGCCAAACAGCGCCAGGTGATGCCGATACCAATCGCTCGTCAGCCGAGCGTCGGGGTCGATCGCCGATTTGCGTTCGAGAAACGCCTCAAACCTCGGGTACGCCAACTCGATCTGCTCTCGCGTCGACCAGCGGTGATAGGTCAGAAAGAAGCTCCCGCCACGCCGCAACGCCGCGTCGTTCAGCCCACGGAAGGCGTCGCTGGATCGAGCGACCCCCGCCGCGTCATGACGCGTCTGCAGATTGAAGATCACGCAGGCGTAGTGACTCTTCGCCCACGGCAAAAAGCTGATCGTGTCGGGCAGGATCGTGCGGATGGTGCCGTAGAAGTCCGCCACCCCCGTCCGCCGAAGCACCCCCCGCGCCTCTTCCAGGAAATCGAGCAGATCGTCCGGCGGGACGTACTGCTCGCCGATCATCAGCGTCTCATCCGTGACGCCGCCGGTCGCCCCCTGGAGAAACGCGTCGTAGCTCGGCAGGTACGCGCTCAACTGCATCTCGTCCGACCAATAGCATCGGCCGTGGGTCGAGAGGTAGTGCATCGCGTAGGCGTCGAAGGCCGCTCGCTTGTCGCGCGCCGCCAGGCTCATCAGCCGTGCCCAGTCCTCGCGGGTGAGCTTCCGAGACGGATCGTCCTCGGGCGGCGCGGTGTCCGACGGCGCGTAGCACGCGCAGACGCCCCGCCTCAGGAAGTCGGCGTCATCGGGCGCGATCGCGTACTGGAAATCGCCGTACACGCAACCATCCGCCGCCCGGCGCCGCACCGCCGGGATCGCCTCGTCGATGTCGAGCACGTCGACTCGCCGGCGCAACGCCCGCCGAGGCCCCAGCCGCAGCGTCACGGTGAGGATCACGCCGAACAGCCCGTACCCGCCGATCACCAACGCAAACCGCTCGGCGTTCTCGTCGCGCGAACACCGCATCACCTCGCCGTCGACATCCAACACCTCGAGCGCCTCGATGTCGTCGACGATCGGCCCCATCATCAAGCCCCGGCCGTGCACGTTCGCCGACACGGCGCCCGCGAGGGTCAAGTCGTCCGCGCCGGTCTGCTTCTGACGGATGCCCCAACGGATGCCCGATCCCTGAGCATCGTGCAGCTGACGGATCACCCCCGGCCACTGCGCCCCGGCCTCGAAGGTCGCGTGGCCGACCTCGGCGTCGAACGCGACAAGCCGATCGAGCCCTCGGACATCGACCAACACCTCGCCCGCCGCGAACTGCTGGCCGCCCATCGCGTGACGCCCGCCCGAGACGCAGACCGATCGACCCGCCAAGTGAAACGCCCGGACGCGATCGATCAACTCATCGACCGACGCGGGGCACAGCACCTCGGCGACTCGCGTCGCGTTGAGCCGTGAATGCACGTCATTGACTTCTGTCGCCCGGTCGACCGTCACGCTTCGAGCGTATCACGCCCCTCACCGCTATGCTCCGCCCCATGCCCAAAGGCAAAGCCAAAGCAGCCAAAGAACCGACCCTCGCCGACCAGGCCGACAAGCACGCCCTCTACCTCGCCAGCGTCCAGGACGCCGAGCACGAGGTCGATTTCTTCGAGCAGGTCTTCAAGGAAGAGTTCGGCAAAAAGCCCACCAGCCTCCGCGAGGACTTCTGCGGCACGTTCAAGATCTGCTGCGAGTGGGTCAAGTCCAAGAAGAACCGCACCGCCCTCGGCGTCGACCTCGACGGCCCGACCCTCGACTACGGCCGCGAGCACTACCTCAGCGAGCTCACCGACGACCAGCGGTCCCGCGTCACCCTCGTGCAGGACGACGTGCGCAAGGTCTTGCGCACCAAGGTCGACGTGCTCGCCGCGCAGAACTTCTCGTTCTGGATCTTCAAGACCCGCGACGAGCTCCGCGAGTACTTCCGCAAGGCCCGCATGAACCTCGCCAAGAGCGGCGTCATGGTCCTCGACATGATGGGCGGCGGCGACTGCTACATCGAGGAGCACGAAGACGTCCGCTCCTACGGCAAGGGCAAGAAACGCTTCAAGTACGTCTGGGAACAGGCCAGCCACAACCCCGTCACCGCCGACGCGACCTTCCACATCCACTTCCGCTTCCCCGACGGCTCGGCCCTCGAAAAAGCGTTCACCTACGAGTGGCGGTTCTGGACCATCCCCGAGGTGATCGAGCTGCTGCACGAGGCCGGCTTCGACGAGACCAACGTCTACTGGGAGCAGGAAGACGACGACGGCGAGGGCAGCGGCGACTGGAAGAAGGTCGAGACCGCCCCCGCGGACCCGTCGTGGATCGCCTATCTCACCGCCGTGCGCCGCGAGCGGTAACCTGCGGGGCCTCATGCCCAAGATCCAGCCCCCCAAAGGCACCCGCGACTTCTTCCCCGCCGACATGGCGTGGCAGCAGCACCTCCTCGACGCCTGGCGACGCGTCTCGGTCCGCCACGGCTTCGAGCAGGTCGACGGGCCGATCTTCGAGAAGCTCGACCTCTACAAGGTCAAGTCCGGCGAGGGCATCGTCTCCGAGCTGTTCAGCTTCCGCCGCGACCAGGGCACGACCGACTTTGCCATCCGCCCCGAGTTCACCCCCACCCTCGCGCGCATGGTCGCCGAACGGGCCAACAGCCTGCCCAAGCCCATCAAGTGGTTCTGCACGCCCAACCTCTGCCGGGCCGAGCGGCCTCAGCGCGGGCGGCTCCGCGAGTTCCTGCAGTGGAACGCCGACGTCCTCGGCCTCGACTCGCCGGTCGCCGACGCCGAGTGCATCGCGCTGGCGATCGACCTGCTCGCCGAGCTCGGGCTCACGCCCGATCAGGTCCGCGTCAAGATCAGCCACCGCGACACCGCAAGGGCCATCCTCCTCAAGCTCGGCGTCCCCGACGACCGCGTCCTCGACGCCTTCGACCTGCTCGACCGCCGCGCCAAGCTCGACGACGCCGAGTTCAACAAAGAGGCCGCCAAGCTCGGCCTTGACGCCACGCAGGTCACCCGGCTGGACCAGATCTGCCGCATGAAGTTCTCGGCCGGCGGCGGGCTCGACGCCCTGCGGTCGACCCTCGGCAACGACGCCGATCTGTCGGAGCTGGAGGCACTCGACGAGACGCTCGCCGACTTCGGCCTCACCGACTGGTGCGAGTACGACCTGGGCATCGTCCGCGGCCTAGCGTATTACACCGGAACCGTCTTCGAGGTCCACGAGGCCACCGGCGTCGAACGCGCCCTCGCCGGTGGCGGCCGCTACGACAAGCTCATCGAGCTCTTCGGCGGCCCGGCCACCCCGGCCGTCGGCTTCGGCATGGGCGACGTCGTCCTCACCAACGTCCTGCACGACAAGGGCCTGATCCCCGACCACGTCCTGCCCCGCCCCGACGTCTTCGTGATCGCCGCGGCCGACGACGCCCACCGACGCGCCACCCGGCTCGCCGCCCGCCTCCGCCGCGACGGCCTGCACGCGCGCCAGTCCTACAAAGCCACCCGCAACGTCGGCAAGCTGCTCAAGGACGCGGCCGCCTGCCGCGCTCGCTTTGCGCTGATCGTCAACGCCGATCGCCTCGAGCTCAAAGACCTCGACACCGGCGAGCAGGCACCGATCAACGCCGATGAGCTCGTGAACGCGATCCGGTAGCGCCGGGTCTCAGCCGCCCGAGCGAGCGATCCGTCGGCCGCTCACCGCTTGCTTGGCTCGGCTCGCCGCTTCGCTGGCGGCCTCGGTCACGCTCGCCAGCAACTCTTCGCGTCGCTTCGCCGCCGCGGCCGCCTCGGCCTCGCGGGCCTTGACCGCCTGGGGCATCTGCTCGGGCTCCACGTGCTTCAAGTCCCACGCCAGCCCGACCCATGACATCGCCTTGATCGTCCAATAGGTGAGGTCGACCTCCCACCAACGCAGCCCGTGGGCCGCGGAACGCGGGTGCGCGTGATGGTTGTTGTGCCACCCCTCGCCGAGGGTCAATAGCGCCACCCAGCCGAGGTTGGTCGAGTGGTCGCCGGTGTCCTCGTAGTTCTGGTAGCCCCAGGTGTGCGAGGCCGAGTTGACGAACCACGTCGCGTGAAACACGACGACCGTGCGCAAGGCCACGCCCCACACGACCCACGACGCCCCGAGCCACCACCCGCCGATCAAGGTACCGATCGCGAAGAGCACGATCGCCAGCAGGACGTTGGGCAGGCCGTGCCAATCGTCGAGCTTCTTCATGATCGGGTCGCGCGCCAGGTCCTTGGCGGCGGACTTGCCATCGATGCCGTCGATCCGCCGGTGCAGGGCCCAGGTGATGTGCGACCAGGTGAAGCCGTGTTGAGGGGAGTGAGGATCGTGGTCGTGGTCGGAGTGCTTGTGATGCAGGCGGTGGGTGCCGATCCAGCTCAACGGCCCGCCCTGCCAGTTGAGGCAGGCGATGACCGTGAGCGCGTACTCCAGCCACTTGGGTGTCTTGAATGAGCGGTGCGTCAGCAGGCGGTGATAGCAGAGCCCGATGCCCAGGCCGATCGTCAGCCACCCGAGCCCGACAAACAGCGCCAGCCCCGACCAGGAGAAGAAGACGGGGAGCACGGCCAGCAGCGCGACCACGTGAATACCGGCAATGGCGGCGATCACGGGCCAGTCGAGATCGCGCCAAACGATACCGCCGCGCCGGGGACGGGCCGCGCCCGCGGCAGTGAGATCAGACATGTAGGGGGGCTTTCAAAAGAGAGGGGACGCCAAGAGCATACGGCCGGGCCGATCGGGACGCGACCTAGTAGCCAGCCCGCGTCATCAAGCCTCGGCGTTGCCCCCCGGGATCGGCCGAGACGGCGTGTTGAACCGCCGTGAATGGCGTAGACGCGGACCGACCGGGCTGAGTCGCTTGCGGCCACGATTGAACGCTCTGTTTCGCCGAAGATCGCCGCCTTGCGCTCTCTTCTGGGTCTCGCGGCCGTCGCGTTCGCCGCCGAGTCGACTCAAGCCTCCGAGGCCAGCCGGTTCGGCGGTCTCAAGCTCGACCGTTACGCCCAGGCGATGGGGCTCGACCGGTCGAGCGTCGCCGTCGAGATCGGCGGCGCCGCCCCGCCCGGGATCACGCTCGACGAGGTCACCGCCGAGGAAGCGATGAGCCTGGCCCTGCGCATGCACCCGCAACCTACGCCTCGGGACTTTCTATGCATCGACGAGGCCATCGACCCTTCGGAAAGAGCGTTCGTCATCGACTTCGACAACCAGCATCCGCTGCAGTTCCTGCTCCACTTCAAGACCTCCGCCGCCTGGTCGGCCCCCGAGCGAGCGATCTACGGACGCCTGAGCGCCGCCGGCGCCCCGGCAACCGACTGACCGACGCCGCTGCTTCACGACTGGCCGACCCCCGCGCCGCACCGCGACGAGTGGATCGCGTGGCGGCCTCATGGCTCGTTGGTTGGGACGGAGCGGGCTAAAAAACAAATTTCCCAAAACGATCCCAGAAAATCGATCAATCGATAAGTATCCATTGACATCCAGGTATAGATCGATAATCTATGAGAAACATGTTTCTCAATTGCCCTGGTGCTCCGCCATGCCCAACATCCGAGATGTCGCCAAACGTGCCGGCGTGTCGATCACGACCGTCTCCCGGGTGCTCAACAACCACCCCAAGGTCAATCCCGGCCTGCGCGATCGCGTTCTCGCCGAAGTCAACCGCACTCGCTACACCGGCGCCCGCGGCAAGCAGGCCGTCGTCAACCTCGGCCTGGTCTACCTCGCCGAGGCCTCCGCGGCCGACATGCTCAAGTCGCCCTTTGACGTCGCGCTCGTGCAAGGCCTGGCCCAGGGCATGGACGAGCACGGCTACAACCTGGTGATCCTCAATGCCGACCGCGATCGGCAGCAGAACGAGACCTTCACGCAGATGTTCCACCGGCGCGGCATCCGCGCCGCCGTGGTCCGCGGTGCGTCGCGCGACCGGCGGTTCTGCGAAGAGATCGCCGCCGAGGGCTTCCCCGCCATCGTGATCGCCGAGCGATTCGACGACGACAGCCCCGTCGGCTATGTGCGTAGCGACTCCCGCCGCTCCAGCCAGGAGGCGGTGCGCCGCCTCGTCGAACTCGGCCACCGACGGATCGGCATCTGCCTGCACCAGGTCGCCGACGACGACCACCTCGATCGATACGAGGCCTACACCGCCGCCCTCGACGACGCCGGCATCCCTCTCGACCCCACCCTGGTGATCCGCATGTCGGCCGTCCGCGAGAGCGGCAGCCGACTCATCCAACGCGTCTCGGCGATGGCCAACCCGCCGACCGCCATCTTTATTACCGACCCCGTCGTCGCCGTCACCGCGCTGCACGAGGCGCTTCGCCAGGGCATCCGCGTGCCCGAAGAGCTGTCGATCCTCGGGTTCGACGACGCCGAGACCCGGCTCGAGACCTTCCCCCCGATGGCCGCCGTCTGCCAGGACACCCGGCTCATCGGCTCGACCGCCGCGCTCGCGGTCCTCGAACTCCTCGACAACCCCGACGCCCCGCCGCCGCGGCACGTGCTCGACACGTGGGTCGAGTTGCATCCCTCCGTCGGCCCCGTGCCCAACGACGGTTAACTCAGCATCAAGACGATTCTTAAGACTCTTGTTTCCTTGCCAAGCCTTTGAAGGAGGACTGAAATGAAAACACTCAACACGAACTCACTCGCCGCCCTTGCCTGCTCGCTCGCCGCCGCGTCCATCGCGTCCGCCGACGTCCTGCTCACGGGCGTCTACGACGAAACCGGCAACGCCAACGAGGTCGACGTCTCCGCCACCGACTCGACGGTCGCCAATCAGATCGGCGTCGATGACTTCGCCGCGCTCATCGCCGCGAACTTCGACGCCCAGCAGGCCGGCGTCATCAGCTTCGACACCGGGCTGCAAAACGACGGCGCCATCAGCAGCGCCACCTTCTCCAACGCACGGTTCGACGACGCGACCACCGGCGACATCTTCGCCGGGATCCAGCGCACCGTCGCCGGCACCAACACCCAGGTGAAGACCGCCACCAACGGCTCCGGACGCACTCCGATCTCCGGCACGAACGGGTTCGGCGGCTCGACCAGCTTCGGCTTCGAGTTCGACCCCGACGACGCCCTGGTCGCCGTCGGCCTGACCATCATCTCCCGTAGCGGCCAGTCGACCGGCAACGCCACCGTGACCGCCACCTTCGTCGACCCCGGCGGCGCCAACCCGCAGGACGTCGGCCAGACCGTCGCCGTCGGCAGCAGCGACGGCGGCGACGACACCTTCTTCGGCTTCACTGCACCCGACGGCAAGGTGCTCGCCGGCGTGCAGATCGACCTGCCTTACTTCACCTGGATCGACGACATCGGCCTCAGCAAGACCACCGTGATCCCAGAGCCCGGCGTGCTCTCGCTCCTCGGCCTGGGCGCCGCCTGCCTGCTGTGCAGACAGCGGCGCGCGGCCTGACCGCTCTTGCCGCGGAGCGGGCCCCCCGCTTCGCGGCCTTGGCCTCTCACCCATCTCACCCGACCTCTCAGGATCAACGCCATGAAGTCTTCAACGCCCCACGGACCGCGCCCGCCCAAGGCCTTCACCCTCATCGAACTCCTCGTTGTGATCTCAATTATCGCGCTGCTGATCGGCATCCTGCTGCCCTCTCTGCAGGCGGCGAGGCAGAGCGCCAACTCCGTGACCTGCCTGAGTCGGCTGCGCCAGATCGGCCAGGGCCTGAACGTCTACGCCGTCGATTACAAGCAGTCGCTGCCGCCGGGCGCTGATGGATCGACCACCAACTGGGCCATCCTCATCTTCAATTATCTCGGCGCCAGCGGAAGTGACTTCGCCACCCAAGACGCCGACAACTCGATGAACGTGGCCTTCCGCGATGTCGACACGCTCGAGACCGACGACACGACCGGCCACCGCATCCACTACTCGTCGCACCCCAGGCTGATGCCGGACATCAACAGCAACGAGAACTTCGGGCCCAACACCGGCAACCCAAGACAGCCGATGACATTGGACGAGGTGCTCAACGCCTCCGACCTGATCGCGATCTTCGACGGCGTTCAGATCGCCGACCGAGGCAACGGCGTGGCGCCCAACGGCTACGGCATCGACGCAGATCGACTGTTCTACGACACCTTCCTCGTCTACGGCGAAGGCAGCTCGCCCGATACCCGGGCTAGGGCCGGCTCCAACCTCGACGCCGCGAACGGCGGCTCCGGCAACGTCGGCGAGATGCGGTTCCGACACAACAACAACACCTCCGGCAACGTGCTCTACCTCGACGGCCACGCCGGCACCATCCGCTACGACGGCAACAACGGCACCGACCTCTTCCGCAAGAACCTCAACGTCAAGTTCTAAGCACGACCCTGGACCCGTCGACCGCGCATTCGATTCACGACCGCCGCTTCGCATGATCGCCATGAGTTTCCGCACCCCGCTCGCCGTGCTCGTCTTCCCGACGCTCTGCCTCCTCGCCGGTCCCGCGGCCGCCGAACCTCCCGGCCTGCCGGCGGGGGCGAGCGTCATCTACGCCCCCGAGCCCAACGACCCGGCCATCGGTCTGGACATTAGCGGCGCTCAGGTCGAACTCGGCCAACTCGACATCGTCGAACCCGACCTGCCCGACGCCAGCCACGCTTATCGATTCGAGACCCGGGCGCCCGCGCAAGCCCGGTGGAACCTCCAGCTCAAGGGCGACCTGCCCGTCACCCTCAACCCCGGCGGCGTCCACCTGCTGACCGGCTACGCCCGCTGCGTCGACTCCACCACCGGCGACGGGATGCTCCGCGTCAAGATCGAACGCAACGCCGAACCCTGGACCGATTGCCTGGCTCGCGGCTTGACCTTCGGGCCCGAGTGGACGCGTTTCGACTTCCCTTTCCGGATCGGCGGCGAGCAGCCCTTCCCCGCCGGCCAGACGCAGCTCACCTTCCACCTCGGCGAGGCGAGGCAGACCATCGAGATCGCCGGCGTGAGGCTGTACGCGTTCGCGGACGGCGTGAGCGTCGACGACCTGCCACGGACCGAGATGACTTACCCGGGGCGCGAGCCCGACGCGGCGTGGCGGGCCGAAGCCCAGGCCCGCATCGAGCGGCACCGCAAAGCCGACCTGCGCATCGCTGTCCTCGACGCCAACGGCCAGCCAGTGCCCAACGCCACGGTCCGCGTCGTGCAGCAGCGGCACGCCTTTCCCTTCGGCTCGGCGTTCAACCTGCGGCACTTCACCTCCGGCGACCCGAGCGTCGCGCGTTACGAGCGGGCGTTCCTCGATCGCTTCAACGCGATCGTGTTTGAGAACGAGCTGAAGTGGTACGGGCCGGGCCTGCGCAACCCGTCGGCCGTCGAAGCCGGGCTCGACCTCGCGGAGGCCAACGAGCTCTACACCCGCGCCCACGTGCTGGTCTGGCCGGGCCGGACGCGCGTGCCGGCCGAGGTGCGGGGCATGATCGACGCGCTGCGCGCCGACCCCGCCGATGACGCGTTGCGCAACCGGCTGGCCGAGGCCGTCGCCGATCGCGTCCGCTCGATCGCCGGGCTGCTCGCCGGCCGCGTCGAGGACTGGGACGTGGTCAACGAGCCGTTTACCAACCACGACCTGCTCGACGTGCTCAACCCGCCCGGCACGCCGACGGGCTCGGGCGTCATGATCGACTGGTTCCACCTCGCCCACGAGGCCGACCCCGCCGCCCGGCTCTATCTCAACGACTACGGGGTGCTCACCGCGTCCAGCCTCGAAGACGCACACCTGCGTGCGTTCTACGAGACCGCCCGGCGGCTGCTGGAAGGCGGAGCGCCGTTGCACGGGCTCGGCATGCAGGGCCACTTCGGCTCGTCGCTCACCCCGCCCGAGCGGCTGTGGGAGACGCTCGATCACTTCGCGCGGCTCGGCGTGCCCATCAAAGCGACCGAGTTCGACGTCAACGTCGACGACCCGCTCATCATCGCCGACTACACCCGCGACTTCTACACCGCCCTGTTCGCTCACCCGGCCGTCGACGGCATCCTGTCGTGGGGCTTCTGGGCCGGGGCGCACTGGCGGCCCGACGTGGCGTACCTGGACGACGGCTTCAATCCACGCCCCAGCGATCACGCGCTGCGCCGGCTGATCTTCGAGGACTGGTGGACCAACGCCTCGGCCCCCACCGACCGCGCGGGGGTCGCGACGATCCGAGGCTTCCACGGTCAACACCAGGTCACGGTCGACGCTGCCGGACGCGGCTCGATCACACGCACCATCGACCTGCCCGCCGAGGGCGCCTCGATCGAGATCGCCTACCCCGCGTCCGACTAGCGACGCTCTGCTAAGGCCCGGCCACCGTGCATCGCCGGCACCATTACGACCGGGCGTTCGAGCACTACCTCCGGGCCAAAGCGGAGTGATCTTTAAGCGGCGCCTATCGCCTCAAAGACAGCTTGAACTGAATGGTTGGATCGCTTCGTCGGCGCAATTGAACGCGGCTTCAACACAGCGACTCTTCGCGAATTCTCCTCATCCAAGACGCGGAACGCAGGCATATCACCAACAATTGTCAAGTGCCAAGATGTGCTTACTTGGCCGGTGATTCTCACGTTGCAACGACCAAAAGCAAATGTTCTTAACAAACCGCGAAACCCATGGTGAGAGGGAAAACTCGTCGTTAGAGTACCCCCATGATTGAACGTTCTATTTTAATCGCGACCCTCGCGCTGTTCGCGGTCTTCTGGGTGCACCCTTGCACGGCCTCAGAACAAGAGCGGACGCGAACCACCTTCGCATCCCAAGAGCTTGACAACTACGCCAAACGGATGGGCTTGGACACGGTGAGTCTGTCTGTCGAGATCGGGGCCACACCAGGAAACACCCACTTCCTCGCCGAACACGTGCAGTCTGAAGCCGAGGAAGCATTCCTGATCGGGATCGACGGGGACATGCTCAGGCTTGTCGGCAACTCGGAGCGCGGCACGCTGTACGCTGTGTACGCATTTCTGGAGCTGCAGGGTTGCCGCTTTTTTGGCCCAGGCCCGCTCGGCGAAGTGGTGCCAAGCCGAACGACTTGGCTGCTGCCCGATGACGTGTGGGTGCGAACGCCGGCGATTGGAACTCGTGAGATCGGTGGCGGGCCACCCCCGGGCATCACCTTCGAGCAGGCGATCGACTGGCGCGCCAAAAACCGCCTGAACCGTGCGTTCGCGCTGCGGCCGACCCGCGTCCCCGAAACCGAGCGACGCCGCCAACTCGCCAAGGCGTGGACGGATCGCGGCGGCATGCGCCGGTGGCAATGGATCGCGCACAACTTCGGGTTCATGTTCCCGCCCGAGCAGGGCTGGTTCGACAAGCACCCCGAGTACTTCGCCTGGTACGAAGGCCGGCGACGCCGACCGGGGTCGGAGGGCAGGCCTTACTACGGCGGCGGCAACCTCGCGCTAACCAACCCCGACGTGGTGGACCACGTTGCCAGCTTCGCCATCGACTGGTTTGACCGCCACCCTGACGGCGAGGTCGTGCCCGTCTGGCCCAACGACGGCGCGATCTACTGGGACGAGTCGCCCGAAGCCCTCGCCCTGGGCGGCCGCAACTTCACCCCCGGTCCCGAGGGCAGCATGACCCGCCGGCTGACGCTGTTTGCCAACGCCGTCGCCCGGCGCGTCGCCGAGCACCACCCGCCCGACAAGCTGATCCTCCTGCCCGCCTACGCCAATTACATCGAGCCGATCGACGACGTCCCGCTCGAACCCAATGTCTTCGTGCAGTACTGCTACCACGGCGACTACGCGCACGCTCCGACGGCCGAGATCAACGCCAAGTCGGCCGAGCAGATGCGTCGGTGGGCCAGCCAGACCGACCATTTCGGCGTCTGGGAATACTTCCTCATCGGCGATATCCACGAGACCAAAACCACCCCGGTGCTGCTGCCCCTGGTCTACCGCGTCCGCGACACCATGCGTTTCTTCGACGAGCTCGGCCTGACGCACTACTTCACCCAAGCCAATCCGATCTACCAGCCGCACAACACGCTGTTGTTCTACGCAACCGCGCGGTACGCCTGGGACCCATGGCTCGACGCCAACAAGCTCATCGACGACTACTGCCACCACGCGTTCGGGCCCGACGCCGGGGAACCCATGGCCGGCTTCTATCGGGTGATGGAGGCGTCTTGCCTGGCGTCGGATTGGCAGCCGATGACCTACGCCGATGTCGCCACGCCCTCGCCCAGGGTGTTCACGCCCGAGGTCGTCCAGCGCATGGCCGCGCTGCTCGAGCAAGCGAAGACATCGCCGATGACCGAGGAACAGGCCGCCCGCCTGGCGATGATCGACGAGGCGTTCCACGCGACGCGCAACGCCATCCGCGTCGCCGAGGTCGTGGACCTGTCGGGCGGCAAGCCGTGGCGACTGGCTCGCCTGCGATCGGCCTACATCGTCAACCCCGACGGCCCGGAGGTCGATACCGACCGCTTCCGATCGCTGGTCCAGCACGCCGTCGACACCGGCGGCGGCGGCCCCGCGCTCCAGCGCACCGCCTTCCGCACGCCCCGCCGCGTCGAGCCGATGCAACGGATCACGAGCGACCATCTCGCGCTCGACATCCTTCCGGGGCTCGGCGGTCGGGCCATCCGGCTCACCGATCGCCGGACGGGCTGGAACTACTTCGCCGAGGGCAGCGGTGACGACACGCTGCCGAGCATCGGCGCCGGCTACTTCAACTACGGCGGCTACGAGACCTACACCGGCCGAGGATTCGCCCAGCCCGGCTGGGAGCAGGCGTTCGAGGTCGTGTCACAGAACACTGCATCGATCGTGCTGGAGACGCAAGGCGACGGCTGGCGCCTAAAGCGCACCTACGACCTCGCGGCCAAGCCGGGGACGCTACGCATCGTCGACGAACTCACCGCCAAGGAGGCCGCGCAGCTCGCCTTGCGCACCCACCCACAGCTCACGCTCGGCGGATCGGCGGGACGAGCGGAGCTCTACCGACGCAGCGACCGACAGGCGTGGACCCGCATCGATCGGCTCCGCGGCCTGCACGATCAGATCCGTCGCTATGAGCCGAACACGACGATCGAAGAAGCCGTCTGGTCGCCCGACCTACGACGCGGCCTCGCGTGGACCACGACGGTCGATCACGCCGAGCACACGCCGGAGTCTTATGTGTTCGTCGGCGATAACGACGCCTACTTCCAGCTCGAACGCTTCGGCCCCAGCCTCCGCCTCGAGCCCGGCGACACGTACCGCATCGTGCAGGACATCCGCCCGATCTTCCACGCTCCCGACGCGCCGGCCGAAACATCGACGACTCAGGGCAACACGCAGATCGTCACCGGACAGCCCGCTCAATGGATCGATGATGTCTCGCCCGGCCACGCCTCCGGCCGGGCGGCTCGATTCGGCGGTCAACACAAACTGCGGCTTCATGCCAACGGGCTCGGCCGCGATCGAGGCACGATCGCGGCGTGGTTCCGTTTGCCCAAGACCGAGGCCAACACGCCCGGTTGGCTGCTGAGCGTCGGCGACAACCGCGACGCCTGGCTGTTGACCACGGTCGACGCCACCGGGCTCACCTGGATCGCCAAGCTTGGCGAAGCGCCTTACACGCGAACCGGCGAGGCGTACGTTTCCGTCAAGGCGGCTTGGCCGGAGGGGTCACTCGATGGGTGGCATCACCTCGTGATCACTTGGGACGCCAACGGCGGGGACGCGGCCGACGTCGTCGTTTACCTCGACGGCCAGGCGGTTGAGCGGAGGCAAGGCGTTGGCTGGCCGGCGAGTTTTCCCGCGGGGCCGGTTGTCATCGGCGGCAACTCCGCCAGCGCGGCGCCCGCGGGGTTCCTTGATGTCAAAGACCTCGCGCTGCTCCCGCGAGCCTTGACAAGCGACGAGGTCGAAGGATTGATGGAGGGCCTCGCCCCGCCCGCCGAGGCCGCGTGGCGCCTCCCTCTCGACGGCGACACGCGTGTCCTGCACGGACTCCAGCGTGACTGACGCCGTCGGCCAACCCAAGAGTGCACAGGAGCCGAGCCCGAGGCTCACCGCCACGGCCGAGTGGTTGAGTTTTGCGGCCTCGCTAACGCCCGAGAA
>JBCBUE010000013.1:0-61048 GCA_039818285.1 Planctomycetota bacterium | reverse complement strand
GTCGAGCCCCTCCAGCCCGGGCAGCGAGATGCCGCCCGCGGCGTCGTCCAGCATCGCGTCGAAGTTCAGGCCGTCGCTTGGGGACTCGGCGTCGTCCGGCAGGGCGGCGTCGAGGCTCGGCAGGTCGAGCCCGGGCAGCGTGATGTCCAACGCCGGCTCCGGGGCCTGGGCCGGAGCGTCCGGGGCGAGCGCGATCGGCTCGCGGAGTGAGTCCAGCATCGCGGCGCGCTCGCGGGCAACGTCGGTCAGGAACCCGAGCGTCGGCTCGGCCAACGCGATCGCCATCTCGTATTGGGCACGGGCGTCGTCCCATCGCTCGCGCGACTCGGCGACCGACGCGAGGCCCAGTCGAGCGTTGACGGCGTAGACGTCCGCCGGGGCCAACTCTGCCGCCTGCGTGTACAACCGCTCGGCCTCGGCCAGCGTCTGTTCCCACGTCTCCTGCTCGGCCTGCGGGTCCAGCCGGACCGCCTCGCCAAGGGCCGTGTCGCCGCCGGCCAGCAGCGCCCGCGCCTTGACCGCCGGGTCGCCATACGCCTGGGCGATCCGCTCGAACCCGGCCGGCGTCGTCTCCACCGCCAGGTCGGTTAGCGAGTTCTCCTGTGTCGAAGTCGTCCAGCTGCTGTAAAGACGCCAGGACATAAAGCCCAGCGCCAGCGCCAGGATGACGATCGCCGACTTGGTGCCGAACTTGTCCCACAGCTGCCCGGCGTTGGCCAGGGCGGCCTCGAGGTCGTTGCGATCGAGATCGACGTCCTCGATCAGCTCCTTGCGCTTCTGGTGCTTGTCCATGCGGGTCACTCGCGGGCGGCGGGGGTCGGCGGCGACGGCAGCCGACCGAGCCGAGCAGTCTAACCGCTGGCCCGGCCCGGGCGTTGACCCCGCCGGCCGGGGGCTGCTAAGTTGTCCGGCTCGGCGGACCGGGTCCGCCGCGACGGTGACTGTAGCTCAGTTGGTTAGAGCATCGGGTTGTGATCCCGAGGGTCGCGGGTTCGAGTCCCGTCAGTCACCCTTGCGTTGAACGGCGGGCGGCGTTTCCCTCAACTCGGCTCGGATGCCTCGCTAGACTCGTCGCATGGTTGGTGCGATCGGTGGTTTTGGGGGGTGGTTGGTCCGTGCGACGCACGACTTCGGGGTGTTCGGCCGGTTCGCCGGGGCGGCGCTCGGGGCCTCATTCCGATCGGGTTTGGGGTGGTCTCGGCCGAGGCTGCTGATGCCGCAGCTGTTCAGCGTGGGCACGCGCTCGATCCCGGTCGTGATGCTGGTGGGCGGGTTCGTCGGGGCGGTGCTGGGCGTGGAGGGGTACGACCAGTTCGCGGCGATCGGGCAGGAGACCAAGCTGGGCGGGGTGATCTCGGTGTCGGTCGTGAAGCAGATCGGCCCGGTGCTGGCGGCGGTGATGATCGCCGGTCGGGTCGGCGGGTCGATCTCGGCCGAGCTGGGGACGATGCGCGTGACCGAGCAGATCGACGCGGTCGACGTGATGGGCGTCGACCCGATCCGTTACCTGGTGATGCCGCGGGTGTGCGCCTGCCTGATCATGGTGCCGATCCTCACGGTCTTCTCCGACCTGCTTGGCGTGCTCGGCGGGTGGCTGGTGATCGTGCGGGGCTACGGCGTCGACAACGGGGCGTACTGGCAGTTCAGCCGGGAGTTCATCGGCAACTACGAGGTGCTCATCGGCCTGGGCAAGGCGCTGTCCTTCGGGCTGATGATCGGCCTGATCGCTTGCTTCAAAGGGTTCACCTGCCGGCCCGGCGCGGCCGGCGTCGGGCGGGCGTCGACCGACGCGTTCGTCACGAGCTTCATCGCGATCATCGTCGCCAACTTCTTTCTGGCCGCGTTCTTCAACAGCCTGCGCACGCTGCTCTACGGCGACGGCGGGCCCACGGCGTTTGGTTGATCAAGCCTCACCGCCCCGCGGCGCGCTGCCAGTCGAGGACCTGGCCGCTGTCGAGTTCGACGTACCGGCCGCCGCTGTCTTCGGCGAGCGCCTCGGCCGCAAAGTCGTCGCGGTCGATGAGGATCAGGCTGACCGGCACGTCGAGCTCGGCGAGCCGGTCTTCGGCGTCGGGGGCGAGCGGTTCGCCGCTGATCCACACCACCATCGAGGGCGAGAGACCGGCGACCCGCTGCGAGGCGGCGCTCGCATTGGCCAGCCCCGCGGCAACGGGGACGCTCGACGCGTCGATCGTTTCGACGGCCGACTCGGTCGCGATCCACCCGGTGGCGAGGTCTCCCCGGGTGGCGCTCGCGACCTGCGCGACCGCCGCGGGCAGCCAGTCGCGGGCGCTGGCCGAGGCGTCGATCACCACGACGGCGCCGCGCTTAAGGGGCACGCCCAGCGCGTTGGGCGTGCCGAGCGTGAAGGGGTTGGCCGACGGGTCGTAGCCAAGCGTGTCGGTGATAGCCTCGTTGGTGTCGATCGCGTTGGGGTCGTCGCGGTTGGCCAGGACGAGGACGCCGCCGCCGAGGATGAGCGCGGCGCCGACGCCCGTGATCAGGCCGGCCAGCAGCCACGGCGTCGACTTCTTTCGCCTGGGCGCCGGCTTGGCGGCGGTCGCGGCCGCCTGCTCGGCTTCAGCGGGCACGGCGATCATCGCCTGGCACTGGCCGCAGCGCGCGACCGAGCCGGCGAACGCGGCGTCGAGCTCGAGCGCGGTCTGGCAGCGGGGGCAGGCGAGGCGGATCGTGCTCATGGGGCGGTCCACAGGTAGTAAGCGCCGGCGGGGAGGCTCGCGGGCACGCCGGCGTCGAGGTTGATCTGAGCCAGGTTGACCTGCGTCGCCCCCGCGGCCAGCCCGGGGCTCGCGGCGTACGGCGAAGCGACGTACTTCAGCGGGCGGTGGTACACCACCAGGTCGGCCGAGGCGACGCCGGCCAGGTCGGCCGCGCGATCGAGCGCGACGTACAGGTCGCCCACCGCGTCCACCATGCCCAGCCCGGCCGCCGCCTCGCCGGACACGACTCGGCCGTCGGTGACCGTCGCCAGGTCCGACGCGTCGATGCCCGGACGAGCCAGGGCCACGCGATCGACGAACCGCCCGTAGAAGTCGTCGACCATGGCCTGCAGCGTCGCACGCTGCTCGGCCGTCATCGTCGACAACGGCGAGCCGGCGTCCTTGTTCGGCCCCGACGTGATCGCGTCGGTCTGCACGCCGATCCGCGCCAACGCGGGCTGCACCGAGATGGTCTGCAGGATGACGCCGACCGAGCCCGTGATGGTTGTGGGATGGGCGACGATGTCGTCGGCCGCGAGCGCAACGTAATAGCCCCCCGACGCGGCGACGTCCATCATCAGCGCGACCACCGGCTTGCCCGAGCGCCGGCTGAAGCGATCGACCTCGCGGAACATCACGTCGGACGCGGTGACCGTCCCGCCCGGCGAGTTGATGCGCAGGATGACCGCCGCCACGCGTGTGTCGGCCGCGGCCGCGTTGAGCTTCTCCTGCAGCGTCGCCACCGGGTTCTCGCCGGCCCGCAACAGCCCGCGCCGCTCGGCGTTGATGATCAGCCCGTCGACGTCGATGATCGCCACCTGCGGTCCGCCGGACCGGCCATCCTCGGCCACGACCGTCTTCTTGAGCCGCTGATCGCCGGGGGACAGGCCGATCACGAACGTCGTCGGCCCGCAGCCGACGAGCGTGCCCATCGCGAGCATCAGCATCGCGACCCACCCCCGCGCGAGCGTCCTTCGTCGAGCGATCATCTAATCAGCGTAACCGTCCGGGTGACTCTGGAACCACTTCCAGGCGTGCTCGACCATGGGCTCGGGCGTGAGGTACTTCGCCTGCCACTCGAGCTCGGCCTTGATCTTCGCCGGGTTGGCCCACAGCTCGGGCGGGTCGCCGGGGCGGCGTTCGGCGACCTCGACCGGGAAGTCGACCCCGGTGACCTGCTTGACCGCGTCGATGATCTGCTTGACCGACATGCCGTTGCCCGTGCCGAGGTTGTAGATGCGGCGGTCGCCGGGGGTCATCTTGTGCAGCACGGTGACGTGGGCGTCGACGAGGTCCTCGACGTGGACGTAGTCGCGGATGCAGGTGCCGTCGGGGGTCGGGTAGTCGTCGCCGAAGATGTAAGCCTTCTCACGCTTGCCGAGTGCGGCTTGCAGGAGGATGGGGATGAGGTGCGTCTCGGGGCGGTGGTCTTCGCCGATGGTGCCGTCCGACGCCGAGCCGGCGACGTTGAAGTAGCGCAACGCGGCGAAGGCGAAGTCGGGGTTGGCCGCGGCGTAATCGAGGAAGACGCGCTCGTTGAACAGCTTGGACCAGCCGTAGGGATTGATGGGCTGTTGCTTCTCGGTCTCGACGATGGGCACGGCGTCGGGCTCGCCGTAGGTCGCGCAGGTCGAGGAGTGGACCAGGCGGTTGACGTCGGCGGCCTGCATGGCTTCGAGCAGGGAGACGACGCCAGCCGTGTTGTTCTTGTAGTACAGCAGCGGCTGCTCGACCGACTCGCCGACGAGCGCGAAGGCAGCGAAGTTGATTACCGCCTCGATCGCGTGCTGCTTGAGGGCCTCGGTGATCGTCTCGGTGTCGAGCAGGGAAGCGACGAGCAGTGTTGCGCGGTCGGGCGCGGCGGCCGCGGCGGCGGCGAAGGCATCGCGGTGGCCTTGATGGAGGCTGTCGAGCCCGAGGACGGTGTGGCCGTCCTCGATGAGCCGCTTGGTGCAGTGCGAACCGATGAAGCCGGCGGCGCCGGTGACGAGGATGTTCATGAATCCTCCTGCGGGGTGGGCGATGGATCGTGCTTCGCGGGCTTGTCGCGTCCAAGGCGATCGACGGCGATCGTGACGCCGAAGCCAACGACGATCAGCCCCAGCGCCGCCGCCACGGTGAGCGGCGAGGGCGTGAAGAACGCGGTCGGGTAGTCGTCGCGGTCCAGCACTTCGGCCTCCAGCCCCTCGACCGGCGACTCCAGCAACGCCGTGCCGTCAGCCAGCACGCGGACGGTGCGGCCCTTGATCGTGTCGCCGTGCTCGGGCAGGACGGCCTGCTGGAAGGGGTACAGCCCGACGATGGCGCCCAGCAGCAGGCCGAGCAGGAAGCCCAGCGTCGGGCGCGGGGCTTTGTCGAGCAGGACCTTCAAGATGTTGGACACGGCCACGACGCCGACCATCACGCCCAGCCCCACCGGCAGGATCACCGATAGGCCGATGTCCTGGAGGACATTCAGGTCGAAGTCGTCGGTGAGCGCGTCGCGGAAGGTGTCGATCGCCGCCAGCAGCGGGATGTAAACGCCCAGCACCAGCAGCAGGTACCCGCCCGACACACCCGGCAGGATCATCGCCGACGCCCCGGCCACCCCCGCGAGCAGGAACATCCCCCAACTCGCCTCGTCGCCGCCTCCCTCGCCGGCGCCGGCCTGCTGCGCCAACGCCAGCAGCGCCATCGCCACGAACCCGACGGCCGCCGCCGCCCACACCGCCGCGGTGTGCCGGTCGATCAGCCGCCAGACCACCGGCACGCCGCCGAGCGTCAGCCCGATGAACAGGGCGTACATCGCCCAGCGGTGGTCCACCACTAGGTCCTTGATCAGCCCCGCCCCAAGTCCGATCGCCACGACCGCCGCCACCACCACCACGACCAGCGTCACGATCGACCATGGCCGGAACCTCAGCCGGGTCAGCTCACCGATCGCCGAGATAAAGCGCGGGTAGACGCCCGACGCGAGCAGCATCGTGCCGCCCGAGATGCCCGGCACAAGGTTCGCCAGGCCCATCAATACGCCGCCGAACGCCGACCGCAGGACGAGCGGGATCGGGCGGGCCGGAGCGTCGGGCGTGGCGGGGGAGACGGGCACGAGCCGGTAGCGTATCGGCCCGTTGCGGGCGGGGCGTGAGCGGTCAGTCGGCCCGCGGATCGGGCTCGCTCTCGTGCTCGAAGTCGCCGCGCTTGAGCCGCCGCCAGTAGTCGTTGGCCATCTTGCCGACCAGCGGCGCGAGCAGCAGACCGCCGAGGATGTTAGGGAACGCCATCGACAGCAGCCCCGCGTCGGCCAGGTCGATGACCGGCCCCAGGCTGGCGACCGAGCCCATGAACACGCAGAAGACAAACACCACCCGGAACGCGAAGACACCGATGGGGGCGAAGGTCTTGCCCGCCAGGTAGCCGGCGGCCCGCTCGCCGTAATAGCACCAGGCGATCATGGTCGAAAACGCAAACAGGACGATCGACACCGACAAGATGTATGGGAACCAGCCGGCGGTCGCCTGCACCTGCTTGAACGCGAACAGCGTCACCGCCGCCCCGCCCTCGGCGTCGCGATACGCCCCGGTGATCAGTACGACCATCCCGGTCATGAAGCAGATGACCACGGTGTCGACGAACGGCTCGAGCGAGGCGACAAAGCCCTCGCGGACCGGCTCCTTGGTCTGCGCCGCGGCGTGCGCGATGGCCGAGGACCCCACGCCCGCCTCGGACGAGAACGCCGCTCGCTGAAACCCGACCATCATCGCGCCGATCAGCCCGCCAAACGCCGCGTCCGCGCCGAACGCGTCGCGGATCACCTCGCCGATCAGGGTGGGCAGCTGGCCCGCGTTGGCGAGCACGATGAACAGGCACGCCAGCACATAGATCACCGCCATGAACGGCACGAGCCGCGCCGTCGCCGCGCCGATGCGGGTGATCCCGCCCAGCACCACCACCGCCACGACCACGGCCATCGTGAGCCCAAACCCGATGCTCAGGTAAAACCGCAGCGTCTTCAGTTCGTCGGGCGTCGCTTCGGGCACCACCACGAACGTCGAGAAGAACCCCTCGAACGCCTGATTGGCCTGGAACATGTTGCCCCCGCCCAGCGAGGCCAGCATGCAGAACAGGGCAAACACGATCGCCAACGTCTTGCCCAGCGGCCACAGCGCCGGCAGATGCTTCTTGAAGCCGTCGTCGAGGACGTACATCGGCCCGCCCGAGATCGTGCCGTCTCTGTTGGTGATGCGGAAGAGCTGGGCGAGGGTGGTCTCGTGGAACTTCGACGCCATGCCGAAGAAGCCGAGGAACATCATCCAGAACAGCGCGCCCGGGCCGCCGGTCACCATCGCGACGGCCACGCCGGCGATGTTGCCCAGGCCGACCGTGGCCGAGAGGGCCGAGGTCAGCGCCCGGAAGGGGTGGATCTCGCCGTGGTCGTCCTCGTCGTGGTAACGCCCCAAGACGACGCGGACCGAGTGGCCGAACCCGCGGACGGTCTTGAAGCCGTGGAAGATCGTGAAGAACACGGCGCCGATCGCGAGCCAGACGACGATGAACGGCATCTTCTGAGGTGCGACCGCGCCGAAGCTGACGTCGAAGAACAGGACGTAGAAGATCCAGCCATTGATGTAGTTGAGTGTGTCGTTAAAGGCGTCCTGCAGCCCGGGCGTCGCCTCGTCCTGAGCTCGGGCGGTGGCGGCGACAAGGCAGATCGTCAGGGCGAGCAGGCCGCGGCGGACGAGCGGGGTCAAGGCCTTCAAGGCGTTGAGGGCCGGGGTCGAGAATCGAATCAACGAGCCATCTCCAGCGGACGATCGCGGCGGGCCGATCCGAGGACGTTACCCGATGTCAGAAGTGTTGCGTGGGCTTGGGATCGGCGACCAGCCGCGGGAAGCCCAGCCGCTGCGTGACGGCGGCGTTGAGTCGGCGGATGGTGGGGGTGACGAACTCGTCGTCGCGGACCAGGGTGAGGCTGCCGGCGATCTCGGCCTGGCCGATCGGGTCGTCGAAGCCGGGGGTGGCGTCGGTGAGCAGCAGCGTGGCCTTGAGGATGCGGGCGTCGATGCGGTTGGTGCCGGGCTTCTGGCTGAGCAGGATGAACCCAGCGCCTTCGTAGACGCCGACCTCGCCGTTGTCGTCGAAGGCGACGTAAAGGAACACGCAATTGGTGGCGTCGGCGTCGATCGGCGTGCGGGCCGCCTTGGATCGCCACATCAGCCGCAGCGTGACCGCTCGGGCCGGCGGGTCCATCTCCTCCTCGCCGGCGGGGCGGAGGTAAGGCGACCCGCGGTCGGCGGCGTCGGGCAGCAGGACGGCCGTCAGCGTGTCGGCGTCGTGAAAGGCGTAGCGAGCGGTGCGGAAGCGAGCGGTGTTGGCCGAGGCCCCGAACCCGCCTGACGCGACGCCCAGGCCGGCCCCCTCGAACCCGGTCGCGGGCAACTGCACGTTGAAGATGCAACCCCCCGTCAGCAGCACCGCCACCGCCAGCCCCAGACGCGTCGCCAAAGCCGGGCCGTTCAAGACTCGTCTCCCCGGGCCGAAGCGAGCGTGCGCTCCAGCTCCTCGTCCTCGGCGCTGGGTTGCGTGGCGTCGGGCTCGTCGTCGCCGGCTTCGCGCGCCTCGGGCTCGAAGTCGATCCCCAGCAGGGCGACCGCGTCGCGCTCGACGATCCCTCGCAGCTGCTCGCGCGGCACCGGCGGCAGGTGCGTGCCCTGCACCAGCGTGTTGATCGAGTAGAGCGTGACGATCGCCCGCTCGGGCGTGCACAGCGGGAAACTCGACCCGAGCAGCACCTGCCCGAGCACCCCTTGCTGGTAGGCCAGCAGCAGGGCGTTGTAAAGCTGCCAGGGGCGGAGCACGATGTCGGAGATGTCGGCGAACACGGTGGGGTGCTTGCCGAGCAGCGAGATGGCCTGATCGACCCACGGGGCCCCGAGCGAGGAGATCACCAGCTTGAGGTCGGGGAACGAGCGGGCGACCTCGTCGAGCAGGTACGGCTGGCCGAACTCCATCTTCACCGGTCGGGCGATCTTGGGGTCGAGGTTGACAAAGACGGGCAGCTGCTTGTCCTGGCAGAACTCGTAGAGCGCCATCGCCTTGGTGGCCGTGGGGTGGTAGCCCTGATAGCTCGGGCCGATGGACACGCCGCGGAGCCCGAGCGCGACGGCTTCCTCGAGCTTCTTGACGGTCGCGCCATGCGCGGGGTCGATGCCGGCGAACCCGATGAGCTTGCCGGGGTGGCGAGAGACGTAGCCGGCCACCGACTCGGCGTCGATGTGCAGACCGATCTCGTTGGACTCCATGCCGTGGACGATGGCGCAGTCGACGCGGCGCATGGCCTCGGCGTGGCGGTCGAAGGTCCCGCTGGGGCGCTCCCAGGGCACGTCGCTGCGCCGGCGGAGCTGCTCGGCGACCGCGGGACCGAGCTGGTCGGCCGACTCCCAGATGAGCGTGTGAACGTCGGTGATCATGCGTTGCCTGCTGGCGCAGTGGTAACGTCGCGGTGGCCTCGGCGTCAAGCCGCTCCGCGGATCCCGGTCAGCCGGTCGATGCGTCGTAGGCCGCGGCATCCATTAAGGCGTCCAACGCGGCGGGGTCGGCCGGCTTGAGCTTGAGCAGCCAGCCCTTGGCGTAGCAGTCCTGGTTGATCAGCGAGGGGTCGTCCACGACGGCCTGGTTGACCTCCACGACCTCGCCCGCCAGGCCGGTGTAAATCTCGCTGGTCGCCTTGACGCTCTCGACCTCGGCGATGGTCTGCCCGGCGTCGACGGCCCCGCTCTCGGCGGTGAACTCGACGTAGGTCACGTCCGTCAGCTCGTCCACGGCGAACTGGGTGATGCCGATGGTCACCACGCCGTCGCCCGGCTTGTGCCATTCGTGGGACTCGAGGTAGCGGCGGTCGTCGGGGCTGCTCATGGGGGCTCGCGGGTCGGGGGAGGGTCAGGCCAGCCGCAGAGCCTAGCGTCTACGCCCCACCCGGGGCGGTCACTCGCTCGCGGCCGGGCCTGGCCTATGGTGTGCCATGCACGTCACCACCGGGCCGCGAGGATGGGCGCCGATCTCGGGCATTTTGGTCGCGTTCGTCGCCGCCCCCGTCGTCGCCCAGCCCGGCGAGCGCCAGATCGACCGGGTTGAAGCGGCCTACGCCGATCTCGACGCCTATCACGCCGACTGCGCCTTCGAGATCGTGCAGCGCAACGGCGACTGGACCAACCGCCGCCGCGCCACGATCGAGGTGGCCTACGACCCCGCCGACCGTCGCCTGCTGATCGACGACCCCGAGGCCCTGCTGGTCGTCCGCGACAACACCCTCCTGGCCCGGCTGCACGATCAGCCGACCCGCTACGTCGAGCACGACCTGCCCGAAGGCTGGCGGTGGAGCGACCTGACCGATGTCGCGCCGGTGCTTATCGAGCGTCCGCTGCCCGACGTCGCGATGCTGGTGGACCCGGCGCCGATCGATGCGCTGTCCGATGGGTTCAACGAGCGGGCCACGCCGCTCACACCCGAGCCGGACGACCCCCAGCAGCGACCCCGCCTGCAGTTCCACACGCAGGAGGGCGTCTTCACGCTCGCGCTCGATCCGCGGACGCAGCGCGTCGTGGCCGCCAGCCACGAACTGGCCGGCATGATGCCCGGCGAGGCCGTCGCCGAGACCTACCGCTGGACCCTCCGCGACGCCGCCTCGCCGATGCCCGACGAACTCTTCGCCTTCGACACCACCGGCGCGACGCAGGTCGCCTCGTTCGCCCAACTGCCCGGCGCCGGGGGCGGCGGCCAGCCCGCCCCGCCTCCGCCCGCGATCGAGCCCGGCGACGCGCTGGAGGTCGAGCTCACGACGCTCGCCGGCGAACCGATCCAACTCGCCGACGCCGACGTATCAACGCTCGTGCTTTCCTTCGTGACCACCTGGGCCGTCGGCGGGGCCGACACCGTGACCGCCGTCGCCGAGGCCGCCGACCGTGCGGAACAGGGCGACGCCGACGCGGCGTTCTTCATCGTCGACGTCTACGAAGACGCCGCGATCGTCCGCCAGACCTTCGAGCCGCTCGGCGTCGAAGTGCCCATCATCCTCGACCCCGAGGGCGTCCTCGCCGAGTCCGTCCAGGCCTTCCTCGTGCCGACCACGGTGGTCATCCGCGACGGGAAGGTCATCCACGCCCTGCCCGCCAACACGTCCGATCTCGCCGATCGGCTGGCGGCGATCGCGGTGGAGCGCCAACGCGCCGCCGAGGATCCGCCCGCCCCCGACACCACGCTCCCGGAGCTCACCCCGTGACCCACCGTCTCCCCTCTCGCTGGTTCTCTCGTTTCGCGCTCGCCGGCGCGATCGGTCTCGCCTCGCCCGGCTTGGCCGACACCAAGGCCGACGACGGCCAGGCCGCCTTCGACGGCATCGTCACGGCTTACCGGGCGGCAAACGACCTGGCGTACCGCGCCGACGTCGCGCTCCAGGCCGACGAGGGCCGATGGACCACCGTGAACGCCACGCACTACGACGTGGCCTGGGACGCCGACGGCCAGCGGCTGCGGATCGCGCACCCCGCGTTCGATTTGCAGGTTCAGGACGGCGTGCTCGAGGCGACCGCAGACAGCGTGCCCGGCGTGGCGCTGCGGGCTCCGCTGGGTGGCCCGACCTCCTGGGACGCGTTGGTCGAGGCCTTCCCGCCGCTGGCCAGCATGCTGCCGATGCCCGAGCTCGTCCTTCTCACCGCCGAAGAGCCGCTGGACGCCTTCGCCGGGCAGGCCGCGCCGGCCGAGCCCACCCTCGACGACAACGGCGGCGTCGTGATCGTCAGCGACGGCCAGCCCGTCACCCTGACGTCCGACCCAGCGACCGGCCTGCTGACGCGCGCCGTCGGCGAGGCCACCGGCCCGATGGGCCAGCCCGTCCGGCTCGAGCACCAGTACACCGAGATCGATCCGGCCGACGCCGGCCTGAAGCCCATCGTGATCGGGGACGACGCCCGGGTCGTTGACGACTTCATGGCGTACGTCGGCGCCGCCCGCGGGCCCGAGCCGGGCGCCGCCATGGTCGGTCAGCCCGCGCCGGACGTCACCTTCACCGACATGGACGGCAACCCGGTCCGCCTCGCCGACATGGCCGACAAGGTCGTCGTGCTCGATTTTTGGGCGACGTGGTGCGGGCCGTGCATCATCGGCATGCCCGAACTGATCGATTTTCAGGAATGGGCCGAGGCCGAAGGCAAAGAGGTCGCGGTCTTCGCGGTGAACGTCGCCGAGAGCGAGCCGCAGATCGAGGCCGCGGTCCAGCAGAACGGCTGGGAATCGTTGTCAGTGCTCCGCGACGACGGCCGTGCCCACCTGGCGATGGGCGGCCAAGGCTTCCCGTACAGCGTCGTGATCGCCGATGGCGAGATCGTCAAGGCCCAGATGGGGTTCATCCCCGGCCAGTACACCGACTCGCTGATCAAGGCCGTCGAGCCTTACGTCGACTGAGCATCGCGGCCGTCAGTTCGCCGACTTGCCGCTCGACGGCTTCTTGGATGATTCGCTCTTCGTGGCGGGCTTGCCGCCGCCCGATGGCTTCGACTCGGTCTTTTTCGCGCCCGATGAGTCGCCCGACTTGGCGTCGCCGTCCTTCTTGGGCTTGGCGGCGTCTGTCTCGGCCTTCTGGTCCTTCTTGTAGCCCTCGGAGCGGTAGTCGGTCTCGTAGAAGCCCGAGCCCTTGAAGATCACGCCGGCGCCGATGCCGATCAGCCGCTTGAGCTTGAGCTCGCCGCACGCGGGGCACTTGCGCAGCGGCTTGGCTGACATCGACTGGAATTCCTCGAACTGGTGCCCGCAGTTCTCGCAGGCGTATTCGTACGTCGGCACGTTGTCTCTCCTATCGATCAGGGCGCGACGCTGACGCCGGCGGGGCGGATCGGCTTGTCGCCCAGCTTGTAGCCGCCCTGCAGCACGGCCACCACGTGGTCGGTCGCGACGCCCTCGGCCTCGGCACGCATCAGCGCCTCGTGCAGGTTCGGGTCGAACGGCTCGCCGACTTCGGGCGAGATCGGCTCCACGCCGTACTTGCCCAGCACCCGCATGAACTCCCCGCGCACGCTCTCGATGCCCTGCATCACGTCCTCGGCCGAGACCGCCTCGGCGTCGAGCTGCAACGCCCGGTCGAAGTGGTCGATCACCGCCACCAGGTCACGCGTGATCGACATCACCCGCTGCTCGACGGCGGCCTGTTGGTTCGCCTGCGACCGCTTGACGTAGTTCTGGTAATCCGCGGTCGTCCGCAGCAGCCGGCTGCGCAGGTCTTCCAGCTCCCGCTCGACCTTCTCGGCCTCGGTCGCCTCGCTCTCTCCAGCGTCCTCGATCCCCAGCGGCTCTTCGCCCCCCGGGGCGTCGGCGGTGTCGAACGGGGTTTCGTCGTGCTCTCGCTCACTCATGGTTCGTGCTCAGGTAGGACTTGATCCGATCCCAGAATCCCTTGCTCTCGGGCAGCACGTCGTGCTCTCCGGTCGCCGCGTAGGCTCGGAGCAATTCTTCCTGCTTGGCCGACAGCTTGGTCGGCACCTCGATCATCATGACCGCGTGCAGGTCGCCGGGCTGGCCGCTGCGCAGGTTAGGCAAACCGGCGTCGCGGACCGTCAACACCGTGCCGTGCTGCGTGCCCTTCTTGATGGTGACGTCGCGCTTCTCGCCGTCGATCCCCGGGACGTGCAGCGTGGCCCCCAGCGCCGCCTGGGCGAAGCTGACCGGCATCCGCAGCACCAGGTCGTCGTCCCGCCGCTCGAACAGCTCGTGCTCGGCGACGCGGACGACCACGTGCAGGTCGCCCCGCGGCCCGCCCCCCTTGCCGGGCTCGCCCTCGCCCGACACGCGGATCACCTGCCCGTCGCGGATGCCCGCCGGCACCTTGAGCGTCAGGGTGCGCTTCAACGGCATGGTGCCCTTGCCCCGGCAGTCCGGGCACGGCTCGGCGTAGACCTTGCCCGCGCCGCCGCAGGCCGGGCAGGTCGTGACCATGCGGAACATGCCGCCCAGCCCGGCCTGCTGGACCTGCCCGACGCCGCCGCAGGTCACGCAGGTGATCGGCTCGGTGCCAGGCTTGCCGCCCGTGCCGTTGCACGTCGTGCAAGTGTCTTGCCGGGTGAACTCGATCTCGCGCTCGACGCCGACGGCCACCTCCTCGAGCGTCACCTCGGCGACGGTCTCGAGGTCGTAGCCGCGCTGCGCCCCACCTCGGCCCCGCCGCCGACCGCCGCCGCCGAAGGCCTCACCGAAGATGTCGGAGAACATCGAGAAGATGTCCTCGGCCCCCATCGAGCCGAAGTCGTGCCCCGCCTGACCGCGTAAACCCGCGTGGCCGTACTGGTCGTAGCGCTGGCGTTTCGCGTCGTCCGAGAGCACCTCGTACGCCTCGGCGCACTCCTTGAATCGGGCCTCGGCCTCGACGTCGTCGGGGTTGCGATCGGGGTGGTACTTCATCGCCAGCCGCCGGTACGCCGACTTGATCGTCGTCCCGTCGGCCGTCTTCTCGACGCCGAGCACTTCGTAGTAGTCGCGGGTGACGGCCATGCTGGGCGTGAACCTCGGGGCGGCTGGAAAAAGAACCGGCTCAGAGCGCTGACTCTGAGCCGGTCTGGGTCAATCATTCGGGCGCGACGGGCTCAGCTGACCGAGCCTTCCTCGGCGTCCTCGTCGTCCTTCTTCTCGGTGACGAGCACGTTGGTCGTGAGCATCAGGCCCGAGACGGAGGCGGCGTTGATCAGCGCGGTCTTGCCGACGAGCGCGGGGTCGAGGATGCCGGCCTTGACGAGGTCGACGTACTCGCCGGTCGCGGCGTTGTAGCCGTGGCCGGCCTTCTTGGCGCGGACCTCTTCGAGGACGATGTAGCCGTCCTCGCCGGCGTTCTCGACGATCTGCCGAAGCGGCGTCTCCAGCGCGGCGGCGACGATGTCATAGCCGAGCTTCTCGTCGCCCTTCGCTGACTTGCGCTTCGCCTCGACGGCGTCGATCGCCCGGACGAACGCCACGCCGCCGCCGGGCACGTAGCCCTCGGCCGCGGCGGCCTTGGTGGCGTGCAGGGCGTCGTCGACACGGTCCTTGCGCTCCTTCATAGCCGTCTCGGTCGCGGCGCCAACATTGATGATCGCCACGCCGCCGGTGAGCTTGGCGAGGCGCTCCTGCAGCTTCTCGCGGTCGTAGTCCGAGGTCGTGGCCTCGATCTGACGCTTGATTTGCTCGATGCGACCGTTGACGTCGGCCTTCTTGCCGGCGCCCTCGATGACGGTTGTGTTGTCCTTGGAGACGACGACCTTCTTGGCGGTGCCCAAGGCGTCGAGCTCAAGCTCTTCGAGCGACTGGCCGAGGTCCTCGGAGAGGAACGTGGCGCCGGTGACGGTGGCGATGTCGCCGAGCATGGCCTTGCGGCGGTCGCCGAAGCCGGGGGCCTTGACGGCCGCGACCTTGAGCACGCCACGCAAGCGGTTGACGACGAGCGCCGCGAGGGCCTCGTTCTCGACGTCCTCGGCGATGATCAGCAGCGGCTTCTGAGCCATCGCGATCTTGTTGAGCAGCGGCAGCAGGTCGGGGAGGTTGCTGATCTTCTTCTCGTGGATGAGGATCAGCGGGTCTTCGAGGACGCACTCCTGCGACGCGGGGTCGGTCATGAAGTACGGCGAGAGATAGCCCTTGTCGAACTGCATGCCCTCGACGAAGTCGAGCGTGGTCTCGGCGGCCTTGCCCTCCTCGACCTCGACGACGCCGTCCTTGCCGACCTTGTCGATGGCGGCGGCGATGAGGTCGCCGATCTCGGCGTCGTGGTTGGCCGAGACGGTGGCGACCTTGCGGAGGTCGTCCTGGCCCTTGACGGGGGTGGCGAGCTCGGTGATGGCTTCGGCGGCGGCCTCGGCGGCGGCGTTGATGCCGCGCTGCAGGGCCATGACGTTCGCGCCGGCCATGGCGTGCTTGAGGCCTTCGCCGAAGATGGCCTCGGCCAGGACGACGGAGGTGGTGGTGCCGTCGCCGGCCTTGTCGCCGGTCTTCTTGGCGACCTCGACGACCATCTTGGCGCCCATGTTCTGGAAGGGCTCCTTGACCTCGACTTCCTTGGCGACGGAGACGCCGTCCTTGGTGACGGCCGGGCCGCCGAAGGACTTCTGCATCACCACGTTGCGGCCGGTGGGGCCCATGGTGACCTTGACCGCCTGGGCGAGGCGGTTGAGCCCTTCCTTGAGCTCGAGCGAGGCGGCGTTGCCGAACATCAGTTGCTTGGTTGCCATCGTGTATCGATTCCGTTGTCGGGGGTGGTTGAGGGGGTGAGTGGCCGGTCGGCGGTCGAGGGGTTTACTTCTCGATGACGCCGAGCAGCTCGGACTCGCGGAGGATCATGACGTCGTTGCCGTCGACCTCGACCTCCGTGCCGGAGTATTTGCCGTAGAGGACGGTGTCGCCGACCTTGACCTGCAACTCGGCGCGCTTGCCGTCGTCGGTGAGCTTGCCGGGGCCGGTGGCGACGACGGTGCCGGTGAGGGGCTTTTCCTTGGCGCCTTCGGGCAGGTAGATGCCCGAGGCGGTCTTGTCCTCGGCGACATCGGGGGTGATCACGATGCGGTCCTCGAGGGGTTGGAGCTTGAGCTTCTTGGCGGACTTGGTGGCGGTGGCCATGGTGCGTGTTCCCTGTGATTGGGGGTGATTGCGGGGAGTCTTGGTGAACGAGGGTCGGGTCGCGAGCGGCTTACATCATGCCGGGCATGCCGCCCATGCCGCCCATCCCGCCCATCCCGCCCATGCCACCCATCCCGGGCATGCCACCACCCATGCCGCCCATGCCGCCGCCGGCGTGGTCGGCCGGACCGTCGTCGTCGGCGGGGGCTTCGGTGACGATGCAGTCGGTGGAGAGCAGCAGGGTGGCGACCGACGCGGCGTTCTCGAGCGCGGTGCGGTCGACCTTGGCGGGGGTCATGATGCCCTTGTCGAGCATGTCGCCGTACTCGAGCTTGAGGGCATCGAAACCGAAGGCGCCTTTGCCGTCGGCCACCTTGCGGACGACGACGGTGCCGCGCTCGCCGGCGTTGTCGGCGATGGTGCGGAGGGGCACCTGGATCGCGTTACGCACGATGCCGACGCCCGCGGCCTCGGCGTCCGAGGCGGTTTCGACCTTGTCGAGCGCCTTGATCGAACGGATGAAGCTCACGCCGCCGCCGGGGACGATGCCCTCTTCGACGGCCGCACGCGTGGCGTGCAGGGCGTCCTCGACGCGGGCCTTCTTTTCCTTGAGTTCGGCTTCGGACGCGGCGCCGACGTTGACCTGCGCCACGCCGCCGGCCAGCTTGGCCAGCCGCTCCTGCAGCTTCTCGCGGTCGTAGTCCGAGGTGGTCGAGTCGATCTCGCGGCGGATCTGCTCGATGCGGGCCTGGATGTCCTTGGACGACCCGGCGCCCTCGACGATCGTCGTGGCCTCGTTGGTGATGGTGATCTTCTTGGCGATGCCCAGCTGAGCGAGCTCGATCTTGTCGAGCTCGACGCCGAGGTCCTTCATGATCGGCTCGCCGCCGGTGAGCACGGCGATGTCCTGCAGCATGGCCTTGCGGCGGTCGCCGTAGCCCGGGGCCTTGACGGCGGCGACGTTGAGCACGCCGCGGAGCTTGTTGACGACCAGCGTCGACAGCGCCTCGCCGGTGACGTCCTCGGCGATGATCAGCAGCGGCTTCTTGGCCTGCTGGACCTTCTCGAGCAGCGGCACGAGCTTCTGGATCGAGTCGATCTTGTCCTCATGCACCAGCACGAGGCACTTTTCGAGCTCGACGGTCATCTCGTCCTGGTCGGTGATGAAGTTCGGCGAGAGGTAGCCGCGGTCGAACTGCATGCCCTCGACGACGTCGACGTAAGTCTCGAGGCTCTTGCCTTCCTCGACGGTGATGACGCCGTCCTTGCCGACCTTCATGAACGCGTCGGCCATGATCTTGCCGATCTCGGTGTCGTTGTTTGCCGAGATGGCGGCGACGTTGGCGATGTCGGACTTGGAGGTGACATCGACGGGGCGGGACTGCTTGTGGATGTCGGTGATGACGGCGTTGACGGCCTTCTTCATGCCGCGGACCAGGGCGTTGGCGTCGACGCCGGCGGTGACCTGGCGGAGGCCTTCCTTGAAGAGTGCCTCGGCCAGGACGGTGGAGGTGGTGGTGCCGTCGCCGGCCTTGTCGGAGGTCTTGCTCGCGGCCTCCTTGACGAGCTGGGCGCCGATGTTCTCGTCCTTGTCGGCGAGCTCGATTTCCTCGGCGACGGAGACGCCGTCCTTGGTGACGGTCGGGCCGCCCCAGGACTTGTCGAGGACGGCGTTTCGGCCGCGGGGGCCGAGGGTCGACTTGACCGCTGCGGCGAGCTTTTCGACGCCGGCGAGGAGCTGCTGGCGAGCGTCGGCTTCAAACGTCAGTTCTTTGACCGCCATGGGCGATGACTCTCCTGTTGGAGGGGTGCGGAGGGAATTCGGTAGGAGACGGGGAGGGGCAACCCGGATGCCAGCCGGTCGGGCGGGAATTGGCGGTGGGGCGGTCACGGGGCGTGTCAGGTTGGCAGGCGGGGGTCGCGGGGGTGTCGGGCGTGTCAGGTTGGCAGGCGCGGTGGATGGCGTGGCGTGGCGGGGTTGCCATACTGCCGCCGTGAGTCGATCGGCCGGTCTGACATGGATGTGGCGGGCGTTGGCGATCGTCTACGCGGCGGGGCTGTCGGTGGGGACGCACTGGCCGCGGCTGAACCTGGGGCCCAACGACCTGGGCTACGGGCTGGAGTTGGACAAGCTGCTGCACGCCGGGGCGTTCGGGGGGCTGGCGGTGCTGGCGTGGTGGGCTCGGCCGGCGGGGCGGGGGCGGGGGGACGCGGCGAACGGGTGGGCGGTGCTGATCGGGGTGACGGCGTGGGCCGGGCTGGACGAGTGGACGCAGCAGTGGTTCGACCGGCAGATCGGCTGGGAGGACGCGTTGGCGAGCTGGTGCGGGGTGTGGTCGGCGGTGCTGGTGTTCGGGCCGCGGCCGGGGGAGGGGTGGCGGCGGGTGGCGTCGGCGACGCGGGCGGCGACGCTGGTGCTGGGGCCGACGGCGGCGTTGTTCGTGATGCTGCCGGCGGGCAGTGCGCAGACGATCACGGCGATGCGATGGCTGGGGGTGATCGAGCCTGGCGTGGACAAGGACCTGCACCTGTGGGGCGGGGGTCTGGCGGTGGTGTGGCTGGGGGCGTTGTCGCTGGCGGGGGTGGCGTGGCCGCGGGTGTCGGCGGGGGTGGCGATCCTGCTCGCGGTGGCGGTGGCGCCGGCGTTGGAGCCGGTGCAGTACGCGCTGGGGCGGTCGTGGAAGCCGGACCCGATCGACGTGCGTTGGCACCTGGTGGGCACCACGGTCGGGATCGGGGCGTGGGCGTTGCTGCGGGTGGTGCGGGTGACGGTGGCGGGGTGGGCGGTCGAGCGGGAGGGCGGCTGAATGGGCAGCGGCGAGGGCATTGCGCGAACGGGCGGCGGGTCGTTTGTCGGTCACGCGCGCGTCGTGGCGGGGCTGACGCTGTTGAGCCGGCTGACGGGGCTGGTGCGCGACGCGGTGCTGGCGGCGACGCTGGGCGCGGGGACGGTGAGCAACGCGTTCCTGCTGGGGTTCATGGTCCCGAACCTGTTCCGGCGGTTGTTCGGCGAGGGGGCGCTGAGCGCGGCGTTCGTGCCGGCGTACAGCGAGGCGCGAGCCGAGAGCGAGGCGGTGGCTCGGTCACTGGCGAGGGGCGTGCTATATCGGCTGGCCTTGCTGCTGGCGTCGATCACGCTGGTGGGCTGCGGGGTGCTGGCCTTGGTGTGGACCCAGATCGGCGGCGGTTGGGCGGGCGAGCAGGCGGGGCTGGCCAGCGCCTACGCCGCGTGGTTGTTGCCTTACATGCCGATGGTGTGCCTGGTCGCTGTCTTTGGGGCGGTCATGCAGGTGCAGGGTCGTTTTGGTGCGCCGTCCGCGGCGCCGCTGCTGTTGAACGGGGGGATGATCGTGGCGGCCGGTTTGGCGTGGTGGCTGGGTTGGCGATCGCAGACGCAAGTGGCGGGGTGGTTGATCGGTGGCGTCCTGGCGGCGGGGGCGTTGCAACTGGCGTGGCTGGCTTGGGCGTCGCGTGGTGGTTGGCTTGGACAGTCGACCGGCCCGGGTGATGCGTCGCTGGATCGAGCCCGTTTCGATCGCATGATGCGGCAGATGCTGCCCATGGCCATCGGTCTGGCGGCGTTTCAGCTCAACGCGGTGATGGACGGGCTGATTGCGCTGTGCCTTTCACCGTCGTCCGCGGGTGCTTCGCTTGAAGATCGGCTCTTGCCTTGGTCAGATCACGTCGAGTATCCGATCGCACACGCGGGGTTCACCTGGTTGCAGTTCGCTCAGCGGCTATACCAGTTTCCGCTGGGCGTGATGGGCTTGGCGGTGGCGACGGCGATCTTCCCGGCGCTGGCGCGGGCGGCGGTGGGCGTGAAGGAGGGCGAGTCCGGGGACTATCTCGACACGCTGCGGCGGGGTTTGCGGCTGAGCGTGTTCATCGGGCTGCCGTCGGCGGTGGGGCTGATGATCGTTGCCGAGCCGGCGGCGCGGGTGTTGTTTGAGCGGGGGCGGTTTACCGAGGCGGACACGGCGGCGGTGGGGTGGCTGGTGGTGGGTTACGCGTCGGGGGTGTGGGCGTACGCGACGAGTCATGTGCTGACGCGGGCGTGGTACGCGCTGGGCGAGGCGTGGGTGCCGATGCGGGTGACGCTGGCGATGACGGCGGTGAACCTGGCGATGAACCTGGTGTTGATCTGGCCGATGGGGGCGGCGGGGCTGGCGTGGTCGACGGCGATCACGGCCGTGCTGCAGGTGGTCGTGCTCGTGGTGCTGCTGACGCGGCGGCTGGGGAGCGTGGTCACGGGTGAGGTGTGGCGGGGTTGGGCGTGGGCGGCGGTCGGGTCGATCGGTGTGGCGGCGGCGGCCGGCGGGGTGCGGTGGTGGCTTGGGGGTGGGGTGGGCGCGGCGTGGTGGTGGAGCGCGGCGGTGCTGGCGATGTGCGTGGTGGCCGGGGCGGTGGCGTACGGCGTGGTGATGCGGGTCGCGCGGCGCGAGGAGCTGCGCTGGGTGCTGTCGCGGTCGGCGGGCTAGCGGTAGAGGCGGGTGAGCGCGGCGCCGGGGTAGTAGTGAGCGAGGATGGCGCGGTGGTCGTGGCCGGCGTTGGCCATGGCGTGAGCGCCCCACTGGGACATGCCGACACCGTGGCCGTAGCCGTGGCCGTCCTGAGCGACGAGGACCGAGCCGGTGACGGCGAAGCGGCAGTCGCTGGACTTGAGCGCGGCGTTGTGCGAGAGAGCGGGCAGCGTTGGGTCGGTGTGATTGAGGGCGAGGCGGAGGTCGACGGGGGTGAAGCGGTGGGATCGGCCGGCGGTGTCGTGCACGACGAAGCCGGCGGGGCGTTGGCGGCCGTCGACGTGAAGGAGGGTGTTGATGCGGGCGATGCGCGTGATGGACGCGGCGGGGTGCTGGCTGGCTTTGGTCCAGGCGCGGACGCGGGCCGAGGCGTCGTCGATCGGTCGACGCCAGGTCGGCCAGCGGTAGTGTGGCGAGGGTTGATCCCACGCGCCGCGCGGCCCGCCGCGCAGCGGATCGATCGGTGGCGTGCGATCGGCGAAGACGGCGGCGGCGTCTTGTGCTTCGCGGCCGACGGCCGAGCAGTAGAACGCCGGCACGACCCGGCCGTCGTGGCTGAGCACCGTGCCGCGTGTCGCGGCGACGGCCCGGTTGGCGCGGGGATTTTGTGTGAGGCCGACGTAGGCCTGAGACGCGGTGGTGGACTCGAGGTCGTGGGCTCGGTGCTGGTGGCGGTGGCGTTCCCAGAGCGCGTAGGAGCGGGCGGCGATCGCCTGGGCGCGGAACGTTTCCTCGGGCCAGCTGGCGTACAGCTCCCGGGCCAGCACGCCGGGTAGGTACTGCTCGAGGTCCACGTGGTTGACGGCGTCGATGCGAGGTGTGAGGCGTGTCGGCTGGCTGGGGATCGGCACATCGACCGGGTGCAGCACGAGGCGGCCGGGCAGGGCGGTGCCGTCGAGCGTGAGGGGTCGGCCGTCGGGCGTGTCGATGCGCATCGAGCGGAGGCGCCAGGTCATTCCCGCGCCGGCGGCGTCGCGGAGGAGGAAGGCCTGGCCCTGGCGGGCGACGGCGACCGGGGTGCGTAGCCGGACGGGATCGATCGTCGGGTCGCTCGCCGATCGCACGGCGATGAACGCGGGGCCGCCGAGGCTCACACGGTCGACCCCCTTGGCGACGCGGACGCGGACGGTCGGCGGTCGATCGATCGAGCTCAGCGTGGGACCGGGCACCGGGCCGAGCTTGGCCGGGGGCTGGCCGGCGGCCGACACGGCCCACAGCCCGATCAGCGTCAACATCATCAGGCCGGTTCGCATGGCCTGAGGTTATCGGCCGGGTCGGCGATACCGGGCCAGCCTCCGTCCAGCGGCGGGTATATTGCGTCGATGCGTGAGGCACGGAAGCGGGCACGCTGGCGGATCGCCGATCCGCCGGACGCGGAGGTGGTGTCGAGGCTCGTCGATGAGTTGAGCGTGCGTCCGCTGGAGGCTCGCTTGCTGGCGGCCCGGGGCTTGAAGGACGCCGCGTCGGCTCGAGCGTTCCTCGACCCGCGCCTCAGCCAGCTCCCCGACCCGATCACCTTGCCCGGTTGCACGGCCGCCGCCCGACGCATCGCCCGCGCCGTCGCCGACGGCCAGCCCGTGGTGGTCTACGGCGACTACGACGTCGACGGCGTCACCGCCTGCTCGATCCTCTGGCACACCCTCCAACGAGCCGGGGCGCACGTCGAGACCTACATCCCGCACCGTCTCGAAGAGGGCTACGGGCTCAACGCCGACGCCCTTCGATCGATCGGCCGGGGCGAGCTCACGCAAGGTCGTCGGCCGCTGGTCGTGACGGTCGACTGCGGGATCACCGCGATCGAGCCTTGCCGCGAGGCTCAAGCCGAGGGCGTCGAAGTGATCGTCACCGATCATCACCAGTTCGCGGCGTCCGGCGAGCTGCCTTGCGAGACGGTCGTGCACCCAAGGCTCGACGCGCGCGACCACCACGCCGAACCGACTTGCCCGTGGGGCGACATCAGCGGCGCGGGCGTGGCCTTTGTGCTGGCCTGGCAGGTCGCGCGCGAGCACTGCGGCGGCGTCGATCGCCTGCCTGACACCTGGCGGGAACTTGTGGTCGATCTGCTGGCGCTCGCGGCTCTGGGCACCGTGGCCGACGTCGTCGAACTGCTGGGCGCGAACCGCGCGATCGTCGCGGCCGGGCTGCGGCACGTCGAGCACTCCAGGCTCACGGGCCTGCGGGCGTTGCTCGACGCGACGCAGCTGCGTGGCAAACCGCTCGACACGTACCACGTCGGTTTCGTCCTGGGCCCGCGACTCAACGCGGTCGGCCGGATGGGCCATGCGCGCGAGGCTCTCGAGCTGCTGACCCGGGCCGACGCGTCGCGGGCCGCCGAGTTGGCCGAGCACCTCGAGGGGGTGAATGAGGAGCGCCGCGCGGTCGAGCGCCGGGTGCTCGGCGAGGCCGAGGCGTTGATCGCCGAGCACGGTTACGCCGGGGCCGATCGCCGAGCGCTGGTCTTGGATCACCCGGATTGGCATCCCGGCGTCGTGGGGATCGTCGCGTCGCGGTTGGTCGATCGCTACCACCGACCGGCGGTGATGCTCAACCGCGACAACGGCACGGCGCACGGCTCGGCGCGGAGCGTGCCGGGCGTGTCGATCCACGCCGGACTCACCGCGTGCGGCGACCTGCTCGAGCGCTTCGGCGGGCACGCGATGGCGGCCGGGCTGGCGCTGCCGAGCGATCGGGTCGCCGCGTTGCGGGATCGATTGACCGAGTACGTCAACGCCGAGTTGACGGAAGACGACCTGCAGCCGACGCACACGGTCGACGCCGTGGTCGAGCCGGGCGCGTTCGATCTGGCGTCCTGCCGTCGGCTCGCGGGCTTCGCCCCGTTCGGCCGGGGCAACCGCAGGCCAACGCTCGTGGCCGAGGGCGTCGAGCTGCTCAACCCGCCGCGCGTCGTGGGGCGTTCGGGCGACCACCTGGCGCTGACCGTCCGTCACGGCGGCGAGCTGATCGACGCGATCGGCTACGGCTTGGCTGAGACGGTCGGTGAGCTCCGCCAGGGCGATCGGATCGACGTGCTCTTCGAGCCGAAGCTGAACGAGTGGCGCGGGGTCGTGTCCGCCGAGATGCGGCTGATCGATTGGCGCCCGGGCACGGGCTCGACCGCCGATGCCGCGGCCGAGCGTGCCGATCGTCACACGGCGGGGTCGGCCCGTTGATCTCCCGTTTCCTCTGCCTGCTGACGATGTCGCTGCTGATCATGGCCGGCTCAACGGCGTTGGTGTACGGCGACTGGCGCGGCCTGGTCGTAGCGGTCTGCAGCGCGGTTTTGGCGGCGTACGCGGGGACGCTCGGGCTCATGCCGGACGCCGCCCGGGACGACCGATAACGCCCGCCCGGAAACGCTCGACGACTCACGGCGAGCGACGGTGCAGGACCCCCGTGGCACGGCCCGATACACCTTGCGATGCGTGCGATCGGTCTATGCAACGATGAGCTGTCGACACCCGCGGCGCGATCGTTCCAGCGGCTGGGCCGGGACGTGGCCGTCGCCTGCCGCAACGCGCTGATGATGCGTCTGCTGGAGCGATTTGCCGAGCGCTGCGCCGCGCGGGGCGTCGAGGTCATGGCCCTCAAGGGCGCGGCCCTGCTCGCCACGGTGTATCGACGTCCCGGCGATCGGCCGATGCGCGACCTCGACGTGCTGGTCCGCCCGGCCGACCTGTCGATCGCGGTCGAGGTGCTGCGCGAGATGCACGGTCAGCCGCTCGAGCCGTGGGTGACGCCCGACTTCTGCCCGCGCTACTACAACGAACTGGAGTACAAGCTCGGCGACCTCGAGCCCGTCCTGATCGAGCCGCACGTCCGACCGTTCCGCCCGCTGCGGCTGCAGTGCACCGTGCCCGACGAGGCGTGGTGGGACGACAGCTGCGCGATGAGCATTGGCCGGGCCACGCTGCGGCGCCCGAGCGACGAGCACATGCTCATGCACCTCGCCGCCCACGTCGCCATGCACGGCGGTTGCAGCGACCGATGGCGCGAAGACATCACGCGTTGGCTCGACGCCACGGGCGGCACGCTCGACTGGGATCGATTCGTCGACGACGCTCGCGCCTGGCGGCTGGCGCCCGCGGTGGTGCGTGGCATCGACCTCGCCGGCCTGGCCGACCGCCTCCCCGCCCAGGCGTGGCGTGGCTTGACCCAGGCCCCTTGCAACTGGCGAGACCGCCTGATGCTCCGCTGGGCCCCGGGCGACCACGCCAGCCCGCTCAAGCACCTGCTCGGCGCGCTGCTCACGACGCCCGACCTCCGTCGCGCGATCGGTTTTGCCGCCGCGATCACGTTCCCGAACCGCGAGCACATGGCCCGCTGGTACCCGCATCGCCACCCCGGGTGGCTCGCGGCCGCCCACGCCTGGCGGGTCGTGCGCCCCGTCCTACGCCCGCTGACCCGACTCTCGCCGTGGAAGCCCGCCGTCGAGGTCATGGCCGACGACTCCGGTCAGCCCCCCGCCCTGTGCGCCAACTGCCCGATCACCCCCGGCACGCCGATCGCCACCCTCCCCGCCGACGCCGACGACGTCACCGCGCTGCCGGGACCGCTCGCCCACCTCGGCGTCAGCGACATGCCCACCGTCCGGGTCGTCGGCCGCAAGCTCGTCGCTCTCCGCCAACTCCGCTACGGCGACCCCGTCACCGTCAGCCTCGCCGCCTAACCCCCGACCCCCGAGGTCCCCGCCATGACCGATCAACCCGACCATCCCACGACGCCGGCCCCGGGCGAACAGCCCGCCGCCCCCACGGACAACGATCGAGCGGGCACCGACCGCCGCGCGTTCCTCAAGCTCGCCGGCCGCCGCGCCGCCTACATCGCCCCGGCCGTCGCGACGCTCGCCGCCGCGTCGCGCGCCAACGCCGCGTCAACGACCTCCCCCAGCTAACCCCCAGACCGCCCGGAGCCGCCACGGATGGCCACCGCCTTCACGACCCCCGCCTGGCTCGCCCCCGACGCCGCGCTCGCCTGCCCCCGGCCGGCCGAGCATGCCTTCACGGAGCCCGCCGGCGAAGAGCTGGTCGTCATGCACCGGCGCAGCGGCGAGTCCTTTCGCCTCAACCCCACCGCCGCCCTCGTCTGGCGGGCGCTGGACGACGCCGACTCGGTCGATGACGTCGTCGAGCAACTCGCCGAGTCGTTCGACGTGGACCGCGACCGCGCGACCGACGACGTGCTGAGCCTGCTCTCCTTCTGGGCCGCCCACCGCCTGCTCGCCGATACGCCTGACAACGGCGATGCCTGACCTCACAGCCCTACCCCGTTGCCCCCACGACCGACCGACTTATCGTGTCGGCCCGATCGACGTCCGCTTCGACACCCCCGACCGCGAGGCCCTGACTGACCTCGCCGCGATGTACCGCCACCTGCAACTCGATCACCCAACCGCCACACCGCCGGACCATCACATCGTCAACCTGGCCGCCCGCCCGCAACGCCACCTTTGGCGTAACGCCATCCCCACGCCCCTGACCCGCTGGGCGATCACCGCCAACGGCACGCCGATGTTCGATCAGCTGCCCCGCGCCGCGCTGGTCCCCTATCTCGATTGGGCGGTCAACTGGCGGATCATCGAGACCGTCGATCGCTGGCTGCTCTTGCACGCCGGCACGGTCAGCCGCGACGGGCGGGGCCTGTTGCTCGCCGCCGCCTCGGGGTCCGGCAAGTCGACCCTCACCGCCGCGCTCGTCGCCGCGGGCTGGTCGCTCATGTCCGACGAGTTCGGCGCGATCGACCCCGCCACTCGGCAACTCCAACCGATCCCCAAGCCCATGTGCGTCAAGGCCGGCTCGTTCCCGCCCGTCGAGGCCATGGGCCTGCCGATCCGCACCGGCCGGCACTACATCAAGGCCTTCAAGGGCCAGGTCGGCTATGTCACCCCCGCCGACCTCGCCGACGCCGGCCACCCCGCCCCCTTCGTCGATCGGCCCGCGCCCCTCTCGGCCATCGTCTTCCCCCAACGCATCGCCGGCCACCGCCTCGCGATCGAGCCCGTCGCCCCCGCCGACGCCGCCTTCCGCCTCGCCCGCCACGCCTTCAACCGCCACAAGCACCTCGATGGCGCGATGCCGCTGCTGCTCGACCTGTGCAACACGACGCCGTGCTGGAGCCTGACCTACGGCGAAGCAACCGACGCGGCAAGCCTCCTTCGCCGCGAGCCGGGCTTTGAGCACGCGGTCGCGGCATGACGCATGGTTGGCCACTCCTTGTCTTGCAGATTCAGAAGGTCCGGCCTCCTCGCAGCCGCATAGCTAGTGAGTCGTGACTCGACTTTTTTACCGATTTCTAGCTGAAGGCAAGCGCACGGTTCATTGCTCTCAGGCATCATTTGCCACCGTGCAATACATCTCGACAACGATAAGTCGGCGCGCCGGCTCGGTGCTGGCGACGACATTAGGCGTTGCTGTGGCGGGGGCGTCTGCGGCGATCGAGACGACGGTGCACCGGTTTGGTGATCTAACGATCGATGTCGTCGGTAGTGGCCCGCTGCCTGGCGGCGGTGAGGCGCTCGGTTTTCAAGCGACTTGGCGATTTCAGAACTTTGACGACATGCTTGGCACGCGTCGGCTGGAGACGGTCACGACTCTCTTGACATACGACCTCTACCAGTTTCTCAGCATGGAGAACCCTGAGACGACGCATGATCCGCGGGACGACACCGCAACCGCGACCACGTTTCTCAACCTGTCCGGTTCGATGCCCACGGTCATCGCCGAGACCTTCAATCATTTTAGTATTCCCGACGGCGGGCGGACCTTCACCGACACGTTCATCGACAACCCATGGCTCGACGACCGAGCCACGCTCACCTCCTCCCAGACGCGAGCGTCAACGAGCCTCAGGTCCTGGGGTTCGCGCAACCCAGCAACCAACGACGTCGCCGTGCTCTTCATGCATGGCAGTTCGAGATGGCGAGGTGGCGCGGAGTCTTTCCGCCGGGTGCATCGGATTGACTGGCGATTCCACGAGCTGCAAGCGAGCTACGACTTCACGATCCTTCCCGGTTACGGCGACACAGACTCGGACAACGATTCGGATTACCTCGACTTTCTTGCCTTGACGAGCAACTGGGGACGGGCGACGTCCTCCGGGCCGGTCGACGGCGATTTCAACGGCGATGGGATCGTGAACTGGGAAGACCTGGAGGTGTTCCAGACGAATCCAGCGTTTCACGCCTCGCTGACCGACGAACAGGCAGCGATCTTCGGGGATTTCGAGCGCGGGGTGATCTCGCCGATCGGACCCGAGGCATTCGACCTTGCTCTTGGCGATCCGATCCCCGAGCCTTGCCTTGGCGGGTTGATGGGGGTGGGGTTGGCGGGTCTGGTGCTCAGGCGCAGGTGCCACGATGACTCGCGCCACTGCCGACCAGGGCGAGCAGCCACATGAGCGGAGTGGCCGTACGGGCGTAGCGCCTCTCTGTAGGTCAGCGGGCTTGCTTGACGTCGCAGCCACCGCCTTGGCCGTCGGCCGGCCCGAGCACCATCTCGTCGACCGACTTGCCGGCCGGCACCATCGGGTAGACGTGCTCGTGCTTCTCGACCAGAGCCTCGAGCACGGCCGGGCCGTCGTGGGCCAGGAAGTCGGCCATGACCTTGGGCAGGTCGTCGAGCTTGGTCACGCGGAAGCCCTTGCAGTTCAGGGCGTCGGTGAGCTTGACGAAGTCGGGGTTGTGCATCTGCGTGTGGCTGTAACGTTCCTCGTAGAAGAGGTCCTGCCACTGCTTGACCATGCCCTGGAAGTCGTTGTTCAGCACGATGTGCTTGGCCTTGATGTTGTATTGGGCGGAGGTGGCCAGTTCCATGGCGGTCATGCAGAACGAGCCGTCGCCGTCGATGTTGACCACCGTGCGGGGGGCGCGGTTTTCCTGGGCGGCGAGGATGTCTTCGCCGGCTTGCGCGCCGATGGCGGAGGGCACGCCGAAGCCCATGGTGCCCAGCCCGCCGGAGGTCAGCCACTGACGCGGCGTGCGGTAGCGGTAGAACTGGGCGGCCCACATCTGGTGCTGGCCGACGCCGGTGGTGACGATGCAGTCGCCGTTGGTCTGCTTGTCGAGTTCCTCGATCACGGCCTGGGGCTTGAGGTGGAACTCGCGGTCGTCGTGGCCGTAGGCGAAGGGGTGCTTCTCGCGCCACTCGCGGCACTGGCCGACCCAGGCGTCGCGCTTCTTCCCCTCGAGCAGGGGCAGCAGCAGCTCGAGGTTCTTGCGGGCGTCGCCCTCGACGCCGATGGTCACGGGCACGGCCTTGTTGATGTTCTCGGGGGCGATGTCGAAGTGGATGATCCCGCCGCGGCCGGCGCGCTCGGCGGCGCGGGCGCCGGGGGCGAACTTGGCGACGTTGCCGGTGACGCGGTCGTCGAAGCGGGCGCCAACGGAGATCACGCAGTCGGCGTCGCGCATCGCCCAGTTGGCGTAGGCGGCGCCGTGCATGCCGAGCATGTGCATCGACAGGTCGTCGTACTCGTCGAACGCGCCGAGGCCCTGGAGCGTGGTGGTCACGGGGATGTGGGCCTTGTGGGCGCACTCGGTGAGGACCTTGGCGGCGCCGGACAGCACGGCGCCCTGGCCGACGTAGAGCAGCGGCTTCTCGGCGCGGTTGATCAACTCGGCGGCGCGGGCGATCTCGCTGGACGTGCCGGCCTCGCGGATGTGGTAGCCCGGCAGGTGCGGCTGGTCGTAGACGGGCTTGTTGCAGACGGCGGCGGTGACGTCCTTGGGCAGGTCGACGAACACCGGGCCGGGCCGACCGGTGGTGGCGACGAGGAAGGCGGTGTTGATCGCGCGGGGGATGTCTTCGGTGCGCTTGACCAGGACGTTCCACTTGGTGCACGGCCGGGTGATGCCGGTCATGTCGGCTTCCTGGAAGGCGTCGGTGCCGATGGCGGCGGTGGCGACCTGGCCGGCGAAGACGATCATCGGCACGCCGTCCATGAGGGCGTCCTGCATGGGGGTGACGGTGTTGGTCGCGCCGGGGCCGGAGGTCACGAGCACGATGCCGGGCTTGCCGGTGACGCGGGCGTAGCCCTCGGCCATGTGGCCGGCGCCCTGCTCGTGGCGGGTGAGGTGGAAGTTGAAGTGCGGCGACTCGTGGATGGCGTCGAAGACGGGGAGGATCGCGCCGCCGGGGTAGCCGAACATGGTGTCGACGCCGTGCTCGGCCATCAGGGCGTGGAACATCTCGGCGCCGGTCATGCCGGCGTATTTGTCGGTGGGCTCGCCGTGGCGGTCGATGAGGTCGCGTGCGGAGAGGATGGTGGAGGGTGTGGGGGGAGCGGATCGAGTGTTCGGGGCGGTGGTCATATCAGTGCCTTGGTCGGTAGAGCGTTCGGGGGCGAGAGCGACCGCCCTGATGGTATCGGGCGATCGGGCGGGATCGATGGATGTTTGGGGTCCGTCAGCGGGGTGGCGTGAGGGACGCCGCCGCGGCGGAGGGTGCGGGTCGACCGCTCAGATAACGACGACGACCGAGCCGAGCAGGGCGAACGAACTGCGGGGGGCGGTGCGAGTCATGCGGAAACGGTATCGGCCGACCGTCGACGGGTCAATAGTTAGCGGCGACGGCCCGGCCGTCGATGTGGGCCGAGACGCCATCGGGATCGACGACGGGGGGGAGCGCGGAGATAGCCTCGTAGTCGTCGCCCACGGCGTAATAGTCGAGGCTGCCGTCGGTCCACATGACCATCGGGTTGGGCATGTGGTGGTCAATCACGTTGTAGATCCGGCCGGGCTTCATCGCCCGCTCCGCGTCGTGGTCGATGACCCAGAGGCTAACGGCGTCGTGGCGGTTGTCGGCGTCGGCGACGTAGATGGCGTGCACGGCCCCGACGCCGGGGACATAGCACTCGCCGGTCTTGCTGAGGCGGTAGCCCATCGACGAGAGGTCCATCGACCCGGGGCTCGCGCCGAAGCGCTGAGCCAGGGCGGCGGCCAGCGGCTCGATCTCGTTGGGCACGGCGTCTTGCTGCATCAGGTCGACCACGCCGGTCGTGCAGAGCACGTGCCGCTTGGCGAACTGCATGGGCAGGCCGGCGGGCAGCATCGCGGCGTCGGGCCCGGGCAGGGCGCCGTCGCCGGACCCGCCGCGACTGACCACCACCGCGACCAGGGTCGCCGCCGCCAGAAACACGGCCGCGAGCGCCAACGCCGATCGTCCCCAGCCGTCGCCGCCAACTCGGCCGATCGTGGCGGGCGGCGCCGTCTCGGGATCGGCGGACTCGTTGTGGGGACGGGCGTCGGTGTCGTCGTCGCAGATCTCGGCCAGCCGGGCTTTGAGGGCGTCGGGGCAACGCATCGTGATCTGGCAGTCCATGCAGCCCGCGAGCGTGTTGCGGAGCTTGCGTTCGGTCTGGACGAGGTCGGCGACCGCCGGGTCCGACATCAACGCCTCGAGCACGGCGTCGTGCTCGTCGCGTGTCAGCTCGCCATCGACAAAGCCGCGCACCATCTCGCGCGTGATCGTCGGGCGGTCGGATTCGGGGGTGGGGGTGGTCATGCCTGTGAGGTCAACGGTCGGGTGGTCGTGGGTATTCCTTGTTCTGTCGGCGTTTTCCGGATCAGGTGTCCTGGGAACGCTGCGTGACGGTCATGCCGTGTTCGCGGGCGAGGTCGGCCAGCTTGTCGGCGAGGATGGCCCGAGCCCGATAAAGCCGGCTCATGACCGTGCCCAGGGCGACGCCTAGCACGTCGGCGATCTCCCGGTACTTCAGCCCCTCGACGGCCCAGAGCAGCAGCACCTCGCGGTAGTGGTCCGGCAGCTCGTTGACGGCGGCCTTGAGCCGATCGTCGACCTGCTCCCAGTCGAGCGAGGCGAGGTCCCAAGCGGGCTCGCCCTCGGTGACCTTCCCGTCCACCTCGACCTCGGGCAGATCGTCGCCGAGCGTCGGCTGACGCTTGCGCTTCTCGATGCGGGAGTAGAAGTTGTTGTGCAGGATGCGGAAGAGATAGGGACGGACGCCCATCTCGCGCAGCTCGAACCGCCCCTCGGCCTTCATGGCCTTGAGGTAAGTCTCCTGGACGAGGTCGGACGCCTCGTCGGGGTGCTTGGCCAGGTGCATGGCCATGCGGTAGACCGAGTCCATCTCGGCCAATGCAAGCTCTCGGAACGCCGCGGATTCCATCGAGCGCAAGTCTAGCCGCCGACGGGTCTGCGCATCACCCGGACGACTCGTCGTTTGAGTCCGGGGCGGGGAGCCGGACGGCGGGCAGGAGGTTCGCCAGCGCGGCCGCGAGCCCGTCGGCCTCGTGGCGATAGCGGGTTTCGATCGCGACGGTGGCGGTGCGGACGGCCGAGGCGTCGAGGGTGTCGAGCTCGCCGAGCGCCGAGGCCACGCGGTCGGGGAATCGCGTGAGGACGCCGACGCGGTCGCCGAGCGTGACGGCGGGGTCGGTCGGCACGATCGCAGGATCGGCCGGCTCAGGGCGGACAGCTACCCAGCCGTCGCCGGGCTTGTGTCTCGCGTCGTCGGGAGTCGACAGGGCGTAGAGCGTCAGCATGCTCAGGGTCATGAGCAGCATCGCGGCGACCGAGAGGACAGCGCGGCGGGGACCGATCTTGCCGAGGACCGCGGGTGGCGTGTCAGTTGTTGCATGGGGTTCAAGGCCTCCGCGCATCGCCAGGCCGGCCTCGCAGAGGCGGCGGTCGGCGTTGAGTAACGCCTCGGCTTGGCGCGCCGCGGCGGGTCGAGCGTCGAGCCAGCGACGCAGCCGAGGGCCCGGCGGTGTCCCGCGGTCGAGACGCGACTGGACGAGGCGGACGAGGAATCGGTCGATCATGGCGTGGGACTCCCGGGGGAGGCGTCGTGGGCGTGCTCGTCTTGGGTCAGGGCGTCGGCCAGCCGGGCTCGGGCGCGGTGCAGAGCGACGCGGACCGTGCCCGGTCGTCGGCCGGTCGCTTGGCCGATCTCGCGCGGGGTGAGCTGCTCGACATAAGCGAGCCAGACGGCGGTGAACTGATCCTCGGTGAGGACCGCCTCGGCCGTGCGCCACAGCCGGGTGGTCCGCTCGTTGGCCATCGCGGTCGCCATCGGGCCGAGCGCGGCGTCGGCGTGATGCTCGAACTCGGCCTGCGCTCGCGGCGAACGCTTGCGGTGGTGATCGGCCTCGGCCCGCAGGGCGATGCGGTACAGCCAGGCGGCCAGAGGTCGCCGCGGGTCATACCGATCGCGGAACCGCCACGCGCGGAGCAAGGCTTCCTGCACGGCGTCCTCGGCGTCGGCGTGGCTGCGCATGCGGGCGGCGATCAGCCGGACGAGCCGGGGCCGAAGTTCGGTGAGCTGGGCGTCGAACGCGGCGGTCGCGGGGTCGTCGCTCCCGGAGCGGGCGGATATCGCGCGCGACGACGCCGACGATCCCTCGTCGGCGTCGTGGGGCCAGCGTTGGCCGATTCCGGCGGGCATCACGGACATGCGGGGCTCACTCGGCGAAGTCGAGCTGCTGATCGGATCGCGGCGGGCCGCCCCGCCGAACGTGGTGCGGGGCGTCCATCAGCTCGGTGAGCTGCTCGGGCGTGGCGGTCAGCTGGGCGACGACGCGGGTGCCTTCGGTGTCGAGCACGCGGAGCGACGCGAGCACCTCGGCCAGCGGAGCGGCGTTGGGGTCTTCGATCGCGGCGAGCTGCACCATGGCGGCGGCGCCCTGCATGAGCTGACCGATCTGCCGGGCGCGGACGGGGGACGAAGCGTCCAGCTCCATGGTGACGCGCATGTTCTCGTCGGCCTCGATGGTCGCCGAGCCGCGTGTGATGGCGCGGATCATCGCCGAGGCGGGGGCGTCGGCCGGGGCGTTGAGCAGGGGGCGGGGCAGGCGAGCCAGGTCGGCCGCGGCCACGACGCCATCCGACAAGGCGCCGCCCAACGCCGCGTCGTCGGCCGCGAGGCTGGCGGCGAGTTCACGCGTGACGTGGTCGTCGAACGACGCGGCGACGCGGTAGTTGCCGTCGGGTCCCATGGGCAGGGCGACCCACACACGCCGCATGGGCTTGGGGTGATCCGTCGACCGCTCGCTGGGCCCACGGTGGCCGGGCCCGGGGCGGTCGTCTTCGATCAGGAAGGAGTGCAGCAGCGTCTGCTCGTCGAGCTCCTCGGACTCGTAGCCCGGCATCGCGAGCATCCATCCCTCGAGGTTGCCGACGGACCGGTGGAGCAGGGCGGTGGCCGCGACGTCGCCGGGGTCGCCCGAGTCCGACCAGAGCGTCAGCCGCTGGATGTCTTCGACCGGGTCGATGCCGATCGCCTGGGTCAGATTCGCGCGGGCCTCGGCGAGCTGGGGGTGCAGGGTGGTGAGGTGCTCGACCATCTGTCGGCCGACGGGGCTTTCGGCGGCGGTGGCGAGCTCGATCGTCATCTTCCACGCGGGCTCGTCCGGGCGAGAGGCGGCGTTGGCCGCGGCGATCAGCACGCCGGACCCGAGCGTCAGGCAGGCGGCCACGAAGTAGGTCTTGAGTCGGCCTCGGCTGCAAAGCAAGGCTCGATCCTTTCGGTGGTGTGAGGCGCTCGCCGAGCGATCTCGGCGTCTGACTGCACTACGCGGCACGCGGCCCGGGCGTTACGCACCGCTCGTTATAGTCCGCCGATGACCGACAGACCGATCAAGCTGGGCATCATCGGGGGTTCGGGCCTGGGCGAGAAGCTGGGGCTGGAGGCGGGGGAGTCGATCGCGGTGGACACGCCGTTTGGTCGGCCGTCGAGCGACCTGATCCGGGCCTCCTGGGAGGGCGTCGAGGTCTTGCTGCTGCAGCGGCACGGGCCGGGTCACGTCTTCAACCCGTCGTCGGTGCCGTACCGCGCGAACATCTTCGCGATGAAGGCACGGGGCGTGACGCACCTGCTTGCGTCGGGCGCGACGGGCTCGCTGAGAGAGCACATCCACCCCGGCGATCTGGCGCTGGTCGACCAGGTGATCGACAAGACCACCAAGCGGGCCAACACGTTCTACGAGCACGCGGCCGTGCACGTCGAGTTCGCCGAGCCGTGCTGCCCGGTCATGCGCGACTGGTTGCTGAACGCGGCGAGGTCGCTGGAGGGCACGACGGTCCACCCGTCCGCGACGTACGTGGCGATGGAGGGACCGGCGTTCAGCACCAAGGCGGAGTCGCTGATGCACCGTGAGTGGGGCGGCGACCTGATCGGGATGACGATGATGCCCGAGGCGCGGCTCGCGCGCGAGGCGGAGATCGCCTACGCGACGATCGCGATGCCGACCGACTTCGACTGCTGGAAGGAGCACACGCCCGGGCAGTCCAAGCAAGCGCTGCTGCAGGAGATCATCGGCAACCTGCAGCGGGCGACGGACGCGAACATCGCGCTGATGAAGGCGGCGCTGCGCGACACCTCGCTCTTGCAACGCGAGCCGTCGCCGGCGCACTCGGCGCTGGAACTGGGCATCTGGTCGGACAAGGGGTCGATCAATCCGGCCGAGGTCGAGCGGCTCGGGGTGCTGTGGGGGCGGTACTTCGCGTGAGTAATGACCGCCCGGCGGTCAGTCCAGCGTCCAGTCGACGTAGAATCCAGTGCTGTTGGTCTCCCAGGTGAGGACGCCGGTGGTGGCGCTGCCGTCGTCGACGAGGCGTTCTAGCTCTTCGAGTGTCTCGTTGAGGTCGCCGTTGCCGGTGATGGTGTAGTGAAGCCCGGTGCTGTTCTGAAACAGCATGACATCGCCGCCTCCCCAGCTGTCGGCGATGTCGTACCAGGCGTGCTCGCTCATCAACCCGTCGAGGATGGCGGGCATGCCGGCGCCGTCTTCGTCGGAGTCGTAGGCGGGCCAGTCGCCGGTCTGCTCGTGGGCCACGCGGCAGGCGTCGGCGAGGGCGCGCATGTTGGTAGCGATGGTCGCGGCCTGGGCCTTGCTCGACGCGTTCGACAGCGACGGCAGCACGATCGCCGCGAGGATGGCGAGGACGCCGATGATGATCATCAGCTCGACCAGGGTGAATGCCGAACGTCGCATGATGAGAGGGGCCTTCCTGGCGGCGTGTCGCCGAGACGCGGTGCACGGGGGACGGTGCATCGCTCATGGGATCGGCTTTCCGTCCTCGGCGGTTTGCATCGATCGGGCGTGTCGTGTTGTGTCGCTGGCGCGTCCGCCGGTCGTGCGGGTCGTGCCGGTTATGACGGCTCGGTGGTCGGGGCATCGCCGGCGTGTCGCGGATCGATCGGCCCGGCATCGGCCGCGTCGCCGGCAGCGCCGGCCATGCGGTCGGCGTATTGCGGCTGCTGCTCGAGGGTCCGGCCGTAGTCGACGACCACCAGTCCGCACCGGCGGCACCGATAAGCCACGAGGTGGTTGGGCCGGGCGACGGCGTGGGTGTTGGGCAGGTGGTCGGACATCTCGCTGAGGTCCAGGCCCTTCATCCGCTTCCAGCGAAGGCCCTGATTGATCGCGACGGCGCCCTCCTCCATGTAGCCCCGGCACTTGGGGCACCTGAGGTTGTCGTGGATCGATTCGAGCATGAGACGGCCCTCGAGAATCGCTGCCGGGAGGGATGGCCAGACAGACGCGTCCGGCCGCGTGCTATCGAGCGTATTCGACGGTCCGCATCTCGCGCAACACCGTCACCTTGATCTCGCCTGGAAAGGTCATCTCGTCCGACACCCGCTTGGCGATCTCTCGTGCGATATAGGCGCAATGGGCGTCGTCGATGCCGTCGGGGTCGACGATGACGCGGACCTCGCGGCCGGCCTGGATGGCGTAGGCCTCTTTCACCCCCTTCTGGTCGGTGGCGATGCCCTCGAGCTGCTCGAGCCGCTTGACGTACTTCTCGAGCGTCTCGCGTCGGGCGCCGGGGCGGGCGCCGGAGATGGCGTCGGCGGCCATGACGATCGGGGTGTAGGGACTGGTCGAGGGGATGTCGTTGTGGTGGCCGCCGATGGCGTTGAGGACCTCTTCGCGCTCGCCGTGCTTCCGGGCGAACTCCATGCCGATCGCCGGGTGACCGCCCTCGGTGTCGTGGTCCATGGCCTTGCCGATGTCGTGCAGGAAGCCGCAGCGTCGCGCGAGGTCGCCGTCGAGCCCGAGCTCGTTGGCGATGGTCTGGCAGAGGAACGCCACCTCGATGGAGTGACGGAGGATGTTCTGGCCGTAGGACGTGCGGTAGTGCAGGCGTCCCATCATCTCGGAGAGCTTGCCGTGCAGGCCCTGGATATGGGTTTCGATGCAGGCTTCTTTCCCGAACTTGACGACGCGCTCCTGCATGTCGCGGGTGACCTGCTCGACGAGCTCCTCGATGCGCGTCGGATGGATGCGGCCGTCTTCGAGCAGCTTCTGCAGGGCCTCGGTCGCGGTCGCGCGGCGGATGGGGTCGAAGCAGGAGACGACGACCACGCCGGGCGTGTCGTCGACGATGATGTCAACGCCGGTGGCTTTCTCGAACGCGCGGATGTTCCGCCCCTCGCGGCCGATGATCCGCCCCTTCATGTCGTCCGAGGGGATCTGCACCGCGTTGGTGGTCGACTCGGCGGTGTGCTCCGAGGCGTACTTCTGGATGGCCATCAGCGTGATGCGCTGGGCGTTCTCGCGGGCCTCTTCCTCGGCCCGCTCGGTCGACCGCTGGATGATCTCCGAGGCTTCGAGCTGGGTCTCGGCTTCGAGGGCCTTGAGGGCCTGCTTGCGGGCTTCCTCTTCGCCGAGCCCGCTGATCTGCAGGAGGCGCTGCTTCTGCTCGGCGTGGTACTTGTCCATCGCCTCGCGGCGCTCGGCCACCAGGGCCTCCAGCTCGGCCTGCTTGCCCTCGATGGCCAGCTCGCGCCGCTTGACCTTCTCGTCCTGGGTCTCGATGTACTTCTCCTTGGTCGCGAGCATGTCGAGCTTGCGATCCAGGTTGTCCTCACGCTTGGTGAGGCGGCGTTCGGCGTCCTTGAGCCGGGAACGCTCGCCCTCGAGCTCGCGGTCGGCGGTCTCTTTGGCGGCGGCGACCTGGTTGCGGGCGTCGAGGTCGGCCTGCTTGGCGCGGGTCTGAGCGTCGGCGTTGGCGTTGTCGATGAGTCGCTGGGCCTCGGCCTTGGCCTGGCCGATGGTGCGCGAGCCCAGGAGTCGCGCCGCGGCCAGGGCGAGGCCGCCGCCGATCGCCATGGCGATCAGGCCGACCGCGAACATGAGCAGGAACTGGCTCCCGCCGCCGCCGCTGGATTGGGCGAGCGAGGTGATGGCGTTGGGTGTCATGACCAAGGCGTGCTCCGCGACATGCCCGGGCCTGATCGCCCGGGCGAGAGCCCGCGTCGCGAACGTCGGGGCCGACCCCATCAACCAAGCCGGAGGCCCTCGTCGCCGCCGCGGTGGCCGACCGCCAATTCAACGGCTGGCACGGGGCGGTGACCGAATCGATCGCGGGCTGAGCCGGGCTGGCGGACCCGAGGTTCGGATGGCCAACGGAGAGGCCGCGATCACAGGACGAGGAGCTTGGTCGATCTATCCCGGAGGCCAACGATCGGCGTTCCGGTTCGGCGGTAGGTCGCCGAGCGACGCCGCCGCGGGATCGGCCTCGCCGACCGAACGGTCGCGGGCCGAGTGTGAGTCAGGGGTTGTCGACACGACGAGCCCCTGTTGAATGCAAGCTAACTGTTGTCTGACAAACGGTCAATGCGACGTCGATGGCGCCGTGTTGGCGTACTGGCAACGCCGTGCACCGAGATAGGCGAGCAGCTCGAACGGCATCGCGACTACCGCAAACGCCCCCGCGCCGCACGCCAGCCAGAACCCCGGCGGCGGATCGACCAGCCCGAGAACCGGCAGGTTCAGCGCCACGCGGCCACCGCCCACGGCGGTCGTCAGCGCGAACAGCACCGCCAGCCCCCACGCCAGCGGCAGGCCGACCAGCCAGCCCGTCGCCGCGTAAGCGACCACCCGCTCGGCCCGGGCAAACGGCAGCCGCCAACCCCGCTGGCGGCCGATCAACACCAGCCCCAAGGCTTCCAGGTAGGTCAGCACGAGCACCAGCTTGACGGCGAGCAGCCCGCCCGCCACCCATCGCGGGTCGCCGGCGGCCAAGCCCATCAGCGTGGCCGGGTTGAGCACGCAGAGCACGGCGATCGAGAGCAGGTAGACGCGGGCGCGCACGGCCGACCCGCCCAGCCGCAAGGCCCGGAACGTCGGCCGCGGCCGCGTGGCCACGGCCCAGGCCGTCTCGACCCACGCGCCGGCGGAGGGCCGCCGCTCCCAGGCCGGCCCGGTGCGGCGATCGGGTGCCGAGGCCGACGCCGGCTCCCCGCACTCCGGGCAATCGCCGCCCGTCTCGAGCCCGGCCAGCCGGTAGCCGCACGACTCGCAGAGGATCGCCTCGGCGTCGTCGGTGTCCGGTTGCGTTGCAGCCGATGCCATGCCCAATCATTATCCTGCGGCCGAGCCGGTCGTTCACGGCACCAGACCCGGGGGTTGCGATGCCCCACGCGACGCGTGGGACGGACGTCCTTTATGTTGCGATTTCAGACCTTTCTCGACGACGCCGACGACTGGCTCAAGCCGCTGCGCAACGCGTATCTCATCGGCAACGACGGGCACCCGATGCGGGGCGAGATCGCGATCGAGGACGGGCTGATCGTCTGCCGCAAGCGCGAGCAGGGGCCGGCCGCCCTCAACGTGCTCTACCCCGCCGGCGCCCTCGGCGACCTGTCCGTGCAGACCACGCTGCTCCCCGAACGCGATCGACCCTACCTGCTCGAGGTCGAGCTCGCCCGGCACCGGCTGATGACCGTCTACCTCAAGCGCGAGGACTGGGGCATGCTCGACCTGCCCGACGACCACCCGGTGCCCGAGCAGACGGCCCGGGCGCTCGAGGCCTTCCTCGAGGCCGTCGCCGAGGAGCGCGACGAGCCCGAGGCGGCAGCCAAGCACGCGATGACCGCGCTCGAGGCGTCGCTGGACGCGTCCGAGGAGCTGGCCCTGGCGCACGCGGATCGGCTGCTCAGCCGGCGCACGCAGGCGCGGTCGCTGCCCACGGCCGCGATCGGCTGCACCGTTCACCCGACGCAGACCGACCCGCGGCTGCGCCCGCTGATCGCCGAGCACTTCGAGTACATCCAGCTGCCGATCCCCTGGAAGCTGCTCAGCCCCGAGGAAGGGGCGTACCGCTGGGACGCGATCGACGGCTGGGTCGAGTGGGCGACCGAGCAGAAGCTGCCCATCGTGGCGGGCCCGCTGATCAGCTTCGACCCCGGCGAGCTGCCGGACTGGCTGTACATCTGGGAGCACGACTACGACACGCTGCGGGACCTGGCGTACGAGCACATCGAGGAGGTCGTCGGCCGCTATGTGCGGGCGGTCGGGGCGTGGAACGTCGTCAGCGGGCTTCATATCAACACGCACTTCTCGTTCAACTTCGAGCAGCTGATGGACTTGACGCGCATGTCGCTCATGCTCGCCGGCAAGATGGTGTCGGGGGCCCGGCTGTACGTCGAGCTCCGCCAGCCGTTCGGCGAGTACTACGCGCAGAACCCGCGGTCGATCCCGCCGATGATGTTCGCTGACCTGGTGACGCAGTCGGGCGTGGCGTTCGACGGGTTCAGCGTGCGGATGCCGATGGGGCGGGCGATCGACGGCGAGTTCACCCGCGACTTGCTGCAGGTGAGCTCGATGCTGGATCGCCTGCAGCCGTTTGGCAAGCCGGTGCTGCTGACGACGGGCGTGCCGAGCGAGCCGATCACGTCGTGGATGATGGAAGCCGGGTCGGGCGGTGCGCCGGCGGACGACCGGTCGGGGTCTTGGCGCCAGCCCTGGGGGCCGGAGGTGCAGAGCCTTTGGCTGCAGGCGGTGTACCAGATCGCGTTGAGCAAGCCGTTTGTCGAGGCGGTGGCGTGGCAGGAGCTGTCGGATCACGAGGCGTCGAGCCTGCCGATGTCGGGCCTGATTTCGGACGCGATGCGGCCGAAGTCGTCGATCAAGCGGCTGATCGGGTTCCGCAAAGCGATCCGCTCGCCGCGCCCGACGCGCGTGGCGACCGAGCTGAGCGCGATCGCCGGCGGGTCCGAGGAACAGGGCGTCGCCTCGGCCGAGATCGATGACGATGGGCCAGCCCCGTCGTGGCGCGACGACGAGGATTGAGCGATGGCGGACGCGCCGATAGAGGATTCCGCGCGGGCCGAGAGCGAGGCCAAGGGCCGGGCCGGCGATCGGTGGGCGGTGCTGTTGGTCGTGGGGCTGTTGGCGGTGACTGCGGCGACGCGTCTGGGCCGGCCGATCGATCGCGAGACGATGTCGCCGGGGCCGACGGGGTATCGCGTGGCGGTGAACGTGGCGTCGGCGGGCGAGCTCGAGGCGTTGCCGGGGGTCGGGCCGGCCCTGGCTCACGCCATTGTCGAGCATCGCTCGCAGCACGGCGGGTTCGCCCAGGCGGCGGCGTTGCAGGCGGTGTCCGGGATCGGGCCCAAGACGGCGGCTCGGGTCGAGCCGTGGATCGATCTGTCCGAGACAGGCGCGCCCTGAGCCGGTTCACGGGCCGCCGAGCGTCAACCACGCGATCCCCGCGATCAGCAGCGCGGCCGAGGCCCACTGCAGGCGACGAACCGTGCGGTCGATCGGCAGGCGGTTGAGCGACGCGCCACGCAGGGCCTCGAGCGCGGCGCGGCGCTGGTCGATCGAGCCGTGCCGCCACGTCCAGCGTCGCGTCGACACGCCGTTGAGCTCGGCCACGCGTTGCAACGCCGATCGCATCGCCTCGACCGCGTCTTCGTCGGCCGTCGGCGAGCCCACCGCGCTCAGCAGCCGCACCGCGTCCGCGTCGGCCTGGCGCTCGATCCGGCGAGAGACCCATCCGAACCCGACGACCCACGCCGCGATCGCCGCGCCCGCTGCCCACCACGCGGCGTTCGCCGAGTCCGCCGGCTCCACGGCCTCGGCCACCGCCACACCGGCCCCGTGCCCGCACAGCAGCAGCCCCGCCGACGCCACCCCCAGCCACGCCATGTGCCCGTGCCGCACATGCCCCGCCTCGTGCGCGACCACCGCTCGGCGCTCCATCGATGTCATCCCCTCGACCAGCGCCTCGCTCACCAGCACGTACCGCCAACCGCGCACCACGCCGACCACCGCCGCGTTCGCCACACGCCCCGGCGCCCGCCACAGCAGCAGCCGCGGCCGACGCACCCCCGCCGCTCGCAGCGTCTCCGCCAGCTCGTCATGCAACGCCCCGGACCGCAACGCCGTCACCCGCCACGTCCAGCGCACCAGCGCCGGCAGCGCCATGATCAACGCCGCCCCGCCCGCCAGCACCGCCGCCTCGCGCGCCCAGCCGTTCAGCCACCCGACCGGCGGCCACCCCACGCGCACGATCAAGTCCGCCCACGCCACCATCGCCAGCACCGCCACCATCACAGCGACGAGCTCGTGCCGCGCCCGCTCGGCCGCCGCGCCCCACGCCCCGCCCGCCCGCCACCCGTCGCCGATCTCGAGCGTCTGCCCGCGATCCAGATCGCCGATCAGCCGCGCCACCCGCAGCCGCTTCTCGATCGGCCAGCCCGCCATCGCCACCGCCCACCACCCCGCCAGCGTCGGCAGCAAGGCGATCACCTCATCGACCAGGACCGCATCGCCCACCACCGAGCGCACCCACCCCAGCCATCCCAACGCCAGGTCCGCCGCGAAGCTCAGCAACAGCAACCCCTGCAACCGACGCAGTGTCGCCACCGCTCGAGCCACGCCCCTTGGTGTCCCCCCCGCCAACCCCGCCCGGCGACCGACCCACGCCGCCACCGCTCCGATCGCCGCCTTGCCCCCCATCACCACCGAGAGCAAGCCCCACGCCGGCAACGGCGACTCACCCCCGCCCCACAGATCGCCCGCCGCGTTCGCCGCCAGCAGCATCCCCATCAACACCAACGGCCAGGTCGACACGTCATGGCCTCCATGACGGCATGGCGCCGCTGTTCATCGTTGAGCTGGCGCCCGCTGCTCGTTCGCTCAATCCCTTGAAGCCCCCATCACCAACCGCAGCGCGTTCGGCCGGCCCGGCACGTCCTTGTCGCCCAGGCCGTACCCCACGCGCTCGACCGTCATCGCCGGCATCGCCCCCCACCGCTCGACCGTCGCCGCCAGCCACGCCGCGCCGGTCGGTGTCACCATCTCCATCGCCTCGTCGACGCCCACCGTTGGCATGCCCTCCATCAAGTACGCCGTCGCCGGCGCCGGCACCGGCATCCGCCCGTGGGCGCACCGCACCCAGCCCCGCGGCCACGGCACAGGCCCGCAGCTCACCGTCTCGACGTCGAGCTGCTCCATCGCCAATGCTCCCCCCAGCATGTCAACGATCGAGTCGACCGCGCCGACCTCGTGGAAGTGCACCTGGTCGATCGTCGTGCCGTGCACGCGGGCCTCGGCCTCGGCCAGGCGGGTGGTGACGTCGGCGGCGCGGCGCTTGGCGCGCGGGGCGGCCTCGAGCCGATCGATCATCGCCATGAGCTGCGGGTAGTGCGTGTGGCCGTGGCCGTGATGCCCCTCGGCCGCGTGTCCGTCGCCGAGATCGACGCGGAAGTCGACCCCCTCGACCGAGCCGCGCAGGCCACGCTCGGCCGTCAGCCGGGCCACCGTGCCGGCCGGCAGCACCGACCGCAGCGCGGCCTCGATCGGCGCCAGCTCGGCGCCCAGGTCAAGCAACGCGCCCAGCCACATGTCGCCCGCCGCTCCCGCAAAACAATCAACGTGCAGGTGACGACCCATCCGATCATGCTAACCGGCCCGCAACCGGCCCTCGCCGACGCCGCGAAACGCCGCAACCGCCTTGTCGCGGGTATATTGAATCAAAGGAACGCCTGCGCATGCCCGACTCCCCCGCCTCCCCTCCTCCGCCCATCGATCCGACCGGGGTTGCCACACCGCCGCCACCCCCGCCGGGGTACTACCCGCCGCCGCCCGCGCCCGAACGCAAAGGCGGTCTGGGTGGCGTCGTGCTGCGCGTCGGCCTGTCCGTGCTGTTCTCGCTGTTCATCCTGTCGATCATCGCCAACGTGTACCAGGCGGTGCTGATCGCGGGCCTGACCACCGGCCTGCAGGAAGAGACGTTCGTCGAGGGCGACGCCGCGGCCGGCCGCGTCGTGGTCCTGCCCATTGAGGGCGCTATCGACGACAGCATGGCCCGCTACGTCCGCAAGGCGGTCGACCACCTGCTCGCCGATCCCCCGGCCGCGGTCGTGCTCCGCGTCGTCTCCGGCGGCGGGGGGGTCACGGCCTCCGATCAGATCTGGCACGAACTCAACCGCCTGGCCACCGAGCCCGAGTCGCCCATCCCGGTGGTCGCGAGCTTCGGCTCCGTGGCCGCGTCCGGCGGGTATTACGTCGCCGCCAACGCCGACGAGATCGTCTGCGAACGCACCGGCATCACCGGCTCGATCGGCGTGATCGCTCAGGTGCCCAACCTCACCGGCCTGTTCGACAAGGTCGGCGTCGAGATGATCACCGTCACCGCCGAGGGGTCCGACGAGAAAGACCTGGCCAACAACCCGTTCCGCACGTGGACCCCGGCCGACGAGGCCGTGGTTCAGGACCTCGTCGACACGATGTACGACCAGTTCGTCGAGGTCGTCGCGCAGGGCCGAGGCTTCGATGAGCAAGAGGCGGCCGGCGTGGCGACCGGGGCGATCTACACCGCCGGCGAAGCGCTGGACGCCGGGCTGATCGACTCGATCGGTTACCTGGACGACGCCATCGCCGCGGCGCGGAAACGCGGCAACCTGCCCGCCGATGCGCGGGTCACCCGGGTCAAGCAGCCCGGCGCGGGCCTGCTCGGGCTGCTGGGCGCCCGCGCGGCCGTCGGCGGCTCGCCTCTGACCTGGTCGCCCGAAGTAGCGCGGGGATGGCTCGACGACTTCGGCCAGGTCCGCCTCGCGTATCTCACGCAGTGGATCGACCGCCCCTGACCGAGCCGTCGCAGGCTCGACGCACGACTTATTCGCTTTCGGTTTCTTATCCCCGCTTGAAAGGTTGACGCAATGAGTGTCCGTTCTTTTCTGAACAACAACCCCGCGGTCATGACCATCGCCGCGATCGTGGTGTTGCTGATCTGTCTGGCCGTGATCTACAGCAACCTCGCCGGCGGCGGCGGGAGCGGGCGGATCGTCGACCTGTATTACTACGACACCGGCACGGGGGAGCTCTTCAGCGCCCCCGCCAACAGCATCGCCCCGATCGACGCGCCCTCCGGCCCCGGCGCGGGCGTCCGGGCCCACGTCTACACCTGCGGCGGCTGCAACAGCGACGAGTGGACGATCGCTTACCTCGAGAAGTTCGACGACCAGGCCCGTGACGCACTCGTCAACGCCCCCGACAGCCCCGAGGCCGCCCAGGCCTACGACAGCGGCTTGCTCGTCCGCAACGTCGACGGCGACACCTGGCACCAGGTCTACTCCACGGAAGGCATGCGCGTCAGCGAGGCGTTGGCGACGCTCTGCGCGCCCGGGCAGCTCAAGCCCTGCCTGCCGTGATCGGTCGGTCGGTGCGGACGCGCCGATCCGCTCGCGCCGTGCAATCGGCGACGGCGCTCGCGGTGGTGCTGGTGTTGCCAGCCTGCACGGCCCAGCCTGTTTCGCCCACGACGGTCGCGGCTGACACGCAGCGGTCGGTCGAAGCCAGGGCGCGTGCCGTCGCGTCGCTGGCCACTCTTGAGGACCCCGACTCGCTGGCGTTGCTCAGGGAACTCGCGTGGTCGCCGCGGACGCCCGCGCCGATCGGCACGGCCGCGATCTCGGCCTTGGCCGATCGATCGCCGGGCGTGACGATGGCCGACGCGGCGGATCGGCTCGACGACCTCGATCGCTGGCCGGTCCTCGAGGCGGCCGTCGCGGCCGCGTCGCGTTGCGTCGCGAACGGGTCGCCGTCCGACGCAACCCGGGTCGCCCTTGCAGCCGCCGCGGCCCGCAGCCTCGCGCGGCCCTCGGCCCGATACCCCGACGCCCAACGCCCCGACCTCGAGCTCTTGCTCGCGGCGACCGAGGCCGCCACCGCCGAGTCGGCCTTGCTCGGCCTCGCCGACCCGGACGCGGCCACCGAGCGACACACCACGCTCGGCGATCGCGCCGCCGCGTGGACGGCCTATCACCGACGCGTCGGGCCCGAGCGGGCTCGCGTCGCGGCCGAGCGATTCACCGGCGACGCCTTGCCGGCCGCGACGCTGCGTCGGCTCGCTCGGGCGCTCGATCAGCTCCCGCACAATCGCACCACCCTGGCCTGGGGGCTGTCCGCCAAGCTCCCGGCCGAGCGCGTCCGGCCCGAGTCAGGCGTCGCGCTCCGCCACCTGCCCGCGCTTCATCACGGGGTCGTGATCAGCCGGAACAGCAAGCACTTGGGCTCGACGCTAGCGCCTCCCACGGCGGCCGCTCCGCGTCGCGTCCCCGGCGCCGCGCTGGCCGCGCTGCCCAGCGAGGACTATCGCGACGCCGCCCCGCGCCTCACGCCCGCCGATCGCCAACACCTCGCGATCGTCGCCGCCACCCTCGCCCAGCCCCGCGTCGTCGCCGGTCTGTTTGCCGCCGCCGACGCCGATCGCGCCGACACGTCCAGCGAGCACGGCGGCCTGCTGATCCTGAGCCAGGACACGCCGCCCCAACCCATCTACCGGTCGTACCCCCCCATGCTCGCCCGAGGCGACCACGCCTACGTCCCCGGCCCCGAGCTCATCCTCGACCTGCAAGCGCGCGGCCTGGCCCACGTGCACTTCCACGCTCAGCGGCACGCCAACGCCGACTACGCCGGCCCCGCCGGCGGCGACCTCGACTTCGTCCGTCGTCAGGCCGTCGCCGCCGTCGTGCTGACCTTCCTCGACCCCGACACCCTCAACGCCGACTACGTCCAGCCCGACCCCGACGACCCCAACGCCACGCCCGTCGTGATCGACCTGGGCAACCTCACTCGCCCGCGCTGACCGATCGGTCCCGGACCTCGCCGGCGAACGCGAGCGTGGCCTCGATCAGCCGGCCCGTGTTGACCGTCGTCACCTCGCGCGGCGCGGGGTTGGGGCAGTCGAACGTGTGGCTCGCGCCGTCCACGACGCGCAGCTCGGCCCGGCCGCCGCTGGCCTCGAGCAACGCCTCGCCGTCGGCGAGCGGCACGGTGTCGTCGCCGCTGCCGTGCAGGATGAGCCAGGGCATCTCGGCCACGGCGACCCGCCCGGCGGCCCTCAGCACGGCGTGCCAGTCGGGGTCGTCGTGCTGCTCGTCCAGCCACCGCCGGTCGATCTTGAGCGTCTGGCCGGTGCGGCCTGACTTGCGCTCGAGGTAGCCGGCCTCGCGCAGCGCCTCGGCCTGTTCCTGAGTCACGCGATGCGAGGCGGACGGCGAGGCGGCGGTCACCAGCGCATCGGGCAGCGCGGCGTCGTTCTCGTCGAGCATCCAGCGCGTGGTCAGCAGGGCCGTGACGCCGCCGCGGCTGTGGCCGAAGACCACTACCGGCCGCCCGCCGCCGTCGAGTTCGCCCGAGCGCAAGGCCGCGAGGACCGTGCGCAGGTCGATCGCCTGCTTGCGCCAGGTGTCGCGCGCGAACAGGTCGTCCCGCTCGAACGTCTCGAGGCGATGGGTCATGCCCGAGTGGCTGAAGTTGAATCGATGGGCGACCCAGCCCAGCTTGGCGGCCGCGTCGGCGAGCAGTGGCATCAGGCCGTAGTCCTTGTAGCCCATGAAGCCGTGGCAGATCAGCAGCGTCCCGCGCGCCTCGCTCACGGGCCAATGCACGTCGCCGAGGATCGTCTCGCCCGCGGCGCCCGCCAGCTCCCACGGCCGCTCGGTCGCTCCCACGCTCATCGCTCCGAGGCCGACGGCTTGGTCATGCTGCCCATTCCCTCGAACGCGGCGCCGGACTTGGGCAGGTGGCGCTGACACCACCGCTCGTAGTCGAACCGCTCCGCGACGTAAGCCACGGCGTCCTCGACCGAGTCCGTCGTGTGGAACAGGTCGAGGTCCTCGGGCGAGATCGTCTTGTATCGGTCGCGCATCGTCGCCTTCATCCACTCGATCAGCCCGCCCCAGTAGTCCTTGCCGACGCAGACGACGGGGAACGGCCGGATCTTCTGGGTCTGGATGAGCGTCATCGCCTCGAAGAACTCGTCCATCGTGCCGAACCCGCCGGGGAAACAGATGAACCCGACGGCGTACTTCACGAACACGACCTTGCGGACGAAGAAGTAGCGGAAGTCCAGGGCGTGAGTCTGGTAAGGGTTGCCGTCCTGCTCGTGGGGCAGGCGGATGTTGAGCCCGACGGAGGTGCCCTTGGCGTCGAACGCGCCGCGGTTGCCGGCTTCCATGATGCCCGGCCCGCCGCCGGTGACGACGGCGAAGCCGCGCTCGGTCAGCAGCTTGGCCGCGGTCACCGCGTCCCGGTAGCTGGGGTGGTCTTCGTCGAAGCGGGCCGAGCCGAAGATCGACACCGCGGGCCCGAGTTCGGCCATGGTCTCGAAGCCGTCGACGAACTCGGACATGATGCGAAACAGCCGCCACGACTCGCGGTTCAGCGCCGCGTCGACCAGTGCTGGGTCGGCGGGATAGGGGCAGGCGGCGTTGCCTGCGTCATTGGCGAGGCGCTCGTCGGGCATCTGGTCGAGTGACTCAGGCCGCGGCGGCCTTGGTTTCGCGGGCCGCGCCGGCGAGTTCGACGAGCTTGTCGAAGGCGGCGGGGTCGTGGATCGCGATCTCGCTGAGCATCTTGCGGTTGAGGTCGATGTTGGCGAGCTTGAGGCCGTTGATGAAGACCGAGTAGCGGGTGCCGCGCTGCTTGCAGGCGGCGGTGATGCGGGTGATCCACAGCGAGCGGTAGTCACGCTTGACCAGGCGGCGGTGCTCGTACTGGTTGGCGCCGGCGCGGAGGGCGGCCTCCTGGACGCGACGCCACTGCGTGCGGCGGGCGCCGGAGTGGCCCTTGACCAGGGCGAAGACGCGCTTCTTGGCTTTGTTGCGGGCGGAACCTTTGCGGGCGCGGGGCATGGGGATGCTCCAGTTGGGCTCGATCGGGGGACGCCGGCGGAACGTTGCGGCGACGCTTGGGGCCCGTCGGGCGGGGGTGGGGTGTCACGCCGACCGGAATCGGCGGGAACGGCGAGCGGGCTCGCCGGCTATCGGTTAGCCGTTGTCGGTGCCACTGGCCTCGGCGGCGGCCTTGGCTTCGGCGGCGGCCTGAAGGCGTTCGTGCTGCTCCTGGCTCATCAGCGGGCGGTTGAGCAGGCGCTCGAGTCGCTTCATCTCGCCGGCGCGGGCGTAGCTGGGTTGGCGGAGGCGGCGGACCTTGTCGCCGGACATGTGCGACATGAGGTGGCTCTTGCGGGTCTTGCCGAAGCGGACCTTGCCTCGCGCGGTCACCTTGACGCGCTTGAGCACGCCTTTGTGGGACTTGACTTTGTGGGTGGCTGCCATGGTGGGTTCCGGGGTGGGGCCGCGGAGCGGCGAGCCGAGCAGTGTACCAAGCCCCGGGGCGGGGACAAGCGGGCGCGTCGGCCGGGGCGGGTTTGCGGGGTGGGGGCGGGGGGGGTACTTTGCCGCCGGGTGGGTCAAGGAATGCAGGTTTCGATATGCGAGTGATTTGCGATCGTGGGACGCTGGTCGACGCCCTGGGCCTGATGGGGTCGGTGGCGGTGCAGCGCACGCCCAAGCCGGTGCTGTCGTGCGTCAAGGTGGTGGCGGGCGAGGACGGGCTGACGCTGACGGCGACGGACCTGGAGGTCTCGCTGACGCTCAACGCGCTGCGGGTCGAGGTCGAGCAGCCCGGCGAGGCGCTGATCCCGGCCGACAAGCTCAGTCAGATCGTCCGCGAGTCGATCGACCCGACGCTGACGATGACGACCGAGGGCGAGGTCGTGCAGATCACCGGCCAGGACTCCAAGTACCGGATTTACAGCCAGGCGGTCAGCGACTTCCCCGCCGTTCCGACGTTCGATGAGGAGCCACACTTCGAGATGGTCGCCGGGGACCTGCACCGTCTGGTGGCGATGACGATCTTCGCGACCGCCCGGGAGAACTCGCGGTACGCCATCAACGGCGTGCTGATGGAGCGGGACGGCAAGAACCTCACCGTGGTCGCGACCGACGGGCACCGGCTGGCGATGGCCAAGGGCAAGGCCCAGGCCGCGGCCGAGGGCGGGCAGTCGGCGATCGTGCCGACCAAAGCCCTGCAATTGCTCCTGCGGCTGTTCGACGACGCCGAGCAGGTGGTCAAGGTCCGCCTGGCGGGCAATCGGGTGCTGTTCACCGCCGACCACGCGACGCTGACCAGCAGCCTGGTCGAGGGCAACTTCCCGCCGTACCGCGACGTCATCCCCAAGGACGGCGACAAGAAAGCGACGCTGACGACGGACGTGTTCATCTCGGCGGTGCGTCGGGCGGCCCTGCTCACGAACGAGGAGAGCAAGGGCGTGCGGATGGCTTACTCGCCGGACGGGCTGACGCTGTCCAGCCGGGCCCCCGAGATGGGCGAGGCGGAGATCAACGTCGAGCTGGCGGGGTACGACGGCGAGCCGATCGAGATCGGGTTCAACCCGGCCTATCTGCTGGACGCGCTGAAGGTGATGGACGACAAGCAGGTGCAGTTCGACTTCAAAGCGTCGAACAAGCCGGGGGTCCTGCGGACGGGCCCTGACTTTTTGTACGTCGTGATGCCGGTGAATCTCCAGTGAGGGATCGGGCGTGACGATGCGGGGATGGTGATCTGAGCAACTGGGGCTGGGCGCAGGCGGGGGCCCGGCTAGCATGGGGCGGATGACCGTGAGCGACGCCGCGATCAACGAGCCGATGGACGTGGAAGTTCCGCAGGGGTCGTCGCGGCCCCGCCACAACGCCAACCGGCACAACACCAAGCTGTCCCGCTGGGAGCGGTTCAAGCTGCGGCTGGAGCGCAAGCTCGCCGAGCTGTCGAGCAAGTCGACCTTCTGGCACCGGGTGATCAGCTGGCGGTACCTGCCGCTGGCGTATCGGTCGGGCATCAAGATCCACAAGGGCACGCCGGGCACGTCGTACGCCGCGTTCCTGCCGTTCCGCCGCTTCAACCGCAACTGGTACAACGCCATGGCCGGCGGGGCCCTTCTGGGCAACGCCGAGGTCGCCGGGGGCATGTTCCTGCTGAGCAAGCTGGGGGCGGACTGGACGATCGTCTGCAAGCACCTGGAGTACGACTTCCTGCGGCCTTGCCTGGGCCCGGCGGTCTACCGCGTCGAGCCTCGCGAAGATCTCGACGCGCTCGTCAAGGCCGGCAACGAGTTCAACGCCAATCTCGAGATGACCGTCGTTCAGATGATCCAGCTCGACGGCGACAAGGAGCGTGAGCGGCGGGTCGGCAAGTCCCTGGCGACGTTCCACATCACGCCGGCCCGGCAGTACCTGGCCCGCAAGAAGCGCAACAAGCGGGAGGAACGCGGGCCTCGCGAGGCGTCCCGGGCCCCCAAGGCCGCCGCCCCGGCGGCCGCCGACGCTCCAGAAGAATCGTGATTTTGCCGATAGTCCCGAGCGATGAGCAGCATCGGCACGGGCATCGCGGCGGGCTTGGCCCAGACGGCTCACCAGAGCCAGTCGGTGTCGCGCGCGGCTGATAAGCGGCGGGCCGAGACCATTCGCCAGCAGGCCGAAACCAACGACCGTGTCGAGGTGCAGCTGCGGACGGGCGCGACGGCCGACGCCGACGCCGAGCTGCCGGACCACCAGGCCCCCGGCTACGAGCGGCTGTACGGCCAGGGCGAGCCCGGCGAGTCGCACGAGCCCGACACCGCCGACGTGCCGGAGGCCGACGGTGATCTCCCGCGGTTCGACCATGTCGATGTCCGAGCCTGACACCGTCGACTGAGGTTTGGGTAATACACGGGTTTGCACGGTACTAACCCCTCATTAACCTGCTGCTCGTGCCAGGAGGATGTCAGCGAGATTGCGGGGATCGGCGGCGGTGGCTTGCTCGAAGCATCGGGTCGGTCGCGTTGCTGATGGCCGGGTGGTCTCAGGCCGGGATCACGGAGCTGTTCGTGCCCGAGGCCGACGGCGTGGGGGCGGTGGAGTGGCAGGTCGGATCGGGCGACGCCGTGGCCGATGGGGTGACGCTGCTGGCGGTGCGGGTGAGCGGCCGGTCGTCGGCTCAGGGGTTGATCGTGGGGGCGTGGCACGCGGCGGTGTCCGGAGCGACGGTGTTGTGGCACGACGGCGATCCGACGGGGTTGCCGCGGCTGGTGCCCGGGGCGAACGACGGCACGCTGCGGGCGATCGAGCTGCCGACGTTCGTGGGGTGGGACGACGTGGGGTGGGCGGTGGTGGCCGGCGACGTAACGGCGCTGGCGACGCAGCTCGGGGCGACCTTGGCGTCGTCCGACACGCGTGCGGCGCTGGCGACGACCGGGCTGCTGGCGGGCGTGACGGTGGCGGACGACGGGGCGGCGGCGTGGGAACCCACGTCGGGTGAGCTGGCCGACCTGGGGGCCGAGGCGGGGGACTGGGCACGGGCGACGGTCGGCGGTCCGGGGGTGTACCGGCCGGAGGGTGCCGGCTGGCTGGGCGGGCCGACGACGCCGTTGGGCGCGGTGATCGGGGAGGGCTATTGGTTCGATGCGACGCCCGCGGCCGTGAACGGACCGGTGCAGTACACGCACTACCCCGAGCCGACGACGGCGATGATCGTGCTGGCTGGGGGGCTGGCGGGGCTGGGGGCGAGGCGAACGGGCCGAGCCGGGCGTTGTGGGCCGGGCGTGCGCGACCTATAGTCGCTCTATGACGCCGCCCGCTCCCGAGTCCGCCGCTTCCGCGACGAGCGATCCGCTGACCCAGCGGGTGCTCGAGGCGATCGATCGCGTCCGCCCGGCCATCGTCGCGGACGGCGGCGACGTGGAGCTGGTCGATGTCAGCCCCGAGGGGGTCGCGAAGGTTCGACTGATGGGGGCCTGCGTCAACTGTCCGAGCAGTCAGATGACCCTGAAAGACGGTCTCGAGCGGAGCGTGCGGGCCAGCGTGCCCGAGATCACGACCGTCCTGGCCGTGACCTGACCCGGCCGAGGGAAGCGACGGCCGGATGCGTGACCGACGGGTTGTCGGGAAGAACGGAATCACAGAGGAGCGCGGGATGCTCGCATTGACCCGACGGGTGGGTGAAGAAGTCGTCATTGGTGATCCCAAGAACCCGCTGGGCCGGATCCGCGTGGTGGACATCCACGGCGACAAGGTGCGGCTGGCGTTCGCGTTCGATCGTTCGGTGGCGATCAACCGTCTGGAGCTGGCCGAGCAGAAGGCCAAGGGCGAGCCGAAGGCCGAGGCACCTTCGGGCGGCGACGCCTAGCCCGCGGCGCAGGACGCCCCTGAGTGGCGGCTGGATCAACATTTCGGCACCGTCTGAGATAAACTGAGTCTTTCGCGTGCGTGTCAGTCTCGATCGATCAAGGAGACCCCATGGAACCCGTCACCGAGTCAAGTGCCTCCCGTCAACCGGTGGTGCCCGCGAAGAAGATGGTGGGCTGGGGCTTTGGGCTGTGGATCCTCTCGCTGCTGTCGGGGGCGCTGGCGGCGGCGGTGTTGGTCGATCCCGACTCGTTCGACAACCCGGTCGTCAAGGCCGTCGCGGGCTACGGGCTGTACAGCGTGCCGACGCTGCTGGCGCTGGGCGGCACGTACTTCCTGCTGACCGCGTCGATCCGCACGGCGATCGAGGCGTCCAGCGGCGGCGGCGACATGAGCCGCGTGATTGACGCGCTCGAGCGGATCAACAAGCGCTTGCTGCTCAGCGACACCGCCAAGCGGATCGCCTATCGCCAGGAAGACCTGGACGTGCTGCGCAAGACGATCGTCGACGACATCGCCAAGCACCGCTTTGACGCGGCCTTGGCGTTGATCGCGGAGCTCTCGCAGACCTACGGCTTCATCGAGGAGGCCGAGTCGTTCCGCGACCAGATCGCGGGGGCCCGGGCGGCCGAGCAGGAGGCGAAGGTCAGCCAGGCGATCGCCCGGCTGGAAGACATCCTGGCGCGTCACGACTTCGAGCGGGCCAGCGCCGAGGTCGCCAAGCTTCGCCGGCTGTACCCCGACTCCGAGCGGGTGCTGCAGCAGGAGCGGCGGGTGCAGCAGGCGCGCGAGCAGTACAAGCACGACATCGAGCGTCAGTTCCTCGAGGCCAAGGACCGTGGCGACACGGAGAAGGCGATGGAGCTGATGAAGCTGCTGGACAAGTACCTGACGCCGCAGGAGGCCGAGCCGTTCCGCGAGATCGCGCGCGACGTGATCGGCAAGCAGCGCGAGAACCTGGGGATGCAATTCAAGTTCGCGGTGCAGGACAAGGAGTGGCTGCGGTCGGTGCGGATCGGCGAGCAGATCATCCGCGAGTTCCCGAATACGCGGATGGCCCAGGAGGTCCGCGAGCGGCTGGACAAGCTCCGCGAGATGGCCAGCCAGCAGCAGGCGGCCAGCGGCGGCGCGACCGTTTGACCCCGCGGCGGGGTCGTTAGACTCCGATCGTGCCCGTGACTTTGGATGTAGTGACGATCCCCGGCGACGGCATCGGCCCTGAGGTGATGTCGGCCGTGCGGGCGGTGCTCGATGCCGCCGAGGCGCCGCTGACTTGCCACGATCATCTGGCCGGGGAATCGGCGCTGGCCGACGGCGGGGCGGTGCTGCCTGACACGACGATCGACGCGGTCCGTGCCCACGGCCTGGCGCTCAAGGGCCCGTGCACCACGCCGGTCGGCAAGGGGTTTCGCTCGGTCAACGTCCAGCTCCGCCAGACGCTCGATCTCTACGCGGCCGTTCGCCCGGTCCGGTCGATCGACGGCGTGCCGACGCGATATGAGGACGTCGACCTGGTGATTTTCCGCGAGAACACCGAGGGGCTGTACAGCGGGGTGGAGGACGAGATCAAGCCGGGGCTGATCACGACGCTCAAGATCGTCAGCCGCGAGGCCAGCGAGCGGATCGCCCGCGCGGCGCTGGCGTACGTCCAGCACCGCGACCGGCGGAAGCTCACGGTGTTCCACAAGGCGAACATCATGAAGCGGTCCGACGGGCTGTTCCTGGAGTGCGTCGAGAAGGTGCACGCCGAGGAGTTCCCCGATGTAACCGTCGACACCGTCATCATCGACGCGGGGTGCATGCGGCTGGTGCAGGACCCGTCGCAGTTCGACGTGATGGTGATGGAGAACTTCTACGGCGACGTCGTAAGCGACCTGACGGCCGGGCTGGTCGGCGGGCTGGGCGTGGTGCCGGGGGCGAACGTCGGTGAGCAGGCGGCGGTGTTCGAGGCGGTGCACGGCAGCGCGCCGGACATCGCGGGCCGGGGCGTGGCCAACCCGCTGGCGCTGCTGATGAGCGCGGTGATGATGCTCAACCACGTCCGCGAGCACGGGCTGGGCGGCGAGGCGATCGCGTCGGCGTGCGGTGCGTCGGCCGAGCGGATCAAGCGTGGGTACAACGCCGCGCTGCACGACGGGCAGAAGACGCGCGACCTCGGCGGCGAGCTGGGCACCGAGGCGTTCGCGCGGGCGGTGATCGATCGACTGGGCTGATCGCCAGGCGGCGAGGGGTCAGCCGGCCTTGGCCTGCTTGGCCTTGGCGTCGATGAAGTACTTGCGGGCCTCGCCGGCGAGGTAGAACGAGCCGCAGACCACGATCAGGTCCTCGCGGCTGACCGCGCGAGCGGCGATCTTCAGGGCCTCGTCCAGCCGGTTGGCCTTCTGGGCCATCTTGCCCGACAGCTCGGCGAACCGGCGCATCAGGTCGTCGGCCTCCATCCCGCGCGGGCTGGAGCGGGCCTTGGTGAAGATCACCTTGTCGGCGCCGAGGCTGACCTGCTTGAGCATGGCCGTGACTTCCTTGTCGGCGCCGCAGCCGAAGATCATGACCAGGCTGTCGTACTGGTAGTGGGCGCCGAGGGACTTGATCAGTCCTTGGAGCGAGGCCGGGTTGTGGGCGCCGTCGATCAGCACGCGGGGCTGGTCGTGCATCTGCTCGAGCCGGCCGGGCAGGACGGTGGCGGCCAGCCCGGTGACGACGTCGGGCTCCTCGGCGACGAAGTCGTACTCCTTGAGCCCGTCGAGCATCGCCAGCGCCAGGCCGCAGTTGAGCGCCTGGTGCTCGCCCTTGAGAGGGACGGCCAAGTGCTCGTACTTGCTGCGGGGGGTGGTGAGGCAGACGCGGGTGTGCGGGCCGAGCTCGCGGTTGGCCTCGAATCGGTAGGAGAAGTCGATGTCGGGGCCGGTGAACTTCAGTGGGCTGCCGACCTCGGTGGCGACCTCTTTGAGGACGGTGGCGACGGCCTTTTCCTGCTGGACGCTGATGACGGGGACGTCGGGCTTGAAGGCGCCGGCCTTCTCGCGGGCGACCTCCTGGATGGTGTCGCCGAGCAGGTGGGTGTGGTCCAGGGAGAGCTGGGTCACGCCGATGAGCAGCGGGCGGATCGCCGAGACGCTGTCCAGCCGACCGCCCAGCCCGGTCTCCAGCACGGCGACGTCGACCGCCTGGTCGGCGAAATACAGCAGCGCTGCGGCGGTGAGGATCTCGAAGAAGGTCGGGGCGTCGTCGGGGTCGAAGGCGTTTTCGACGGCGGCGACCTGGCGGATCATCTCGGCGGCGTCGGGGTAGCCGATCATGTCGCCGTTGACGGTGATGCGCTCGCGGAGGTCGATCAGGTGCGGGCTGGTGTACAGGCCCACGGTGTAGCCGCAGGCGCCGAGCATGGAGGCGAGCATCGCGCAGGTCGAGCCCTTGCCCTTGGTGCCGACGACCTGGACGCACTTGAGCTGGTCCTGCGGGTCGCCCAGCAGGCTCAGCAGGCGCCGCATGCGGTCGAGGCTGAAGGTCTGGTCGTCATACTTGACCAGGCGCTGCTTTTCGTGGTCCGTGTGGTCGTAGAGCCACTTGACCGCGGTCGTGTAATTGGTGATCTGGGAGGACTTTGCAGCGCCCGCGGGCTTCTTGGCCGAGCTGGATTTGCCGGACTTGGAGCGGGGGGAGCGCTTCTTGGTGGAGGAAGCGGGCATAGCCGCTCAGGGTAGTAAATTCCGCGTGAGGGGTCAAACCTTGAGTTGTAACTTGAGTGCTGGCTGTCGGTTGTGTGATTCTGCCAGATTTTTCCACCGGCTTTGCACGGTCGCACGGCGGGGCGTTATCCGCCGATGCAGGCCTTGCCCCCGAGGTAGGGCCGAAGCGCGTCGGGCAGGGCGACCGAGCCGTCGGCCTGCTGGTGGACCTCGAGCAGCGGGATCAGCAGGCGCGGGTTGGCGGCGACGGTGTTGTTCAGCGAGTGGGCGACGATGTTCTTGCCGGTGTCGGCGGCCCTGTAACGGATGTTCAGCCGGCGGCACTGGTAGTCGTATAGGCGGGAGGCGGAGTGGGTCTCGCCGAAGGCGCCCGCGGGGCGGCCATCGGGGCCGTCCTCGCCTCGGCCGGGCATCCAGCACTCGACGTCGATCATGTCGGCGTTCTTGGGCCCGAGGTCGCCGGTGCAGCACTGCAGCAGGCGATAGGGCAGCTCGAGCCGGCGCAGCAGGCCTTCGACGTAACCCAGCATCTTGCGGTGCCAGTCGCGGCTCTCGGCCTCGTCGGCCTTGCAGATGACGACCTGCTCGACCTTGTCGAACTGGTGCACGCGGTAGAGCCCGGCCGTGTCTTTGCCGGCGGCGCCGGCCTCGCGACGGAAGCAGGTCGAGACGGTGACGTAGCGCTTCGGCAGTTCGCTCTCGTCGAGCACCTCGCCCTGGTGGTAGCCCATGAGCCCGACCTCACCGGTGCCCGTGAGCGCCAGGCCGTAGTCGCCGGTGGGGTTGGCAACGTCGTAGACCTGGTCGCGGCCGTGCGGGAAGAAGCCGGTGCCGACCATGAGTTCGTGGCGCACGAGGTCGGCGACGGAGAGCGGGGTGAAGCCGTGTTCGTCGACCATGGTGTCGAACGCGAGCCTCAGCACGGCCTGGTAGAGCCGCATGCCGTCGCCGGTCATGACGTAGCTTCGCGATCCGGCGATCTTCGTGCCGCGGGTGAAGTCGAACAGGCCGAGCGTCTCGCCGAGTTCGAGATGGGTCTTGGGGGCGAAGCCGCGCTGCTCGGCGAACGACTTGGCGAGGTCAAACCCATCGGGCGACCAGCGGGAGAGCTCGACGTTGTCGTTGGCGGAATCGCCATCGGGCACGTCGTCGTCGGGCGGCTGGGGGACCTCCAGCCAGAGGGATTCGCGCTGGGCCTCGAGGTCGCGGACCTGGTCGGTGAGCTTGGCTTCGAGCGGCTTGATCTCGTCCGGCCGGGCGCGGAGGGCCTGCATCTCGGCTTGCAACGAGGCCTTGTCGTCGTCGTCGGCTTTCTTCAGTCGGCCGGCGAGTTGACCGATCTGCTTGCCGATCTGATTCTTCTCGGCGGTGAGCGTCTGCAGCTCGGTCTGGGCAGCGCGGAGCCGGTCGTCGGTGGCGAGCAGGGCGTCGAGGTCGACCGAGGTGCGCTTGCGAGCGATGCCGCGGCGGAACCGCTCGGGGTCGTCACGCAGGGCCTTGAGGTCGATCATGCGGCGGATACTACCGACCGCCGCCAGACGGGATGCGGGATCGCGGCGTGGTTACGGGCGGGGGCGTCGCCAGGCTTGGCCGAGCCGCTTGCGCCACGCGGCCCGTCGGACCCGGTGCCGTAGGTCTTCGAGGCGGGGATCGCGTGGGTGCTGTTGCACCAGTCGCCTGAGCACGGCCTGGGCGCGGCGGATTCGGCCGAGCTCGGCGTAGGCGAGGACGACGTTGCATAGCGCGACCGACATGGTGGGGTCGAGCCGATGGCTGTCGCGGCAGGCCCGGACCCCGGTGTCGGGGTCGCCTTGCACCAGGTGGGCGACGCCGAACAGCAGGGCGGCGTCGGCGGCGGGGCGGGCGTCGCCGAAGGCCGACCAGTCGTCCGACCAGGGCTGGAGCAGATCGAGCGCCTCGGCGCCGAGGTCGACTTCCAGCAGCACGCGGGCGAGCTCGATGACGTGGCGTGCGTCGGTTGGGCCGCGGGCGAGCTCGACGCGGGCGTGATCGCGGGCGGTGCCGGGTTGGTCTTCGGCCAGCGCCGCGCGGGCGAGGCCGAGGTGGATGCCCGGGCGATCGGGGTCGAGCCGTTGGGCGCGGCGGAATCGCCGGCGGGCGGCGTCGGCGTGGCCCTGCCGCAGGGCGATCTCGCCGAGCAGGGCGTGGGCCTCGGCGTGCTCGGGGTCGAGCTCAACCAGGCTGCGCAGCGCCGCCGCCGCCTCGCCGCGACGGTCGAGCGTGGCCAGCAGGCCCCCCAGCTCCATGAGGGCCGAGGTGTCGGTCGGGTCCAGGTTGAGCTGCTGCACGTAGAGGCGCCGCGCGCGATCCACACGGCCGACACGCCAGTGGCACCGTGCCATCTGCAGGCGGGCGTCGGGGTGACGCGGGTCGCGCTTGAGCACCTCGCGCCAGCACAGGGCCGACCGCTCGTGGTCCTCGTGCATCGCCACGCTCATGGCCATCGCCACGTACAGCGCGGCTTGCGTGTCGTCGATCTGCTGGCCGGTGTAGAACGCTTCGTCGCGCCCGTCGAGATCGCCACGCGCCGTCTCGACGCCGATCAATTCGACCCACGGGTCGACCCAGGTGGCGTCCATGGAGGCGGCTTCGCGTAGCGTCTCGGCCGACTCGTCGTAGGCCCCTACCCGAGCCAGGTCGATGCCCAGGTTGAGTCTCAGTTCGGGTGTCGGGTCGGTCAACTCGATCGCGCGCAGGTACGCATCGATCGCCTCCTCGTACCGGGCCAGTCCATCGAGCGCGACGCCACGCTCGGCGTGCCAATCTCCGCGGTCTGGGTCGAGCGTAAGCGCCAGGTCCAGCTGACGCAGCGCCCATCGCCACCGGCCTCGCTCGGCCAGCAGCCGCGCCGCCTCGGCGTATCGTTCTGCCCTTAGCCAGTCGTCCATGGAGCGGTCGTCTTCCTGCGAGGTCGGTCCCGTCTTATCACTCAATCTATACGCCCGAGAAAGGCGGCCGGGATCGCGCCGGCCCGTGAAATTCAACGGCCCGAGGCCTTATCATCTTCCGATGCCTCGTCTCAGTCGATTCTGGCTCCTATTCGTCCCCATCCTCGGCGTGACTCTCGTCAACGGCTGCACGACCCCACCCGCGCCGGTCGGGGGCGAGTCGACCCGCGAACTGCTCGCCGCGGGACGGCTCGATCCGGCCACCCAGGACGCCCTTCGCCGGCTCATCGACCCTAACCTCGCCTTCGGCGACCGTCGTGCCGCGGCCTACACGCTCCTCAACCACGACCCCGTCCAATCGACCCCCGCCCTGGCCGCCGCCATCGCCGACCCCGACGCGCCCGGCGCCTCCGACGCGGTCGTGCAGGCCCTGCTGCTCCGCCCCGACGCGCCCGACCCCGCGTTGGTCGATCCGCTCACCCAGGCCCTCTTCGCTTCGTCGTCCGACACCCGCGAAGCCCTGGCCGAGGTGCTAGGCCGCTTCGACGACCCCCAACTGGTCAACCGTCTGCGCGACCGCGCCGCCGACCCCGCCGCCACCCACAACACCCGCCTGGGCGCCATCGAGGCGCTGGGTTACCAGCGGACGCGCGAGTCGGCCCGCGCCCTGCTCGCCCTGACCGAGCCGCCCACGCCCGACGACCTGCGCTACGCCAGCTTCGACGCGCTCGCCGAGCTCTCCGGCCTCGAAGACCTCGGCCCCGACCCCGTCGCCTGGCAGGCCTGGTGGGATCAGGCCCGTCGCCTGTCCAATGAGCGCTGGCAGGCCACCCTCGTCGAGAACCTCGCCCGACGCGACGCCTCGCGCCGCCTCCGCCAGACCCAGACCGAGCAACGCCTGCTCGAGTCGCAACGGACGCTCTACCGCACGACCTCGCCCGACGACCGCCCGGCCGTGCTCGCCTACATGCTCAACGAGCCGCTCACGCCGATCCGTCGGCTAGGCATGGACCTCGTGCTCGAACGCCTGCTCGAGGGCCTGCCGTTCGACGAGCCGCTCCGCCAGGCCATGCGGGCCCGGCTGACCGACACCGACGCCCAGGTGCGCGGGCTCGCCGCCTTGCGCCTGGCCGACCTCAACGACGACCTCGCGGCCGACCGCGTCGCCGATCGTCTCGCCGCCCGGTCCGAACACGTCAACGAGGTGCTCGACGCCTATCTGAAGCTCATCGCCCGCCTGCCCCGCCGCCAGGCCGCCCCGCCGGCGCTCGCGTTGCTCGACCGCCCCCCGACGCACGCCGCGGCCGCCGCCGCGCTAGCCGCCATGGCCAAGGCCGAGATGCTCACCGACGCCCAACGCGCTCAGGCGGCCCGCTCGGTCCGCGCCACGCTCTCGTCGACCGCTCCGCCCC
>JBCBUE010000012.1:0-61430 GCA_039818285.1 Planctomycetota bacterium | reverse complement strand
AGCAGGCCGGGGCGCAGGCCGAGGGTCTGTTGCAGGAAGGCGTTGGCGGCGTGGTCGGCGGAGGTGAGGGGGATGAGACCCAGGGGCGAGGCGCCCAGGGTGCGGGCGGCGTCGTCCATGGCGGGGCGGATGCGGTCCAGGCCGGGCCGGAGGATGGACAGGGCGACGCCGAGGAAGCGGGTCTGGTAGCCGATGACGACGGCGACGGCGGTGCCGGTGAGCAGCAGGCCGGGGCGCAGGCCGAGGGTCTGTTGCAGGAAGGCGTTGGCGGCGTGGTCGGCGGAGGTGAGGGGGATGAGCAGGCCGATGCCGACGACGGTCCCGGGCAGGGCGTAGCCGAGCCGGCAGGTGTTGGCGGCGGTCCGGATGACGGGGCCGGGGTGCCAGCGTCGGGCGGTGGCGATGAGCATGGCGAGCCCGACGGCGAGGATGGCGGCGATCGCGGCGACGGCGACGGTGCGCAGGCCGGTGCCGATCGCGAGGCGGAGGGCCGGGGTGTCGGCGGCGTCGACGGCGAGGACGAGGAACACGGCCGCGGGCACGACGAAGCCGGCCAGCACCGGCAGGGCGCAGGCGATGATCGCGGCTGCGGACTGGGCCGGGCTTAGTCGCAGGCGTTGCGTGGCGTGGTGGGGTGCGCCCTGGGCGTAGGTCTTGGCGCGTCGACGGGTGAGGTACTCGGCCAGCAGCACGACGGACACGACCCCGAGCAGCAGCGCGGCGAGCTGTGCGGCGGCGGTCGGCGACTCGAGCGACCGCCACGCGCGATAGACGCCGGTGGCGAAGGTGTCGACGGCGCAGTACTCGACGGCGCCGAAGTCGGCCAGCGTCTCCATGAGCACGAGCGCGGTGCTGGCGACGATCGCCGGGCGTGCCAGCGGCAGCGCGACGCGGAAGAAGGCGGCGACCGGGCCGCGGCCCAGCGACCGGGCGACCTCGAGCGCGCGGGTGGATTGTTCGAGGAAGGCGGCGCGGGCCGCGAGATAGACGTACGGGTAGAGCGTGACGGCGAGGATGAAGATCGCCCCGCCCAGCGAGCGGACGCGCAGGACCCAGCCGTCGGCGACGCTGAGTCCCAGCCAGCCTCGGACGGTGGACTGCAGCGGCCCGCTGACCTGGAGCAGGTCGGTGTAGGCGTAGGCGGCGAGGTAGCCGGGGATGGCCAGCGGCAGCAGCAACGCCCAGCCCAGGGCGCGTCGGCCGGGGAATTCACAGGCGGTGACCAGCCAGGCCGAGGCGGTGCCGATGACCGCGGCGATCGCGCAGACGCAGACGGCGAGCACGGCGGTGTTGCGGGCGTAGCCGGGCAGCAGGGTCGACGCGAGGTGGGCCCACTCGCCGTCGGAGGACCGCAGCGTGCTGGCCAGGACGACGCCGACCGGGACGACGACCACCAGGCTGATCGCCAGGCTCAGCCCGATCCATCCGATCGCCCATCGGCTGCCGTGGTGTATCACGCCGGACGATCCTTGGTTAGCGCCAGCCCGCGCGGTCCATCACGCGGACGGCCTGCTTGTTGTTCTCGCCGAGCTGGGCCGCGTTGATGGTGTCGGTCTTGAAGGGGCCGAGCTCGGCGAGGACGGGCGTGAGGACGAGGCCGTCGACGACGGGGAACTCGTAGTTGGCCATGGCGTAGAGGGCCTGGGCCTGCGGGGTCGTGAGGAACTCGATCAACGCGATCGCGTTCTCGCGGTTGGGGGCGTGGCGGAGGACGCCGGCGCCGGAGACGTTGACGTGGGCGCCGCGTCCGTCTTGATCGGGGAACACGGGGGTGAGCGACTCGGCGGCGGCGCGATCGGCGGCGTTGTCGCGCTCGAGCATGCGGCAGTAGTAGTAGTGGTTGGCCACGGCGACGTCGCCCTCGCCGGCGGCCAGGGCACGGAGCTGATCGGTGTCTCCGCCCTGAGGCCGGCGGGCCATGTTGCCCACGACGCCGCGGGCCCAGGCCTCGACGCTGGGCTGACCATGGCTAGCGATCATCGAGGCGAGAAGGCTCTGGTTGTAGATGTTCTGTGACGAGCGGATGAGCAGCGTCTGGCCGAGGTCGGGGTCGGCGAGCGCCTCGTAGGTGGTGACGAAGTCGGGGTCGACGCGGTCGGAGAGGAAGATGATGCGGACGCGTTGGCTGAGGCCGAACCACAGGCCGTCGGGGTGGCGGAGGTCGGCGGGGATGCGCTCGGTGAGGGTCTCGGAGACCACGGGTTGCAGGGCGCCCTGCTCGACGGCCTTGTGCAGCCGGCCGGCGTCGACCGCGATGAAGACGTCGCCGGGGCTGAGCTCGCCCTCGTTGCGCAGGCGGGTGAGCAGGACGTCGGTGTCGCCTTCGATGACGTTGACCTCGATGCCCGTCTGATCGGTGAACATCGCGTAGACGGCGTCGTCGGTGTCGTAGTGGCGGGCGGAGTAAACGTTGACGACGCCTTGGGCGATCGCCGCGGGGGCGGCGAGGCAGGCGAGGGCGAGGGCGAGTCGGGCGACGAACGAGGCGGGGGCCATGGGTGCTCCGTGAGACGGTGGGTTTGAGGGGTTAGTTGCCGGGGAGCTCGGCCCAGTCGCCGGACTCGAGCCGGGCGATCAGCTCGAAGCCGGTGCCGGGGCCGCCTTCTTGGCCGAGGGGTCGGATGACATAGGCGACGCCTTGCGGCTCGGGGTAGATGCCGGTCGAGGCCTCGAAGGGGTCGTCGTGTCCGACGATGACGCGGTTCTGTCCGGGATAAACGGTGGTGTAGAGCATGGGTTGGACGCGCTGGCGCATGGCGTCGAACTGCTCGTCCGTGTAGTCCTCGGCGGGCTCGAAGTTCAGGGCGGGGTCCTTGCGATAACGGCCGAAGGCGAGGTCGGCGGTCTGCCAAGCGCGGAAGTACTGGCTGGAGACGACGTCGCCGACGGGCAGACCGAGCCGACGCCACGCCTGTCCGATCGCCTTGGCCTGATGCCAGCCGGCTTCGCTGAGGACGCGCTGGGTCGAGCCATTGTTGGGATCGGCGGTGACTTGGTCGGCGTAGTCCTTCTCGGTCGTGGCGTGGCGGAAGTAAACGACCAGGCCGCCGCGGCGCAAGGCCGCCACCAGGGCCTCTCCGCCCAGCGGCTCGGCGATCTCGGGTGAGGTGTCTTGAGCACGGAGGGACGGCGCAACGCAGACGAACACGAAGAGCAGCGTCAGGAGGCGGGCGTAGCTAGCCATTGGAGTGATCTCAGATGGAGGGGGTGGAGCTGTTGCGATCGGGTCTCAGTCGCATCGGAGATCGTAGCGAAGCCCACCGGGGACGCAAGGCGGCTGGGTGGTTCGCTGGGGCGACAATTCGTGCCATCTACCGTGCGTTAAGCCCCGGCCGTGCGAGCGATGCGGCGACGCGAAGTGTGCTGGCCGGTGATCGGACGAGCCCGTGTTTTCTTCGCTGCACGCTGCACGCTGCAGCGCGAGGCGGCGGCTCGGCGATCGCTCTGCTCGCGGGTTATGAGGTGTTCGGGGCTGTCTTGCGGTCGGCCGGAGTGAGCGCCATGCGTTGCGCGTTCTCCTTCGTCGAGTTGCTCGTCGTTCTTGCCGTGGTGGCGCTGTTGATCGGGCTCTTGCTGCCCACGCTGTCGTCGGCTCGGGCGACCGCCCGGCAGGCGGCCTGCGTCGCCAACATGCGCTCGATCGGGCAGGCCCACGCTGACCACCCAGACGCTCGGCTCGCACCTCCTGGTCGAGGATTGGGACGGCGTTGTCGGCTCGGGCAGCAATGGTTACGACATCGATCTGAGCTACTCGATCGCGACGATGCCGACCGACGTGATCTATCTGATCGAGGGGTTTGTCTCGACCGGCGGGCTGGTGTCGCTGCGTCGTCGGGTTGCGTGATTGAGTTAAGCGACTGATGGCGGTTCCGCGATCCATCGCCCCTGTCGCGAGGCGGGGGCTTTTGTTGCGCGCCGGCCTCCGCTCGCGCGCCGGTCGGTCGGGCTCCGTTGCGTTTTTGGTGTCGTGGGGCGAGTAAGCTCCGTTCATGGCGAATCGGGAGGCGATGGATCGGCTGGCGGCGGCGTGGGCGGCGGCGGGGATGGTGGTGCGTCGGGACGAGCCGATGGGCGAGCGGACGTGGTTTGGGGTGGGAGGATCGGCGGCGGTGTGGGTGGAGCCGGCGGACGAGGGGGAGGTCGTGGCGGTGGTGCGGGGGTGTCTCGAGGCGGGGGTGCCCTGGTGCGTGCTGGGGTCGGGGGCGAACCTGCTGGTGCGGGACGGCGGGGTGTCGGCGGTGGTGATGGGGCTGGCCGGGGAGGCTTGGCGACGGGTGGAGGGGTTGGACGGGGCGTTTTCGTCGGGGGACGAAGCGTTGGTGCGGGCGGGGGCGGGGGCGGACCTGATGAAGCTGGTGCTGGACACGGCGCGGGCTGGGCTGGGAGGGCTGGAGGGCGTGGCGGGGGTGCCGGCGACGGTGGGCGGCGCGGTGCGGATGAACGCGGGGGGCGCGTTGGGCGTGGTGGGGGCGGCGGTGCGCCGGGTGCGGGTGATGTAGGCCGATGGCGAGGCGGAGTGGCTGGGGCGGGAGTCGGTTCGTTTTTCGTATCGGAAGGGGGAGGTGGGGGCGCCGCTGATCCTGGCGGTGGAGTTCGGGCTGGCGCCGGGGGAGCCGGGGGAGTTGGTGCGCCGGGTGAAGGAGGTGTTTGCGTATAAGAAGGCGAGCCAGCCGATGGGCGATAACTCGGCGGGCTGCGCGTTCAAGAACCCGACGGGGGCGGTGCCCGAGGCGGTGAAGGGGTGGGGCGCGGGGCGGCTGATCGACGCCGCGGGGTTGAAGGGGATGCGGGTGGGGTGCGCGAGCGTGTCGGAGGTTCACGCGAACTTCATCGCGGTGGACAAGTCGGCCGGCGTGGCGAGGGGGCGGGCGGACGACGTGGCGGTGCTGATCGAGCGGGTGGCCGAGGCGGTGGCGGGGCGGTTCGGGGTTCGCCTGGAGCGGGAGCTGGTGGTGTGGGGCGAGCCGCGCGCGGGCGGCTGATTTCGCTAGGCTTGCCCTTCCGAATCCGGGCCGTCCACGCCATCCACCTATCCACCCAGGAGTCAGCATGTCCATCCAGTACGGGGCCCAGATGTTCACTCTCCGCGAGCACTGCCAGACGCCGGCGGATATCGCCAAGAGCTGCGCGAAGGTCAAGGCGATGGGGTACGAGGGCATCCAGGCGTCGGCGGCGGGGTTCAACAGCATCGACCCCGTCGAGTTGAAGAAGATCCTCGACGACAACGGGCTGGTGTGCGGGGCGACGCACAAGGGGCTCGATTTTCTCGCGGACACCGACGCGGCGGTGGCGTACCACGAGGCGTTGGGCTGCACGCTCACGGCGATCGGTGGGTTTGGCTTTGGCGGTCAGCCGCGAGAGGACTGGCAGGCGTTCTGCGGCTCGTTCAGTGAGACGGCGGCGGCGTGCGCCGCCAAGGGCCTGCGTGTGGGGTACCACAACCACAGCCACGAGTGGTCGCCGTTCGGCCTGGCGGAGCACCCCGAATCGATCAGTCCGAAAGAAACGCCGATCGAGATGCTGGTGGCGGGCCTCGACCCGCCGACCTGGTTCGAGCTGGATGTGTACTGGGTCACGCACGGCGGGGGCGACCCGGCGGCGTGGATCGATCGTCTGGCGGGGCGGGTGTTCGCGTTGCACTACAAGGACATGACGGTTTCGGCGAGCCGCGAGCACAAGATGTGCGAGGTCGGGGCGGGCAACCTGAACTGGCCGCGGATCCGGGCGGCGGCCGAGGGCGCGGGGGTCGAGTGGGTGTTCGTGGAGCGGGATTCGGGCGACATGGACCCCTTCGACAGCCTGAAGAAGTCGATCGAGACGATCCGGTCTTGGTCCTGATCGTGGTCCTGAGCACCGAGCGGGGCCGGCGGGCTTGAAAACCCGGCCGAGTCTTGTCACACTGCCCGGCTCGCCTCGCCGAACGTCGGGGGGCGGCGATGTGACGACGCGTCGGAGAACGACCGCATGGCGATCCGGATCAAGGCCCGAAGCGGCGAGTCGGCCGAGCAGATGCTCCGCCGGTTCAAGAAGCTCTGCGAGAAAGAGGGCCTCACCAAGGACATCAAGAAGCGGGCGTACTACGAGAAGCCCTCGGAGCGCAAGCAGCGAGCCCTTCGCAAGAGCCAGAAGCGCCAGCAGCAGACCGACCTGATGGGTCGGCGGTAAGCGTCATCCGTTTCTTAGGGTTTGGCGTAGACGCGGCGGCGGTGTCACCCGGGTCGCGTGCGTGCTTGAAAGATGCGTGCGGTTTCGGGTGGGTCGATCGTTTTTTGTTGATTGGGATGGCGATTCGGCCGCGGAAGGTACAATGCGTCCCGCGGTAATCGCTTCCTTAACGCGATGGCAAATCCTTTGAGTGACTCGACAACCAATACGGAGCCGCTGGCGGTGAACGACGCGGCGGGAGGGTCGTTGTCGTCGGGTGAGGCGTTTGCGTTTGCCGTGGCGGCGGCTCGCGAGCTGTCGGACCGGCGTTGCGATCAGGTGATGGTGCTGGACGTGCGGGGGCTGAGTTCGGTCTGCGATTACGTGGTGCTGGGGACGGGGACGTCGGATCGGCAGGCGAAGGCGGCGGGCCAGCACGTCGAGGACCTGGGGGGTGAGATGGGGATGAGCAAGCTGGCGAGCGACGCGGATGCGCAGGCGACGTGGGTGGTGGTGGACTTCGCCACGGTGATGGTGCATGTGTTCGAGCCGGCGACGCGGGCTCATTACGACCTGGAGATGCTTTGGGGGGATGCGCCGCGGGTCCCGTGGCGACGCGAGACGGAGCCGGGGACCGAGCGGTCTGACGCCGAGGGTGATCGCGATTGAGCGTGAACCTCGGTGGCTGTCACTAACGATTCGCCGATATCGGCAACCCCGACTTGAATTAGTCACACCGAAAGGGCAAGAAGATGACGACATTCGCTGCCGCGTTCAAGGACGAGATTCGCCGATTGGCGCGCAAGGAGATCAAGGAGCAGACCGAGGCGATGCGCAAGCAGGTCACGGGGTACCGCGCGCAGATCGCGGCGATGAAGCGGGAGATGGCCGACCAGCAGCGTCAGCTCAAGGCGTTGGAGAAGGCGGTCGCCAAGGGAGATGGCTCCCTGGTGGGCAATGGCGAGGCGGAGGAGGCGGGGCAGCAGATCCGCTTCTCGCCGGCGGGGTTTGCGTCGCACCGCGAGCGGCTGGGGCTGTCGGCGGCGGACATGGGCAGGCTGCTGGGCGTGACCGGGCAGTCGGTCTATGCGTGGGAGCAGGAGCGTTCGCGTCCGCGGCGTAAGCAGCTTGAGGCGATCGCCGAGGTGCGCGCGATGGGCAAGCGCGAGGCGATCTCGCGGCTCGAAGAGCTGGGCTGATCGCGCCGCGTCGGCGTGATTGCTGAGCACGAGCGATGAGCGAGGTGATGGATCGACGCGGGCGCTGCTCGTTCCGCGGGTTGGGCTTGGTCTACCTGTTGGGCCTGTCGGCGATCGTGTGCGCGGGGGGGTGGTGGCTGGGGGCGCCGTGGGCGGCGCCGAGCGGGGACGCGGCCGACGGATGGGAGCGGGCGTTCGCGTCGGTGTCGGCGGCGTGCGGGTCGGGGATGGCGTGGCGCGACCCGGCGACGCGCTGGACGCCGGCGGGGTGTTGGCTGCTGGTGGCGATCGGGCAGGCGGGCTGGCTTTGGACGGTGGGGTGCGGGGCGGCGATGCTCGGGTCGATCCTGGGGCGAGGGGCGTGGCGGACGGCGGCGTTGGCGGTGGCGTGGTGCGTGGGGCTACAGGCGGTGCTGGCGGTCGCGGCCTGGGACGCGTGGCGGGACGCGGCGCTGGCGATGATGGGGCTGGGCTGGTCGATGGGATCGGGCGAGGCCGGCGGCGGGGTGATATACGGCGTGCTGCTGCCGGCGGGTTTGCTGGGGTCGCTGGCGGGGGGCTGGTGGCTGTGGGCGGCGCGAGGGGCGGTGACGTGGCGGAGTTATGCGCGGGTGGCGGTGGGACTGACGGCGGGGGTGTTCGTGGCGGGGGCGTTGGCGGTGGGGCTCGCGGAGGGGCTGCCGGCGTGGTTCGGGGCGCTGGGGATCGGACAGACGGCGGGGCGGGTGGCGGCGACGGGGGACGCGTGGGAGGCGCTGGCGAGCGGGGGGACGGCGACGATCGACGCGATGGGCGCGGGGCGCGGGGCGGTGCCGCCGGCGGAGCTGACGGCGGGGGGGCGGTGGGCGCTATTGGTCGTGATGCTGCTGGGCGGGGCGGTGCTGGGCGGTGGCGGGGGGCTGCCGGTGCTGGCGTGGCTGGCGTGGGGGTCGGCGTGGGGGCGTTGGGGGCGGTGGGGTCGGCCGATGCGGCGGATCGGGGTGACGATGATGCTGGGGCTGGGGGGTTGGGTGTTCGCGGCGGTGTGGGCGATGCTGTTGGTGGAGCCGTTCGGGTTGGGCGTGCTGCTGTTTGACGTGGTGAGCGCGACGACGCTGACGGGTTGGACGGTGGGGGTGCCGGGCGAGCTGACGGCGTGGGGGCAGGGGGTGTTGCTGGCGTCGATGGTGTTCGGTCGGGTGTGGCCGATGGTGGCGATCGCGGCGTGGGGTCGGATGTGCGACACTGCCGCGCGGGAGCCGTGATGAATATTTTGATCTGCGGGGCCGGCGAGGTCGGCCGACATTCGGCGGAGGTGTTGCAGCGGGCGGGTCACGCGGTGACGGTGATCGACCAGCAGCCCGGCCCGCTGGACGCGATCGACGACACGCTGGACGTGCGGACGCTTCGGGGCAGCGGGACGCAAGCCGAGGTGTTGTTGGAGGCGGGGTGCGCGACGACGGAGCTGTTCATCGCGGCGACGAGCTCGGACGAGGTGAACCTGCTGGCGGCGTCGGTGGCCAAGGGCGTCGGGGCCAAGCGTTGCATCGCGCGGGTGCACCACGGGGCGTACTTCGAGCAGCGGGGGTTGGATTACGCGAAGCACCTGGGGGTGGATCACCTGGTGTGCCCGGAGTACACGACGGCGTTGGCGATCGCGGGGGTGGTGCGGGCACCGGGGGCGTCGGCGGTCGAGCAGTTCGCTCGGGGGAAGATCGAGATGGCGCGGCTGCCGGTGGGGCTGGGGACGAAGGTCAACGGCGTCGCGCTGCGTCACCTGACGCTGCCGGTGCCGGCGCGGGTGGTGTTGGTGGAGCACAAGGGCGAGGCGACGCTGGCGGACGCGGACACGATCATCGACGCGGGGGACGTGGTGACGGTGATCGGCGAGACGGCGGACCTGGACCGGGTGCGCAAGGTGTTCCAGGCCGAGGTCCCGCGTCGTCGGAGCGTGATGGTGGTGGGGGGGACGACGCAGTCGGTGTGGCTCTGCCGGGCTTTGCGTCACAAGCAGCTGAGCGTGCGGCTGTTCGAGTCCGACCCGGTGCGGGCCGAGGAGTTGGCGGAGAAGCTGAGCTGGGTGACGGTGCTGAGCGCTGATGTGCTGGACTCGGACGTGCTGGTGGAGGAGGGGGTCGACCAGGTGGACGCGTTTTGCGCAGTGAGCGACGACGACGAGACGAACATCCTGATCGCGGCGCAGGCCAAGAGCCAGGGCGCGCGGCAGTCGATCGCGGTGCTGCAGCGGCCGACGTTCTTGCACCTGCTCAAGCACGTGGGGATCGACCGGGCGTTCAGCCCGCGGTCGACGGCGGTGGTGGAGATCGAGCGTCGGCTGGAGAAGTCGCCGGTGCGGAAGCTGGCGGAGCTGGGGGGCGCGTCGGCGAGCGTTTACGAGGTGCGGGTGACGCCGGCGGCGACGGAGGTGGTGGGCAGGCCGTTGCGCGAGGTGAGCTTCCCGGAGGGGGCGAGCCTGGCGGTGGTGCAGCGGGGGGACGAGGTGTCGCTGCCGACGGCCGACAGCGAGCTAAAACCGGGTGATGTGGTGATCGCGATCTGCGGCCCCGAGTCGATCAAGGCGATGCGTCGGATGTTCGGCTCGCGCGCGGCGACGGGGTCGAGGGGGTGGTTCCGCAAGCGGGCGTGAGGCGAGGGGATGTCGGTCTTACGCCATCGCTTCGAGTTGCTCGGTGTGGTGCTCGGTGTGTTCGCGGGCCTGGGTGAGGTGATCGCCGACGCCGCCGAGCGCCTCGGGTTCGGTGACGGTGGCGACGAGTTGCTTGAGCCGGTGACGCGCTTGACGCCATCGATCGAGGACCCCGGCGGCGGTCTGGCCGTCCGCCCACGACGCTTCCCGTGCGTTGTGCGTGTCGGCGTCGGGCCAGGGATCGTCGGGCCCGAGCCTCAGCGTGTCGCCGCCGTACCAGCGATCGGCGGGCAGCTCTGGCCCGCCGCGGAGCATGGTCTCGATCACGGGCAGCGTGGTTTCCTCCCAGAAGGCCAGGTGGGCGAGCATCTGCTTGACGGTCCAACCGTCGCCGACGGGCCGGTCCCAGTGGTCGGGGCCGAGGCGTTGCAGCACGCGCTCGAGGCGCGAGCCGTTGTCGTCGAGTCTGGCTAACTCATCGGTCGACCATGGGCTGCGGGGTGTCATGCCGTCCCTTTGGTTGGTGGCGTTGAGGATATCGATCGGGCGCGGTCGCCAAGGGGTCGGGTGGGTTTGCCGCTGCTCTGCTAGCGTGCGCGGCGATGAACTACCGATTCGTGCTGCAGCAGCTGGGGTTGCTGGCGTTGGTGCTGGCGGGGGCGATGGCGGCGAACGTCGCGGGGATGGTGCTGCTGGCGGGCGAGGGGTTGCGGAGCCCGGCGGTGGTGGCGTTGTCGACGTCGGCGGGGATCGTGGGGGCGCTCGGATTCAGCGTGCAGGCGCTCAGCCGGACGCGGGGCTCGGAGACGCTGGGGCGTCGGGAGGCGTTGCTGCTGGTGGGGTCGACGTGGCTGCTGGGGGCGGTGGGGGCAGCGCTGCCGTTTTACCTGTGGGCTCTGTTCTCGCACGGGATGGACGAGGCGCACGCCTTTGTGTCGCCGGCGGCGTGCTACTTCGAGGCGATGAGCGGGCTGACGACGACGGGGGCGACGGTGGTGGCGAACGTGGACCACTTGCCGCAGCCGTTGCTGCTGTGGCGGTCGCTGACGCAGTGGATGGGGGGGCTGGGGATCGTGGTGCTGTTTGTGGCGGTGCTGCCGAGCCTGGGGGTGGGGGGCAAGCGGCTGTTCGCGGCGGAGACGACGGGGCCGACGAAGCAGGGGGTCCGGCCGCAGGTTCGGGACACGGCTCGCGTGCTCTGGCTGATCTATGCGGGGCTGACGGGGGCGCTGGTGGTGATTTTCTGGCTGCTGGGGATGGGCTGGTACGACGCGCTGGACAACGCGCTGTCGACGACGGCCAGCGGCGGGTTCTCGACGCGCAACGCGAGCATCGGTTACTTCGAGTCGTGGAAGATCGACCTGGTGACGGTGGTGTTCATGTTCATGGCGGGTGTGAACTTTGGGCTGTACTACCGGCTGAGCCGGGGGGATGTGGCGTCGGTGGTGAAGGATCGCGAGCTGTGGTGGTACCTAGGGATCGTGGGCGTGGCAACGGTGTTGGTGATGGTGGTGCTGCTGGGTCACACGCTGGTGACGACCGCGGGGTATGAGGTGCCTCGACCGGAGGCGCAGGCTGCGGGTCAGGAGGGCGTGGGGCTGGCGGCGGCGTTTCGATACGCGTCGTTTGCGGTGGTGTCGGTGCAGACGACGACGGGGTTCGCGACGGCGGACTGGGAGCCTTGGCCGTTCGCGGCGAAGGCGGTGCTGATCGCGGTGATGTTCGTGGGGGGGATGGCGGGGTCGACGGCGGGGGGGATCAAGGTGGTGCGGATCGTGGTGATGGTGAAGGTGCTGATGACGGAGGTGGGGCGGGTGTTTCGGCCGGCGAAGGTGCGGCCGGTGCGGGTGGGAGAGTCGGCGGTGTCGGCGGAGATGCGACAGGCGACCCTGGCGTACGTGCTGATCGTGGGGCTGCTGTGGGCGGTGGGGACGGTGGGGCTGATGGTGCTGGAGCCGGCGGGGTCGTTGGACTTCGGGACGGCGGCGTCGGCGTCGGTGGCGACGGTGAACAACATCGGCCCGGGGATGGGGGCGGTCGGGCCGATGGGGAACTACGGGCTGTTCTCGTCGCCGAGCCTGCTGCTGATGAGCCTGCTGATGGCGCTGGGGCGGCTGGAGCTGTTCGCGGTGCTGGTGCTGATCGCGCCGAGCTTCTGGCGTCGGGCTTGAGGCTAAGATGACCGCATGAGCTGGACCGAGACCGATGTCGTTGTCGTGGACAAGCCGGACCTGACGCCGGCGCAGGCGTTCTACCTGCCCGAGGTGTTCAAGGGGCTGGGCACGACGTTCAAGCACATCGTGGGGTCGGTCGGCGGGTCGGCGCGGAAGCACAACCGGGCGATGGAGTACCCCGAGCAGCGGCGGGAAGATCGCGACCCGATGGACGGCGGGATGCAGGTCGAGAACTTCCGCGGGGTGCACCGGCTGAACCGCGACGAGGACGGGCGGGTCAAGTGCGTGGCGTGCTTCATGTGCTCGACGGCGTGCCCGGCGCGGTGCATTCACATCGAGGGCAAGGCCAGCCCGTGGGACGACCGCGAGAAGTATCCGGTCAAATTCGACATCGACGAGCTGCGGTGCATTTTCTGCGGGATGTGCGAGGAGGCGTGCCCGGTCGACGCCATCGAGCTGACGCAGGCGTACGACATCGTGGGCCTGAGCCGCAACGAGATGGTGTTCGACAAGGCGAAGCTGCTGAGCGTGTACGACGCGACGGTGGAAGGCAAGCCGATGTGACGCCGTCGGGTGGTCGCGTGGGTCAGCCGATGGCGGCGGCGCGGTCGGCGGCGAGCGCGAGTTCGGGTCGCTGGGGCGGCGCTTCGGCGGAGCCGGCGTGCATGGGGATGGCGTCGTGGCCCTCGGCCATGGAGATGACGTGGCTGGCGATCTGGCCGGCGTGGACGCCGATGCGTCGGAGGTAGTGGGCGTTACTCATCCAGGGCATGTAGACGCCGACGCGCTCGGGGCGTTGGCGCGTGGCCTCGATGAGGCGGGCGTCGAGGTCGCTGACGTCGCGGTCGAAGGCTTCGATGGAGACGACGACGTCGCGGGCGAGCTGCGTGTCGACGTCGACGATCGCGTCGAGGCTGAGCTTGACGAGCTGGGCGGCGTGGTCGGCGATCTGCCGGGCCTTGGCGACCTCCTCGGGAAGCGGGCGTCGGCCGCGGTCCAGGCAGCGCTCGGCGATGTTGACGGCGAGGTCGCCGATCCGCTCGAGCTCGGTCTTCATCTTCAAGACGCCGACCACGTAGCGCACGTCGAAGGCGACCGGCTGGTGCAGCGCGAGGGTGTGCAGGCACTCTTCCTCGATGGCGACCTCGAGCTGGTCGATGGGCCGGTCGGCGGCGATGACTTCGGCGGCGAGTTCGGGTTCGTGCCGTTCCATCGACGCGATCACGCGGAGGAGGTTCTCCTCGACCTGAGCGCCCAGGCCCAGCAGCATGCGCTTGAGGCGTTCGAGTTGTCGTTGCAAGTGAACGGACATCGCGGCCACCGTGTGTCGAGAGAAAGGACCGACTCCCAGCCCCTGAGGCACGTGTAAGCTACGTTGTGGCGGCGAGAAATGATCGTGTTGACTGAATTATGACTCGTTCCTAACGCCACGCAGAAACAAGCGTTGAGATGGGGAAGAAGGCGGCGTGAAATGTCGCCCGGCGGCCCAGGCGGCGGCGCCCAGGGCGATCGGGAGCAGCGCCCAGGCGATGTCGCCCAAGCCGAGGAGCCAGGCGGCGTTGTAGGCGTGCATGACGCGAAGGGCCCAGGCCGATCGCATCGGCGCGCCGCGCCCGACGAGGGCGACCGCGGCGAAGGCGACGGCCACGCCGACGGCCAGCCAGAGCCCGGTCGATGCCGGCTCGGCCCCGCCCGCCCGCCACGGGCTGACGCCGAGCCAGACCAGCGACCAGAAGCACCAGCCGGCGACGGCCAGCAGCGTGTCGCGGCCTCGCCAGCCCGGGCGTCGGTGCCGGCTGGACACTCGCGCGGCGGTGCAGGCCATGACGTGCGTCATCGTCAGCATCACGGGCCACACCGGCCCCAGCCGCGGGTCGGCGACCAGCATGGACGCGCCCGCCAGCAGGCCGAGGCTGACCACGCCGACGGCCGGGAGGAACCGCGCGAACGCCGCGTAGCTCACCGCGCCCATCGCCGCCAGCCCCGCGACCAGCGCCGACGCCTGCCCGATCCCGGCCGCGGCGATCACGCTGACGAGCAGCCCGGCCGTGCTGGCCAGACCGATCCAGCGGGCGCGGGCCGTGCGGCGCGACGCGCCGCCGCCGCTGAGCAGGCGGTACAGGCCGACCGCCGCGACCACGAGCGTCGCGGCGCTGGCGGCCGAGAGCAGGAGCGTGCACAGGGTGGCGGTCCAGCCGGCGCCCGCGGCGGGGCGGGTGAGCAGCGCGAGCGTGGCGGCGTTGCTGACCGCGGCGGCGACGACTTCCGGGGCCCGCAGCGCGTTGTTGTGAGCGTCCGCCATGCCGCTTGGCTCGCCGTGGTCCGTGTCGCCAGCCGCTACACTCGTCGCCCATGCGAGAGCTTCGCCGCACCGGCTGGGCCCTGAGTTGGGCCGCCCTGATTGCCTTGGCCAGCGTAGGTTGTCGCGGCGGCGGCAGCGACAACGTGTTTGGCGATCTGCTGGAGCCGCTGATCCCGCCCACGCCGGGCGAGGCGGCGCGGGACGCGTTCAACGTGTTCGACGCCGACAAGCGCCGACGGGCCGTGGCCCTCATCAATGCGTCGCCGTTCGGCGGCGAGGACCCGTACCTGCGGATGTACCGGCTGCTGCTGGACGACCGCGACGCGACGGTGCGGGCGGCGGTGGCGGCGGCGCTGGGCGATCACGGCACGCCCGAAGACGCCGACCGGCTGATCCCGCTGCTGCGCGACCGCGACGGGTTCGTGCGGTGGCAGGCGGCGCGGGCGTTGCAGAAGCTGCACAACCCCGACGCGATCGAGCCGTTAATCGCGGTGGTGACCGAGGACGACGACGCCGACGCTCGGGCGGCCGCGGCGTACGCACTGGGTCAGTTTGACGACCCGGACGCGTTCGACGCGTTGGTGTCGGCGTTGCTGGACCTGGACTTTGGGGTGGTGACGAACGCGCGGGACGCGCTGACGATGATGACGGGGACCGACGCGGGGGACGATCCGGCGGACTGGCTGGCGTGGGCGGAGGGTCGTCGCGGCGAGCTGTTCGTGGATCGGCTGCCCTACGGGTATCGGCCGTACGTGCCGGCGCCGGCGTTCGGGAGTCGGCTGGCGTTCTGGCGGAAGCCGCCGGTGGTCGAGTTGCGTGAGCCGGTGGGGCTGACGTCGGCCGAGGCGGGCGGGGCGTCGGGCGGCGGGTCGGCGACGCCGTAGGCCACGGCGGTGCGGGTGAGGCAAGCTGGGCGGGTCCGGGCTCGCCGCGGATGATTGCCCATCTTCCGTGACCGTCGGGAGCGCGGGGCGTCTGGGTGTCGGGCGGGGCGGGGGGCTGAATCCACGCTTGAGGCGACCGATATGGGTGGGGTCACGTATCCCTCTTGGAGAGTTGTCTCTCATGGCTGGACGCTTCTGGACTCACGCGCTGCTCGTGCTGGCCCTTGCCGTGTTGGGCGTGGGCGGCTGGCTGACGATCGGTCAACACCGGGCTTTGTCGGGGGCGGAGTCGGTGAAGGGGCGGCTGGTCGAGGTGAGCGTCGGGGTCACGGCGTGGGGGACGCACCGTCCGCGGGCAGTGGTGGCGTACCGGGCCGATGGGCGGGAGCGTGAGGCGCGGCGGTGGTCGTGGATGGACCTGGGGGGGACGGCGGCGTGGTCGCGTGCGTCGGCGGAGTCGCTGGCCGAGGCGGACCGGTCGCGGGCCGGGGTGCGGGTGTGGTTGGACCCGGCGCGGCCGGGCGTGGCGTGGCTGGACCCGACGCCGACGGCGATCCCGATGGTGGTGTGGCTGGGAGGCGTGTTGCTGCTGGGCGGCTGGTGGGGGGCGTGGCGGGCGAGCCGGTCGCGGCTGGCGGCGGCGGTGGCCACGCCGACGGGTCATCACGGTTGGTATGGCCTGCGGGGCGGGGTGACGGGCGGGTGCTGCGTGCCGACGGCCTGGGCCGCGGCGGGGACGGCGCTGCTCGGCGGCGTGCCGGCGATCGCTCATCACTACCTGGGGCTGGGCGGGCCGTTGACGGTGGCCGGCGGGATGGCGATCGCGGTGTGGGGCGGCGTGAGCGCGTGGTGGATCGTGCGGGCGGTGAAGCTGACGGTCTGGTCGGGGCGGATCGTGCCGCCGAGCGTGTCGGTGACGCGAGCGGTGATGAGCCTGGAGCACGACGTGGTGACGCGGGTGAAGCTGAGCGTGCGTCGGCCGATCGTGCTGCGGTCGGTGAAGACGAGCCTGGTGTGCCGTCGGATCGACGGGCTGAGCGCGACGGAGCTGTACCGAGCGTCGGCCGAGGACGCGAGCGGTCGCCTGGCGAGCCCGGGGGCGCCGATCGCGAGCACGCACGGGTTTGCGGTGCCGCCGCGCAAGCGTCGCGCGACGCTGAGCAACGGGGGCGAGCGGATCGCGTGGGCGATCGAGGTGGTGGTGCGTCCGGAGTACGGGCTGCCGATCACGGTGTCGTTCCCGATCGACGCGGCTCACGAGACGCGAGCGGCGACGCCCAAGCCGCGGCTGGTGGGGGTGACGCGAGCCGCTTAGCGCCAGCCGATCAGCCCTTGGGCGGGGTGATCTTGAGGTTCTTCTCGGCCATCGTGACGGTGTGGCCGGCGGGGATCGAATGGGTGATGAAGACCGAGCCGCCGATGGTCGCGCCGGCGCCGATGGTGGTCTGGCCGCCGAGGATGATGGCCCCGCCGTAGATGGTGACGCCGTCCTCGATGGTGGGGTGGCGTTTGCGTCCGGCCCAACGATCGTGTCCGCCACGCAAGGACATGGCGCCCAGCGTGACGCCCTGGTAGAGCTTGACGCCGCGTCCGATCTCGCAGGTCTCGCCGACGACGATGCCGGTGCCGTGGTCGATGCAAAGGCCCGGGCCGACGGTGGCGCCGGGGTGGATGTCGATGCCGGTCTCGTTGTGGGCGTATTCGGACATGATGCGCGGCAGCATCGGCACGCCGAGGCGGTAGAGCGCGTGGGCGACGCGGTGGGTGAAGACGGCGTCGACGCCGGGGTAGCAGAAGATCAGCTCGTCGGTGTTGACCGAGGCGGGGTCGCCGTCGAAGGTCGCCTGGACGTCGGCGGCGAGGACGGCGCGGATGTCCGGCAGGCCGGCGAAGAACTGCTCGGTGAGGTCGGTGGCCTTCTCGTCGCAGTCGTCGCAGTCGTCGCCGATGCCGGGCTGGTCTCGGTTGAGCACGTAGCGCAGCGACTGGCGGACCTGCTCGTGCAGCTTGCTGTAAAGGTCGGCGAGCAGGTCGTGGGTGTGTTCGCGGACGTTGTCGGAGGTGAGCCGGCGGTCCTCGAAATAGCCGGGGAAGACGACGCGACGGAGCAGCTCGATCACCTCGATGGCGCGGGCGCGGCTGGGCAGGAAGGGCGAGTCGAGATGGCGGGTGCGTTCGTCGTCGGCGTAGCTGTCGAGCAGGGCGTCGACGGCGGCGTTGACGACGGGCAGGGCCCGCGCGGCCTCGGGGGGGGGGGGGGGGGGGGGGGGGCGTCGGGGGAGGTGGAGGCGGCCATGCGCATCATGCTAGCGCAAGGGAGGGGCGGGCGCATGAAAAAGCCCCGCGAGGAGGCCGCTCGCGGCCAAGCTCGAACCCTGCTTTAAGGTGGGATCCATGCCGGATCGTCCCGGCCTTCCCCTCGTGGGGGGCTTGGCCTTCGCGCCCGATCGTGGACCCCCAGGGTTCGCGCATCGGCTCGAGCCATGGTGCCGCGTGTAGAGCGGACCTCGCGGGGCTGGGGAATATTACCCCTGTCGATTTTACCCCATGGAATCGGTTCGCCAACTGAACCCCGCGAAAGTTCATTGATGAATGGTTTGCCTGAGCCGTGTTCGTCAATCGAGGCGGGGCGTCGTGAGCCGGGCGTGGCGCTTTCTCGAAGTGAGCAGCCCGGCGTCGTTGAGCGCTTGGCGTTGCGACTCGACCCACAGCCGAGCGATCAACTCGGCCCAGGCCTGGCAACCTTGCGTGGTGTCGCGACTCGCGATCAACGGCAGAGGAAGGTCGCCGGCGAGCGCGATGTAGCGGACACGGTGCCGATCGAACGCGGCCTCGAGCCCGGCGTGGAGCGCGGGGAACGACAGCGCGGCGTAGGGGGCGAGCTGATGAGCCAGCATGGCCCGGGCCGTGCGCCCGTTGCCGTCGGCGAACGGGTGGATGCCAAACACGTCGCCCATGGCCAGCGCGGCCGTCACCAGGGCGGTCGACAATCGATCGGGCCGGCGACGATTCAGCTCGTCGCACCATCGCTGGATCGCGGCGGGGATGTCGGCGGAAGCGAGCGTGGGGCGACTACCCAGCGGCCTGCCGTCGAAGCCATTGCCCGAGAGGCCGTCTGGGCGATCGATGGCCCGCCATGCGGTGCCGGCTGTGGCGGTTCCGGTGGCGTGTCGGTGGAGTTCGCGGAGTAGCTCGGGGGTCCACCGCTCGAGCTCGGGGCGATCGAGCGCCCGCTGGCGTTCGGGGTGACGAGACAAGCCGCTGAGCACCGGCGCGTGCCGCCGCACCCACTCGCGGGCCCATCGATCCGGTGGCCGACCCGACACGGCGGTCACCGACGGCAGCCTTGCGCTCGCGTCTTGGGCGGTCGGCAGCGCGTCGAGGAGCTTGCGCTGGATGTCCTCGGCCCCCTTCACGATCGGCTCGATCGCTCGTTCGATCTCACGCACCGCGGCGGCGCTGCGTTCGATCAGCAGCGAGCCAGCGTCGATCTCGAGCGTCACGGCGGCCGGTTGATCCGGGCGGGTCGGGGCGTCGGGCGGTGGCGGCCGGTCGGTGGTTTCGGGCCATCGTTCGAGCAGGGCGATCAGGCGGGGCTCGTCGGGGGCGTCGGCCTGCATCGACTCGGCGGCGCGAGCGGCCTGGGGCCAGCGACCCGCTTTCATGAGCGCGGCGAGCGTGGCCAGTCGGACCTCCCATCGGTCGATGACGCCTTCGGCGTGCACCCAGGCGAGGGCTGCGCGGTCGTCTCGGCCGGCGGCCGACGCCTGGTGGGCCAGCGCGAGCGTGCGGGCGTGGCGGCAGGCGGAGCGGACGCCGGGGTCTTCGGGGTCGTCGACCAGGCCAAGCCGCTGCGCGGCTTCTGTCGCGGCTCCGTTGGCGCTGAGGTTCAAGATCGTGTCGGGTTGCCAGGCCGATGGCGGTGGTGTCGTCTCGGCCGTCGACGGGAGTGAGGGCAGGCCCAACTCGTCGCGCAGCGCGTGGTTGAGGTCGATGCATGTGGTCTTCTCGACCGGCCGGCTGGGCGTCGCGGGTTGATCGACCCGGGCGGCCCAGATCCCCGAGCGCTGATGGACCAGGAACGGCAGGCCCAGGCTCATCTCTCGGTGGGTCAGCTCGTCGGGCAGCGGACGGATGTCGGTGGCGCCGGCGAGCCAGATCGAGCGGAAGCCCGGTTGGTCGACAAGTTCACCGACCATGGCGTCGACCGCTTGCGCGGCGCGGTCCGCGATCTCACCGAGGTCCGGGTCGGTGATCCCGGCGTCGATGCACCAGGCGGCCAGTTGCAGGATGTAGTCCAGGCGGACGAACATGGCCGAGGCTTGGGGCGCTGGCGTCGTGAGTTCGCCGGCGAGTTGAAGGGTGGTCGCGGCTCTGGCGATGATGTTGCGCAGCTCGTCGTCGATCCGACCGATGGCGGGCGCGGCCGCGGCGGAGACGGCCTGGACCGGCAGGTCGTCAGGGGCGACACGGGCGCTGCGGAGCTGATGTTCCGTGATGCCGGCCGTTAAGCCGGCCGGGTCCGGCGGTGCGCCGCGATCGAGCGATCGCAGCCAGGCGTCGGAGACGACCGTAAGGCCGAGCAGGTCGGGCGGCGAGTGCGTGGCGGGCCAGTTGACGACGCGGCAGGCGGTGCCGGTTTTGGCCGCGTCGATCCAGATGGGCGGCTTGAGCCAGTCGCGGTGGCCGGTGAGTCGGACTCGGCCGTGATCGACGGTCGCGGGGGCGAGGACGCCGTGGTCGGTGGCATCGGCGCCGGAGGCAAGATCGGCCCACGGCACGGTGGGGTCGCGGACGGGGTGGGGCGTCACGCGGAAGCGCTGGGCGCCGGCGAGCAGGGCGGCGAGCCGGGGGAGGCGGCCGGCGCCGGCCAGACGGACGACGCGTTCGGGGCCGAGCCCGTCGATGGCGAGGACCAGGGTCCCGGCGTTGGCCGGCATCAGTCGCGGCGTCGCCGATAGAGGCCGGTGAGGCCCAGGGCCATCACGGCCAGCGTGGTTGGCTCCGGCACGACGAAGAAGCCGGCTTCGTTGTCCGACCGGTAGTAGACGTCGGAGATCGTCAGCGTGTTGTTGGCCGCGTCATAGTCGAGGGTGAAGAAGCCGCGTTGCGCGTAGCTGGTGCCGGAGCCATCCAGGCCTTGGAAGCCAAAGGCAACGATGGTCGGGTCGTCGTAGTCCGCGAAGGCAAGCGATTCAGTGCGTCCTTCGTTGACGGCGCCGATGAGCGGCACTTCGTCGCCGATGTCGAAGGCGACAGGGGTGCGATCGACCGGCCACTGCGTTAAGAAAAAGCAGGACGAGCCGAGCACAAAACTCGTGACTTCGGTTAAGGCGTCGTCGTTGGAGTCGAAGAAGGAGATCGTGAAATCACGCGTGTTGCCGTCGTCGTCGACGTCGAAGGTGAAGCCCTGCCCGTCGGTGAGCGTGTCGAGGTCAAAGGTCGTGGTGAGCGACGGGACCGCGATGGTTTCCGAGGCGTTTACGCTGGCGGCACTGGCCGAGGTGATCGCGGCGGTTGCGCCGAAAATAGTCAGGATCTTGTCATGGTTCATCCGTGGCCTCCCTCAAGTTAGATGAATTAGAGCTGCGGTTTATTCGATCGCCGCCCGGCTTGCACGGGCCAGCCGGTCTCTTAACCAAAGATCAATCGGATCCGAACGTGATCCATGCGCGAGCAGCGGCCTTTGGGTCTCAGCTGTGGCCCGACCCCCGATGGATGAGCGCTCCAGCGGTGTGTCCCGCGAAGCCGGCGGCGAAGACGGCGTGGGTGCCGGTGCGGGGGAGTGTTTGCGCGGCGCGGGTGATCGGCATCGCGCAAGGTTTCATCGGCCGGTCGAGCCAGGGCATGGGGGGGCGTTTGCCGGCGGTGAGGCAGAGGGCCGCGAGGACCAGGGAGGCGAGGCCCGAGCCGCCGAGCGCGTGGCCGATCGCGCCCTTGTTGGCGTAGACGTGGACGGGGGCGTGCTCGTGGGTCATCTCGCGTTCGGCGTTGAGGACGTCGGCGAGGGCTCGCAGCTCGGCGGGGTCGTGGGCGGCGGTGCCGGGGGCGTGGGGGTGCAGGCAGTCGATGGTTCGGCCGGCGAAGAGGGCGGCGGCGATGCGGCGCAGGCCGGGCATGTCCGGCGACGGGTGGATGAGGTGGTGGGTCTCGTTAACGGTGGCGGTGTCGATGAGTTGGATGTCTGACTGTTGATTTTTGGTGTCGGATGTGTCGGATGGATGGCGTCGGGTGAGGACGACGGCGGCGGCGAGCTCGGCGAGCATGAAGCCGTGGCGGTCGGCGGCGAGGGGGGTCTGGCGATAGGTGTCGCGGGTAAGCGGAGCGAGGACGCCGAGGCGTTGGTAGCTGGCGATGAACGTGGGGAGCAGGGAGGCTTCGGCGGTGACGACGAGGGCGGAGACGGCGGCGCCGGGCGGGGGTTCGGGCAGGCGGCGGAGGTGTTGGGCGGCGTGGTGGAGGGCGACGAGGGAGGAGGCGCAGGCGGCGACCTGGTGGGCAACGGGGGTGAGGTTGGTGCGTCGGGCGAGGTGGTGGGTGAGGGTGGCGTGGGGGCCGAGGGCGAAGGCCTCGGCGACGCCGGGGCGGGCGAGCAAGGCGCGGGGGTCGTGGGGAGGGAGGGTGGCGGCGGGGTGATCGTCGGGGATGGGCGGCTGGACGAGCAGGGGGCGGGCGGGGTTGGGGGTGGCGGCGGCGACGGCGCCCTTGGAGGTGGCGATCCAGGTGGGCAGGTGGTCGAGGGGGAGGTCGGCCATGGTGGCGGCCTCGCGGGCGGCGGCCTCGGCGATGGCGATGACGGGGTCGACGGGGTCGTGCTGGGCGTTGGCGACGCAGCCCAGGGCGCGGACGAGGTCGACGTGGCCGATGGATTCGGGGAGATGGGGGGCGCGGTCGGCGAGGGTGCGGCCGGCCAGGAGAGCGGCGAAGGTCTCCCAGGCGTTTCGGCCCAGGGGGGTGACCAGGCCGAAGCCGGTGATGTCGAGGGCGGGGGGCGTCTTGGCCGGCATGGCGGGGATGGTAAAGGCCGTGTGAGGCGGGGGTAAGGGATGCGTCAGAAGGCCGTGGACGAGGGGCGGTGGGGGTGGGTAGGATGGGCCGATTACGGCGAACCCGTCGGAGGCCAAGGATGGCAATTTTGGACAAGCCGCGGCCGCAATGTCCGCGGACCCCCGACGCCCCGTTGGCCGACCCGCTTGACAGGGACCCTTCATGAAGATCGACCCACGCTTTACGCAAGAAGCGGGCCTCTGCCTGTTCACCGGCAACGAGCTGCTCGTCAAGGGCGCGTTGGAGACGCCGGGTGGCGTAAACCTGTTGACGGGGTACCCCGGCTCGCCGGTGGCGGGCTTCTTCGACGCGGCCGAGCGCATCGGGCCGTTGCTCGCCGAGCACGGGGTGGTGGCGCGGATGGCGGTGAACGAGGCGATCTCGGTGGCGATGCTCAACGGCCTGCAGATGGTCGGCGGGCGGGGGATCGCGGCGTTCAAGTCGGTCGGCGGTCACGTCGCGGCCGACGCGCTGGCGCTGGGCGTGCTCGCGGGCGTGCCGCAGGGCGGCGGCGGGCTGATCGTGCTCGGCGACGACCCGTGGAACGACTCGACGCAGGTCCCGGCCGACTCGCGTTATCTGGCCGAACACCTGCGCCTGCCGATCGTCGAGCCTTGCGGGCCACAGGAGGTCAAGGACTTCATCGACCTGTCGTTCCGCATCGGCACGGCGGCGAACACGTACATGGGCTACCTGATGACCGTGACCAACGCCGACGGCGGAGGCAGCGTGGTCTGCAAGCCCAACCACTTCCCCGAGGTAAATGACAAGCAGCGCAAAGCGCTCAAGTACACGCAGGACGTCGAGCCGTATGTCGAGGAGACGGTCCTGCTGCCGCCGCGCACGAGCCATCAGGAGGCGACGTTCGCCGACCGGTTCGAGAAGGCGATCGACGCGGCCCGTGACTTGGGCGTCAATCGCATCCTGCACCGCCCGCAGAAGGGCGATCGCGCGGCTGTCGGTTTCATCGCCGCCGGCTCGGCGTACGGCTATCTGGCCCAGGCGCTCGAGGACATGGGCATGACCGCCCAGTGCCCGATCCTCAAGCTCGGCATGGTCTACCCGGTCGACGGCGTGCTGGTCGAGCGGCTGGCGGGGATGTGTCGCAACGTCGTGGTGATCGAGGAACGCCGTGGGTTTGTCGAGCGGCAGGTGCGCGACGCGCTCGCTCAGTCGCTAAGCGAGGACGCCAAGCGGGTCGAGCTCTACGGCAAGCGTTTCCCCGGCAACCTGGACGGCATCCCCGAGACGCGCGGGCTCAACCCGTCGCTGCTTGTCGATCGGCTGGCCCCGCTGTTCGACTACTTCGCCCCGGACTACCGCCCGGCCCTCGTGCATCAGGCGACCCACCTCGCCGCCCGCATGCGCGCCACGGCCAAGGGTTCGGTCGACCTGCCCAACCGCATCCCCGGCTTCTGCCCCGGCTGCCCGCACCGCGACTCCTCCTCCGTGCTGCTCGAGCTCCGCGACGACCTGCTCGACGCCGACTACATGGAGGCCCGCCACCGCCGTGGCCCCGTCGACCTCGTCGCCCACGGCGACACCGGCTGCTACACGATGCTCATGTTCGAGCCCAACAAGACGCTCATGCACAACTACTCGGGCATGGGCCTGGGCGGCGGCACCGGCGCGGGCGTCGACCCCTTCATCGACAACAAGCAGATCGTCTTCATGGGCGACGGCACGTTCCACCACTCCGGCCAGATCGCCATCGGCCAGTCGATCTACACCGGCCAGGACATCACCTACATCATCCTGGAAAACAAGACGACCGCGATGACCGGCCATCAGCCGCACTCCGGCGTCGAGACCGACATCTCCGGCCGATCCATGAACCCCATGGACATCGAGCGGATCGTCGCCGGCATGGTCCCCGCCAACCTCAAGCGCGACGTCCGCATCGTCCGCATGGACCCCTCAGACCGCGACCGCTACCGCGCCATGCTCGAGAAGACGATCCTCGCCGACGGCGTGAAGATCGTCATCGCCGACAAGGAGTGCGGCATCACCTTCCACCGCCGCGCCCGCCGCGTCGAGGCCAGGCTGCAGCGCGAGAAGGGCTTTGTCCCCAAGAAGACGTTCATGAACGTCAACGAGGAGGCCTGCGAGTACTGCCTCGAGTGCGCCCTGGGCACCGGCTGCCCGGGCCTGACCAACGTCGAGACCGACTACGGCCCGAAGATGGCGACAGACTTGTCTTGGTGCGTCAACGACGGCGCCTGCCAGCGGATCGACGCCTGCCCGGCGTTCGAGGAGATCACCGTCGTCCGCAAGCAGGCCCCGCAGACCCTCACGTCCGACCTGACCGACGGCGAGCTGCCCGCCCCCGGCAAGCCGATCCACGCCTCGCGCAACCAGTGGCGCTGCCACCTCGCGGGCGTCGGCGGCATGGGCATCGGCACGGCCACGGCCATGCTCGTCGAGGCCGGCAACGCCATGGGCTTCCACGTCCAGTTCGTCGACAAGAAGGGCCTGGCCATCCGCAACGGCGGCGTCTACTCGCAGGTCGTGTTCGCTCGCCGCGGCGACGACGACCAGCCCCCCGCCACCACGCCGCACATCGTCTACGGCACGGCCGACCTCTTGCTCGGCGTCGACCTCATGGAGGCCACCCGCGGCGTCGACCCCTCGCTGCCGTACCGCGTCGCCTCGCCGGACCGCACGGCCGCCGTGGTCAACACGGCCCCGACGCTGACGATCCTCATGCTGCTGGGCAAGGACAAGTACGACCACGACCGCATCGAGGCCTCGCTCAAGCAGCACGTCCGCAACGACCAGTACTTCGCCGCCAACGTCGGCGAGCTCTCCGAACGCATCCTGGGCAACAAGCTCTACGCCAACGTCATGATGCTCGGCGTCGCGATGCAGCGCGGCTACCTGCCGCTGACGCTCGAGGCCGTCGAGTCGGCCATCCGCAAGGTCGCCGGCGGGCACGCCGACGCCAACCTCAAGGCCTTCACCCTCGGCCGGCGCATCGCCGCCTGGCCGCAGCGCTTCGCCGCCATCCTCCGCAACACCAAGGCCTACGAGCCGGCCCGCGTCGCCCTGCGCAAGAAGGTCGCGCTCATCGACGAACGCTTCGGCAGCGCCACCGCCAAGCAGTTCCGCGTGCTGATGCGTCAGACCTTCCGCGCCACCCGCGGCCTCCGCGTCGCCGACCGCCTGATGCGCGACGTCATCGTCCGCGCCCACGACTGCGTCGTCTGGGGCGGCAGACGCCAGGGCATCGACTACGCCCGGCGGTACTGCGATCGCCTCGTCCGCACCTTCCACAAGGACCACCCCGAGCACGGCTTCGCCGTCACCGAGGCCGTGGTGCACAACCTCGCCAAGGTCATGCTCATCAAGGACGAGCCCTACGTCTCGGCCCTGCTGACCAGCCCCGAGAAGTACCGCCGCGACGCCGAGCGGTTCAAGGTCGACCGCTCCCGTGGCGACAAGATCAAGTACCGCCATCACAACCGCCCCGAGTTCGACCTGCTCGGGCAGAAGGTCCGCTTCACCTGGAAGTCGACCGACTGGCAGCTGGCTCTGATGAGCAAGGCCCGTTTCCTGCGGAGCTGGCTGCCCAAGTGGCACGAGCGCGAACGCGACTTCCGCGACTGGTACGAGCGCCTCGTCGACGAGTGGGACCGCACGGACGACGCCCGCGACTACACCCGCTGGCAACAGGTCTTCGCGACACCCGCCAACGTCACCGGCTACCGCGAGGTCCGCTACCCCAAGATGGTCGCCGCGCGCAAGAGCGTCCGCGAACTCCTCGCCGCCCCGATCGACAGGTTCCAGCCGCCGGGTGACCCGCGCGTCATCGAGAAGGCGGAGAAGGTGGAGTTGCCGTTGTTGACGGTGGGGTGATCGTGATGGCCGCGCTTACGCTTTCATCAAGGCCGCGAGTTCCGTCGCTCCTCGCGTAGCCGATCGATTGTCCGCGAGGCCACGTCGCTCATCGCCATGAGCTGCGACTTGTAGCTTGCCGCCTCGTTCATACCCAACGCCTCTGCTTCCTTCACACGCTCCGCGCCCGTCTTGCAGCCTGCCTGTACCCGCTGCCACGCGGCGATTGCTTGATCCGTGTGATCACGCCATTTCTGATACGACGCCCCGGTGAACCGCCCCGTGTCCTCCCACACCGTGTATGTCTGGCGCCTTGGGTCCACGCTCTCCGCGTGCCGCTGCAACTCCCGCAACGCCGGCATGATCCTGGGTAGCAACTTGTGCAGTTCCGACATCCTCTGCCGACGCTCCGCCCGATCCGTCGCCACCTGCTTGCTGTTGATCGCCATCCGGCGGGCATGCACCTGGACCTGATCCGTAAAGTCACGCCGGATCAGCCGCTCGGCTTGCAGCTTCTCCGCGAGCGCGTTGTCCAACTCGGCCGCCGGACTCGCCGTGCCCAGCCGAGTCATCGCCTCGCCGGTCAGCGTCAGCAGCGACGACTCGTCGTCCGACACGAGCACCGCATTACCCATCGCCTCAGGCGCCTCAGCGCCCACCCGCACCTCGCCGTCTTCGGCCCACGCTGCCGCCGTTTGATCCCGCAGGAACATCGCCTCCACCAACGGCTCCATGCCGGCAAACGCGGGGCTTGCCGACGTCACCCGTGCCACCCACGCGGCGTTGAAACTCCCGTGGATCACCTCGCCCGGCGCCGCCCCCTGCCCCATCGCCCCAACGCTCGCCCCCGGCGAGACAAAGCAGCGATCCGCCGCCATCACCACCCCCAGCAATGCGCCGTACGCCTCGTCCTCAATCGAACACCACACCGGGATTCGCTCTCGGGCCCGAAGCACCGCGTTGCGCATCGTCATCGCGTCCGCGCCGCTGCCGCCGCGCCCCGCCAACTCGATCAGCACCAGGTCTCCCGCCCCCGCCAGCTTCGTCAGTGCCTCGCCCAGTCCTTCGGCAAGAAAGTCTTCGCCGACCTCGCCCTCCAGCCGCAAAACCACGACTCGCGCCATCTCGCGCGATGGGTTCGCCGTTGGGGCGTCCGTCGTTTCCGTCGCGGAGGTGCCCGATTCAAGCGACGCTCGCACGGCTTTCTCGGCCGCGATCGACACGTTCGGCCGAAGCATCCGCAGCACGTCCGCGTCGTAGTCCGCGACCGGGATCTCCGACGCCTTGCTCACGAACGTCGCCAACACCGCCGAGGCGTGCTCGCGCAGGTCCGTCGGCCCCTTGGCCGCGTACGCCTCCTGCCACGCCGCATCGCCGTCGCGGTCAACGAGATCGGGCGCACCAATCGCCCAGGCCGAGCACGCGAAGCACAGCAACACACTCAAGGTCAACGCACGCATCAGACAATCTCCGGACAGCCCGTGAAGCCCAAACTTTGAACCGCTCGCTTTGCGTTGTCAACAGCATCGTCCGCCCCTCATCACCTGCTCACAAAGTCGTCTGCCTCATTCAAGGATCGACGCTTGACATCGCGCGGGTGGTTGTGCGTGCCTGACACGCCCATCCCGTAGGTCAAGAGCCGAGTGAGCCGCGACAGGCCGCGCTACCGCCCCCCGGTCGACGGAAGGAGGCCTCTGGCGTTGCGTCGCAACTATGCAAGGATGCGCCTGTTGGCGATGCATCAATCCCGGGACGCGTGGCGTCCCGGCTTTGAGTTCAAGGTCGATGTGCGCACGACGTGATCGCGCCTTCCGCGTCGGTTCTCAGAACCTTCGCAGGAAGCGCAGGTCGTTCTCGAAGAGGTAGCGGATGTCGGGGATGTTGTGCAGACGCATGGCGATGCGCTCGATGCCCAGGCCGAAGGCGAAGCCGGTCCATTCCTCGGGGTCGTAGCCGACGTGCTCGAACACGGCGGGGTCGACCATGCCGCAGCCGCCGATCTCCATCCACTCCGGGCCCTTGCCGAGGTCGATCTTGACGTAGAGCTCGGCGGAGGGCTCGGTGAAGGGGAAGTAGCTGGGGACGAGATCGATCTCGGCGTCCTCGCCGAACATCGCGTGGGCGAACTGCACGAGGGTGGTCTTGAGGTCGACCAGCGAGACGTCCTTGTCGACGTACAGGCCCTCGACCTGATGGAACATGGAGTAGTGCGTGGCGTCGTGTTCGTCCGGGCGGTAGACGCGGCCGAGGGAGACGATGCGCACGGGGGGCTTGACCTGCTCCATGGTGCGGATCTGCACGGTGGAGGTCTGCGAGCGGAGCAGGGCGGGGTTGGGGGCGTCGGGGTCGGAGAGGTAGAAGTTGTCGAGCGGGTCGCGGGCGGGGTGGGCGAGGGGGATGTTGAGGGCGACGAAGTTGTGGAACTCGTCCTCGACCTCGGGGCCGGTGACGGGGGTGAAGCCCATGCGGGCGAAGGCGTCGGTGATGCGGTCGATGGTCTGGGAGATGACGTGGTGGCGGCCGAGGGGGTCGGGCGGGGCGGGGAGGGTGACGTCGACCTGTGGGGCGGTGGCGGATTGGTCGGTGGCAGGACCGCGATCGCCGATCGCGGCTTTGCGTTCGTCGAAGGCGGCGGTGAGCTCTTGTTTAAGGGCGTTGGCGGCCTGGCCAAAGGCGGGCTTGGCGTCCTTGGGGACGTGCTTCATTTCGGCCATGAGGGACTTGAGCCTGCCCTTGGCGCCGAGGTAGGCGATGCGGAAGTGCTCGAGCGCCTCGGGGGAGGCGACATCGGCGAGCGCGGCGGTGGCTTCGTCGCGCAACTGATGGACGGGTGCCAGGGCTTCGGCGTGTTCGGCGTCGGGCGACGTCATGCGGGGCAGGATATCGGGTGGCGTGTGGGCGGGCGGGGTGCCGGCGGGAGTGAACGCCGATCCGCGGGGGGAGGTAAGTGTTGGTGGATGGGAGGGGGGTTGCTAGGCTGCCTTAGCCGTTGCCTACGGATGGGCCTCGGGGAGCGATCGGAACCTCCAACGGATTGGGGCGTTCGCCATGAGTGCGAATGTGCGTGAGAGTCTCAGGGGTGCGGTGATGCGACTGGAGCAGGCAGATCGCCTGCTGGTGCTTCTTCATTACGCGGACGGGCTGCAGATCGGTGAGATCGCGTCGGTGCTGGATCAGTCGGCTGAGGACGTGTCGCGTCGGCTGGAGGACCTTCGGTGGCGATTGGCGCAGGTGATGCGCGACGCGAGCGTGTCGGCGAACCCGGCGGAGGTGAAGCCGGTGGCGGACGACGGGGTCGCGGCGTCGGGGTGATGTTGCCTTGATGGCGTGGGCGTCGGGGTCAACGCCTGGGCCATTGATGGCATGACGGGTCAGCGGGTGACCGGTCGCATCACGCGGTGGCCGATGTCGCGTCGGAACCAGGCGCCGTCGAACTGGATCAGGTCGGCCGCGGCGTTGGCTTTGTCGACGGCGTCGGCGAGCGAATCGCCGGTGGCGGTGACGTTGAGGACGCGGCCGCCGTGGGTGACGACCCGGCCGTCGCGGGTGGTGGTGGTGCCGGCGTGATGGAGGGCGACATCGGGCAGGGCGGCGGCCTCGTCGAGGCCGGTGATGGGCAGGCCTTTGCGGTAGTCGCCGGGGTAGCCCTCGGAGCAGACGACGACGCAGGCGGCGTGGGTCTTGGGGTCGAACGAGAGGTCGGCCTCGTCGAGCCGGCCGACACAGGTCAGGCGCATGGCCTGGAGCAGGTCGCCCTTGAGTCGGGCGACCAGGGGTTGGGTCTCGGGGTCGCCGAAGCGGCAGTTGAACTCGATGACCTTGGGCCCGGCGGCGGTGAGCATGAGGCCGGCGTAGAGCACGCCGCGGAAGGTCGTGCCGTCGCGCCGGAGGTAATCGACGGCGGGGACGAGGATGTCGCGCTCGATGGTGGTCATGAGCGCGTCGTCGATGAGGGGCGTCGGGCAATAGGCGCCCATGCCGCCGGTGTTGGGGCCGGTGTCGCCCTCGTGGGCCTGTTTGTGATCTTGGCAGGGGTCGAGGACGAAGAGGTTCTGGCCGTCAACGAGGGCGAGCACGGAGAGCTCTTGGCCGAGCATCTTTTCCTCCACAAGGACGGTCTTGCCGGCGTCGCCGAAGGCCCGCTGGTTGAAGCAGAGATCGAGCGCGTCGAGGGCTTCGTCGACGGTGTCGCAGACGATGGCGCCCTTGCCGGCGGCCAGGCCGGTGGCCTTGACGACGACGGGCTCCTCGCGGGACTCGACGTAGGCGGCGGCGGCGCGGAAGTAGGTGAAGGTGCGGGCGTCGGCGGTGGGGATGGAGGCGGCCTTCATGACCTGCTTGGCGTAGGCCTTGTCGGCTTCGAGCTTGGCGGCCTCGGCGGTCGGGCCGAAGACAAACCGACCGTCCTGCTCGAGCCGATCGACCAGTCCCTCGGCGAGCGGGGCTTCGGGGCCGATGACGATCAGGGCGATGTCGTGCTCGCGGCAGAAGTAGTTGATGTCGTCGACGTGCTTGGTGTTGACGGGGGTGGCGGGGAGATCGACGTTGGTGCCGAGGGCTGCGGTGCCGGCGTTGCCCGGCGTGAAGAAGAGCTTGCCACAGAGAGGGGATCGCTTGAGGGCGTCGCCGAGGGCGTGCTCGCGGCCGCCGGAGCCGACGACGAGGGTGTGGACGGGCCCGTCGGGCAGGTCGGGGCGTTTGTTGCGGGCGGGTTTGGCCATCGAGACAGCATAGTGGGGGCGGGCGGCGTGCCCGGGTGGCGCGCGATTGACACGGCGGCGGCGTTCGTCGAGGTTGTGCGGACCGACCGGAGGCCTGCGCATGCCGGATTCGACAGAGTCGTTCAGCTGCCCGACTTGTGGCAAGCGATACCGCTGGAAACCGGCCATGGCCGGCAAGAAGGTGGCGTGCAAGCAGTGCGGCGAGAAGCTGCGCGTGCCGGCCGAGCCCGGCGGCGTGACCGAGGTCGTGGGCGGGGTGTCGAGCGTGGTGGCGCCGGTCCAGGCGAGTGCGCCGGCGGATAGCGCCGCCGGTTACGAGCTCTCGGACGAGTCGATCGCCGAGCCGACGCCTCGGGTCTCGGCGCCCGACGGCAAGTGCCCGTCGTGCAACCAGAGGATGAAACCCGGCGCGGTGCTCTGCATGAACTGCGGGTTCCACCTGGAGACCGGGACGCGGCTGAACACGTCGGTCGGCGGCGACGAGCCCGTGGGCGGGAAGAAGACGAAACGCAACGCGGCGCCGGCCGCGGGCGTGGACGTGGACCAGATGTCCAAGGCCGTGTTCGACGGACGGAGCCGGGTCGACGACGCGGCGCTCGACGCCGACCTCGAGCGAGAGAATCGTTGGAAGTATTTCTACACCCCGTTGATCCTCATCGGCGTCGGGCTGGTGTGGACGGCGATCAACGTGGGCTTGCTCGGCCCGCTGGCCAACGAGGCGAGCCCGATCACCCAGGCGCAGGGCGGCGGCACGGCGGTGAGCAACGGCATCCGCGCCGCCATCGTCGCGATCAACTTCTTCATCCGCCTGCTGATTCAGGTCCCGCTGACGCTGATCGGGCTGTTCGTCGTCGCCAACCTCTTCGGGACCAGCTTCGGCACGCTGGGCTCGGCGATGCTGCGGCTTCTCGCTGTGATCATCGTGGTGGGCGCGTTCAACGACACCATGGACCTCGGGCTGGACATCGTGACCGGCGGGTTCGGCGGCATCGGCTTCATGCTCAAGGTGTCGTTGTCGCTGCTCGTGTTCTTCGGCGTGGCGATGTGGCAGCTCGAGACGGACGTGCTCGAGACCATGGTGCTGTGGGGCGTGACCGTGTTCCTCCCGAGCTTCATCATGGGGTTTGCGCTCGTGATCATCATCGGGATCTTGTTTTTCTAGCCGACCGATCGCCCGGCGAGCGACGATCGTCGGCGATCACGACTGGCTGAGGCGCTTGACCTCGGCGTCGCCGAGGCGATCGATGGCGTCGGCGACGAGGTCGACCACCTCGCGGCCTCGGCTTTCCCAGGCGCCGACGTCGCAAGCGGCGGCGAGGGCGTCCTTGTCGACCTCGTCGAACGACTCCATCACCTTGCTGCCGGGGAACCAGGGCCCGGCCGTGCCCATGAGGTTGAAGCGGGCCTTGGCGTAGGGCGTCATGCCCCAGCCGAGGCTGAGGTTGCGCAGCCAGAGGATCAGGGGGACGTTCAGCCCGCCGGGGGCGGCGCGGTGGTCGGGCAGGTCGAAGACGAGGTGCTCGGGGTCGGGGTGGTCGGTGGCGTCGGCCATGGCGTCGCGGAGGCGGGACTCGATGCGGCGGAGCAGCGCGGGCGTCTCGGGGTGGTGCAGGCGATCGGCGGCCTCGACGTGCAGGTCGTAGTCGCTCGGCTTGCTCGCGCCCAGCGAGAGCGTGTGGACCTCGCCGCGGCGGAGGCACCACAGGTCGTTGAAGACGATGGGGTGCAGGGGGTCGCAGCACTCGATGAGCTGGTCGGTGGGGGTGTGCAGGTGGCCGCCCTTGTCGGTGGGGGAGATGAGGAACACGCCCATGTCGCGTCGGCGGGCCTCGACGATGGCGGGCCAGTTGCGCTGGTAGATGAAGTACCAGTGCAGGTTGATGTAGTCGAAGCCGCGTGGGGGGTTGCCCTTGAGGTCGAGCGGGGCGTCGGGCAGGGGGTCGGGGCCGGGGGCGCGGATGGCGCGGACGAGCTCGTCGACCGGGCCGTGGGTGGAGAAGCCGACGTGGCCGACGAGGCCCTGTGCCTGGAGGCGTCGGGCGGCGGCGAGGCAGCCGGACTTGCCGTCCTGCCCGAAGGCGCGGGTGTAGGACGCGTCGTCGTGGACGCCGTGGAGGGCGAGCAGGTCGACGCGATCGAGCCGGAGGCGCTCAAGGGACTCGTGGAAGAAGGCGGTGAACTCGTCGGGGGATTCGGTCGGGCCGATCTTGGTCTGGATGAGGAACGAGTCGCGGGGGTAGTTGGGGAGGACGGTGCCGAGCTGTCGCTCGGAGGGGCCATAGCCGCGGGCGGTCTCGACGTGGTGGATGCCGACGTCGAAGGAGCGCTGGATGGTGGCGCTGAGGTTGTCTTTGATGGCGTCGTCGATCTCGTCGAGCGGTTTGTCCTTCCAGCCGTCCTGGTAGCGCATGCCGCCGGTGGAGAAGACGGGGAGGTTGAGTTCGGTTCGGCCGAAGCGTCGGTAATGCATGTCGCTATCGTAGGGCCCGTTGACCGGGAGGCCTGATGTCCAAGAGTTCGTCCCAGCCGCTTTACCTGACGTTCGGCGCCGTGCTGCTGGTGGCGGCCTTGCCGGTGCTGGCGTTTTCGAGCTGGTTCTTTTATGACGGGGCCGTTGCGTACCCGGCCCAGCAGCGGCGTCAGCTCGCCTACCGGCAGATCGAGCAGCAGTATCCGCCGAGGGAGGTGCACGCGAGGTGGGTGGCGTTGGCCGGGTCGAACGGGTGGCCGACGCAGACGCCCGGGCCGCCGATGTCGGACACCTCGATCGTCACGCAGTACCTGCTCGGCTCGATCTGCGCCTTGATCGGGGTGATCGGGCTGCTGGGGCCCGGGGCCGTGTTGCTGATCCTGGCGGGCCGGTTGAACGCGAAGGGTTAATTGCTCCTGCGGTCGCCGTTGCGGAGGCTGTCGAGCAGGTTGTCGACGGTGTTGCGGCGCTGGTTGCGCTGCTGGAGCTGTTGCTCGCTGAGGTCCTTGTCGTCGTTGGCGATGCTGGCGTTCTCGGCCTTCTGGATCAGGGGGTCGGCGATGCTGGGGATCTTCCAGTTGTGCTTGGCCTCCTTGCGGAGTGAGTTGGCGAGGTTCTGGGCGATGTTGCCGACGAGCCCGCCGGTGAGCGTGTTGAGCGTCCCGACGATGCCGGCGCCGGCGAGGTCGGTGGTGAGGACGTCGAACTCGGGCTCGGGATCGTTGACGGTGCCCTTGAGCGGCAGTTCGGCGACCTGGGTGGGCTGGAGGAAGGGGCTGAGCTCGGGGCGCTCGACGATGAGCGAGGCGGTGAGCACGCCCATGGCCATGTCGACAATCTTGGGGTCGTTGAGGTTCTTGAGGTTGACCGTGCCGATGAATCCGACGGCGAGGTCGTCGGAGACGACCCAGGCCTGGCTGGCGTCGAAGATGTTGTCCTTGAGGGTGAAGTCCATCGGCGTGAAGGTCGCGGGGTAGGTCTTCTTGTTGGTGTCGGGGACGGGGCGGATGATGCCGAAGGACAGGGCCTTGAGCATCGCGGCGGTGGCGTCGGTGAGCGAGCCGTTGAGCCAGCCGGAGCGGGTGAGGTTGATGACGCCGCCGTCGACCGAGCCTTTGAGGCGGAGGTCCTTGATGTCGAAGCCGGTCAGCGGGATGCGGCGCATGTCCTTGCTGACGGTGAGCTGGATGGGCTTGTCGGATGACTCGGCGTCCTGGAACATCGGGTGGACCTTGCCGAGGAACTGCTCGGACATCTCGGGGGTGACGTGCAGCGTGGCGACGAGGTCGTTGTTCAGGAGCAGGCGGCGCTGGTTGTCGACGCGGACGTCGGCGGTGAGGTTGGCGGTGGGGGAGTCGGCGCGGATGGCCATGTTGCCGGGGAAGTCGCCGTTGAGCGTGACGTTGGCGAACGAGCCGAGGATGGGCTCGAGGAGCAGCTCGTTGTCGCTGAAGCGGTCGACCAGGCCGATGGGCAGGGACATGAGCTTGGAGTCGGTGGTGAGGGTGAGCTGGTTGATGTCGACCTCGCCGAGGGCGTTGACGACGTTGCGGACGGTGGTGTCGGAGGCGATCTGCGCGGCGTCGGCGGGCCGCCCTGTGGAGGCGTCGGCGGGCTCGACGGTGGTGACGACCTGTCCGGAGAGCTTGAGGCCGATCTGATCGGCGAGGCGGGACGAGTCGATGTCGATCTGGGTGTCGGTGATGCGCTGGGGCGACTCGTTGGGCCGGGCGATGGCGAGCATGGGCGTCGAGGCGGTGGCGTCGATCGCGACGTCGGCGAGGCTGAACGGCAAGGGGATGAACGCCGAGCTGACGGCGACGTCGAGCGTGACGTTCTCGACGATGGCGGCGCTGGCCATCTGCGAGGTGTCGGTCTCGCCGGCCTGGGGGTCGGGCGGGGAGATGGCGTTGAGCAGGTCGGCGAAGCGCGTCGGCGTGAGCGTGAGCTTGGAGGTCGTGCCCTCGTGGACGGTCAGGCCGGACTCGTCGTAGGTGGCGACGGCGTTGGCGACGAGGTTGCCGGCGTTGAGCGAGGCGAGCACGGGCAGCGGGGTGGCGGTCGGGTCGCCCTTGACGGTGACGCGGACGCGATCGATCTGCGGCTGATCGAGCAGGGCGACGATCGCCGGCTGCTCGCCGGTGAACCGCTCGACCAGCTCCATCGGGATCGGCGTGAGGGTGGCGTCGATCTGGTCGAGCCCGGCCGGCAGGGCGTCGTCGGTCGGCTTGGCGAGCGTGGCGGTGGCGGTGACCTGCGTGGCGGCGGTCTGCTGCGAGGTGTCGTTGAGCGCTGCGGTGAGGGTGATCGGCTTGGGGTCGTCGAGCGTCATGGTCTCGGCGACGACCTGGAGGGACGAGAGGCGCAGGCCGTTCCAGACCGGATCGCCGGAGAAGGTGATGTCGTCCGAGGTGAGCGTGAAGGCGAGCGAGCCGTTGGCGGGGTTGCCGTCCTCGGGAATGCGCAGGGTGGTGAGGTCGAGCTTGACCTGCTTGTCGCCGTCGATGCCGAGGTCGACGCCCATCTGCTGGGCGATGGTCGCGACGAGCTGGGTGGAGAGGGTGTAGTCGATGGTGGAGCCGTCACCGACGATGGTGCCGCCGGCGTCGGGCTTGGCGGTGATGTTGGCCTTGAGGCGGGGGGCGGTGGCGACGAGGGTGGCGGATCCGGTGGTGGCGCCGTCGGTGAGGTCGGCGTCGAGGTCGAGGGAGAGGAGGTTGTCGGGGTCGTCGGGGTCGCCCAGCGCGGCGATGAGTGCGCCCTGAAATCCGCCGATGCGGTCGATGGCGTCGATGGGCAGCTTGTCAAGGTTGGCCGTGCCGCTGACGGAGGCCTGGTCGATCTGCAGCTCGCCGTCCTCGGCGACGGCGTTGCGGACGGTGAGGTCGATGGCGAACTTGCCGGTGTCGTCGCCGAGCGCCACCTGCCCGTCGGTGTTGGCGACGAGCGAGCGATCGTTGTTGGAGGCGAGCTCGATCTTGGGGACATTCAGCGTGGCGTCGGGCACGCCGGGCCGGGTGTATTTCACGCCGATATTCGAGCCGGTGAAGGTGAATGTCGGGAGGTTGACCTTGGTCGAATCGCTGGACTTGGATGAGCCTGCCTTCTCGCCGGTCGAGGCCTTGTGGTCCGTGTTCGGCTTGCTGGCCTGACGCGGCTCGGTGAGCGCGTCATCGAGGTTGGTGCGACCGTTTTGGTCGGCGATGATCTCGGCCGAGACATTGGTCAGCGTGATGTGGCCCAGATCGCGGTTGCCGGTGGCGAGGCCGAGCAACGACGTGTCGGGCATATCGATCGATCCCACGGTCAACACCGCATTGCCGTTGGGGTCGTGAAGCTGCAGGTCGGTGACCTGTGGCCCGGTGAACCAGCCGATCGAGATCGAGCGAGCCCACGCCGTGCCGGGGATGCGTCCGTTGGCGATGCCGAGCAGCACGCCGTTGCCAGGGCCGGTGGACAGCAGCGTGGGCGCGGCGAGGACGAGGACGACCAGCAGCAGGACGATTGCGCCGACGGCGATGCCGGCGCGGACGATCCACTTCTTGCGGGCGGGACGCGGGGCGGTCGAGGCGGGTGGGGGGGTGTCGCTCATGGCGTCATGTTAGACGCCGGCGGGCGTGGGTCTGTTCCCGGAAACCCGCGGATGGGGATCGATTTTGGGCGTCAGAGCCGATCCGCCGCCACGGAGGCCAGCTCCGAGCGTTCCGACTTGGCCAGCGTGATGTGGCCGATCAGCGGCTGGCCCTTGAGGCGTTCGACGGCGTAGGACAGGCCGTTGGACGAGGCGTCGAGATAGGGGTTGTCGATCTGGTTGATGTCGCCGGTGAGGACGAGCTTGGTGCCCTCGCCGACGCGGGAAGCGATGGTCTTGACCTCGTGGGGCGTGAGGTTCTGGGCCTCGTCGACGATCATGAACTGGTGGGGGATCGATCGGCCGCGGATGTAGGTCAGCGGTTCGAGGACGAGCTTGCCCTGATCGACGAACTGCTGGATGCGGTGCTCGTTGGGCTTGGAGTCGGCTTGCTGGTTGCCGGCGCCGCGGGTCGACATGAGGTAGGCGAGGTTGTCGAAGATCGGCTGCATCCAGGCGGCGAGCTTCTCGTCCTTGTCGCCCGGGAGGTAGCCGATGTCGCGGCCCATGGGCATGATGGGGCGGGCGACCAGCAGCTTGTCGTAGCGCTGCTCGGTGAAGACCTTGGCCATGCCGGCGGCCAGGGCGACGAGCGTCTTGCCCGTGCCGGCGGTGCCGAGCAGGGTGACGAGCTTGATCTCGTCGTCGAGCAGCAGGTCGAGGGCCATGGTCTGCTGGACGTTGCGGGCCATGATGCCGTAGACGGGCTTGCGCGGGCCGTGGATGGGGATGAGGTGGTCGGTGTCGGCGAGGCGACGGGCCAGGCCGGTGTGCGAGTCGTCCAGGGCGTTGCGCAGCTGGACGAACTGGTTGGCGTGCAGGTCGATCGGGACGGTGTGTCCGTCGGGCAGCGTGGTGACCAGCTGCTCCTCGATCTGTTCGAGGTCGAGCTGCTTCTCGTCGTAAAGCGTGTCGATGAGGTCGCCTTGAACGTCGAGCTCGATGAACCCGGGGTAGAGCTTGTCGGAGTCGACCTTCTGGGCCTCGAAGTCTTCGGTGGTGATGCCCAGGGAGTCGGACTTGAGGCGGACGTTGATGTCCTTGGTGATGAGCACGGCCCGCTTGCCCTGCTCCTTGAGCGACCAGGCGACGCCGATGATCCGGTTGTCGGGCGTGTCCTCGCTGAGCCAGACCGGCCTGGACTCGACCGAGAACTCGACGCGGACCAGCCCGCCCTTGTCGTTCCACACCACCCCCTCGGCAAGCGACCCCTGGGCACGCAGGCGGTCGAGGTGGCGGGCGACCTGGCGTGCGTTTCGGCCGACGTCGTCGGACTCTTTCTTGAACCGATCGAGCTCTTCGAGGACGACGAAGGGGATCACCACCTCGTTGTCGTCGAACATGAACAGCGAGTGGGCGTTGTGCAGCAGGACGTTGGTGTCGAGCACGAAGTGCTTGACGCCGGGCTCGGCGAGCGCGCCGGTCGGGACGCCCTGGGGCGCGTCGTCGAGCGGTCGGGAAGGCGGATCGCCGGAGGCAAGAGACGTGGTGGCCTCGCCGAGGGAGGCCGAGGAGGCGGTGTCAGTCATCGGTAGAGGTTATCGGCAGGGTTTGGGGCGGGTGTTCAACACTCACGCAATGTTCACCGCCGGGGCGGCTCACGCACGGTGAGCCTCGATCAGGGTCGCCCGGCGGGACTCGGCGAGCACGCGCCCGGCCAGGCCGGCCCGCTTCAGCGGCTTGTCCAGCGAGGCGTAGGCCGGGATCGCGACTACCAGCCGGCCGTCGGGCTTCAGGGCTTCGGGCGCCGCGGCGACGATCCGTTCGACGGCCCGCGGCATCGGCCGGCCGCCCTCGGTCGCCTCCCGACGCTCGTCCATCGGCGGGAACGCCACCAGCAGGTCGCACGCCCCCGACGGCCCGACCCGCTCGCACCCGCACGCCGCGATCTCGACACGTTCCGACAGACCGTTCGCCTCGACCCCCGCCCGTGCCGACGCCACCGCCAGCAGGTCGTGGTCCGACATGGTCACCCGTCCCGCCCCCGACATCGCCGCGTACAGCCCGATCGTTCCCGCCCCGCAGCACGGGTTGGCCACGACGCCGCCTTCGGGCACGTCGATGTGCTCCATCAGCAACCGAGCGGTTTCGTCCAGCCCGTTCCAAGCGAACACGCCGGGCCGCGTCTTGATCGCGGTTCGCACGCCGTCGAGATCGATCTCGAACCCGCCGAAGCTGCCCGGCGCCACGCCCGGCTCGGTCGACCACTCGGGCAGCGCCACGCCGTCGCGCTTGATCATCCGCGCCAGCCTTTGGCGATGCTTGAACGCGACCACCTCGCCCTCGCCCAGCAGCGAGGTCGCGTCGGCGATCGTCGGCTTCGCGCCGCCGCTGGTCGGTCCGGCGACCCACAGCTCGCCGCCCTCGCGCAGCGCCGCTCGCACGGCCGCCAGGATCATCCGGTTGACGTAACGCCCCTGCGGCATCGCCAGCAACGCCGCGTCCAGCGCCCCGTCCGCCGGCGGCACGACCGCGTCGCTCACCGCGAAGCGATCGATCGCCACGCGTCGCGCCAACTCATATGCCTCGATGTGCCGCGGGTACAGCGTGACCTGCTCGACGCGCTCGGCCACGACCTCGGCCATGGCCACGTCGTCGACGCCGAGGATCGCCACCGAGCCGATCGGCCCCGCGTCCTCGGGCGGCCACTCGTCCAGGAGCAGCGCCTCGGCCGGGTTGAATGCGTGCACCATGGTCATGCCGAGTCTCCTGACTTCACGCCCCCGAACACCGCAAACCTTGTATCGACCGACAGCACGTCCAATCGGTCAATACCCGCCGACCGCATCATCGTGAGCTGATCCACGAGCGGCCGCGGCGTGTCTTCACGATCGACATAACCCATGACGTGATCACGATAGTCCGGCCCGTCGATCGATTCGAGGTAATCGGCCCAGCGCTGCCGGACCAGGCCGCGCACGCCGGCGTTCTGGTGGTCGATGGTGTCGCTGATCCAGCACGACCCCCCGGGTCGCACGGCCCGCCCGATCGACTCGTACACCGCCCGCCACTCCGCGTCGCCGCGTAGGTGGTGAAGACACTGAGCCGCGATGACCGTGTCGAAACGGTCCACGCCCAGCGGTACGTCGCGGATGTCGGCCTGGATCGTTTCTAGTTGGGTCGCCGCCACGCCCTCGGCGGTGATCCGCTCGACGGCCCGGTCGAGCATCGGCCGGCTCAGGTCGATTAGCGTGACGCGGGCTGAGCGAGGTTGGCCGCCGGCCGCCGCGATCTGTCGCAGCAGGCGCAGCGTGTAGTTGCCCGCGCCGCAGCCGATGTCGCAGATGGCCGGGCCTTGCTCGAGCAGCCTGGGCGTCGTCGCGACGGCCGCCTCGGCGACCAGCGTCAGGTGCTCCAGCGACGCCTTGGCGGCGACCTGGCCGGTCTCGAGGTTGCTGAACCGCTCGACGTCATTGTCGAAGCGTTCGCGGATCTCGTCGACGGTCGACTTGTGGGCGTAGTCCATGCTCATGCCACCGCCTCCAACAGCGGATCGCGCTCGCGGACCGCCGGCGCCGGGCCGTCGCCGACCCAGCGCGACATCTGCAGCGTGTGGGCGTAGCTGCCGTCCTCGAACCTCGCCCCGTAGTGCTTGAGCCCGCCGCGCGTGAACCCGACCGACTCGTACAGCGCGATCGCCTGATGGTTGCAGTGCCAGACCGTAAGGTGGATGACCTCGATAGCCGGGCGCGACTCGCAGAAGTCGATCAGCTCAAGCATCAGCAGCCGTCCGACGCCGGCTCGCCACCACGGCCGGCGGACCGAGATGCCCAGGTCGGCCCGGTGGCTATTGCGGCGTCGGCTCGTCTCGCGCTGGACGCCGGCCAGGGCGATCGGCACGCCCGACGCGTCCCACGCGCCGAGCTGCACCGCGTCGGGGTTGTCGCGTCGGCCGGCGATCCAGCCGCGCTCGAAGTCGAGCGTCGGCAGGTCGTCGTGCGGGCTGAACAGCACGCCGTTCGACTCGCGACGCATCGCGTCCAGGTAGTCGATCACCACCTCGGCGTCGGCCACGTCGGTCGAGCGCAGCGTCACCACGCGCCCGTCGCGCAGCGTCACGTCTCGTGGCTCGTAGACGGTCATGCCGCACCTGCTTTCTGCGTCGCCCACCGCGGGGCCGTCGTCGCGTAGATCACGCCGTCCCAGAACTCGCCGGGCGCCATCTGCCACAGGTCGCGCAGGACGCCTTCCTTTTCAAGGCCGAGCCGCTCGGCGATCGCCATGCTGGCCTCGTTCTGCGGGGCGATCCGCAGGTACGCCCGGTGGAAGCCCAACTCGTCGAAGGTCAGGTCGAACATGGCGCGCACCACCCGCGTGGCGACGCCGCGCCCGCGTGCCTCGGTCGCCAGCCAGTAGCCGATCTCGACGTTGAGGTGCTTGCGGCAGCCGCGCACGTGATACACCGAGCCGACCAGCCGGCCTGCCTCGTAGACGCCCAGCGTGACGCCCAGCGATCGATCGCGCGCCTCGAGCCAGCCGGCGATCATCTCGCGCACCTCGTCGACGCTCGCCAGCGTGCGCGCCCACAGCATGTACGACGCGATCGCCTCGCGATTCGCGTCCACCACCGCGTAGAACGCCTCGGCGTCGTCGAGCGTGAACTGACGGAGCACCAGCCCGTCCTCGATCGTCTGCTCGTCGATCATGGCTGGCTCACCTGTTCGAGCGGTTCCTCGGCGTCGGCGTTCATCGTGGTCGCCGGGACGGTCTTCTTGGACGCTTCGTCGAGCTTGATGCGGTTGATCGCGGCGACGTACGCCAGCACGGCCGCCTCGACCACGTCGGTCGACAGCCCCCGCCCGCGGACCTGCTGGCCGGAGTGGCTGATCGTGACGGTCACCTCGCCTTGGGCGTCCTTGCCGCCGGTGATCGAACGTGTCTGGAACTCTTCGAGCACGACGGGGATGTTGGTCGCGAGCTGGATCGCCGAGTAGCAGGCGTCGATCGGCCCGTCGCCGTAGGCGGCCTGGCGGCTCTCGAGGCCGGCCGAGTCGCGCAGCCGCACATACGCGACGGACGTCTCGTCCGACCCGGCGGTGACCTTGAACCCCACCAGCTCCCACAGGTCGCGCGTGCGATCGAGCGTCTGATCGACCAACGCCTCGATGTCCTCGTCGTAGACGTCTTTCTTGCGGTCGGCCAGGTCCTTGAACTTGTCGTAGACCTCGGCGACGGCGTCGGCGTCGATCGAATACCCCAGCGCGGCGATGCGGTCGGCCAGGGCGTGCCGGCCGGAGTGCTTGCCGAGCACGAGCTTGCTCGCGGGCACGCCGATGTCGCGGGGGTCCATGATCTCGTATGTCTCGCGGTGCTTGAGCACGCCGTCCTGGTGGATCCCGGCCTCGTGCGCAAAGGCGTTCTCGCCGATGACGGCCTTGTTGCGCTGCACCATCAGGCCGGTCAGGTTGCTGACCATGCGCGACGTGCGGTAGATCTCGCCGGTGTCGACCGACGTGGCGAAGCCGGCGTAGGCGTCGCGGCGGGTGCGTAGCGCCATCACGATCTCTTCGAGCGCCGCGTTGCCGGCACGCTCGCCGATGCCGTTGACCGTGCACTCGACCTGCCGCGCGCCGTTGACCACCGCGGCCAGCGAGTTGGCGACGGCCAGGCCGAGGTCGTTGTGGCAGTGCGACGAGAGGACGATCCCGTCGCGGTCGATCGCCGGGATCTCGGCGCGCAGGTGGGCGAAGATGTGCCCGTACTCCTCGGGCGTCGAGTAGCCGACGGTGTCGGGGATGTTGATCGTGGTGGCGCCGGCCTCGATGGCGGCCTGCGTGATCTCGACCAGGTAGGCCAGCTCGGTGCGCGACCCGTCCTCGGGGCTGAACTCGACGTCGTCGGTGTAGCCGCGGGCCTGCTTGATGGAGGTGTCGGCGAGCTTGACGATCTCGTCGAAGGCCTTGCGGAGCTTGTGCTCGCGGTGGATGCGGGAGGTCGCGCAGAACACGTGGATACGCCCGCCGCCGGCGGAGGTGGTGCCCCGGATGGCGTCGCCGGCACGCTCGATGTCGCGCGGGACGCAGCGCGCCAGCCCGCACACGGTGGCCCGCTTGAGCTCGCGGCCGACCTGCGAGACGGCGTCGAAGTCGCCCTGGCTGGTGATCGGGAACCCGGCCTCGATGATGTCCACGCCCAGGGCCTCGAGCTGGCGGGCGATCTCGATCTTCTCGGCTACGTTGAGCGAGGCGCCCGGCGACTGCTCACCGTCGCGCAGGGTCGTGTCGAAGACGCGGACGTGGGTGGGTTGGGTCGAGGCGGTCATGGCGGGGTCTCGGCATGCGGGTCGGCGTGGTCGGGTCGGCGTATAAAAAAACCCTGTCGGGCGGGCCGGACAGGGTCGAGAGCTTCGTGAGCGGTAAAGCGGTCGTCCCTAGCCGGCGCGGTCGATGAGCGTAAGCAGGCCGGTAAGTCGGCCGCGGGTCATCGATTCGTGCTGGGGCTGGACGATCGCCATATGCGGGTTGTATCGGCCGAACAGGGGTGGGTCAACCAGTGTTTTCGCCGTCGGGCTCGCCGGTGTGAGCGGCTTCGAGCAGTTCCGCCTGGTAGCCGCCCCGCGACTTGAACCAGAAGATCAGTCCGATGTAGCAGGCAAACATGATCAGCGGCAGCACCGCGACCTGCAGCAGGGCCTGCTGCTTGGCGTCGTCCTGGATGTCGGTGACGGTGGTTTTCTGAGCGTCGGTCAGGGCCTCGACCTTGTCGGCGTCGAGCTTGCGATAGTTGCCCAGGACGCTGGTGGTCGGCAGGTCGGAGAAGACGGCCGAGGCGAGCGCCGGCTGCTGCGCCTCGAGCACGGCGGCGGTGTGCCGGTCCTGCACGTTGCCCAGCAGCGGGAAACCCAGGATGCCGACGCCGAGCATGCCGACGCCGGCGATGGCGTTGAGGGTCAGCGCCCCGCCCTTGGGGAATCGTTCGGCGACCAGCCCCAGCGTGGTCGGCCAGAAGAACGTCTGCCCGATGCCGTAGACGGTGGCCGCGAGGATGATGATCACGCCGGATGCGGTCGACAGGAACGCCAGCCCGGCCGCAGCAAACAGCGAGGACACCGCCAGCATGCCCAGCGGGTTGAGCCGCTTGACGATCGGCCCGCAGAACAGCCGCAGCAGCATCATGATCGTCGCCGTATAGACCAGCACCCACCCGCCGTCGAGGCCGAAGGCGTCGTCCATCACCGGCCGCATCAGCGACGCGATCCACCCGTCCGAGCCGATCTCGGTGGTGGCCAGCAGGATCATCACTAACAACAGGAAGGCGAACAACGGCCGGCCGAGCGCCCCCACGGCCAGGCCGTACGCGACGGTCGTGATCGCGATGATCGCCACCGCGATCGGCATCCACACGCCGCTGGCCATCTGCGTGGCGCCGGCGAGGATCGCCATGAGCTGCCAGATGATCAGCCCGCCGGAGATCAGGGCGCCCATCGCGCCGAACTCGCGGAGCATCGCCCTGTACGGCAGGCCCGCGGCGACCCGCTCGGAGACGGGGAACCGCGTGCCCAGCAGCATCACCCCGTAGATCACGGTCGGCAGCAGCAGCAGGCCGACCTTCCAGCGCCACTGCGGGTTCTCCGCCGTTGCGCCAAGCAGCCCGCCGAGCGGGTTCTCGGGCAGCATCGCGAGGGTGAGCAGCCCGCCGACGATGAGGCCGCCGGGCCAGCCGGCGTGCAGGATGTTCAGCCACTTGGTCTTGTGCTTCCAGAACATCGCCGCGATGACGGGGTTGATCACCGCCTCGACCGTGCCGTTGCCCAGGGCGCAGATGAAGTTGCCCAGGTACAGGCCCCAATAGCCCTCGGCGGTGACGGTGACGATCACCGAAACAACGTGACAGGCGAACGCGAACCACATCGCCCGGCCGTAGCCGATGCGGTCGATGATGAGCGAGAAGAGGATGATCGAGATGGCAAATGGCCAGACGCCGGCCCCGAGCAGCTCGCCTTTCTGCGTGTCGCTGAAGCCGTACTCCACCGCCCACTCGTCCAGGATGATCAGGCGGATGACGAAGGCGAAGCTGGTCGCGATCAACGCGATAAAGCACGTGGTAAGTACATAAGCACGCGGGCTGGCGGGGCTGGCGGGAGCGGGATCGGTCATCGGGGTCCTCATCGAAGAGAAGCGGCTCTGGCCCCGAGCGGGGCCGCGAGATCATCCGCCATCCGGGCCGGCGCGACAAACCGGCACGCGAGGCCGACCTCCGCGAGAGAGCGGGAATATAATTGTTTAAACAACTATTTACCCCTCGCCGAGCCATCGAGGCCGGCGTCTACCGACATACCCTCCAACCAGGAGATCGCCCGTGACCACCGCCACCCAGACCCCACGCACGCCCACCGCCCCGTTCGAGCGGGCCACCGGCCACCCGGCCGTCACATACCGGCCCGCCGACGCCCGGTTCCGCACCGAGATCGGCTGGCTGCACTCCAAGCACAGCTTCGCCTTCGGCGCCCACGACCACCCCGCCAACCGCGGCTACCGATCGCTGCGCGTCATCAACGACGACGTCGTCGAGCCCGACCAGGGCTTCGGCGAGCACCCGCACCGCGACATGGAGATCCTCACCTGGGTCCTCGACGGCGCCCTCAAGCACGGCGACTCGCTGGGCAACCTGCAGACCCTCGCCCCCGGCGAGCTGCAGGCCATGACCGCCGGCACGGGCATCCGCCACTCGGAGTTCAACGCCTCCGACGCTCAGCGCGTGCACTTCCTGCAGGTGTGGATCGAGCCCCGCGTGGCGGGCGCCGCCCCGCGCTACCTGCAGCAGTCGTTTGATGCCGCCGGCCGGGCCAACCGCTGGCAGGCCCTGGCGATCGACGACACCCGCCAGGCCCAGGCGCCCGGCGCCATGCCGATCGCTCAGGACGCGTCGCTGAGCGTCGCGGACGTCGCCGCCGACCAATCGGTGACCGTTGCGGTCGAGCCCGGCCGACACGCCTACGTCCATCTGGCGACCGGCTCGGCCGATGCGACCACCGCCGACGGAACGGTCGGTCAGGCCCTTGGCGCGGGCGACGCGTTGTCGATCGACAACGCCGCCGGTGAAGCGCCGATCGAGGTCACTCTGACCGCGTCGGTCGACGCCCAGGCGTTGTGGTTCGACCTCGCCTGAGGCGCAAGGCGTGAATCCGCCGTCTCGTCCCCGACCGTCGCGTGGCTAGAGGCTCTGGCCTATGCGGCGGTCGGTGTCGAGGTGGTAATAGATGGCCCCCCGCTCTTCGCGCTGGCGGAGCGGGTCGCGGTGGATCATGTCCCGCGGCGCGGTGAGCGCGAGCAGGCAAAGGCCGGCGCCGAGGAACGCGAGATAGCCGAGCAGGGCGAGGAGGACGTACATAGCGAGAGTATTACGCGGGCGGGATCGCCGGTGTTCTGCGGCTACGGCGCGGCGTGGCCGACAGCTCCATGATAACCGCTAAAGGTCGTGAATCCGCTTGGCTTCGGGGACGACGTGGTCGGCGAACGTGATCAGCGGGACGATCCTGAGGGTGTTGAACGCGGCCAGCCCGCCCTCGACGCAGAACGCCTGCACGCCGTGCACGTCCGCCGCCTCGACGACCCAGAGGAAGGTATGCTCGAGGGCCGAGTGGTACTGGCTGACGATCCGCTCGATCCCGTGTCGGGCCAGCAACTCGCCGGGGTCGTGCTCGCCGAAGGCGACGATCCGGCGGGCGACCTCCGGGTTGTTGAGCGGGCAGTGCTCGACCGTGTGCTCGCCGTAGATGCCGATCAGGGCCATAAATGAACTCCGAGGTCGAGGCTTTGGATGCTACCGCTATCCTGCTCGGGGCGCATGGAGCGTACCTTCGTTCCAAGGGCTGCAGGCGGTCGATCGGAGCGTTCCAGTGACAGATCACCTGCACGTCGAACCGACGAGGCCCGACGACCCATTCTTTGTCGTTGGTTGTGCGAGGTCCGGCACGACGCTGTTGTCCGTGATGCTCGATCGGCATCCTGAGCTCGCGGTGACCCGCGAGACGCACTTCATCAACAAGGCGTTGCCGTACCTGCGAATGGCTCACCGGACCCACGAAGCCCAAGTGGACTGCCTTCTCGCGACCTCGCTGATGGCGGACTTGGAAATGGATCGCGAGAGGTTGCTGGATTGCTTCCGGCGTCATCCCTGCGAGCCGAGCTGGCTGCTCAAAGCGGTGCTCGAGACGCACGGCCGCGGTGTCGGCGTCGAGCGCGTGGGCGAGAAGACGCCCATGCATCTGGAGTACACGCGCCTGCTCTATCGGTGGTTCCCGGACGCTCGAATCGTCGGCATCGTCCGCGACGGACGGGATGTCGCCCAGTCGCTGATGCAAGTCGACTGGATTCACAGCGACCTGATGGCCCATGCGGCGCGATGGGTCCAGCAGTCGCGGATCGCCCGTCGTTTAGCCCGACGTCACGCGAAGCGCTTCCTGTTGGTGCGGTACGAGGACCTGCTCGCCGATCCCTATGAAACGCTCGGCCGCGTCGACGCGTTTCTAGGCGTCGCGTTCGACGAGCGGCAGCTCGACCCCGAGGCCGGCGGTACCGAGGTGTTTTCCCGGCGCGAGATGAGCTGGAAGAATCAGGCCGCCAAGGCGTTGGACCGGGATCGCATCGCCGTCTGGAAACGCGGCACGGACGCCGGCACGCTCGAACGCCTCGACGCCGTCATGCGCCGCGAACTCGTCGCTCACGGCTACCCTGACGCGAGAAAGACTCTGCGTCTAACGCGGCGAGGGTTGGGGCTGTGGCTGGACGCGGCCCACGCGCACTACCGGCACCGTCGCATGAAAGCCCGCGACGTCGCCCGATGGCACGCCCGCAGCACCCTCGGACGCCTCGGCGTGCGGAACAAGGCGATACGGCCCGGCTGAGCGACAGGCCCCGCGGCGGTCCCCAAAGGACGGCACGCCTTGGCCGCCAAAAACCGCCCTTGATCACCCCGCGCGTGCCCCTCGAACGCCGGCTGTCGCCTTCCCTCGGTCGCCACTTGTGACCACTTGGCAAAGGTCCATAATGCTCAGCCTCCTTGTCCATCCCCGAGACGCTGCGCCCGCATGACCACCACCCCCACCATTATCTACACCAAGACCGACGAGGCCCCCGCCCTCGCGACCTACTCCCTGCTGCCCATCATCCGCCGCTTCGTCGCCGCCGCCGGCATCGACGTCGAGCTCAAGGACATCTCCCTCGCCGGCCGCATCCTCGCTCATTTCCCCGAGCACCTCACGCCCGAGCAGCGCGTCCCGGATGCCCTCGCCGAGCTCGGCGCCCTCTGCAAGACGCCCGACGCCAACGTCATCAAGCTGCCCAACATCTCCGCCTCCATCCCCCAGCTCACCGCCGCCATCGCCGAACTGCAGGCCCAGGGCTACGCCGTCCCCGACTACCCCGCCGACCCCGCGACCCCCGAGGAAGAGACCGCCAAGGCCACCTACGCCAAGGTGCTCGGCTCCGCCGTCAACCCCGTCCTCCGCGAGGGCAACTCCGACCGCCGCGTCGCCGCCCCCGTCAAGGCCTACGCCCAGGCCCACCCGCACAGCATGGGCGCCTGGTCCCCCGACTCCAGGTCCCACGTCGCCTCGATGACCGGCGACGATTTTTTTGGTTCCGAGCAATCCCACACCTGCCCGCAAGCCACCACCGTCAAGATCGTTCACGTCGGCGACGACGGCAGCGAAACCGTCCTCAAGGACAACATCACCCTTGAACAAGACGAGGTCATCGACGCCGCCCGCATGCGCGCCGCCGCCCTCGAGGCCTTTCTCGCCGAGCAGATCGCCGACGCCAAACAGCACGGTGTTCTCTTCTCCCTGCACATGAAGGCCACCATGATGAAGGTCTCCGACCCCATCATCTTCGGCCACTGCGTCAAGGTTTTCTACCGCGAGCTGTTCGCGAAGTACGAAGACGCATTCCGGGGGGCGGGCGTCAACCCCAACAACGGCTTCGGCGACGTCCTTAGCAAGCTCGCCTCTCTCGATGCCACGACCCAAGCCGAGATCGAGGCCGCCATCGAGGCGATCTACGCCCACCAACCCCCCATGGCCATGGTCGACTCCGACCGCGGCATCACCAACCTGCACGTGCCCTCCGACATCATCATCGACGCCTCCATGCCCGCGATGATCCGCAACTCCGGGCAGATGTGGGGACCCGATGGCAACCCCGCCGACACCAAGGCCGTCATCCCCGACCGCTCCTACGCCGGCGTCTATCAGGCCACGATCGAGTTCTGCAAAGCCAACGGTGCGTTCGACCCCGCCACCATGGGCTCGGTCGCCAATGTCGGCCTCATGGCCAAGAAAGCCGAGGAATACGGCAGCCACGACAAGACCTTCGAGATCCCCGCCGCCGGCAAAGTCCGGGTCGTCGAGACCTCCGGCGTCACCGGCGGCAGCAACATCCTCTTCGAGCACGACGTCGCGCCCGGCGACATCTGGCGCATGTGCCAGACCAAGGACGTCGCCATCCGCGACTGGGTCAAGCTCGCCGTCACCCGCGCCCGCCTCACCGGCTCGCCCGCCGTGTTCTGGCTCAACCGCGAACGCGCCCACGACGCCCAGCTCATCGAGAAAGTCAACGCCTACCTCAAGGACCACGACACGGCAGGCCTCACGATCGAGATCATGCCCCCCGTCGACGCCACGAAGCACGCCCTCCAACGCTGCAAGGACGGCCTCGACACCATCTCCGTCACCGGCAACGTCCTCCGCGACTACCTCACCGACCTCTTCCCCATCCTCGAGCTCGGCACCTCCGCCAAGATGCTCTCCATCGTCCCGCTCCTCGCCGGCGGCGGGCTCTACGAAACCGGCGCCGGCGGCTCGGCCCCCAAGCACGTCCAGCAGTTCGTCGCCGAAGGCCACCTCCGCTGGGACTCCCTCGGCGAGTTCCTCGCCCTGGCCGTCTCCATCGAAGAGCTCGGCCAAAAGACCAACAACCCCAAAGCCAAGCTCATCGCCGACGCCCTCAGCAACGCCACCACCAAACTATTGAACGAGGGCAAGTCCCCCCTCCGCAAGGTCGGCCAACTCGACAACCGCGGCAGCCACGTCTACCTCGCCCTCTACTGGGCCCAGGCCCTCGCCGCGTTGGACGAAAAAGACGCCGCCTCGGCCGAGCTGAAGGCCGCGTTCACCTCCCTCGCCGACCAGCTCGCCGCGAACGAGGCAGACATCCTCGCCGAGATCGACGCCACGCAAGGCCAACCCGCCGACCTCGGCGGGTATTACTTTATGGACGACTACAAAGCCGGCCTAGCGATGCAGCCGAGCCAGACACTCGACAGCGTATTGACTCTATAAAGCCTTCTCGCTGAGTTCTCTGATGCTGGCGAAAAAAGCCTAGTTTGTTGGAGAAGAGCATCCCGCACAGGCTTCGTTTACTCACACACGTTGATTGCTAGGTTGCGTCTTTTCCTGTTGTCTCAATTATGAGAATTGTTTTTTCAATCTTATTGGCATAGTTTCCAATGTCGGTGTTGATGAATCGTTTCAGGATAGGCCACGCGCGTCGAGTGGATGGACTGGCAAGCATCTGATATCGGTAAGAGTCTTTTGGAAATGGGCTTTCATCGCTTGGGTCGTGCATTCTGTAATAGATGCCTGCTGCTGTAAAGTTCATCAACAGATATGCGAATTCCTCATGAGTCAGGCCAAAGCTCTGAAGCTCGTCCTCAGTAACGTTGTGAAAACGAAGTGCGGTTGGGATCTCTTTGAGCATGCTTTCCGCCTGCGCCATGAGCGGGAACGCAGCAGATATAGATGCGTCGTGACTCTGTTGGCGGTGTGAGACAACGGTCCACACAAGCGAAGCAAATGCCATCAGAAATGCCAGCATTGACAGCGTTAATTCAATACTCATGTAACCTCATAGTTGCTAGTGCTTTGGAGCTTATGGGAAGATAATTCGAACCACGGGAATTGACAAGATGCAGAACATTAAGTTTTGTGTTAGCGAAATCTCCTCATCTACTATCTGGTATGTTTTATCGATCGCGATAACCACGAAACTGGAATCGAATACGTGTGAGAATTGTAATGCTTACCATAATTCAGCGTGAGCCATCGAGATGTATCTCACGCAATGCATGCGTTCCTTCTGGATGCTTATACAGCTTTCCGACACTGAATTCTGACACGGCCCGCTACTTGAGCGACTACGCGATCTCGATGAATCGTTGCCGCAGGACGTCCATCTCGGCGACCGTCAAGCCATGGTTGTCATCGATAGAAAAGTTTACCTCGACCTCGAGCTGCCGGCCAATGAAGATAACGTGGACCTTGTGCTTGGCGTTGAGCTAATCGGCGACGGCCCGGGCCTCGGCCTCCAGACGATAACGACCATCGCGGGATCGACGTAGGGGATCGCGGCCGGGTACGTCCGTGGCAGCACGGCGAACGCCACGGCGAACGCGATCGGCACGCACAGGCTCAGCAGCGTGTCGCTCGGCCACTGATTGCATTGCTCGCTCGGCCGCAACTCCGGGCCTCGTCGCGCTTCGGTCCGAGGAGTCGATAGCTCACCGGCATTGGGGCTCGCCGGGTCGCGGTCAGGAGTCGGCGGCTTGCGGCTTGAGCCGAAGCGGTTGATCCGGCGCGGTGATCATGACCGCGAGCGTCGTGTCGGCGATCCAGTGGAAGGACGCGTCCGAGGCGACCGTGGCGGGCGTCTCTTCCACCGCGCGGGTCACGCCCGGCCAGGTGGCGTAATCGTGCCAGAGGACGACGCCTTCGTTGCCTTCGAGCATGCGCAGCGCGGTCGTCGTGTCGGCCTTGGCGTTGCGGTAGGAGTGCCCGGCATCGATGAAGACGAAGTCTTGTTGCCCGAGATAGGGGGTGAAGTCGTAGGTCAGGGTGTTGCCGTGCAGCTTGGTGACTCCGCCGTCGGACGACGCCTCGTCGGTGACCAGCTCGCCGGCCGTCTTGCCGTCCGGCAGGGTGTGCTGGTCCGGCGGGAAGTCGATCGTGTGGATCTGGGCCTGCGGACGATTGAGGTGCAGGTTGAGCGTGGTCCGCCCGTCGAACGTGCCGAACTCGAAGATCCGGTTCGCGCCTCGATCCTTCGCCAGCGAGGCGATGGTGGCGAGTTCCGTCACGCTGACCTGCCACCGCTCCGTGTGGGTTCGTTGCAGGGCGATCTCGATGTCGGGCGAGACCAGCTCGCTGGCAGAGACACGCTCCAGGCCCGGGGTTCGGGGGTAGACGTCGAGCGCATGGCTTGCCCGCAGGTAAGCCCATCGCGACGACTTGTCGAACGGGCTGCAGACGGCCAGCCGAGACATGCGAAGCAGTCCGCGCCCGATGTGTTGCAGGTTGTTAAGGCTTGAAGGACCCGGCATCGTCTGTACCTCCGGTGGTCTGGCGGGGATCGTAGCATGCCGTGAAACACGCGATCGCAGTCCGTTCGGGCTTTGGAAGTGATCGATGAGCAATGCGTTATGAAGCGCGTGTTCGCGCCTTGCGGCGGGGCGTTTTGGTGGCCACCGGGGTAGCTATTCGAGTAGCTTGTTGGCGTGTTTGAGCTCGACGGCTTCCAGGCGTTCAACCTCGGGATCGTGACGCTGTTCCTGGGCAAGTGGCTCAACAGCAAGTGGGGCCCGCTGCGGGAGTACAACATCCCCGAGCCGGTGACCGGCGGGCTGATCATGTCGATCCTGCTGGCGATCGTGTACTTCGCCGGCGGCGTCGAGATCGGGATGGACCTGGGGCCGCGGGACGCGCTGATCCTGTACTTCTTCACGGCGATCGGGCTCAACGCCCGGCTGTCGCTGCTGCTGTCGGGCGGCAAGCCGCTGGTGATCCTGCTCGCGCTGACGATCGGGTACATGTTCGTGCAGAACCTCACGGGGCTCGCGGCGGCGACGGCGACGGGGCAGCCGGCTGCGGTGGGCGTGCTGGGCGGGACGGCGTCGTTCATCGGCGGGCACGGCACGGCCATCGCCTGGGCGCCGCGGATCGCCGAGGAGCACGGCATCGCCAACGCGCTCGAGATCGGCGTCGCCTGCGCGACCATCGGGCTCATCCTCGCGAGCCTGATGGGCGGGCCGATCGCCAAGCTGCTGATTAATCGATATTCGCTCAAGGCCGACGAGCCCGACGAGCAGCCCATTATCGGTGAGACGTACGACGAGCAGGCCACCACGCAGATCGGTTACCTCGACGTGCTGCGGGCGCTGCTGGTGTTGCATATCGCGATCGGCTTCGGTGTTGCGACGAGCGAGGGGCTCGAAGAGGCGGGGTTGCTCCTGCCGCAGTTCGTGCCGTGCCTGATCTGGGGCATCGTCCTGACGAATACCGTGCCGTTGGTGTTCAAGCGGATGAAGTGGCCGGCGGGTGAGCCGGCGTTGGCGCTGATCAGTGATCTGGCGCTGGGCGTGTTCCTGTCGATGACGCTGATGAACCTGCAGGTCTGGACGCTCGCCGCGTTGGCGGGGCCGATCCTGGTGATCGTGGTGGCGCAGTTCGTGATCGCGGTGGCGTTCACGCTGTTCTTGGTGTTCCCGCTGATGGGGCGGAACTACGAGGCGGCGGTGATCTGTTCGGGGTTCGGCGGCATCTCGCTGGGCGCGACGCCGACGGCGATCGCGAACATGACGGCCGTGGTACAGCGTTTCGGCGCGGCCAAGCGGGCGTTCATCATTGTGCCGTTGGTGTGTGCCTTCTTCATCGACCTGGCGAACGCCTTCATTATCCCGCTGTTCCTGAGCGTGGGCGGGGGCTGAGGCCGCGCGAGCGGTCCGCGACGTCGTCCTAGGCGTACGGTTCGACGTATCGTTCGAGCAGCGTTCGGAGCTTTGCTTGCGTTGTCTGATCCGAGACGAGGCGCGGCGGCGTCTTGACTTTGCCTTCGACGATATAGAGGCCAGATTGCCCGTCGGTGACGGCCCGGTCGATCGCGGAAACGAGCTTGCGCGCCTGAGCGTCGGCCGCCTTGAACAGCACGGGCTGCAGCAGGCGGATGAACCAGGGCATGCCGTCCCCGCTGCCGGTCATCGAGGTCTTGGTCGCGCCGGGATCGACCGCGTGGATGAGCACGCCTTCGTCGGCCAACTCGGCCTCGAGGAAGCGGGTCGCCACCGTGATAGCGAGCTTGGTCTTGGCGTAGGCGCCGAACAGCCCGCCGATTTCGCTCGGGTTGGCCAGGTCGTCAACGTCGAGGCTGCGGACGCCGCCGATCGCCGATGACGAGAAGTTCACCACGAACGACTTGTGCTCGGCGCTAGACGCCGCGCTGAGCGTCGCTCGGAGCTTTTGAGTGAACAGGTAAGGGGCCAGCGTGTTCACCGCGAAGTGCCCTTCCACGCCTTGTTCGCTGGTCAGTCGTTTGTTCGTGAGCAGCCCCGCGACGAGGTAGAGCCCGGCGATCCCCGTGCATTCCGAGCGGATCTGCTCGGTCACTCGGGCGATCTGCGACAGGTCCATCATGTCGGCCGTGTACGCGCGAAAGGTCGATCTCGGGTGGGCCTCGCGAAGCTCGGAGATCTGCCGCTCCGTCTTTTCTTGCGATCGGTTGACGAGCGCGAGGTGCCACCCCTCATTGGCCAGCAGCTTGGCGATCTCAGCGCCAATGCCGCCGGTGGACCCGATGACGACGACGGTTCTGTTTGCTATCTGCATGTTCGTGACCTGTCGCCGATTGAACGAGTCGAGGCTCTTTGTCTGGTCGTGGCGAGCCGAGTCGGAGCGTAACGGCTCGGCGTTGCTGGTGTTCGTCGTCGTGCGCTGTGGCGAATGCTCGTGATCAACTCGGTCGGTATGTTGATCGTACCGCGGTTCCTGGGTATCGACGGGGGCGGGCCCGGCCAACGCCGCGTGGGCGACGGGGCGTTATGCTCCGCGAAGAGCCGCTTTTCTCTTGTCTTCTTCCGATTTGAGGTGCAGGCATGATCAAGCTTGGGTGCCTGTTGATCGTCGTGCTGCTGATCGCGATCCCGGTGATCGCGGCGCAGTTCCTGCCGTGGTGGGCCGTGCTGCTGATCGTGATGGTGCTGGCGGCGGTGCTGATCTTCGGCCTACCGAAGCTGATCGGCTACGGGTTCAAGCGGTTCTTCGTGGGGTTGTTCGAGGGCAAGTCGAGGGTGTTGCGCGGGGCAGAGGTGACCGTACACGAGGTCGCCGAGGTGCCCAGGCCGGCGTCCCTGGACGCCGAGGAGCGCGAGGACGTGCCGGGCGAAGACGGCGAAGGGTTCGATACGGAAGTTGCCGATGACGACGAGCCGGTTCGGTACGTGATGATCGACTGCACGATCACGCCCAAGCCGAGCGCCGGTAAGTTCCAGCACTGGGAGCCGAGCGAGCTGCAGCTCTGCCCGTACGACAAGTCGACGAAGCTCGACCTGAGCGGCGAAGATGATCCGACCGACGCCGGGGACGAGGGGCACGTCGTCGAGTGCAGCAGCGTCGGCGACGCGCAATCCGTCGAGGACGAGGAGGGTGATGACGCCTACGGCAAGTACCACGGCCCGATGCGCCTGCGGATGGTGTTCGGCTGCCCGGCGTCGCTACGCGGCCGCGCGAAGCTGCGTTACTACTTTGAGGGGATCGGGGATATCCGGTTGCCGTGACTCGGTTCACAGCGCCGCGAGACGGCGGGCGCGGTCTTCGGCGATCAAGGCTTTGGTGAGTGCGTCGAGGTCGCCGTTGAGGAGGGTCTGCAAGTTGAAGGATTGGCTGAGGCGGTGGTCGACGGCGATGTTGTCTTTGTAGCGGTAGGTGCGGATGCGTTCGGAGCGGCCGCCGGTGCCGATCATGGCGGAGCGGGCGTCGGCGCGTTGTTTGTTCGCTTCTTCCAGTTGGCGTTCGTAGAGGCGGGCGCGGAGGAGCTGCCAGGCTTTCTGTCGGTTCTGGGCCTGGGACTTGGTCTCCTGCATGCGAACTTCGATGCCGGTGGGCTTGTGGATGAGGTGGACGGCGGTGGCGACCTTGTTGACGTTCTGCCCGCCGGGGCCCTGGGCGGTGGTGACGTGGACGTCGACGTCGGCTTCGTCGAGGTCGAGCTCGACGGCGGCGGGCTCGGGGAGGACGGCGACGGTGCAGGTGGAGGTGTGGATGCGGCCTTGGGACTCGGTGGCGGGGACGCGTTTGACGCAGTGCACGCCGGCCTCGTAGCCGAGGGACTGGTAGACGGCGTCGCCGGCGATGGTGGCGGTGAGCGAGCGCAGCCCGCCGGCTTCGTTGCCGGAGGACTCGAGGGTGTCGAGCTTCCACTTGTGCCTGGCGGCGAGCTTTTCGTACATGCCGAAGACGTCGGCGGCCCAGAGCCCGGCCTCGTCGCCGCCGGTGCCGGCGCGAATCTCAAGGACGACCGAGGCGATGGCGCGATCGTCGGCGGTGACGAGCTCGCCGGCGATGTTGTCCAAGAGTGTGGCGGCCTGCTGCTCGAGGTCGGGGAGCTCTTCGGCGGCCATGGCCGCGAGCTCGGGGTCGTCGCTGGCGTCGATGAGCGACCGGTGGTCGGCGATCGTGGCGGCGAGCCCGCGGTAGTCGCGGTAGCGGGCGACGACGGGCTCGATGGCGGCGCGACGCTGGGAGACGGCCCGCAGGCGATCGGGGTTGGCGAGGGTGCCGGGGTCGGCGAGCTGGCGATCGAGGTCGGCGAGCTGGGCGTCGAGCTCGTCGAGCTTGACCAAGAGGTTGCGATGAGCGTCGGCGGGGGGCATCGGACCGGCCAGCGTAGCGTGGCGGTCAGTCCGTGCGGGCCTGTTCGCGCATCTCGGAGCGACGCATGGGCATGGCGTCGATAACGCCGAAGAGTCGGTCGAGGGCGATGGGCTCGTCCGAGCGGAGCTTGACGCCGGTGTCCTTGCCGATGAGCAGTGCGGTGAACGGGGCGTCGGGGTCGACGTTGTACTGCCGGCGCAGGTCGGCGGGGGCGGCGTTGACCGGCTCGCCGTCGGCGGTGACGGCGTCACCGATCGCTTGAAGGACGACGATGTGGCGTTCGGCCAGGCCGGCGGGGTCGGCGTCGAGCAGGCGGCGTTGCTCGGCGAGCGACGCGTCGTCGGTGTCGCTGGCGAAGACGAGGAGCGGGCGGTTGGACCAGGCGTAGTCGGTCATCGCCCAGGATTTGGGTTCGGGTGGGTTGCTCATGGGTTTGCAGCCGGAGTGCGCGGCGAGGGCGAGCGGCAAGAGGATGCTGAGGCGGAGGCGGACAAGGCTCATCGCGGATGATAGCGCTGGGTCCGGATGTAGAAAGACCTCGCGGGTGTGCCGCGAGGTCTTGAGGGGTTGACGCTGTTGGGACGTGTTTTAGCGAGCGCGACGTCGACCAACGACCAGAGCCAGGCCGGCGCCGAGCAGAGCGATCGAGCCGGGCTCGGGGATCTCGGTGACGTCGAAGGTCAGGGACGCCAGGGAGTAGCCGACGTTGCCGTTGCCGGTGACCGGTGTTTCGGACTGCGAGAAGCGCAGGTCGCCGGTGCCGCCGCCGGTGAGCTCGACGCCGGTCACGGAAAGCGGTGAGTTGTTGACGTTGACGAGGTTGGCGAAGGTGGTGTCGTTGCCGTCGAAGCCATTGAGCACCAAGGCGGCTTCGATCGCTCCAATGCCATTGGCGTTGACGTATCCAATCTGCGTGAGAGAGATCACGTCGTTGCTGCTGAGGGCGGTGGCGTTGACGGCGACCTCGATGGCTTCGTTGGTGTTGTCGATGCGCTGGGAGTTTGATCCCTGGACGCCGAGGCCCTGCAAGTTGATCTGTCGGATCGAGCCGTTGCCGGTGTTGTTGAAGTCGGCGGCGAGGGTCAGGACGATCTGGGTATTGAAGCCGGTGGAGACGCTGCCCGTGACGGACCAGCCGGCGGTGACGTCGTTGCGGTTGGACGTGATCGAGGACGCGGTGGCGTTGCCCGCGCCGTCGATGTCGATGGTGATGACGGCGTCGGTGGCGTTCGTTGTGACGGAGTTGGGATTCGCCGCGTCGGCCCCGGCGCCGGTGAAGCTGACGACGATCTCGGCCGAGGCTCCCCCGCCGAGTCCGGCGACGGCGAGCGGGATAACGACTGATTTAAGCACTTGTCGAACCTCCTTGGTTTGATGAATCGGGAGCGCAACGATCGCCGGGCACGCGCGGGCGAGCATCACAGGCTTGGGTTCTGCGTTAAACGTTCTGCGGAGTCACGGCCCCGGGGCTAGCCAGTACCCGTTGGCGAAAGACCGGGCGACCATGGCGACGGAGTGGTCACGGCGGAGCGTGCCGGTGGTGGGGTCGTTGTTGGCGAGGTTTGCGTGGGCGCCGTCGCTGTTGTCATGGAAGATGTTGTCGTTCGCGATGCTGGTGCTACCGGCCATACGGATACCGGGCTCGAGCTCTGAGGATTGCTGCGTGGACACGTGCCCGTCGTTGAAGGTGACGCCGCCGGTCCACTCGCCTTGCGTCCAGAGACTCTCGTGCGTCGACGGAGTGGCGGCCACCACGCCGCCGGTTTGGAGGAGGCGATCGCTGACGACGGGGACGGTGCTGCTGACGGTGTCGCGCCACTCGTTGCATCGGCCTTCGGCCGGGGGGCCGCCGTTGGTTGCTTCGGTCAGCATCGGCAGGGCGTACGAGGCGATCGTGACGTTGGGGCCGAGTCGGTTAGATGGTTCGAGGGCGTCGATGTCGAGGGGCTCGACGTTCTCGTTGATCTCGCCGGGGCTGACGAGGTAGTCGGGGGTGACGAACCCGCCGTCGACGAGGATGAACCATCGGGCCGGCACGCTGGCGCCGACGGAGTCGACAAAGCCCATGGTCTGAAGCTTGTCGGGGTCGATGTCGTCGCGGTGGAGGAAGCTGGCGTCGCGGTCGCCGTAGACCAGGCCGGTTCCGTCGATGCCGGCGTACCAGCCCTTGTTGTCCTGCGACTGGGCGAAGAGCCCCTGATGGATGCCGCGGAGCTGGGTGTTGTTCTGCAGGCGGCGGGCGGTGTCGCGGGCGGCCCCGAGGGCGGGCAGGAGGATGCTGATGAGCAGGGCGATGATGCTGATCACCACGAGGAGTTCAATGAGGGTGAATCCGGCGGAGCGGCGGTGGCGGGCGAGGCGATGCTGCATGAGGGGTCTCCGAGTCGATGCGAGATGAGCCGACTGCAGGATATCCGCGGAATGGCGAAAGATCAACTAGTATAATTTAGAAAAAAAACCAGCATTTAAAACACGTAATTTATGAGATTTGATAATCGGGTTTTTCTTTGTGAGTTGCGGATAGGGGGGGCATGCTCCACAGTTGGCTTGACACAACCGCGCCGCGGGCCGTGAGTCGTCGAGCGGTGTTCTTCGGCGCGATCGGTTGGTGCGTGAGGATTGTTGAGGAACTTCGGGGACAGTGTCATTTGCCGTCGAGCTTTCTCAGATAAACCAAGTAATATTGAGGGAGTTACATGATTCACCGCCGCGGTCAGGTGGTCGATAAGCCCTATTTTCTCTTCGAGGTGTGATTTCTTTGGTTTCTGAGACGCAGAAGGCAACGGGCACGGCTGGCGCGAACCAGCGGAAGTACCAGCACGTCAGCGAGACGATCGCTCACAAGATCCGGTCGGGCGAGCTGAAGGCGGGGGACCGGCTGCCGTCCGACGATGCGCTGTGCCGGGAGTACGCGGTGTCGAGCACGACGGTGGGGCGTGCGTTGGGTCGGCTGCGCGACATGGGGTTCATCGAGCGGATCCAGGGGACGGGGACGTTCGTCAAGCGCCCGGACCTGTCGGACCAGATGCGGTTCATGTTCATCGGCAGCGGCCTGGGGCGGGTGGACCCGCGGACGACGGTGTTCGCCGAGCTGGGGGCGGCGCTGGATCGGCGGCTGTGGAAGGACTTGAAAGCGCGCGTGGAGCCGGACCATCGCCGCGCGGACGACGTGGTGTCGCACCGCGACGCGGCGGTGGCGCACGCGGTGGCGGACGGGGTGGATGGCGTGTTCTATCTGCCGATGGAGGGGCACGAGAACGCGGCGGAGCGCAACGCGGCGTGGGTGTCGCGGCTCCGGGAGGCGGGGGCGTGCGTGGTGTTGATCGATCAGGACATCGTCGCGGCGCCGCGACGCAGCGACTTGGACCTGGTGGGTCTGGATCATTATCACGCGGGCTGGACGGTGGGGAGCCACGCGCGCGAGCGTGGGGCGCGGCGGGTGATGGTGCTGGGGCCGAGGTCGAGGCCGCGCCCGGTCGTGCAGCGGTTGGACGGTCTGTCGGACAGCCTCGGCGACGGGGTCGAGCTTCGATACGTGCCGAGCTCTGTCGATGAGGGGGAACTCGTTGAGTCGATTCGCGAGTTCAAGCCCGACATGGCGATCGGCAAGGACGATCGGCGGGCGGCGTTGGCGGTGCGTGCTCTGTTTCGGATGAAGCTGTCGATCCCCGACGACGTGATGGTGTGCGGCTTTGGCGACAGCCCGATCGCGTCGGAGCTGCCGGTGCCCGTGACGAGTTATGCGCAGCCAATCGACCTGATCGCGGAGAACGCGATCCGTCTGATGCGTGAGCGTTTTATTCACCGGGATCGGCCCGCGACGCAGCTGTTGCTGGCGGGTCGGCTGATGGTGCGCGACTCATCGACGCGTGGGTAAGCGGCGGGTTGTCGGCGCGGAAGGCCTGGGGGTCAGGCAATGCCCGGGAGAGGATTCGAACCTCCAAGGAGTTTTACCTCCACCGCGACCTCAACGCGGCGCGTCTGCCAGTTCCGCCACCCGGGCAGGGTTAGGTATGGCGAGCCGGGAAGTGTAACAGGCCGCGTGGCGGGGGGGTAGTCGCTAGGCTCTGGCGGCGATGAGCGTGAAGGTGAGCAAGTTTGGCGGATCGTCGCTGGCGGACGCGGCGCGGATGCGTCGGGCGGCGGCGATCGTGCTGGCCGACGCGGACCGGCGGTACGTGGTGCCGTCGGCACCGGGGAAGCGGTCGGGCGAGGATCGCAAGGTCACGGACCTCTTGTACACGTGCCACGACCTGGCCAAGCAGGGGCTGAGCTTTGCCGAGCCTTGGGGGCTGGTGGCCGAGCGGTTCCGGGGGATCGCGGACGAGCTGGGGCTGGACGTGCCGATCGAGTCGTGGCTGAGCGCCGCGCGCGATGGGATCGAGGCGACGGCGGGGAACGGGCCGGACTTCGCGGCGAGCCGGGGCGAGGCGATCAACGGCCGGGTGTTGGCGGCGTTGCTGGGTTGGGGCTGCGTCGATGCGTCGGAGGTGGTGTGGTTTGGGCCTCGCGGTCGGCTGGATGAGGAGCGCACGTACCGCGAGCTGGGGGATCGGCTGCGTGAGCTGGGGCGGGCGGTGGTGCCGGGTTTTTATGGGCGGATGTCGGGGCCGGACGGGGCGGGGTCGAACGTGCGGGACCTGACGAGCGCGGGACACGCACCCTAGGTTCGGCGGGTGCTGGCGCTTCTCGCTCTCGCACTCGGAGTGGCCCCGCCCACCGATGCCGGTCGGCTTCTCGACGAGGCCCGGACCGCCCTTCG
>JBCBUE010000011.1:66936-75253 GCA_039818285.1 Planctomycetota bacterium | reverse complement strand
TACCTCGACGGCTCCGCCGCCCCGCCCCGACACCGCAACGCCTGGTTGGCGTCCGCCATCCTCGCCGTCATGGTCCTCGCCTTCGGCACCGGCCTGCTCGGCGTCCTCCCCGCCGCCCTCGCCGCCGTCGCCGCCATGCTCGTCACCCGCTGCATCACCGGCCTCGAGGCCCGACGCTCGATCAACCTCTCCGTCCTCCTCGCCATCGGCGGCGCCCTGGGCCTCGGCGCCGCCGTCCACCAGTCCACCCTCGCCGAGACGATCGCCACCACCCTCATCGGCACCGTCGGCGCCAACCCCTGGCTCGTCCTGCTCGCCTTGGCCGTGCTCACCGTGGTCTTCACCGAGCTCGTGACCAACAACGCCGCGGCCGTCCTGATGTTCCCCATCGCCGTCACCGCCGCCGACGCCCTGGGCCTCGAGTCCGCCCGCCCCTTCGTCATGGCCATCGCCCTCTGCGCCTCGGCCAGTTTCCTGACTCCGATCGGCTACCAAACCAACCTCATGGTCTACGGCCCCGGCGGCTACCGTTTCGCCGACTACCCCCGCACCGGCCTGCCGCTGACCCTGCTGACCATCGCCGTCGCCGTGGGGCTCTCGCCGCTGATCTGGCCGTGGGGCTGATCCGCAGCTTCGTTAATCAACTCCATAAGCTTCAGCCTTACCGCTTCAGCGTCAAGGCTTGCCAGATAGCCAAGTAGTTCCAGGTCGAGACGCGTCGCAAGTGCACCAGAGACCGGCACAGGCTGCCTGGCCTTTAAACACCGAAGGCGAAGCAAGTCCATCATGATGAGTCGGATTCTCTTGGTTCTGAAAGACTCACACAGCTCCTGCCAAAATTCAAGCACGGCTTCTGTATGCTGCCGCAAACTAATGATCTTTCTTTCTACTGACCACACACTAGGTCTAGCTGCATCAATCCAAGTGGCATCACGATCAAGCGAAGCGCCAAAATGCTTAATGTGACAAGCCAACTCAGAACCCAGCCAGTCGGTATTCCGAGCGATTTTTTCGTCAATCCAAACTATATCTAATCGCCTCGATTTATATCTTCTGCCAGGGCCAACACACAAAAGATCGAGATCACTAGTGTGGTTAAAATATGCGGAACAAAAGGAACCGAATACCAACACACTTCGAGCCTGTTCTGTCATCTCAAATGCAACATGATCTTGCTGAGTGCCACCAATCTCAAGAAGCGCGTGCCTCAGTTCCATTCTCGATGAGCATAGATTCATCTCGATCTCATTATATTCGCCGCGAGCTCAGATATGAACGGAAGCAACTCTTGTCTCGCAGTATCTGCATCAGCGAGGCGACGCATCGGGTCTGCCAACTCTCCCGGATACATCAGCATTCCGAGCAGGTCTTCGAGTTGAGCAGCCGAATTGACTGCACTGGAAAAGAGTGAGTCGCGATCCGGATCCTCGTTTTGAGACGCAATAGCAAAAATGACGGATGAAAGACTCCATTCATGAGGCTTGACCCGATATTTCTTCTTCAACCCACTCGCAACGGCATCCATAGCAGCGCCAAGCTTGCTGACGTCTTCAAGTTTTTCAAGTTTTAAACCAAGACGATCAAGGCCTTTCATTCAACCTCACCCTCCATCTTGTTCGCAGACTCCGTATCCCCACTCTGCGAATCATCACCATTCTCACTGCTCTTCTTAACCGCAAGGAGATTTCCATCGCGACTAACGACAACCTCTAGACTCAACGGGTAATGCAAATCAACTGTCACAGGCGTGATACTCTGCGACTCTTCTTGCTCGTCGTGTGTACCGATATACGAAAAAGCGACAACAAGAAAGACCATTACGCCTTGCAATAGATAAAAAAGACCGTTGGCATTCAACTGTATCCTCCCCCATCGGGACCGCAGGGCATCTCGCGTAGCAAAATGTATCGCTTGACTTATCATTTGTGGGCGAGGACCGACCCCAGGCGTTGACGGATGTAAGCTACGATCGAGAACTCTCGCTCTAGAAGAAAGAGCGTTCTGCCACATCTTCTGATATCGCTCTAGCAAATAAAATGACAAGATCGGGAACAGCGTTAGCAAATATAGAAGCGGTGAGGTATTGGTTGCAGCAATCCCGATTAATAGGGCACTCATTACGGTGACCGACCATGTCTTCACTTTGAATGTCGCATCACTGAACTTATCGATTTTCTCCTGCACCAACACATACTCATCCCAATCCTCTTGCCTGCTCACAACTAACCCTGCCCACCGACGGTCAACGGCGTTGTCGAACCGATCTGCTCGACATCTCCCGCCGCGATCTTGTCGAACCCGCTGCCCAGCTCGCCGATCGGGTCGGGCGGGAGGATGTCGACGACCTTGTCGCCGAGCTTGGCTTCGCCGGCCTTCACCTTGGCCTCGAACTTCTCGCACTCCTCGAGAAGCTTGTCGAGGATCTCTTCCTCCGGCACGTTGGCGACCTTCTGGCCCTGCACGTAGATAATCCCGCGGCGGTCGCCGGCGAAGATCGCGACGTCCGCGCCCTCGGCCTCGCCCGGGCCGTTGACGATGCAGCCCATCACCGCCACCTTGATCGGCAGCTCGAGGTTCTTGAGCTTCTCGCGCACGTCCTGGATCAGCGTGAACAGGTCGACCTGGATCCGCCCGCACGTCGGGCAGCCGATGAGATCGACGCCAACGCGCTCCCGGAGTTCCAGGCAATACAACAGTTCCAGCGCGTCCTCGACCTCGTAGATCGGGTCGTTGGCGTAGCTGATGCGGACGGTGTCGCCGATGCCCGAGGCGAGCAGGTGGCCCAGCGGCACGACCGAGCGGATGGTGCCGGTCTCCTTGGGCCCGGCGTGGGTGACGCCCAGGTGCAGCGGGTGGTCGAAGCGCTTGCTGATCTCGGTGTAGGCCGCGACGACGAGCATCGGGTCCGGCGACTTGGCGGAGATGGCGACGTCGTAGAAGTCGCTCTCGTAGAAGATGTCGAGGTACTCCTCGAGCTTGGCGATCATGATCGCCAGGAAGTGGCCGTGCTTGGAGTCGGAGAAGACGCCGCCGAGCTCCTTCATGCGCTTCTGCTTGTCCTTGCGCTCGATGATCGAGCCCTCGTTGACGCCGATGCGGATGGGCAGCGAGCGGTCCTTGCAGACGGCGATGACCTCTTCGACCTGCTTTCGGTCCTGGATGTTGCCGGGGTTGAGGCGGATCTTGTGGACGCCGGCCTCGACGGCCTCGAGGGCGCGTTTGAAGTGGAAGTGCACGTCGGCGACGATCGGCACGCGGACCTGAGGGAGGATCTCCCTGAGGGCCTCGGTGTCTTTTTTCTCCGGGACGGCGACGCGGACGACGTCGGCCCCGCCGGCGGCGAGCTTGTTGATCTCGGCGACGCAGTTGTCGATATCGTGGGTGTAGCCGGCGGTCATCGTCTGCACGGAGACGGGGGCCGGGGTGGTTGGGGTGCCGTCCTGAGCGGGCTTGCCGCCGCCGATCTTGACGCGGCCGACGCGGTCGTCGCCGACGGTGATCTGGCGGGTGGGTCTGCGTGGGGTCATGGGAGAAGTGTAAGAGATGACCCCGCATGGATCGTGGGGGGCGGGGCGGGGTGGCCGGGCTGTTTTGCGGGCCGCGTTCGGTTGGTTAGTATTCTGCCCGATGCCTGACATGCCGCTCTATCCGTTAAAGCTCGAGCCGATCTACAAGGCCAAGGTCTGGGGCGGTCGTCGCTTCGAGACGCTCGACCGCGACCTGCCCGACGGCGACATCGGCGAGTCGTGGGAGCTGGCCGACCTGTCGACGACGTCGGCGTCGGGCGGCGGCGGCGGGGCCGAGCGTTCGGTCGTCACCAACGGCCACCTGGCCGGCCAGACCGTGCACGAGGTGATGAAGGCCTACGGGCGCGACCTGCTGGGCGACCTGCCGCTGACCGAGTCGGGCGACTTCCCGCTGCTGGTCAAGTTCCTCGACGCCAACGAGAACCTCTCGGTGCAGGTCCACCCCAGCGCCGACTACGCCGCGACCCACGACGACGCCTATCTCAAGAGCGAGTGCTGGTACGTCGTCGCCGCCAACGTCGACGCGGCGATCTACAAGGGCGTCAAGGCCGGCACCACGCCCGACCGGTTCCGCCAGGCCATCGCCGACAACACGGTGGAAGACCTGTTGATCCGCATCCCCGTCGAACCCGGCGACTTTCACTACCTGCCCAGCGGGACGTGTCACGCCCTGGGCGCCGGCGTGATGGTGGCCGAGGTGCAGACGCCCAGCGACACGACCTTCCGCGTGTACGACTGGGGCCGGACCGGGCGCGAGCTGCACATTGATGCCGCGATGCAATGCATCGACTTCGGCCCGCTGGACGCGTCGGCGTACGAGCCCATGACCCGCGTCGAGGGCGATCACGCCGTGCGGACGTTCCTCTGCCGCAACGACTACTTCCACGTCCACCGCGTCGAGGTCGAGGCCAACTTCCTGGGCGACTGCGCCTACGGCGAGCCGGTGGTGTGGACCGTGCTGAAAGGCGGCGGCATGATCATCTGCGGGCAGGGCGCGCCGGACGTGCAATTCCGCGCCGGGCAGACGATCCTCGTCCCGCCCGACCTCGCGCACAGCCGGATCACCGTGCACGGCCCCACGACGTGGCTGGAGACGACGTTCCCGCAGGCCAAGCGCACCCGGCTGGCCTGAGCAAACTCAACCCCTGAGGAGCGCGTCAGACCGCGGCCGACTGCTCGAGCGGCTCGCAGATCGCCAGCAGCTCCCGCCGGTCGAACCCGCAGACGGCGACGTGCTCGTCGGCCGCGCCGTAGTACACGTAAAACTGATCGTCGCGCTCGACCAGGCCGGTTGGGAACACGACGCCGTCCACGAAGCCGTGGGTCTCGAACGGCTCGACCGGGAGCATGATGGGCATCGACGCCATGCCGACGACCTGGCGTGGGTTGTCGGGGTGCAGCAGCATGGCGTGCGCGACGTACTCGAAACGTTTCTCGCCGTCGGGCGCGTCGGGGAAGTTGCGCTTGGCGTGGTAGATGATCAGCCAGCCGTCGCGTGTGCGGACGGGTGGGGTGCCGCCGCCGATGCTGAGCCCGCCGACATCGGCGGCGTCCATCCGCTCGTGCGCGCCCCAGTGCAGGAGGTTCTGCGAGCGGGACAGCCACATCGCCGGCTCGGCGAACTTGATCGCCGGCATCGGCCGGTGGATCGCGACATAGTCGCCCAGCAGCTTCTCGGGGAAGAGCACGACGTCCTTGTTGTCCGGCGGCAGGATGATGCCGTGGCGGTGAAAGGTCACGAAGTCGGTCGTCGACATCAGGCAGGTGCACACGCCGCGCGGGGAGACGGCCACGTAGGTGATGTAGAACAGGTCGCCGAGCTGCGTGACGCGCGGGTCCTCGATGCCGTAGGTCTCGTAGGGGCCCTGGGGAAGCAGCACGGTGGGCTCTGCCGAGGGATCGATGGACTTGCCGTCGGGCGAGCGGAACACGCGCAGGTGCGAGATGAAGCGCAGCCGCTTGGCGGCGGTCGTCTTGTGCAGGACCGTGCGTCGGTCGGAGAGGTCGTACTCGTCCTCGGGGAGGTGATCGACCAGCAGCGTGCCGTGCTCGTCGAGCCGGGGCGAGGCGACGAAGCCGGGCTGCGTGTCGGTGGGCTGTTCGACGACTCGGGCGACGATGACGACCTCGCCGTTGAGTTCCGCGACCCCGGGGTTGAAGACGCCAACAACGCGCAGGCCATCGCGGCTGGGCGAGACGTCGGCGGGGCTGATCAGGCGATGGGTGAACGTCCTATCGATCATGCGTTGCTCCGTGCAAACCCCAATGTTATCGCCCCCTGAGGGATGGCCGCGACCGGGGCGGCGAGAGCGGACGGGTCCGTCGAGTCACCCGGCGGCGGCGGGCAGGCCGGCACGCCAGAATCGGTGCCAGTTGCCGCTCAGCACGCCTTCTGCCTCATCGGCCGTGAACCCGGCGGCCTGAAGCGCGTCGGCCAGGCGAGGGAGGTCGGCGACGGAATCGATGGCGTCGGGGGTGTGCTCGCGGCCGAACCCGCCGTCGAGGTCCGAGCCGAGCGCGACGTGGTCGGCGTCACCAACGAGGTCGCAGACGCGGCGGGCGTGGTCGGCGAAGCGGGCGACGGGGCAGTCGGCCGGGCCGGACGCCTCGGTGTAGCCGGGCTGGAGGAAGGCGTTGAACAGCGGCAGGCCGACGACGCCGTCGCGATCGAGGATGGCGCGGAGCTGGTCGTCGGTGAGGTTGCGTTGAGGGTGGACTTGGTCGTTGTTCCCGACGATCGCGCGGCAGGCCGAGTGCGAGGCGTAGACGCGGCCGGGGAAGCGGTCGAACGCCTCGGCGAACGAGCGATCGCTGAGGTGGGTGAGGTCGAGCGGCATGCCGAGGTCGTGCATGGCGTCGAGCGTCGCGCGGCCGAGGTCGGTGAGCGGGCCGTCGACGTCGTGTGGGTTGGCTGGGTCGGTCGATGGCGTGCCGTGGGCGTGGTGGGACCGACCGAAGTGAGCGAGGCTGAGAGTGCGCAGGCCGGCGTCGTGCCAGCGGTGCAGGTCGTCGGGGTCGAGGACGGGGTCGGCGCCTTCGAGGGTGACGATGACGCCGATCGGTCCGTCGGGCGTGAGGCGGTCGAGGTCGGTAGCGTCGCGGACGATGGCGATCTCGCCCTGCCGCTCGAGGCAGCGGTAGTAGGCGAGCATGCCGTGCGCCACGGCGTGGGCCATCGAGGGATCGGGCCAGTCGTCGGTCGATCGCTTCAGCGAGCGGGCCGGGTCGACCCATGGCTTGGCGCGGGCCAGGAGGGTGGCGACGCACGCTCGGACACCCGCCTGGCGCATGCCCGGCAGCGTGACCGTCGCGACACCTCGGCCGTCGTCGACGCCTTGCTCCCGCTGGCGGGTCTCGTCGAGCGGGCGGCGCAGGTCACGCTCGAACTGCAGCGCGTTCATCGCGAGGTCGAGGTGGCCGTCGAAGATCATTGTCTCACCTCCGTGCCCGCGGGCGCGGTCAGTCGGTCAGTCGGTCAGGTGGTCAGGTGGCGATCGAGGAAGGCGTGGCTGATCTCACGAAACCAGTCGCCCTCGGGCTTGATGTAGAGCCACGGCGTGCCGTGCCCGCCGCGCTCGCTGACGTACATCTCCCACGGCACGCCCGCCTTCTGGCACGCCTCGACCCACAGCAGCGGGTTCGCGACGTCGACCACCGTGTCCGGCCGACAGTGCAGCACCAGCGACGGCGGGGTGTCCGCGGTGACGTGTCGGTGCGCGCTCAGCAGGTCCAACAGCTCGGCGTCGTTCACCCGATCCTCGCCGAGCAGGTTGAGACGAGAGCCCTGATGCGTGGGGGCGCCGGCCATGTCGATGACGGGGTAGACCAGCACGGTGGCGTCGGGACGAGCGGGCAACGTGTCGGCCAGGTCGTCCTCCTCGGCTCGGAACCGGTCGTGATGGACGGTGAGCGTCGCGGCCAAGTGCCCACCGGCCGAGAAACCGACGACGCCGACGCGCGGCCAGCCACGCCGACGCATCAGACGCATCGCCCGCTGCGCGTCGTGGATCATCGCCGGGTGGTGATGATCGGGGGCCAGGCGGTAGAGCAGCACGGCGGCGTGGAAGCCATCGTGGTTGAGCGCGTCGGCCATCGGCATGCCCTCATGCTCGCCGTGCATGCCGTAGCCGCCGCCGGGGATGACGAGCACGGCCGGCGTGTCGGCATCGGCGCCACGGCAGGGGTACCAGGTGAGCGTCGGAAGCGCATCGGCCGATTGGCCGGGCCACAGGGGGATGGTCTCGGGCATGCGGCGGAGTCTACCGGCTCGACAACGAGACTAATCGTGAAGGAACGGAATCGGAAGATGAACTGCCCATCCCGCCAAGAAGGTCGCGCCAGCCACGAAGCCAATCGCCCCCATCCCGAGCGTTACCAGGCCCCAGCCCAGGACGCCGAACGGCTGCGCGGCCAGCCCAAGCCCTGCGATAACAGCGCAGACAGCTAACAGCACCCCAAGCGAGACCCCAGCGATCAAACGCGAGAAGCAGCCAATTGATGTCGAAGCCTGCTCGTCCGCATTCTCTTCTGAGCTGAATTCGTCCGCCACTCGCAGCCCTCCCGACATCTCGCGTGCACTTTCAAGATCGGCGGAGCTCGCCGAACAGCGTCAACGGCGCGGCGCGATCGATGCGTACGTCGACGGTCTGGCCGATCAAGCGGGCCGGGCCGTCGAAGCAGACGATGATGTCGCCGGGCGTGCGGCCGCTGAGCTGCACGATCGCGTCGTCGCCGGCGTTGTCCGTCTGCTGGCGTGACTCCCACCGCAGCTCGACCCCGCCGCCCGCGAC
>JBCBUE010000011.1:0-66926 GCA_039818285.1 Planctomycetota bacterium | reverse complement strand
CTGGCGAAGGCTTGCCCGTCACCTTCTCGACGAACACGCCGACGGTCCGCCCGACGTATTTGTCGTGCTCGGCCGCCGCGACCTCGCCCTGCACCGCGAGCAGCTCGGCGTTGCGACGCTTCTTGACGTCGTTGGGCACGTCATCGTCGAACCGCTCGATCGCCGCCGTGCCCGGGCGCGGGCTGTACTTGAAGATGAACGAGTTCTTGAACCGGCACCTTCGGATCAGATCGAGCGTCGCCCAGTGGTCTTCCTCGGTCTCGGTCGGGAAGCCAGTGATGATGTCGCTGGCGATCTCGACGTCCGGGACGATCGCTCGGGCGCGGTCGATGAGGTCGACGTACTCGGTGACGGTGTACCCCCGGTTCATCAACGCCAGCACGCGGTCCGAGCCGGACTGCACCGGCAGGTGCAGGTACGGGCAGAGACGCGGGCGCTCGGCGATGGTGCGCAGGATGTCGTCGCCGAAGTCGCGGGGAAAGCTGGTGACGAACCGCAGGCGAGAGAGTTCGGGCAGCTCGTCGTGCACCCGCGCCAGCAGCATGGCGAACGTGAACAGGTCGCGCCCCCCCGAGGACCTCTCGGCGTCGGTCGGCCTGCGGCGTTCGGTGATGGCGAAGCCGTTGCCGGCGTTGCGCACGGCCGCGCCGACCTGTGGCTGAGCCACGCCGTCGATCGTCTCGGTGGCGGCGAGGTCGTAGTGGTAGTGGTTGACCGTCTGGCCGAGCAGCGTGATCTCTCGGGCCCCGGCCTCGACCAGCTTGCGGCACTCGTCGACGATCGCGTCGGGGTGGCGGTGCACCTCGGCCCCGCGCGTGTGAGGGACGACGCAGTACGTGCAGAACTTGTTGCAGCCGCGCGTGATGCGGACGTAGGCCGAGCCCGCGCCGTCGGGGGCGAAGCTGCGGGACAGGTCGAGCAGCTCGAGCGTGTCCTCGGCCGCGGCGAGCGTGCCCGAGCGACGGTGCGTGTTGCCCTGCAGCGCGACCTGCGCGGTGGCCAGGCCAGACCGCGACGCGGCGGACGTGCGCGCGAGGTTGTCGATGAGCAGCGGGACCTTGTCGAGCTCGCCCGGCCCGCAGAGCAGGTCGACCTGCGGGTGCTTGCGGATCATGTCCTGGCCCTCGCGCTCGGCCATGCAGCCCAGCACGCCGAGGATTAAGTCGGGGCGATCGGCCTTGTGCTGACCAACCCGCCCCAGGCGAGACCAGACCTTCTGCTCGGCCTTCTCGCGGACCGAGCAGGTGTTGTAGAGCACGACATCCGCGGCCTGCCAGTCGTCGGTGAAGCGGTACCCCGCCGCGGCCAGGCTCGACCGCACGAGCTGGCTGTCCAGCACGTTCATCTGGCAACCGAAGGTCTCAAGATAGACCGATCGGCCGTCGCTCGGCGGATAGGGGGTATCGGCGGCGGGCATCGAGCCACGCATGGTACCCCGATCGCCGTCATTTCTGCGGGGTGAGCGCTCGGCGGCCCGGCTTTCGGTAGTGGGTCAGTCTGAATCCTGACCCTTCTTGTACGGCCCGCGTTTGTTGGCTTCAGTCCCGATGACGGCGTCCTCGCTCGCCTCAAGGATGCCGACCAGTTCCTCGATCGTCCAGACCCGATCGGTGATCCCGGCTTCCATCGCGGGCGTGACCCGGATCGTCGAGTGAACCCGGCAGAGGTTGTAGTAGCAGAAGTGCAGCGAGGTCATCGCCTCGTGGTTCTCGACCTTCTTGGAGAAGGCGTTGGTCAGGCGGGTGTATCGCCGCATCGACATCCGCATCGTGAGGTTGGCCCGCTCGACGTAGGACGTGTTGATGTGCTTGGGATCGGGCGTGCCGATCCGGGCGTACTTCTTCGATCCCGTGCATTTGCTGGGGCTGTAGCGGGCTTGGGGGCTCTTGTTCTTGAGCCGGGGATCGTCGCCGTACAGCTTCACCAGTTGGGCGTAATCGACGTAGGGGCCGAAGTTGTCCAGAACGGCATCGAGATAGGCGTTGAGGCCGTCCGTGGTGAGCTGGACACGGGAGACGAGCCGGCCCGCGAGGTCGTGCATGAAGTCGTAGGCGGTGCCGCCGTCACGCTCACCCACCAGCCAGGTGATCGCCAGCTTGGTATCCGCGTCGATCGCGGTCCACGTCCACACGTCACCCGCCCCGGATGCCCCCTTCTCGACCTGCTTCTGTTTGGCCCCGACGAACGACCAGATTTCATCGCACTGGACGCGATCAGTGTTGAGCCCCACCACGTTCTCGTCGTGCCAGTCGCGGCAGGCGGCCCCAAGATCGACGAGCAGCTTGGCCACCGTATTCTTGCTCGCCCCGGTCATCCGGGTGGTCGAGCGGATCGAGCAGCCTTCCACGAGGCAGCGGACGATGGCGGCTCGGTCCTTGGTGGACAGCTTTTTCATACTGACCATTATGCTTGGCATCGAACCGCCCGTCAATCATTTTGTACGAAATTAAGTACGATTCAACTGGCTCTGTATACCTAACAAACAAACGAAGCAGGCCCGATAACCGCCGTCCGATAACATAGGGGAAGTCCCCTATTGCGCGCGGCGTCGATTTGAGTTTTTGTACGTCAATGAGAATAAGCCGCGATCATCGAATGTTGCGAAAGGTTGCCAAGTGCCACACACCTACATGATTAACGAAGACGACCTCGGCGAGCTTGAGAGGGTCATCCCACAGCTCGCCGAGGCCGCCACGCCGTCGCTTAACAACCGCCTTCGAGTTCAACTCCGTCGCTGTAAAACAATTCTCTCAAATGTGCGGTGGGAGTATGGCCCGCCGTGTGAAGTCGAGATCATCCCTGACAACGAAGAGAATTGAGTTAGTCGATGACGGGGTCGTACTTGCTGTCCTTCATGATTTCAATGGATCGACGGCAGTCAGACTTGTTGTAATAGCCGTCAGTCGATCGACTGATTTGTTCGCCGTTTGAGGCGATGTACCGCCAGTACCAATAGCTATCAGCGTCGCTTTTCCAGATTTTGTAGTAACCGGTCCGGGCCATAACGAGTTCTCCAATTTGGAGGTTTGAGCGGCTGGAGCCCTGATCGACCAGAGCAAACACCAGCCTGTCGACTCGGCCTTGAGTCGGTGCCCGTTACCCTAACGAGAAGAACGTACTAAAGTCAAGCGCTTTTTTGTACGAAATACAGCGAAGTTCGATTGATTTCTGCCCCATAGACCGTACAATCGGTGAATCACTGATGCGGTCGTTGGGACGGACTCCCCGGACGGTAAGGACGCCATCCATCCATGCGAACCCCAGCACCAGGAGCAAGATGACCTCGCAAACGTTGGACATTTCAGAAGCCAGACGGCAGTTCAACCGCCTCGATGAGATTCTGCGCGCTGAGAACATCATCAAGATCACAAGACACGGCAAAGAGGCCTTTGCGGTTGTTGATCTTGAATATCTCACCGCCGTCATCGAGACCGTCGAAATTATGAGCGATCCAGAGTCCCACCAGCTCTATCTCGACAGTCTTGAAGACATTAAGAATGGGCGCTTGACCGACCACGAGGATCTGAAGAAGGAGATTCTCGGAGAATGACTCGCGTGAGCATCCAATGGACCGAGACGGCTAAACGGTTGCTCAAAAAGCTCCCAAAGGATGTTCAGCGCGGGCTGCTTGAGAAGGCCGATCTGCTATATGAGTGTCACGACCCACGAGCGGTCCATAAACCGCTCGTGGGTCCACTTAAAAACTGCTATCGGCTTACTTTCGGTCGTTATCGCGCCGTGTACACAGTGGAAGAAGATGAACTTGCTACCGGCGATGTGCTGCGACACATCAGAGTTTGGTTCATTGCCGCTGGAATCAGAAAAGAGCAGAGCCGTCATGACGTTTATGAGGTAGCCCGCAAGATCGTCGAAATGGGCGTCATCGATCTTGGCGGCGCCGCCTAGCCATTCTCAGACCAGCGCTTTGCGGCGGCCTTACGGGCAATGTCGCTTCGCTGTTCTGCCGTCAATGCTTGTGACCTAGCCGCCGCCCCTTTCCGCCCCGCCTCTGACCGATCCGACGGCTCGGGTTCTTTCTCCTCCGCCTCCCCCGTCGCCAAGTCCACGATCCGCTTGGCGAGCTGATTCGCGTCCCTCGGCCGCTTCGGCTTCTTCTCGGGGTCCGGCTTCACAGGCTCGTCTGACATGCCCTCATTGTAGCGGGGGTGGGATTTCAGACTGACCCACTACCCGGCTTTCAACGCCCCGGACGCCACGCGTCGATAGTGCACCTCATGTCTTCGCCCGCGTCACGCCTGGTCAACGCCCTGCCCGGCTGGCTGATGCTCGCCGGGGGGCTCGCCCTGGTCGCGGGCTCGATGGCCGTCCCCCCAATGCACACCGCCGCCGCCATGCAGCGCCAGCGAGCGACCCTCACCGCCCACCTCGCGACCCGCCACGCCCAGGTCGACCGCCTCCGTCAGCTGGCCCACGCCCTCGACGACGGCGACCCCACGCTCCTGGCCCGCGTCGCCCACGACCGCTGGGGCATGACGCCCGACCGCCCCGACACCACCACCCTCGCCCCTCCCACGCCCGATCGACCGCTCGAACTCGACGGCGTCGCCATCGCCCCGATGCCCCCCGCCTACGTGCCGCCCGACACCGCCCTCACCCGCCTCACCCACGGCCCGTACGGCGCCGCCCTGCCCGTCCTGGGCCTGGTCTTCGTCGTCGCCGGCGTAACATTCCCCTGGCGCGACCGCCCCGCCCGCTGAGCCCGCTCAGTTCCCGCCGTCTTCTTCCTCAACCACGACCTGCTCGACCGTGTCGCTCGACGCGCTCATCGCCGAAGCGCCGTCAATGATCCACCCCGGCGTCTGCTCGACCTCGCCCCCCTCCTCCTCCCAGAACTCCAGCCCGCCGCGGAAGTCGTACACGTTCACGTATCCCTCGGCGATCAGCTTCTTCGCCGCCGCCGGCGACAGCGGGCTCTCATAACTCCCGGCGTACACCACCAGCGACGTCGCGCCCGCCAGCACCGGGTCGTTGCGCCTCAGCTCCGACACCGGCACGCACACCGCCCCGGGGATGTGCCCCGCGTCGTACTCGCCCCACCGGCGCACGTCGATCACCAGCGTCCGCTCGCCCTCGTCGGCCAGCAGCTCGCGAAGCTCCTCGACGTTGATGAACGTGATGTCCCGGTCGCTGGTCTTGACCTCGCAGCCGACCGCCAGCGCCACCACGCACAGCCCCGCCACCACCAAGCTCGGCCACCGGCCACGGCTGTCTCGATCCATCGTCCCAGCATACCGCTCACCGCCTGCCCTTAGCATCGACCCGTGCCCGCCCACGCCGCCGCCATCGATCCGGTCGCCGCCTGGCTCGCCGCCGACGACGACGCCTGCCTGCTGCACGCCGCGCGGCATCACCCCCGTTGGGCCAACCGCTCGATCCTCGGCCGACCCCACGGCGCGTGGGTCTTCACGGTCGACGGCCGCTCCGTCTGGCTCGGCCCCGACGAACCGAACTTGAGTTTCACGCACGACCCGTTCGCCGACCTCGACGCCCTGCTCGCCGACGACCCCGACGCCACGTGGATCGGCTACCTGAGCTACGACCTCGGGCGGCACGTCGAGTCGATCGCCCGCATCGCCACCGACGATCGAGGTTGGCCCCTGGCCGTGCTGCATCGCTGCCCGACGGCCGAGACGTTCAGCCTGCATGACAACCCGCCGCCGCCCCCGCCGCCCGATGCGTCGCTTCGACTCGGACCCGTTGGCTCGACGTTCACCGCCCGGGACTATCAGCACGCCGTTGCGCACGTCATCGAGCGTCTGCACGCCGGCGACGCGTTCGAGGTCAACCTCGCGACCCGCCTCACCGCCGAGTTCCTCGGCCAGCCGCGCGAGCTCTTCCTCGCCCTGCTCGAGCGTTCGCCGGCCTGGTTCGCGGCGTACCTGCCCCTGCCCGACCTCGGCGATCACACCACGCGAGCGATCGCCTCGGTCTCGCCCGAGCTGTTCCTTGAGCTCGCCCCCGACGGAAGCGTCACCACCCGCCCCATCAAGGGCACAAGACGCGCCGGAGCAAGCGCCGCCCGCCACCCCCACGCCGACCTCGCCACCAGCGCCAAGGACCGGGCCGAGCTCGCCATGGTCGTCGACATGCTCCGCAACGACCTCGGCCGCGTCGCCGCCTTCGGCTCGGTCCGCGTCGATCAGCCCCGCGTCATCGAGCGCCACCCCGGGATCGATCACGCCGTGGCCACGGTCACCGCCGCGCTCCGGCCCGACGCGTCCCCCGGCGACCTGCTCCGCGCCACCCTGCCCGGCGGCTCGATCACCGGCGCCCCCAAAGTCCAAGCCATGACGATGATCGAGCGGCTCGAGCCCGTCCGCCGCGGCCCCTACTGCGGCGCCATCGGCTGGCTCCGCGGCCGATCGATGACCCTCAGCCTCGCCATCCGCACGGCCTGCGTCACCCAGAACCGAGCGACGAGCGGCGGCGTGGCCGACTTCCACGTCGGCTCGGGCATCGTCGCCGACTCGATCCCCCGAGCCGAGTGGCGCGAGACGCTGCACAAGGCCAAACCCTTCCGCGACGCCGCCCGCCCACGGCGCCACCTGGCGAACGGCTGAGGCTGTCACGCACGACGCTTCGTCGGCGGCCTCTCGCAGGCCCGCGACACCGCGTCGCGGTACGCTGCTCGCATGACCGACGTCACCCCCGACCAGGTCGAACGATCCCGCGTGGCCTGCGCCTATTGCGGCTACGACCTCAGCGGCACCGCGATCGGCGGCAAGTGCCCCGAGTGCGGGGCCAGCGTCGCGGAATCGGTCCGCGTCTCGTCCGCCGCCGGCACCCCCGCGGGCGGCACCGACAGCTCGCCGGTGGTCTGCCTGGTCTTCGGCGTCATCGCCCTGGTCACCGGCTGCACCCCGCTGGGCTTCGTCGCGATCTGGCAGCACGGCGTGGCCAAGCGTGCGATCGCGCAGGGCCGGGCCCCCAAGGATCAGATGGTGCTCGCGACCGTCGGCCTGATCATGGGGTGGATCGCCGTCGCGTTCTTCCTGCTGGGGCTGTTGTTCTTTGCGATTATCTTCCTCGCGCCCATCCTGCTCGCCATCTTCGCCGCCGCGGTCTCCTCGGTGAATCCGTAAGACCCGGCACCGTCACGCTCGCACCGCATCGGGATAGTGGCGCACCGCTGGCCGATCCAACCCCACCCACGCCCGCCAGCCCGGCGCCGGCAGATCGACGCCGACCACGTCAACACGGACGCCCGCCGCTCGGTACCTCGGCTGACGCAACAACGACCGCGCCAGCTGCAAGAGCTTGCGTTGCTTGGACGACCCCACCCGCCGTTCCGGCGCCAGCCCCGCCGCGCCGGCCACGCGTGTCTTGACCTCGACCACCACCAGCGTCCCGCCGTCCGGCGTGCGAGCCAGCAAGTCGATCTCGCCAGCCCGGGTCTGCACGTTCCGCCCGACCACGCGATACCCCAGCCCACGCAGGTGCCGCGCGGCCGCCGACTCGCCGCGCCGGCCCGATCGACCGCCCGACGAGGACGCCGCCCGACGACGCCCGACACGCCCCGAAACCCTGCGCAAGATCATCGTGAGCTCTCCCGCGGCGCTCGCCGGCACCCGCCCGCCGCCGGCTAGACTCCGTCGATGACACCCCGCCCGTCAACCCTGCCCAACCTCGCGGGCGTCGTCGCCCTGCTCGTGGCCCCGTGGATCGCCGCTCAGGCCACCCAGCCGGCCGACCGAGCCGTGCCCCCCGCGCTCCCCGCCCCCCCGTCCCTGCCCGGGCCGGACGACACGCTCACCCGCATCGCCTTCGGCTCCTGCTTCAACCAGACCGGCGGCTACAACGACGCCCAACGCGCCAACGACTTCAACCCCTTCACCGCCATCGTCGACGACCGCCCGGACGTCTTCCTCTTCATCGGCGACAACATGTACGCCGACCTCGAGCGACGCGAGCGCACGATCACCATCGACGACATCCACGTCGCCTACGCCGAGCTCGCCGCCCGCCCCGGCTTCGCCCGGCTCTTCGCCGCCGTGCCCATCCTGGCCACCTGGGACGACCACGACTTCGGGCTCAACGACGCCGGCGTCGAGCTGCCGTTCAAGAAGGACAGCCAGGCCGCCCTGCTCGACTTCTTCGGCGACCCCGTCGACTCGCCCCGGCGATCGCGCGACGGCGTCTACGGCGCGTGGTCCTTCGGCCCACCCGGCCAGCGCACCCAACTCATCCTGCTCGACACCCGCTTCTTCCGCAGCCCCATGGTCGTCGAGCAGGTCGACGGCCGACGCCACTACGTCCCCAACGACGACCCCGCCGCCACCGTCCTCGGCGACGAACAGTGGGACTGGCTGGACCGCAAGCTCCGCGAGCCCGCCGACCTGCGCCTCATCGCCAGCTCCATCCAGGTCGTCGCCGGCGAGCACCGCTTCGAGAAGTGGGCCAACTTCCCCCTCCAACGCCAACGCCTCTTCGACCTCATCGCCGACACCCAGGCCAACGGCGTTATCTTCGTCACCGGCGACCGCCACCACTGGGAGCTCTCCGCCGACCGCGTCGACGGCCCGTACCCCATGTTCGACCTGACCTCCAGCGGCCTCAACCAGGGACGACCCGACGTCAACCGCGAGCCCAACCGCCACCGCGTCGGCTCCGACTTCGCCTATCGCCACCCCAACTTCGGCACGGTCGAGATCGACTGGGCGGCCTCCCCGCCCGTGGTCACGCTCAGCATCCGCTCGACCCGCGACGGCTCGACGATGCTCGCCTACCCGCTGCTGCTCGACACCCTGCAGCCGCCCGCCCCGCCCGCCGCCGTCGAAGCCCCCACCGACTGACCCGACGCCAGCGGTACACTCGCGCGATGCCGAGCGACCCACCCACCGATCGCAAACCGCGCCCGCCGTGGCTGCGCGCGCTCGGCCGGCTCGAACCGCCCGAGCGCGTCGCGGTCGACGGCCGACCCTTCCGCCGGCTGAGGCTCTACAAGCACGACGCCTGGGCCGCGACCTGCCTGTTCGCCGACGAGGCCGACGACGACCGCCGCGCGATCGTCAAGTTCTCCCGCCGAGCCCGGCTCGGCCCCATCCCTATGGGCTGGGCCGGCCGCGCCCTGACCCGACGCGAGACGCGCCTGTTGCACCGCACCGCCGACGTCGTCGGCATCCCCAACGACCTCGGCCCCGTCGCCTGGCAACGACCCGACGAGCCCGGACCACGCCCCGACCCGGCGACCGCCGCCCGCGAGTTCCTCGACGGCGAAACGCTCAAGGACTACCGGCTCGAACACCGGGTCTCCGACACGTTCTTCGACGAGCTCGACGACATCGTCGACGCGCTGCACGCCCAAGGCGTCGCCTACGTCGACATGGACAAGGCCGACAACATCATCGTCACGCCCGACGGCCGCCCGGCGTTGATCGACTTCCAGATCCACTTCGTTATCCCGCGCTGGCTGCCGCTGGGTCGCTACTCGCTCGGCTGGCTGCTCAACCTCCTGCAGCGCAGCGACCGCTATCACCTGATGAAGCACAAGCTGCGCACGCGGCCCGACCTCTACCCCGGCGGCGAGGAAGAGCTCGACCGGCTTCGCCCCGCGGCCGTGCGCCTGTGGCGACGCATCAGCAAGGGCCCGCAACGCCTCCGGCGCAGCCTGCTCAGCAAGCTCGGCGTCCGCGACAAGACCGGCCGCGCCGCCAGCGAGTACGGGCCCTAGCCGGCCGGCCGAACCGCGCGGTCGATCCAGCCGCCGCCGATCACCCGATCCCCGTCATAGCACACCACCGCCTGCCCCGGCGTCACCGCCTCGATCGACGCGTCAAACCGCAGCTCGATCTCCGTCGCGCCATCTCCACCCGTGGCAACACGCACCGCGCCGGCCCCCTCGCCGCCGTTGTAGCGCACCTTGACGCCGCACGGGCGCCAGTCGTCGGGCAACGCGCCGTCGAGCCAGTTCACCTTCCCCGCCACGCAGCCGGTCGCGGCGAGATCGGCCTTGGTACCGACGACGACGCGGTTCGCCTCGGCGTCCTTGTCGACGACGTAGATCGGATACCCCATCGCCAGGTCGAGCCCGCGCCGCTGACCGATGGTGAACCGCTGCTGCCCGCCGTGCGTGCCGAGCACCGCCCCCGAGGTGTCGACGATCTCTCCTTCGTCCAACCCGCCCTCGGTGCGCCGCTCGACCAGCCGCGCGTAGTCGCGGTCGGGGACGAAGCAGATCTCCTGCGAGTCCGGCTTGTCGAACACGGGCAGGCCCAGCGCCTCGGCCAGCTCACGCACACGCGACTTCTGCAGGTCGCCGATCGGCAGCAGCATCCGCTCGAGCTTCGCCGGCGTCGTGCCAAACAACACGTACGACTGGTCCTTGCCCACGTCGCGCCCGCGCGTCAGCGTTGCTCGGCCGTGCTCATCACGCCCGACCCGCGCGTAGTGCCCCGACGCGACGTACTCGGCGCCGATCGACGCGGCGTAGTCGTGAAGCCGGCCGAACTTCAACCAGTCGTTGCACCGCACGCAGGGGTTGGGCGTGCGGCCGGCGTTGTACTCGTCGACGAAATAGTCGATCACCCGACCAAAGTCACGCTTGAAGTTGATCACGTAGAACGGCACGCCCAGGTGCGCCGCGACCAGCCGGGCGTCGGCCGCGTCGTTGACCGAGCAGCAGCCCTGGTGCCGGCCGCCGCCGGACTTCGGCTGGCTCGGGTCGGTCGCGCAACCGTCGAAGAGGTTGTCGTACCCCTCGGCCGCCTCGATCGAGTCGTCGCTGCCCAGCCGCATGAACGCGCCAACCACTTCCCAACCGGCCCGCTGCAGCAGCGCCGCGGCGACCGAGCTGTCGACCCCGCCCGACATCGCCACCAGCGCCTTGCGGCCGCGGCCCGGCTCAATCCCCGCAACGACGTCGTCAAGGTCGATCGGACCCGCCTGAGAGTCGTCTCGCCGGGGTTGTGTCAGGCTTGCGCTCACCGTCCCGATGGTACGCGACCCTGCGACCCGAATAGCTCGTACCATCGCCGTGCCGGCGCCATGGGGCGTCGGCATCTCGCGTTGACCCCATCGGAGCCGCCCATGCCTGCCCACCCCGTCCGCCGCGTGCGTCGTGAATCCCGAGCGCTCAGCCTGGCAACGACCCGCGCCGCCAATCGAAGCCTGGCCGGCTTCTTCGGTGGAGCCGTCCTCGCGGCCGCCGCCGTCGCGCTGCTGGCCCGACCCGCGGCCGGCGACGTCATGACCATGGCCCCGGCGGGCACCGAGATGCTCGTGGTCGTCCCCAACCCCCAGGCCATGTCCGACCACATCGCCGACCTCTCCGACCGGCTGGGCGTGCCGGCGCCGGGCTCGCAGAACGTGCTGGGCATGATGATGGGCCAGCTCGGCGACCCCCAGGGCGTCGATCGGGAACGCCCCGTCGCCATGGCGTTGAGCAACGCCGCCGCGGCGATGTCGCAGCAGGACGAGTCGCTGGCCGCCTCGCTGGTCTTCGTTCCCGTCAACAACTACGGCAATTTTGTCGGCAGCCTCGGCGGCGCTTCGGCCGACGGCGTCACCCCGCTCGTCCTCGCCGACGGCAGCGAGGCCTTCGTGCGGCAGGCCGGCGACTACGCCGTCGTCGGCAACAACGAGGACGCCGTCACCGCCTACGAACCGACCGACCGCGCTCAGCAACTGCTGACCAACGCCGGCGACTACACCGCTCACCTGACCGACCAGCCGGACCTGATGATGGTGATGGATATGGCCAAGCTCGGGCCGGCGATGGCCGAGCAGATGGCGGCCGTGAACGATCAGCTCCAACTCGGCGGCGGGATGGACCAGGGCGCCGCCGACGCGATGGCCGCCAACATGGCGTCCATGGAGTGGTTCGCCGACTTTGCCGGCGGCGCAGAGGGGGCGCTGGTCACGGCCAACCTCGCCGGCGACGACGTCACCCTCGGCCTGTGCGCCAAGTTCGCCGACGACACGCCCGCCTCGAGCATCTTCACCGGCAAGCCCGCCAGCCCGATCGCGTCCCGCTTCGCCGAGCTGCCCGACAAGCCCTTCCTCATGGCCTTCGCCCTGGACGCCACCGGCATCGACCTGGCCGCCTTCACCCAGCAGTTCGCCGACGCCATGCCCGAGACGGCCGCCGCGCAACGCAAGATGTACGAGGCCTCGCTGCCCATGGCCGAACAGGTGAGCGGCGCCGCCGGCGGGCTCTATGTGCCGGCCGTGCCAGCCATGGGTCTGTCGGGCCTGTTCGACGTCGCCGCGGTCTACGAGGTCGACGACGCCGACGCCTTCGTGCAGGCGTTCGCCGAGTACACCGAACAGATCGACGGCCTGGGCATGCCGATCCCGGTCCCGGGCCCCAACGGCGAGATGACCACCGCCGATATGGTCACCCGCTCCAGCTACACGCCCGACGCGTTGAGCCTCAGCGGCGTCAGCCTCGGGCAGTGGTCGATGGACCAGGAGATGCCGGCCGAGCTGATGCAGCAGATGGGGCCGATGGCCGGCATGATGCAGCAGTCCTACGCGGGCTACGTCGGCGGCAAGGACGACAAGGTCTTCCTCACCACCGGATCGGACGTCGCGCTGCTGCAGGCGACCATCGACGCCCAGGGCGACGGCCTCGCCGGCAACGCCCCGGTCGCCAAGGCCCTGGCCAATGACGCCCTGCCCGATCGCGCGATGGCCGGGTATCTCAGCCTCCAGGGCATCGGCGAGATGGCCAACAACTTCCTGCCGATGTTCGGCATGCCGCCCATCGAGATCCCCGCCGACGCCGCCCCGCTCGGCCTGGCCATGGGCTCGTCCGATCGGCAGATGATCCTCGAGGTGACCCTGCCCGTGGAGTCCATGGCGATCATCGCCCGCGAGGCCATGCAACTGCAGGCCATGATGGGCGGCGGCATGGGCGGCCCAGGCGGCGGCCCCGGGTCGCAGGGCGGCGGTGACCGCACCCCCCGAGCCCCGCAATAAGCAGCGTCCGACCCGAGTGCCGCCCGCGCCCAGAAACCGACTCGCCGACGCCGGGCTCACCCTGCTCGTGAGCCTCGCGCTGGGGGTCTACCTCGCCACCGCCTTCGCCAGCTGCGCCTCGCCCCACGCCACAGCCACCCCGGCTGAACCCCTCACCCCGCCGCCACCGCGCCCCGAGACAAGCCAAGCAGACGCCCTCCCTCGCCCCGTCCTCGGCGTCTCCATCAACCTCTACCACCTCGAGGACCACCACCGCCTGACCGCCACGATCGATCGCATCGCCGACCTCGGCTTCAACACCCTCCAGGTCGTCACGCCGATCTTCCAGCGTGACGGCGCCGCCGCCCGACCCGCCCGCCTCATCGCCCCCGGCCGCGGCCCCACCGACGACACCCTCCGCCTCGCCCTCACGCACGCCCGGCAGCGCGGCCTCGCCACCGCGCTCATGATGCAGGTCAACTTCACCCACCCCCGCGGCAACGAGTGGCGCGGCAAGCTCCTCCCGCCCGACTGGCCCGCCTGGTGGGACGGCTACCGCGACGCCCTCACCGACTACGCCGACCTCGCCGCCGCCGCCGACACCACCGCCTTCTCCGTCGGCTGCGAGCTGCTCACCACCCAACAGCCCAGCCAGGCCGACGCCTGGCGCACCACCATCGCCCTGGCCCGCGATCGCTTCCCCGGCACGCTGTACTACTCGACCAACTGGGACGCCTTCGCCTCCTTCCCCCGCTGGCTCGACCTCGACACCATCGGCATCTCGGGATACTGGGACCTCACCACCCACGCCGACGACGCCGATCAGCCCACCGACCGCGAGCTGCTCGACCGCTGGCAAGCCATCCAGCAGGACCTCGCCGCGTTCGCCGATCGGCTCGGCCGCCCGCTGCTCGTCACCGAGGTCGGGTACCCCGCCCTGCCGTGGGCCCTGCGCGACCCGTGGAACTACCTGCTCGGCGACGCGACGCTCGACACCGATGCCCAGGCCCGCGCCTATCGCACGCTCGCCGCCGCCTGGTCACCCCTCCTGATCGCCGACAACGACTCGCCCCTGATCGGCCTCGTGCTCTACGAGTGGGACCTCTACCACGACCCCGCCACCCACACCGGCTACGCCCTCGATCGCCCCGACACCCTCGACGCCATCGCCCCCCTGCTCCACGCCGCCCGCCCCACCCCCACTACACTCAACCCGTCCCACCAAGCCGACCCCGAGCCCCGATGACCCGCACCCCCGCCCCGCCGACGTCCACCGCCCCCCACGTCCCCCTGGTCGACCCCGTCGCACAGCACGCCCCGCTGATGGACGCCTTCCGCGAGGCCTTCGAGCGCGTGCTCAGCTCTGGCGCGTTCATCCTTGGCCAGGAGGTCGACGCCTTCGAGCGCGAGCTGGCCGACTTCGTCGGCGTCAGGCACGCCATCGGCGTCTCCTCCGGCACCGACGCCCTCACCCTCGCCATGCTCGCCCTGGACATCAAGCCCCGCGACGAGGTCATCACCACCCCCTTCACCTGGTTCTCCTCCGCCTCCACCATCGCCCGCCTCGGCGCCGTCCCCGTCTTCGTCGACATCCACCCGCGCACCTTCAACATCGACACACGCATGATCGAGGGCGCCATCACGGACCGCACCAAGGCCCTGCTGCCCGTCCATCTCTTCGGCTTGCCGGCCAACATGCCCGAGATCACCCGCATCGCCGACGACCACGGCCTGCCCGTCATCGCCGACTGCGCCCAGGCCATCGGCGCCTCCGTCGACGGCAAGTCCGTCGGCTCCATCGGCAAGCTCGGCTGCTTCTCCTTCTACCCCACCAAAAATCTCTCGGGCCTCGGCGACGGCGGCGCCGTCACCACCAACGACGACGAGCTCGCCGAGTCCGTCCGCTACCTCCGCAACCACGGCACGCGAGACGGCGTCACCTTCGAGCGCCTCGGCGGCAACTTCCGCATGGACGCGCTCTACGCCGCCCTCCTCCGCCTCAAGCTCCCCCACCTCCCCGCCTACAACGAGGCCCGCAAGCGCCTCGCCGCCCGGTACCACCGCCTCCTCGAAGACACCCCCGTCATCACCCCCTTCGAGGCCCCCGAGCGGGACCACACCTTCCATCAGTACACCATCCGCGTCCGCTCCAACGTGCGCGAGCCGCTGCGAGCGCACCTCGCCGCCGAGGGCATCGCCTCCAAGGTCTACTACCCCAAGCCGATGCACCTGCAGCCCTGCTTCGCCCAGCTCGGCTACGAGCCGGGCCAATTCCCCGAAGCCGAGGCCGCCAGCGAGCAGGTGCTCTCGATCCCCATCTTCCCGGAGATGACGCGCGATCAGCAGGACGCCGTCGTCCGCGCCGTGCGCGACGTGTTCGACGGCGACTGACCCACCCGCTCCGCGATTCTCTCACCCCGAGGGGCCACGATGGAATTCCTCTACAACTGGATCCCGCCCGAGAAAGTCCACCTCGCCCTCGCCCTGCTCCCGCTGCACGGCCTGCTCGTCGCCACCTTCGCCCTCCTGCTGGCCACCGCCATCGGCCGACGCGGCGTGCTCATCGTCTCGCTCATCCTCGTCGTGCTGACCTCCGCCTCGGTCTTGCTCGTCGTCGACGCCAACCAGGCCGCCCGCGCCGCCCTCGAGTCCCAGCCCGCCATGCCGCCGACGATCGATCAGCCGGCCGACAATCGGATGGACCTCTACCAGGCACGCCTCGAATTCTGGTCCAGGCCGATCCTGGCGATCACCGTCCTGGCCGTGATCGCGCTGGGCCTGGCCGCCTGGCGGCCGCGCGACATCGGCCGATACGCCGGCGGGATCATGTCGCTGCTCTGCATCGCCGGCATCGCGGCCATGGCCTGGGTCGCCAACGCCGGCATCAACGCCTACGCCTCTCCGTCGATCGACACACCCACGCAACAGCAGAGCGCTACCGGGCAAACCGAGACCCCGCCCGCCACGGACACGTACGCCGCACCCGACCCCGCCGCGACGGAGCCGCAGCCCGCGATCGAGACCAACACCGAGCCGCCCCCCCCCGAAGCGCCGCCCGCCGACACCGCCGAACCCGACGTCGACTCCGCCGAAGACGGCCCACCCACCAAACCGCTGCCTTGACAGACTCCGACTCCATCGTCGCCTTCCGCCGCGTCAGCAAGCGCTTCGGCCCGCTGAGCGTCCTGGAAGACCTGTCGCTCGACCTCCGCCGCGGCGAGACCACCGTCGTCCTCGGCCCGTCGGGCACCGGCAAGTCCGTCCTCCTCAAACACATCGTCCGACTCCTCCGCCCCGACGCCGGCCAGGTCCTCTTCGACGGCCGCGACGTCAACGCCATGTCCCGCGACGAGCTCATCGAGCTGCGCACACGCGTCGGCTTCCTCTTCCAGATGAGCGCCCTGTTCGACTCGCTCACCGTCGCCCAGAACGTCGGCTTCCCCCTCGATCAACACACCACCCTCGCCCGCGCCGAAAAAGCCGACCGAGTCGAGGAGGCCCTCCGCGCCGTCGGCCTGCCCGACGTCGGCGGCAAGATGCCCGCCGCCCTCTCCGGCGGCCAGAAAAAACGCGTCGCCCTCGCCCGCGCCATCGTCCTCCACCCCGCCCTCATCCTCTACGACGAGCCCACCACCGGCCTCGACCCCATCCGCGCCGACCTCATCAACGAGCTCATCCTCGCCATCGGCCACGGGCCCGCCGTCTCCTCCATCGTCGTCACCCACGACATGGCTTCGGCCCGAAAGATCGCCGACCGCCTCGTGCTGCTCTACGATGGCCGGGTCGTCGCCGACGGCACCGCCGAGACCTTCGACCAAAGCGACGACGACCGCGTCCAACGCTTCATCCACGGCCGCGCCGACGACGAAGACATCGACGCCATCCGCGCCTATCGCCGCGACACGCCGCAGGCCCCACCGCCCACCATCACCCACGCCCACCCATGACCGAAGCCCAACGCAACACGGCCGTCGGACTCACCGTCATCGGCGGGCTCGTCGGCCTCGCCGCGCTGCTCATCCTCTTCGGCTACGTCCCCGCCTTCCTCAACCCCAAGTACGCCATCACCATCTCCCTGCCCGACGCCGCCGGCCTCTCGCGCGGGTCGGCCGTCAGCTACCGCGGCATCCACATCGGCGACATCCGATCCGTCGAGCTCACCTCCAACACCAACGGCGGGTCCGTCGAGATGGTCGCCCACGTCCAGAAAAAAGTCTCCCTCCCCGCCGACCTCCACGCCGAGGTCATGACCAACGCCCTCATCGGCGGCGCCCGCCTCGTCCTCGTGGCCGACGACGACCCCTCCGCCGCCCGACTGCCCACCGACGGCTCGGCCAGGATCGACGGCCGCGTCCTCTCCCCCTTCGACTCCATCGCCGGCGACCTCGCCGGCTCCATCTCCGGCCCGCTCGAACGCATCGGCGGCTTCCTCGACAAGTACGAGCAGCTCGCCGTCGAGTGGCGCGAGGTCGCCGTCAACATCCGCGCCCTCACCGCCGCCCAGTCCATCGCCGACGTCGACGCCGGCCTGGCCGAGGGCAACGTCGCCACCCTTATCGCCCGAGCCGACGCTCGCATGGCCGAGATCAAGCAAGCCATCGCCGGCATCAACGAGTACGTCAACGACGACGCCCTCCGCGAGGACGTCCGCGCCACCGTCACCAACGCCAAGCAGCTCACCGCCGCCGGCCGCGACACCATGGTCAAGGCCCAGGAAGCCGTCGACGAGATCGCCGAGTCCGTCCAGGCCCTCGAGGCCCGCTACGTCGCCGCCGCCGACGACCTCTCCGCCGCCGTCACCTCCGCCCGCGAACTGCTCGACCAGGCCCGCAAGGGCGACGGCACCGCCGGCAGGTTGCTCAACGACCCCGCCCTCTACAACAACCTCACCGACGCCGCCGAACGAGTGAACCTCGTTCTCGAACGCCTCGAACTGCTCGTCGAGAAGTGGCGCGACGAAGGCCTCGAAATCAGCTTTTAACGACCGCCCCCATCCCATCGCTGCGACGCTACGCGTGGCTGAAGGATTGGTGGGCAGCTTGCCGTAACTCCTTTAGCCACGCGTAGCGTGGCAGCTAAGCAACCACTCGCCACACACCCCTGCGGTATCGTGCCTGACCCCATGAAGTACGTGCTCCTGCTCCCCGACGGCGCCGCCGACTTCCCCCTCGACGCCCTCGACGGCCAGACCCCCTTCGAGGCCGCCGACACCCCCACCTTCGACCGCCTGGCCACCGACGGCCGCCAGGGCACCGTCGCCACCACCCCCCCCGGCATGCCGTGCGGCTCGGACATCTGCACGATGTCCCTGCTCGGCTACGACCCCGCCCGCTACCACACCGGCCGCGCCCCCCTTGAGGCCGCCGCCCTGGGGCTCGACCTGGATGATTTCACCACCGTCTTCCGCGCCAACTGGGTCACCGTCGCCGACGGCAAGATGGTCGACCACTCGGCCGGCGCCATCTCCTCCCAAGAGTCCGCCGCGCTGCTCGAGGCCGTCCGCACGCAGATCGCCCCGCCCGGCATGGCCCTGCACCTGGGCGTCTCTTACCGCAACATCCTCCAGGACATCGCCCACCTCACGCCCGGCCAGCCCCCCCGCGACTACGCCGAGCTCGACACCACCGCGCCCCACGACATCCTCGGCGAGCCCATCAAGAAACATCGCCCCGTTGGCTCGCCTCACGCCGACCTGCTCAACCAGCTCATCGACGACGCCGCCGAGCTGCTCGCCGACCACGAGATCAACGCCGCCCGCCGCGAGCTCGGCGAGCCCGAGGCCACCCACCTCTGGCCGTGGGGTCAGGGCCGACGCCCCCACCTGCCCGCCTTCGCCGACAAGTACGGCCTCCGCGGCGGCATGATCACCGCCGTCGACCTCCTCGCCGGCATCGCTCGGCTCATCGGCTTCGCCCGCATCGACGCCCCCGGGCAGACCAGCTACCACGACACCGACTACGCCGCCGCCGGCCGCTCCGCCGTCGCCGCGCTCGACGACTTTGATCTCGTCGTCGTCCACGTCGAGTCGCCCGACGAGGCCGCCCACGCCGGCGACCCCAAGACCAAGGTCGCCGCCATCGAGGCCATCGACGAGCAAGTCGCCGCGCCGATCCTCGCCGCGCTCGAGCAGCGCGACGAGCCCTTCCGCGTCATGGCCATGCCCGACCACTACACCCGCTGCGATACCCGCATGCACGACCCCACGCCGCCGCCGTTTCTCATCTACGGCCACCGCGTCCGCGGCGTCCTGCACCGCCCCTTCACCGAGGCCAACGCCAACGAGTCCGACCTCCACGTCGCCCACGGCCACGAGCTGATGGAGTACTTCCTCAAAGCCGGCCTGGCCTGAGCCCTCCCCGCCCGCCGCGACGCCTTCACCGAGCCGGGATTGACAGCCGGCGGCAGCCAGGTAAACTGTTTTACCAGTCAATCGCTCAACTTCCCTCAACGCTGCTCCCCTCGATCATCTCGGATCTCAAAATGACTATCAGCACAAGATTGTCACTCCTCTGCGCGATCGCTGCGCTCTGTCTGGCGTCGTTTAACACATCAGCCAAGACCCCAGAGCCCGTCTCCGTGGCCGATCGCGTCGGCTCAGACGCCGGACACGCCCTAGTCGTCCACTACCACCGCCCCGACGGCCAATACACCGGCTGGAACCTCTGGGCCTGGACCGACCACGCCGACGGCCGGGCCCTGCCCTTCGCCGGCGAGACCGAGTTCGGCCGCTACGCGGTAATCCCGATCGACGACACCGCCAACCAACTCGGTCTGATCGTCCGCCTCAACGAGTGGCAGGCCAAGGACCACGACGCCGACCGCTTCGTCGACCTCGCCAACGGCCGCGTCACCGAGGTGTGGCTGATCTCCGGCGACCCCACCGTCCACCGCGACGCCAACGACATCGACCTGACCCCCCGCCTGGTCGGCGCCTTCCTCGACGCGCCCGACCGCATCACCCTCGCCGCCACCGCCCAGCTCAACGACGATCAGAAACGCAACGCGATCGTGCTCGTGAACGGCAAGGCCGGGCCGTACGCCGTCCGCTCCCTCCGCCCCAGCAGCCACGCCGCTGCCGGCCGTGTCATCTACGACCTTTCCCTATCCGACGACGTCGCGATGGCCGACCTCGACGACCTCACGCTCGTCATCCCCGGCCTGCAACCGCAGACCGTCTACGCCCGCGACGCCCTCAACGACCGCGACTTCACCGCCCTCGACGCCGAGCTTGGCAACCGCTACACCCCGGACGCCACGACCTTCCGCGCCTGGTCCCCCGTCGCCGACGCGGTCGACCTGCTGCTGTACGCCGCGCCCGACGCCCAACAGCCTGCCCGCACGCTCGCCATGACCCACACGGGCCAAGGCGTCTGGGAAACCACCGTCGAAGGCGACCTGCACGGCACCGCCTACCAGTACGCCTACGAGTCGTACGGCCAGCGCCGCATCGCCGCCGACATCAACGCCTACGCCGCCACCCCCGACTCGCAACGCACCGTCGTCATCGACCTCGACCGCACCGACCCCGACGGCTGGCAAGACACGCCCAACCCCCGCCTTGCTCAACCCACCGACGAGATCATCTACGAGATCCACGTCCGCGACTTCTCCGCCCACAACCCCGCCGTCCCCGCCGAACACCGCGGCAAGTACCTCGGCCTGATCCACCGCGACCCCGGCGAATCCACCTCCGGCCTCGACGCCACCGGCCTCGACCACCTGCTCGACCTCGGCGTCACCGCCGTGCACCTGCTGCCCATCCAGGACTTCGGCAACGATCGCCACGACTACAACTGGGGCTACTGGACCTCGCTGTTCAACGCCGCCGAGGCCGACTACGCCACCGACCCCGTCGACCCGACCGCCCCGCCGCGCGAGCTCAAGCAAGCCATCCAGGGCCTGCACGACGCCGGCGTCCGCGTCATCCTCGACGTCGTCTACAACCACACCTCCTCGTCCGGCAACTACTCGCCCTTCCACGCCGCCGTCCCGCACTACTACTTCCGCACCACGCCCGACGGCCGGCTCCGCAACGACGCCGGCGTCGGCAACTCCATCGCCGACGAGCGACCCATGGTCCGCAAGTACATCCTCGACTCGCTCGCCTATTGGACCGACGAGTACAAAATCGATGGCTACCGCTTCGACCTCGTCGGCACCCACACGCCCGAGACCGTCGCCGCCCTCACCGACATGCTCACCGCGATGCGCCCCGACATCACGCTCTACGGCGAGCCGTGGACCGGCGGCGGGCCCATCCAGTACGGCAAGGGCGCTCAGCGCGGCACGCGCTTCGCCGTCTTCAATGACCACCTCCGCAACGCCGTCCGCGGCGACCTCGACGGCGACGGCACTGGCTTCGCCACCGGGCAGAGCGGTGACCACGGCGGCGTCCAGCGCGGCGTCGCCGGTGCCATCGACGACTTCACCACCAAGCCCATCGAGTCCGTCAACTACGTCTCCGCTCACGACAACCTCACGCTCTGGGACAAGATCGACCGCGTCGCCGGGCAGCTCCCCGAAGCCACCCGCCGCGACATGCACAAGCTCGCCCACGGCATCGTCCTCACATCCCAGGGCATCGCCTTCATCCACGGCGGCGCCGACTTCGCCCGAACCAAGGACGGCAACCACAACTCCTACAACGCCGGCGACGACGTCAACGCCTTCGACTGGCCCCGCAAAACCGAATACGCCGACGTCTACGCCTACGTCCGCGGCCTCATCGCCCTGCGCAAGGCCCACCCCGCCTTCCGCATGACCGACGACGCCCAGGTCCGACGCCATCTCCGCTTCCTTAACCAGCCCGGCCTCGTCGCGTTTACGCTCGACGGCAAAGCCGTCGGCGATCCCTGGCACCGCATCCTCGTCGCCTACAACGGCGAGCCACGACCCGCCCAACTCCACCTCCACGGCGGGGCCTGGACCCAGGTCGTCGATCAAGACCGCGCCGGCAACGCACCCATCCGCCAAGCACGCGGATCCGTGACGCTGCCACCCTATTCGATGGCCGTGTTCCACCAGGACTAATCAGGGAGGGGGCCACACCTTGGGCGCAACGCTCAAGGTGTGGCTGTTTCGATAGCCCGCGTCGGCGTCTCACGAGATCGTCTTGCGTGAACAGCTCCCGGGCGCCACGCCTCGCCCAAGGAGATGTGTGCCGTTGCGAGATCGGGCGCTCAACGCTCTAAACGCCAAGCCACCATCAGCCTGAGGCACTCAGACATCACGATGTCTTACCCCTTCATCCCCGACGTCGCCCCGGTGTCCATGAAGTACCGCTGGGCCGCGAAGAACAGCACGATGCAAGGCAGCATCGTGATGAAGCTCGCGGCCATCAACAGCTCGCGGCTCTCAACGCCGTACTGACCGCTAAACGCGTTGAGCTCCAGCGCCAGCGTCCGCATCTCCGGGCTGTTGAGATAGATCAGCGGGCCAAGGAAATCGTTCCAGGCAAACATGAACGTGTAAATCGCCGTGATCGCGATCACCGGTTTGCTCAGAGGCAGCATGATCCGCGCGTAGACCTGCAGGTGAGACGCCCCGTCGATCCGCGCCGCCTCGAGCAGGCTCTCGGGGACCTGCGCGAAGAACTGGCGGAACATGAAGATGAAGAACGGCGACCCAAAGAAAGCCGGAATCACGAGCGGCAGCAGCGAGTCGATCATCCCCAGCTGGCGGAACAGCAGGAACGTCGGGATCATCGTCACCTGCGGCGGCAGCATCATCGTCGCCAGCATCACCGCAAACGCCTTGTTCTTGCCGGGGAATCGGTAGCGCGCAAAGCCGTACCCCGCCAGGCTGCACGACAGCACCTGCCCGACGACGCTCACGACGGTCACGACAATCGTGTTGGCCAGCGCCGGGAAAGAGATGAACCAGCCGTTGACCTCCAGCCCCATGCGTTGCAGCGACTCGTAGTAGTTGCCCCATTGCGGAACGGTCGGCAGCCACTGGCTGAGGTTGCTGATCTCCTGGTCGGTCTTCAGCGAGCTGCTGACCAGCCAGAAGAACGGTGTGAGCAGCAGGATCGCGCCGGCGATCAGCACGGCGTAAGCGATTGCTTTGCGCAATACACCACCCATGCGAGGCCGGCGATAGGCGGGCGGCGCGGCGTCGGCGGCGCGCGACGCCGAGGCGGCGAGGGCATCACGCGTGGTGATCGTGCTCATGCCTTCAGCCCCTCGTAGTGGACCAGGCCCTTGCTGCCGCGGAAGACCAGCAGCGTCAGCGCCATGAGGATGACGAACAGCACCCAGGCCATCGCCGACGCGTAGCCCATGTTGTGGAAGCGGAACGCGTGGTCGTACAGGTTGAGCAGGTAGAACATCAGGTGCTCGTTCGTGCTCGACGCCGACCCGCGGATCACGTACGCCTGCGTGAACACCTGGAACGACGCGATGATCGCCATGATCAGGTTGAAGAAGATCAGCGGGCTGAGCATCGGCGCCGTCACCGCCAAGAACTTGCGCACCGGCCCGGCGCCGTCGATCGTCGCCGCCTCGTACAGCGACCCGGGGATATTCTTCAGCCCCGCCAGGTAGATGATCATCCCCCCGCCCACGCCCCACAGCGTCATCAGCGTCACGCCCGGCACCGCGAAGATCGCCGCGTCCGTGCCGAACCAGTCCGGCGGCGCCAGCCCGAACCACCCCAGCGGCACGCCCAGCGCCGCGTTGAGCAGCCCCTCGTCGGTGTTGAACAGCGTGATCCACAGCGTCACCAACGCCACGCCCGTCACCACCGACGGCACGAAGTACGCCGTGCGGAACAGCCCGATCCCCGGCAACGCCTGGTTCATCAGCAGCGCGATCCCGATCGCCGCCGCCTGCGTGATCGGCACCGCCAGCAGCGTGTAGTAGCTCGTCACCCACAGCGACTGGTAGAACGCCGGGTCGAACCGGAACAGGTGCACGAAGTTGTCGACCCCGACGAACTTCGCCTCGGCTAGCGGCGACATCGCCGACCACTTCGTCAACGCCAGCAGCAGCGACACCACCATCGGCCCGGCGATCAGCAGCACGAACCCCGTCGCCCAGGGCCCGATGAACATCCACCCCGCGATCGCCTCGCCCGCGCCGACCGCGCCCAGCCCCTGCCGCCGCCAGCTCACCACGCTGTAGCCGATCAGCCCCACCACGATCAACCCCAGCACCGTCAGCACCACACCCCACGGCATCACACGGTACGGCGTCGTCTGTAGCGGCGACGCCAGCTCGTCCGTCCAGCGTTCCGCCAGGTCCGCCGCGGCTTGCTCGGCCGTCTTGTCGTTCTCGTTCAGCGTCTCGCGCATCTCGTCATCAAGAATCCGCCCGAAGATCTTCTGCGTCGGCTCGGGGGCCAGCCGCGCGACCTCGATCAGGTCCAGGAACGTCTGCGCGTGCGCCGGCCGCTGCCCCGGCGCCAGGAACGCGTCCGACTCGCCCACCGCGCGGTCCGACGGGATCGCCAGCCCCAGCTCGGCCTGCATCCGCTGACCCTCGCGACCGCACAGGAACCGCAGCAGTTCCACCGCCGCGTCCGGCTGACGCGTCTGCCGAGCGACCGCCCATGCCACCGTCGCGATCGCCGCCTTCGGCTCGACGCCCTCGGCCACCGGCATCGGCACGACGTCCCAGTCGAACGCGTCGATCTTGCGGTACCGCGGCACCATCCAACGACCCAGCGGGCCGATCGCGCCGATCCGCCCCCGACGAAACAGGTCCATCTCGTCTTGGCTGATCCCCGTCGCGTTGTACACGCTGCCGTGCTCGAACCGAAGCCGACGGATCGTGTCCAGCGCCGCGATCCCGCCCGGCTCACCCAACGCGATGTCGGTGAACCCATCGCCGAAGTACGACCCGCCGTGGCTCCACACCATCTGCCGAAGCACCAGCGGCCACGTCAGCAGCACCCCCCCATACACCTCCTCGTCCAGCGCGGTGATCGCGCCCATCGCCCGCTCATACTCGTCCCACGTCCAGCCACCGTAAGGCACGTCGACGCCGGCCTGCGCGAACAGGTCGAGGTTGACGTAGCACAGCAGCGTCGTGAAGTCCTTCGGCACGCCGTACAGCGAGCCGTGCCCCTGCTGACCATCATCGCGATCGAACCGGAACGCGTCGACCAGCAGCGGGTAGAACGTGCTCAGATAGTCCTCGCTGAGCTCGTCGTCCAGCGGCATCACGATGCCCAGGTCGGCGAACTCCGCGACGTCCTCGTATCGCAGGTAGAACAAGTCCGGCGGCGTGCCGGCCGCGAGCATCGTCTTCAGCTTGGCGTCATAGTCCGACGCGTGCAGCCGGCGCACCTGGATGTCGGGGTGCTCCGCCTCGAATGCATCGATCAGGTCGGCGACGATCTGCGCTTCTTCGGGGTTGCCCCAGTGAAGCACCGTCAGCGTCTTCGCGGCCCGCTCGACACCCGGGCCGTGCAGCCTCCACTGACGCTGCGCCACATCGATCATCGCCCACAGCACCAACAGCGCGGTCACGCCCGTCAGGGCCCACTTGATCGGCGTGGTGATGCGGGACATGGCGTTCGCTCTCGCGGGTCAGTCGAGAGACTCGGGCACGAACACCGCCGCCGACCACGGATCGAGGTCGACCGATAGTGAACCACCCTCGGCGACGGTCTGGTGCCGCGCGTCGGTCGTCAACACGAGCCGCGGGCGATCGCTCGGCCCATCACCGATGACGACCTCCGCGTTTCGCGGGTCGACCAGGTCGACCCACCGCCCCGCCGGCACGCCGTCCAGCGTCGCTCCGCTCTCCCGGTCTGATCGATTCAGCACGACGTACGCCCGCCGGCCGTCCAGCTCCCGCGCAAAGGCGACAACGCCCGTCGCGTCATCGGCCAACACCGGCACGAACGCCCCCCGCCGCAGCGCCGGCTCGGTGTGACGCAGCGCGATCATCCGCCGATACCACGCCAACAGATCGGTGTCGACGTCGCGCTGCTGCCCCTCGTACGGCGCGAGGTCGGCCCAGATCATCGGCATGCGGTCGGACGGGTCGTCCGGGCTCCACATGCCCGCCTCGTCGCCGTAGTAAATCATCGGCGCGCCGAGGAAGGTCATCTGCAGCGCGACCGCGAGCCGATGGCGAGCCCGTTCCGCGTCGTTGGGCCGACGCGCGTTGTAGTGCGGGCCGGTGTCCTGCAGCCGGTTCTCCCCGTCGTAGGGCCGATCCGGGTTGACGAACATGGACGCCAGCCGATCCGTGTCGTGACTGGCGTAGAGGTTCTGCTGCACGAACGACACGGGCAGCGGGTACGCGTACACCAGGTCGCGCATCGTGCTGAGAAAATCCGTCGGCGTCGTCGCGTCGCGCTCGTCGGCCAGGAAATCCAACGCCGGCATGGCGAACTGGTAATTCATCACCGCGTCGAACTGATCGCCCTGAAGCCACGGCTGGGCCATGCCCCAGATCTCGCCAGAGATGTAGGCGTCGGAGTTGATGGACTTCACCAACACGCGCCAGTCCCGCCAGAACGGGTGCGGGATGTCGCCCGGCACGTCGAGCCGCCAGCCGTCGATGCCGTCCGACGGGTCACCGTCGCCGTCGGGGTCCATCCACCGGCGGGTGATGTCGAAGATGTGCTGCCGCGGGCCGGGCGCGAGGCCGAGCGAGTCGTCTTTCTTGAACGCCGGCAGCGCGCCGTTGTGCTCGTCCCAAGCGTCCCACTGGATCCCGCCGGGCTGCCCGTAGGTCTCCGGCCGGCCGTGGTTGGCGGGGTCACCCCAATCGGTGATGACGAACCAGTCGGCGTACACCGAGTCGGGGCCGTTCTCGAGCACGTCCTGGAACGCGTAGTGCCGCTGGCCGACGTGGTTGAACACGCCGTCGATAATGACCTTGAAGCCCTTGGCCTTGGCCTCGGCGAGGAAGTCGAGGAACGCCCGGTCCGAGTCGGTCCACGTCCAGGTCGTCGGGTCGTCTGTCTCACCGACGACCGGCCAGTCGCCCTTGACGCCGAAGTTGTCGTCGATGTGCCGGAAGTCCGAGGCGTCGTACTTGTGCATCGACTCGGCCTCGAAGATGGGGTTGAAGTAGATGGCGTTGACGCCGAGGTCGCGGAGGTAGTCGAGCTTGTCGGCAACACCCCGCAGGTCGCCGCCGTAGCGACGCCGCCAGACGTTGCCGTGCCCGGTGTAGAAGTTGTCCTCGCCGGCGACCTCGCCGTGCTCGGTGTGCGTCGCCCACCAGTCGCTCGTCCACGGCAGCAGCGTCTCGAACTCGGCGTCCCCGGGGTCGTTGCTCGGGTCGCCGTTGCGGAAACGCTCGGCAAACACCTGGTACCACACCGCGTCGCGCGCCCAGTCCGGCGTCTCGACGTCCAAGTCGGTCGAGAGACCGAACGGCAGGCCGCCCCGATCGAGCACCACCGTGGCGTCACCGTCCACCAGCTCGATCGCGTACGCCGCCGGGTCGGGCAGGTCGGCCGCCTCGGCGCGATAGGCCGTAAAGCCCAGCGCGTCGCCGGCCGGCTCGAACGGGACGCGTCGCTGGCCCTGGCCGTCGTCCAGCACGAGCACGGCTCGCTCGACATCGCCCTGCTGAGCGCGGAAGCGCACGATGATCCAGCCGTCGTCGATCAGCGTCGTGTCCGTGCCGGGGTCGTGGATCACGGCGTCGGCGCGGACGTGATCGGGGCGAGGCGCGGGCAGTTGGCGGGCGTCCAGCCCGATGAGCACGGCCGAGTTGACCCCGCCGTGGCCGTCGGACTCCTCCAACTCGCGATCGCTGGCGGGGTCGTTAAGCCAGCGGTCGCCGTTGACGACGAACTTGTAGAGATGCACCCCGTCCGGCAGGTCGACGGTGGCGACGTACGCCCCGTCGCGCGGCTGCATCGGCGTCGCCGACGACGACCAGCCGTTGAACGAGCCGGCCACGTGGACCGTCTGGGCGTCGGGCGGCGCCTCGAACCGGAAGGTGTGCGACGCGGCCTCGGCCGAGCCGAGCGCGAGAATCAGCAGCGTGCCGGCCAGGCCGGCGAACCATCGATACGGCATGGATGTCCTCTCGGAGAATCGGTGACTTGAATCGGTCGAGGCGGTGGGTTCAGGCGTCCGGTCGCGCCGCCGGCGCAATCGACGTGCTCTCGCGCAGCACGAGGTGGGTTGGCAGCACGTCGCTGATCGGGTCGGCCTTGCCGCGGATCCGCTCGATCAGCCGGTCGGCCGAGGCCACGCCGACCTCGTACAGCGGCGTGTGGATCGTGGTCAGGGCAGGCGTGACGAACGCGGTGTGCGGGATGTCGTCGAACCCGACGATCGAGACGTCCTGCGGCACGCGGCGTCCGAGGTGCTGGACGTAGTGCATGGCGCCCAGGGCCATCTTGTCGTTGGCGGCGAAGATGGCCGTCAGGTCGGGGTGGCGCTTGAGCAACGCCTCGGCGGCGTCGGCGCCGCCGCGCTCGGTGAACAGGCCGTCCGCCATGCAGTCACTGATATCGGCGCCCTGGCCGCAAGCGGTCTGACTCGCGAACACGTCCATGATCATCCGCTGCGTGGACACCACCGGGGCGCCGTGAATCAGCCCGATGCGGCCGTGCCCCAGTTGCTTGAGGCACGTCATCACCTGCTCGGCCCCGCCCCGGTAGTCGCAGACGACGTGGTCGATCGTCAGATCGTCGAAGATGCTGTTGACCGCGATGACGGGGTACTCGGCCTCGACGAGCTCGTGCATGAATGCGTGCCGACCGCCGAAGCCGATGCAGAACACGCCGTCGACGTAGCGCCGCTCGAAGAGCTCGATGTGCTGACGGGTCTTAATAAAGTCGGGCTTGACGTTCTCGAGCATCACCTTGTGACCGCGCTTGGCCGCCCGATCGATGATGCCCGAGAGCACCTCGCCGAAGTAAGGGTCGGCCACCGCGTGCCGCAGCGTCGGCAGCAGCACGCCCAGCATGCGGGTGTACTTGCTTGACAGGGCCTGGGCCTGGCGGTTGGGCCGATAGTCCAGCTCGTTGATCACCCGCAGGACCCGCCGCCGGGTGGCGTCGGTGATCTTGGGGTTCTGGTTCAGCACCATCGACACCGTGGCGGTGGAGACCTCGGCCCGCTGGGCGATCTCACGGATGCCGACCCGCTTGCCCCCCCCGTCGCGGCGGCCCGAAGCCCGCCGGCCGGGCGTGGAGCCCGATGAAGAGGAAGGATCGAATGGCTCGTCCACGGGGTCGGGTTGTAACAGAGATTGAGGCGAGAGGGTTGACATGTTGGTAAAACAGTTTAACATGAGTCAATGGTCGGTCAACCCGCCACCTTTGAAAACGCCAGTCGCCCGCTTCCAACCGGACACCTAGCCAATCTGACCGCTTGAATCAGTTGCCGTGAACCTCACGACCTGCTAACATCAACATTGCGAATCACTCACAGATCTGCCCCGCAGTCGTTTCTTTCTTGAGTTCAGCCGCCCCTTCACCACGCCATGAACGTCTTTACCCGCTCACCTCAGCCGTCGTTCGTTTCCTACGGGCCGATGGTTAACCGATTTAATCAAGACCCCCGGAGTCTCAGGAGCTCATCCATGTCACACGCCTCGCCGCGTCGCACCGCCTTCACCCTTATCGAACTGCTGGTGGTCATCTCGATCATCGCCCTGCTCATCTCGATCCTGCTGCCCGCCCTCGGCGCGGCCCGCAACGCGGCCCGCTCGGTCAAGTGTCTCGCCAACGTTCGCAGCCTCGGACAGGCCGGCTACACCTTCGCGGTCGACTACAAGCAGCACATCCAAGCCACCACCGAGAGTTCGATCATCGTTTCGGACGGCTATAGCGAAACCAACGCCTTCCGAACCGACGGCTCGGGCAACCGCGTCGCCAAGGACTGGGCGTCGTCGTTGGTCCCCTATCTCGGCGGTAGCGAATCCGCAACGTTTGTCGATGCCGACCCTCAGGTGAGCGAGATCTTCACGTGCCCAAGCGACCCCGACATGAAGCTCGACGACCCCGGCCATGAGTTCACCCTCAACGTCGGCGGCGGCAACAAGCCGATCTCATACGGAGTCAACATCGACGTGGCGTCACTGCCCGCTCAGAACAATCAGTTCGGCCTGCTCAACTTTGGCGCTCAGGTCGGCGTCTACGCCGATGGCGGTGGGCCCAACGCATCGCTCGGCGGCGATCTCGACGCCATCGTTTCGCCTTCCGAGACGATGCTTTACGCGGACTGCGGGACAAGGCCCAATTCCACCCCCGGCACGCTTCTCGATCGCCCGAACACCGTTTACTACTCCACGAATTTCATGTGGTTCAACGGTGGCGACTCGGCGAACTGGGGGACGCTCGCCGGCGTCGCTGACACGCCCTGGTTGCGAGACCGCATTCCCTCGTCCGCGATTGATCGCAGTTCTTTCCCGGAGCTCGAAGGCGTTGATCGACACAGCCAGGCGGTCAATGTCGCCTTCGCCGATGGCCACGGATCGTCGATGGACCCGAGCCGCTGGGACGAGGTCCGCATCTCGCCGCTTGACTTTTGAAACCCGCCTCACGCCCGGCCCGGCCTGACCGCCGGATCGGGCTTTGACTCATCGCCGGCAAGGGGCCGGCCCGCACGACTCTGCCCGTTTCTTCACCGTTAGGAGGTCTCATGAATCGCGTTTCATTGCTTTCCCTTTCCGCCGCGTCCGCCCTGGCGATCGGCTCGTCGGCCTCGGCCGTCATCGTCGACGGCGTCAACACCGCCGCCGAGTACGGCCCGGCCCTGTCGACCCAGTCCATCGGCACCGGCTTCGGCGACAACTTCAACGAACTCGACGAAGCGTTCGGCAACACCGACGACGGCACCGTCAACCTGCTCGTCACCGGCAACCTCGAAACCAACGGCAACCGCTTCGTCCTGCTCATCGACACCGGCGACAACGGCGGCGCCGCCACCGTGCCGGCCAGCGGCGACAACTTCGACCAGAACCTCGTCGCCGGCGACACGTTCGACGTCGCCCCCGAGTACATGCTGTTCATCGCCGAGTCCTTCGGCAACCTCTTCGCCAGCCTCCGCGACCTCACCAACGACACCGAGGTCGTCGGCGTCGGCCTCGGCTCGGTCGCCGACTTCAACACCAACGGCGGCGTCACCTCCGGCAGCTTCGGCGGCCTGTCCGTCGCGTGGGACAACACCAACACCGGCGGCGTCGGCGGCGACGCCGGTGTCGCCGACAGCGGCGCCGGCGCGACCGCGGGCTTCGAGTTCTCGCTCGATCCGTCCCTGCTCGGCAACCCGACCGACGACCTCAACGTCACCGCGCTGATCGTCGCCTCCAGCGGCTTCTACTCCAACCAGTTCCTGGGCCCGCTGCCCGAGACCACCGGCAACCTCGGCGACGGCGTGCAGGACCTCACGCTGATCTCCGGCGACCAGTTCTTCACCGTGACCAACACCATCCCCGAGCCCGCCAGCCTCGCGCTGCTCGCCCTGGGTGGCGCGGTCGCTCTGGGCCGTCGTCGCAAGTAAGCCCACCCCTTGCCCCCGGAAGCGGGCGCGGCACGCCTCGCGTGCGGCCGCGCCCGTTTTTCTCGCCGGACCCGACGCCTCCCGGCCTTCGACCTCGCTGGAGACCACCCCGTGGCGCGATCCGTTCGCACGTTTACGACCCGCTCCCTGATCGCCGCGATGCTCTCGCTCGCTGCGATCGCGACCCCGGCCGTCGCCCAGGACGCCTCGGCGCCCGCGATCCTGCAGTGGTTCGAGTCGACCTACGACACCCAGCAGCGCCGCGCCGCCGATCTCTTCATGGCCGGCTACGGCGCCGTCTGGCTCCCCCCGCCCAGCCGCGCCGACTCCGGCGGGTTCTCCGTCGGCTACGACGTCTTCAACCCCTTCGACCTCGGCGTCGCCGGCAGCCCCACGCTCTACGGCACCGAGACCGGCCTCACCCAGCTCAACCGCACCCTCGACAAAGTCGGCGCCGCCTCGCACGTCGACCTCGTCCTCAATCACCGTGGCTTCCGCGACCAGAGCACGCCCGACTTCATTCAGGGCGGCGGATACCCCGGCGCCGTGCTGCAGAACCCCGACGGCGGGGGCGACCCCTTCGGCGTCCCGGGCACCGACGGCGACTTCCACTCCATCTTCGTCGACGACTTCGAGCTGCAGGGCCGGCTGTCCGGGCTCATCGATATCAACCACGACACCGGCTTCTCTTTCATCCGCCAGCCCGTCGAGCAAGGCAACCCACAGAACATCCCGGCCGGCGACTTCAACAACCGAGTCGACCCCAACAACGCCCGCTTCTACCCCGACCTCGACCTCGACCCGATCCGCGTCTTCAACCCCTCGACCGGCCAAGGCGACATCGCCATCCACCCGTTCAACACCGACAACCCCCTCGCCGGCGACGCCGTCTCCGAAACCATCCGCGGCTACCAGCAGCGCAACGCGCAGTGGCTCGTCCAGGTCGTCGGCGTCGATGGGTTCCGGCTCGACGCCGCCCGACACTTCCCCCGCAGCGTCCTTGAAGACTTCGACCTGGCCGTCTATCGCGCCAACCCCCGGCTCAATCTCGACGGCTCGGTCGCCGACGTCTTCAGCTACTCCGAGGTCTTCGACGGCAACATCGGCTTTCTCGAGTCGTTCATCCGCAAGGACATCGACCCCGACGACATCGGCCGCGTCGGCGGCAACCGCGACGCGCTCGACTTCGCGCAGTTCTTCTCGCTCAAGGCAAACCTCAACCGCAACGGCTTCGGCAACAACTGGAACGACGTCGTCAACGGCAACCTGGACGTCAGCGACGACGGCCTGGTCAACGGGTCTCAGGGCGTGACCTTTGTCGTCAATCACGACGAGAACGGCGCCGAGCTCAGCAACGTCGCGCACGCCTACCTGCTGATGCGACCCGGCAACTCGGTCGTCTACTACAACGCCAAGGAGCACGGCGACGGCCGCGACTTCCCCAAGGACGGGCGCGGCGACGCGCTGGGCAACTTCGGCGACGCGATCACCGAGCTGGTCAACCTCCGCAACACCCACGGCCGGGGCGATTACCGGCAGCGTTGGCTTGACGAGCAGGTGCTGATCTACGAGCGGTCGAAGTCGGCCGTGGTCGTGCTCAACAACCGCGGCGACGGCGGGTTCGACACGCGCCGCGTGGACGTCGACTTCGACTTCGGAACCGTCCTTGTCGAGCTCACCGGCAACTCAAAGATCAGCGGCGACATCCCCGACCTCGTCGTCGTCGACGACGACTTCTTCGAGGGGCCGACCCGCGCCACGTTCCGCTCGCTCCGCAACGACGGCGGCGATCAGGGCTACCTGATCTACGGCGCCGCCGGCCCGCAGTCCCAGAGCGGCCTGGAGCTCAGCGACGTCGACTTCACCCTCGACCCCGACTCCACCGAGCCCGAGGGCTTCGAGACCAGTAACCAGGCCGAGGCCCGCGCCCGGCTCACCCCGATCCACGTCATCTCGTCCGATGAGTTCACCGCGACCCTGCAGACCCAGGCCGTCTCCCACACCGGCAGCATCCTGCAAGGCGACAGCATCGTGCAGACCACGATCCGCGACCGCGACGCCGACGGCGACTTCGCCGCCCTCAAGATCGACGGCGGGCTCGACATCAACGGCAACGGCGCCGTCGATGTCGTCACCCCCGGCGATGTCGCCTACGGCTTCGAGAACTTTACCACCTCCAACGACGGCTTCTCTGCGACCGACGGCAACGGTTTCTATCAACAGACCATCGACACGACCCAACTCAGCGAGGGCTACCACTTCCTCACCGCCCGCGCCTTCCGGCACCGCAACCCCGGCACCGGCGGCGACGGTGGGCCGGCCGTGTTCAACGACTTCAAGCAGGTCATCTACGTCGACCGCCTCGACCCGCTCTCCGCCGTCGACTCGTTCGACGCCATCACGCCCGGCATCAACGAGAACCGTCGGCTGGTTGCCCGCTCGATCGACTTCACCGCCGACAACATCCACATCCTGCTCAACCTCGGCGCCGCGGTCACGGACGACACCATCCTGAGCATGCTGAACGGCCAGACCCAGGGCAGCCGCCTCGACCAGGACCTCTGGACCCGCGACCTCTTCGGGCTCAACCACGGCAACCACGCGATCACCCTCGTCACCTTCGAGGTCACCGGCAACGTCAACGTGCAGCGCTTCGGCGGCCAGTTCGTCTCCACCATCTTCGGCGGCGGCCTGGGCGACCTGACCTTCGACGGGTCTTTCAACGTCGCCGACATCGACGCCTTCGCCGCGCTCTGGGCCACGCAGAACCAGCAGTTCAACCCCGCCGCCGACCTCGACGGCGACGGCTGGATCACCGCCCTGGACATCGACCTGCTGGGCGATCGGCTGATCCAGGTCGGCGCCGAGGGCGGGACGCTGGCCGCCTACGACGCCTTCGCGGCCACGGTCCCCGAGCCGGGCGTGGCGGCGGCGTGGATCGCCGTTGCGGCGGGATGCTGGGTTCGGCGGCGACGGTCGGCCTGAGGCCGTCGATCATCGCCAAAATGGAGCCGAGGGGGCTCGAACCCCTGACCTCGTGCATGCCATGCACGCGCTCTCCCAACTGAGCTACGGCCCCGCGAGGGAACCGCGAATCATAAAGACTGCTCGATCCCTCGGCAAGGCGGCCGGACGGGCTCGGCCGGGCGCTTCGGCCGTCGGCCCGAAGGTGTATATTGATGAGTCCCCGCCCGGAGACCCGTGTTGACCCTCCACGATCGGCTCGAGCACCTCAATCAACTCGACGGCATGCTCCGCGCCCTGACCAGCCGTGTCGGCGCCCGCACCCGTCGCCTCAACAAGCTCAACGACAAGCTCGACGTGCTCCACCAGCAGCGCGACGAGCTCGACGCCCAGCGCCAGCAGAGCAAGGCCCACGCCACCACGCTCGAGAAGCAGGCCGCCGACGTCGACACGCGCATCGCCTCGATGCGCGACCGCATGAACACCGTGACCAACAACAAGGAGTACTCCGCGATGTTGGTCGAGATGAACACGCTCAAGGTCGACAAGTCGGCCCTCGACGACGAGACGCTCGAGGCGATGACCACCGTCGAGCAGCTGGACGGCAAGCTGGCCGAGATCGAGGCGCAGCTGGGCGAGCAGAAGACGCTCGTCGCCGCCGCCAAGGGCGAGCTGGACGAGGCGGAGGGCGAGATCAAGCAGCGCAAGGACGAGCTCACCGCCGAGCGGATCGAGGCCGCCGCCGAGATCGACGACGACACGCTCCGACAGTACGACCGCCTGGTCGTCGAGCACGAGGGCGAGGCGTTGGCACGCATCGAGGAGCAGGACCGGCGTCGCAAGGAGTACACCTGCGGCGAGTGCTACATGGCGCTGCCCGTCGAGACCGTCTCGGCCGTGATGCGTTCGCCCGACGCGGTGGTCTGCTGCCCGTCGTGCGGCCGGATCCTCACGATGGCCAAGGACCTCAAGTCGGCGCTGGCGTCGAAGTGATCGCCGCCGCTCGGGGGAGCCTGCCGGGATGACCGCATCGATCGAGGAAGTCGTGATCCACGTCGACGGCGGCGCCCGCGGCAACCCCGGCCCCGCCGGCGCTGGCGTGGTCATCTCAGACCCGGACGGCACCCCCCTCCACGAGGCCGGCTACTGGCTCGGCCGCTGCACCAACAACGTCGCCGAGTACTCGGGCCTCGTGAAAGCCCTGGAAGTCGCGACCACGATGAACGCCCAGCGCGTCGCCGTCCGCTCCGACTCGCAGCTGATGGTCAAGCAGCTCCTCGGCGAGTACCGCGTCAAGTCCCCCGACCTCAAGCCGCTCTATCAAAAGGCCAGCTCGCTGCTGAGCGCTTTCCCCGCGTCGACCATCACCCACGTCTACCGCGATAAGAACAAGCGGGCCGACCAGCTCGCCAACCTCGCGATGGACGCCGAGGCCGACCGCGTGGTGAACGGTTGGCCAGGTTGACGCAGACCGACGATCGAGCGGTCACGCTTCGCCCGGTGACGCCGGACAACGTGGGGGCCGTCGTCCGGCTGAAAGTCGCGTCCGAGCAGGAAGGGCTGGTCGCGACGAACTCGAACTCGCTGGCCGAGGCGTACGTCTACAGCGAACGGGCTTGGCCTCGCGCCATCTACGCGGGGGAGACGCCGGTCGGGTTCCTGATGCTCGATCTCGTCGGGCCCGATCACCCCGAGGCCGAGGGCGGCCGGGCGTCTTACTTCCTCTGGCGGCTGATGGTCGACGCCGAGCACCAGCGGCGCGGGTACGGCTCGGCGGCGGTGCGGCTGGCGATCGAGCACGTCAAGACCCTGCCGGACGCGCGGGAGCTGAAGTCGTCCTACGTGTCGAAGGACGGCTCGGCTGCGGCGTTCTACGAGCGGCTGGGGTTCGTGCCGACGGGCGAGGTCGACGACGGCGAGTTGATGATCCGGCTCGCCTGGTAGCGAGACGGCCTGGGGCGATCGCGGCATCCCGTTGTGCGATACTGCTCGGATGGACATCGGGCCGGTCAAGCTGACAACCAACCTGTTGCTCGCGCCGATCGCGGGGTATTGCGATCTGGCGTTTCGGCTGGTGGTGCGGTCGGTGCCGGGCGTGACGTGCGAGGCGGTAGACCTCGGCGGGCCGCTCGATGTCGGGGACGGGACGTACGGGGCGGTAGGGCTGGCGTGCACGGACTTGCTGTGCCCCGAGGCGATCCTGCGCGAGACCGACAAGACGATGTGGCTGGCGGCGACGGACGCGCGGGATTCGCCGGTGTGCATGCAGCTGTACGGGCGCCACCCCGAGTCGATGGTGCCGGCGGGCGAGTGGGCGGTGAAGCACGGGGCGGCGGTGGTCGACGTCAACATGGGCTGCCCGGTCGACAAGGTGACCAAGAAGAACGGCGGGTCGAAGCTGCTGACCGAGCCCTGCCTGGCGGTGGAGCTGGTCGAAAAGCTGGTGAGGGCGCTCGAGCCGACGGGCGTGCCGGTGACCGCGAAGATCCGGCTGGGCTGGGACGACGACTGCCTGATCGTCGACTCGCTGCCGGCCCGGCTGGCCGACGCGGGGGTGTCGGCGGTGACGGTGCACGGGCGGACGACAGCGATGAAGTTCAAAGGGACCTGCCGGCTGGACGGGATCGCGTCGGTGGTTGAATCGGTGAAACGGTCTCACCCCGAGGTCAAGGTCATCGGCAACGGCGACGTCAAGACGCCGGCCGACGCCCGGCGGATGTTCGACGAGACGGGCTGCGACGGCGTGATGATCGGGCGCGGGGCGCTGGGCAACCCGTGGTTGTTCCGCGACATCGCGTGTCACCTCGCGACCGGCCGCCACGCCGCGCCGTTGACGCAGCGGCAGCGGGCGCAATTGGTGATCGATCATTTCCGGCATCTACTCGAGATGCGGGACGAGCGGATCGCGTTGGCGACGATCAAGCGTCGGATCAGCTGGTACTCGGCGGGGCTTCAGCCTTGGCCGGGGCTGAAGCGCGACGTCCAGGCGATCGGGTCGGCCGAGGCCATGCAGGACTTTCTCCGCGCCGGGCCGGCGGCCGATCGAACCGTGCGCCACGAGGCGATGACCTTCGCGGCGTGACCTCGATCAAGGTGGTTTCGACCGCCGCGCGGTCGATTACGGTGTCACGATCTGTCCGTGCGGATCAAAATCGGCACTTTCAGTGACAACATTGTGGCACACACCTCATCGGTTTCTTGGTTATGTTGCTTCGCGTCTGACGCACCATGCTAGCTGTGTGTCCGGTCGATTCATCGCCCGCTCCGGGTGCCTGCCCACGAAGACCTATTTCCGGTGATCTGGTGCCGCGGTTATCCCGTGTACTCCGTCTGTTGCAGTTGCTCCGCGAGGACCCGCCGGTCACGGTGGACGTCCTGGCGGAGCGTCTTGGCGTGAGCCGCCGGACGGTGTTTCGCGACCTCACGACGATCCGTCAGGCCGGCGGGGTGGTGACGCACGAGCCGGGACGCGGGTATCGGCTGACCCGGATGGCGTTGGGAACCTGGCAGCCGCTCGAAGCCCGGGAGGCGTTGGCGCTGACGGTGCTGCACCGGCACCTGCGTTCGCGCCCCGAGGACCCGATCCTGTCGGCGGCGGCGCGGCCGTTGGGCGAGATCCTCGATTCGGCCGACGAGCGGGTTCGCGAGGCGTGTCGGGCGTTGGGCGGGGCGATCGAGATCGTCGAGCCGACTACTCCGTCCAACACCGACGGTGGACTCATCACAAGGGCGCTGCGGGCGGCGGAGTCGCGAGCTTCAGTCGATCTGGTCATAGAGGAAACGGACGGCGAGCGAGTCGTCTACGAGCGGATCCAGGACGGCCGACTAGAGCGGATCGGCGGTCAGTGGTACTTCACCGGGGTTCCGCCCAGCGACGATTCACGGCGGCGTTTCTCGCTGGACTCAATCTTGTCGATTAGCGAGTGCAACAGGGCTGACCTTACATCGGCCCGGGAGTGGGTCGACGATCTGGTGTAGCCGTGACGGTGTGATACGCGAGTCGCGCGTAAGCAGGGGGTCCCCAATGTCGATCGAATCTATCACGGCTTGCGAGATCCGGCATACGAGTAAAGCCTTGCCCTCGAAGCGAATCTCTCGACTCATCCGCTTGTTGACCACGGTTCAATCGGACCCGACGCAGGGCCCCGCCGAGTTGGCCGAGACGATGGGCGTCAGCCGTCGCACGCTGTTTCGCGACCTGAACACGCTGACCGAGGCGGGCGTGCCAATCATGTTCGATCAGGGCCGTGGCTACCGCGTCCGGGAGAGCTTTTTCCTGCCGCCCGTGAGCCTGACGGTGTCCGAGGCGGTCGGGGTGATGCTCCTTGGGGTGCAGGCGCAGGCTCAGCCGGACAAGCCGTTCCACGCCGCGGGGCTGAGCGCGATCCGCAAGCTGGCGGCGATGCTGCCGACGCAGCTCCGAGCCGGTTGCGAAGAGGTGGTGGCGTCGTCGAGCTATCGACCGGCCGCGCAGGTGCCTGGCGAGGCCGAGGCCGGTCCTTACCCGCTGCTGCAGCGAGCGATCGGCACGCGCACCGAGTGTCGTCTGACGTATCGAGCCCCGTTGCGCGAGCAGGCGGACGTCTTGCTGCGACCGTTGCGGCTGCACTTCTCCGAGCGGGCGTGGTACGTCTACGGCCGATCGAGCCTCGGCGACGAGGTAAGGGCGTTCAAGCTCAGCCGGATCGCCGACATCGCGCTGACCTCTCGACGCTTTCCTCACGAGGACTTCGACCTGGCCACGCACCTTGGGCTGGCGTGGCAGATGATCCCCGAGGGCGAGGAGCACGACGTGGCCATCGTCTTCGATCGGCTGGTGGCGACAAACGTGAGCGAGGTGCGCTGGCACCGATCGCAGCGGACCGAGCGGCTGGCCGACGGGCGGGTGCGGTTGCACTTCCGCGTCGATGGGCTGCGCGAGATCGCGTGGTGGGTCTGCGGGTACGCCGACCGGGCGGAGGTGGAGTCGCCGAAGGCGTTGCGAGCGATGGTGTCGGAGATGCTCGCCAAGGCGGCGGCGCGTTACGCCGAGGGGGAGACGGCCGAGCCGGACAACGACGACTGAGCGTCGCGCGGCGGGGCGCCGGACGCTCGCTTGGCGGCGAGGCGGAAGGCGTAGGGCAGCAGGTCGGCCAGGTCGCGAGCGATGAGGCCGCGGTCCCAGTGGCGGTGGGCCCAGAGGTCGCCGGCGGCCCCGTGCAGCCAGACCGCCAGGCACGCGGCGTCGTAGGCGGGCACGGACGACGCGAGCAAGGCGGCCGTCAGCCCGGTGAGGACGTCGCCCATGCCGGCGGTGGCCATCGCCACGTTGCCGGTCGGGTTGACGTAGGTCCGCTCGCCGTCGCTCACGACCGTGCCGGCACCCTTGAGCACGAAGACCGCGTCGTGCATCTCGGCCAGCCGGCGTGCGGCCTCGGGGCGGGTTTGTGGGTCGGTCGGGTCGATGCGCACGTGCAGTGCGTCGGCCAGGCGTCGACACTCGCCGGGGTGAGGCGTGAGCACCGCGGGGCCGCGGCGGCGCAGGCGTCGGCCGGAAGCCGCGAGCGCGTTGAGCCCGTCGGCGTCGAGGACCAGCGGCCGCGGGTCGTTGGTGACCGCGGGCAGGACCGTCTCGGCCGACATGCCCAGCCCGGGCCCGACGGCCAGCACCGCCCGCCCCTCGGGATCGGCCTTGCGCAACGCGTCGATCACGCCGCCCGCGTCCAACGGCTCGCCGCACGCCACGCCCGTGGCCGACGGCTCGATCGCCAGGACACGATCCAGCACGCCCTGCCCGGCCAGCACCTTCACGAGGCCCGCCCCGCCGCGGAACGCCGACCGTGCGGCCATCGCCGCGGCGCCCGGCATCGTCGCCGACCCGCCGATCACGATGACGGTGCCGAACGTGCCCTTGTGACCGTCGGCCGGCCGAAACGGCAGCGCGACCGGCGCGGACTCGGCCCCCGAGCACGACCTTTCTCCGACGCCTTCCATGCGGTCAGCCTAACGCCTTACCCGTCACGATGTTGCCAAATCCGGTTGATCTGACAGGCCGCAAACGCCCCGCCGAACCCGTTATCGATATTGACGACCGTCACGCCCGACGCACAACTCGTGAGCATCCCCAACAGGGCTGCCAGGCCCCCCAGGTTCGCGCCGTACCCCACGCTCGTCGGCACCGCCACCACCGGCACGTCCACCAACCCGCCCACCACGCTCGGCAACGCCCCCTCCATCCCCGCGATGCACACCACCGCCCGCGCCGACCGCACCTCGTCCAGCCGACCCAGCAGCCGGTGCAGCCCCGCCACCCCCACGTCGTGAATCTCCAGCACCGGGTGCCCCAGCGCCCGACACGTCATCACCGCTTCCTCGGCCACGGCCCCGTCGCTCGTCCCGGCCGTCACCACCGCGATCGTCCCCTCCGCCCGCTCGTCCGCCACGGGCTCGCCGACGACCACGCACCCCGATCGCTCGCCGACCTGGACCTCGTCGCCGAACGCGCCACGCAGCGCCGCGACCTGCTCGGCCGAACAACGCGTCAGCAGCACCGCGCCCAATGCCCCCTCCGCGTCGCGCAGCCGGCGCGTGATCGTGACCGCCTGCTCGGCCGTCTTGCCCGCCGCGAACACCACCTCGCCCGTCCCGCATCGCTGCGCGCGGTGATGATCGAGCGTGGCGAAACCCAACGGCTCGGCCTGCATCGCCCGTAGCCTGCCCGCCGCCTGCCCAACGTCGACCGCTCCCGACCGCACCGCGTCGAGCAACGCCTCGAGCGTTTCACGCGACTCACTCATCGTCGGTCTCCACCACGCGGATCGACATCCCACCGATCAGCGTCGCCAGCTCGGCCAGGTCGTTGAATCCCTCGTCGGCCGAGAGCGCGGAAGCCGTCAGCCCGATGTGCGTGGCGTCGAAGCCGTAGGCGTCGCCCGCGGGCAGCGTCGCGTCGAGGTCGATCCACCGCCCGCCGCCTCCCTCGGCCTCGTTCCAGGCCTGCGTCCACATGTGATAACCGAACACACCACGGTGACCGAGGAACTGATCGGCGTAGATCAACCCCGTGACGACCCGGCTCGGCACGCCGCTGGCGCGGAGCAACGCGGCGAGCAGCACCGCGTGCTCGGTGCAGTCGCCGGTCCGGGTGCGAGCGACCTCGCTGGCCGTCGCAAAACCCACGGATAGATCGGTCGTCGCGATGCCCCGCCGTGCCTTGCCGTGCATCCGCGAAAGGGTGAGCGCGGGCGACAAGTCCTGGTCCCCTTGGCCCACCCACCCGCTCACGGCCTCGTCCCGCCAGTCGATCATGGGAGAGGCGGCCAGGTAGTCGTCGCGTTCGATCGCCTCGTCCGCGATCGGTTCGCCAGCAACGTCAACCGCAACGCGCACCGTGCGGTCGTCGAGCCACTCGATCCGCTGCACCGACGTCGCCACCAGGTCCGCCTGCCCGCGCATCGGCCGATCCCAAGCCAGCTCGTACACCGCCCGCCGCAGCTCGCGCGGCCGATCGATCGGTCGGCTCGGCGTGATCAGCGTCGACGCCATCAGCTCCGGCGGGTCCACCTTCGCCGTCGCGATCGCCTCGTCGGCCGCGATCATCTCGACGCGGATGCCGCCCATGTCGACCGTCGACTTCAGCGGCCGGCCCTCGGCGTCGACGTACTCCCTCAGCTTCGCCCCGGGCATCACGCTCGCCGTCGCGTCCCACGCGATCGCCGGCACCCGCTTACCCATCACCTCGACGTCCTCCTCCCCGGCCACCGCCATCGTCACATCCACCGCCCGCAGCCCGCTGGAGAAGTCCAGCGTCGTCAGCTCGATCGACTCGTCGCCGGCCTCGAGCGCCGCCGCGATCGCGCGCTGCGCCGCGGCCGGCATCAACGCCCCCTCCGGCACGCCGGGCACGCGACGCTCGGTCCGACGCCCGCCCTGCTCGCTGGTCATCACCGCCCCGTCGGCGTCGAACGCGTACCGCGCCGTCTGGGCCATCTGCCCCAGCAGCAGTCGCTGCTCCGCCTCGATCGGCTCACCCTCCGCCGTCTCCACCGCCCGGCTCGACTGCTCGATCGACAGAGCGATCGCCCCGCGGCAGAAGCTCATCCAGACCTCCTGCTCGCTGACGATCCGCACGACGCCATCCATGCCGACCATGGTCGCCTGCCGGGAAACCGCGTGCCCGACGCGCTCGCCACCGAGCTTCATCACGTACCAGCGCTCGAAGTCGCCACCCTCGCTCGCAGACGCCCCACCGGCCAGCCAAACCGCCAGACCGGCCACGCACGCCGCCCACCACTTCAGCCAGCTCAACCGCTTTGCTTTGCTCATGCCGTGTGACTCCCGATGGACGGCGTCGCGCCGACGCGTTCCCGGATCATCGACGATAGCGCCTCCAGCGACGCCGCGGGCATCACGCCGATCGACCAGTCCCGCTTCGCCGCCACCGCCGCGTTCTCCACGCCGACCCGCGCCGACCGATACGCCGCCTCGGCCGCGGCCAGCGCCTCGGGGTGATCGGCCGCCAGCCGTGCGTTCGCCCGCTTGAGCGCCGCCCACGCCGCCCGGCGCTGGGCCGCGCCCTCGACCCGTCGTCCCTCGCCCCACACGCCCGGGCCGTGCAGCCGCCCCAGCGCGATGTGCTTCTCCCGCACCGCCGGCTCGTCGGCGCTCAGCTCCAACGCCCGATCGATGTTGTGCGGCGCGTGATGCAGGCGCCACAGGCCCCGTCGCACGTCCGCGGGTGTCGCCACGCTCAGGCCCTCGCTCGCCAAGCGCAGATCGGCCGTCACCACGGCCGTCGGCGCGAGCCTCGGCGCCCGATCGCCCAGCCAGTCGCGCCACCAACGATCGGTGATGCGGTCGTACACGCCCCCGCCCGTGCCGTGCACGAACAGCCCGCAGTCGTCGCGCGACCGCACGATCGCCGTCATCAGCAGCGCCCGCGGCGCCAGCCCCTCGACTTCCGCCGCCGGCTCATCGGGGGCGTGCAACGGCGTGCCGTCCTCGAGCGTCAACACCGCCCGGCTGTCCGCGACATCGGCCCAGACGCCCCGCCTCGGCCGCATCCACCCGACCCGCCACAGCGGCAGTTCCACCCGCCACGGCTCCACCCGCAGTTCTCGCACCCCGCCCCCGCCGCCCGCCGCGACCTCGGCCCGCACCGCCGCGTTGTACGCCGCCACGCAACGCTCGGCGTCGCTCGCCATCCGCTCGACCCATCCGCCCAACACCCCATCCCGGCCCAGCGTCGTCGACCGCATCGCATCGACCGGTCCGACGACCCAGCGCGTGCGCAGCCACGCGAGCACGGCCGCCATCTGATCCGCCAGCGTCGCGTGCCCCCGCCCCGCCTCGTCGAACGCCTCGATCAATCGCCCCACCCGAGCCCCCGCCGACTCGGCGTCGTCGGCCGCGCCACGCAACACGGCGATCGCCCCGTCCGCCCCCATCGCCGGCTGCATGCCCAGCGGCACGTCCGTCCGACAAGGCCCCAGCCGCAGCCGACGCACGCCCCAACGCTCGCCGGTGCGCGTCGGCAGCTCGATCACCCCGGCGTCGTGCGTGTCGTGATCGACGACCAGATCGACCACGCCGTCGGTCGAGGCAATCGCGTCGCCGGCGATGTACTTCGCCAGGATGCCGGGGTGCCACAGATAGGGCTGATGGCCCGTCCAGACGCGCCCGCCATCGGCGACGAGCTCGGCCCATCGGTCCAGCGTCGGCTCGGCCCGCACGGTCGCCGGCGAGGCCGCCCTGCCGTTGACCGTCGGCCCGCTCATCCCGCGGCGCAGCTCACGCAACCGCACCCGCCGCGCAGCTGCGGATGCTTGACCAACTCACGGCGGAACACGTCGCGATAGTGGCGGATGCGCTCCTCGGCGTCGTCCAGCTTGCCGCCGAACGAGCGGTTCGGGTCGTTGTAGATCAGCTTGATCGGGACCTCTTTGACACGATGGTGCGCGGCCGCGTGCTGCACCCAGGCCTGCAACGGGATCGCGTAGCCGTCAACGGTCAGGTCCAGGTCGGCCGTCGACGAGACGCGATACGCCTTGAATCCGCAGAAGGCGTCGGTGATCGGCAGCGCCAGCGACTCGTTGATCCAGCGCGTGACCTCGGCGTTGATCTTCTGCCGGTCCGGCGGGGGCTTGTCGCAGTCCGGGCAGTCGATGAGGTAGCGGCTGCCGGAGATCACGTCCGCGTCGTCATCGGCGATCGCCGTGGCGAAGTCCGGCAGGCTCTCGGGCTCGTGCTGCTCGTCGCAGTCCATGGTGATCAGCCAGTCGTACTCGTAGCTCTGCGCCCAGCGGAACGCGTCGCGGATCGATCGGCCGTAGCCGAGGTTGGTCTTGTGGCGGATCACGTCGACCGGCTGGTGGGCGAGCAGGGTCGGCGTGGCGTCGGTCGAGCCGTCGTCGATCACGAGCACGTCGTTGGGCGCGTGGTCGGCGATGTTGGCGATCACGTTGGTGATGTACCGCTGCTCGTTGTAGACCGGGACGGCGACGAGGATGCGGGGAGGATTGTGGGCGGTGACGCGCCCGTTGGTGCTCGTCGGTTCGACCGTCGCAGACATGAGTCAACTCCCGTGACGCCGAGGCCTCGGCCGCACAACGCTAGGGCCTGTCGGGCGTTGGATCAATCCTCGACCCCGCCCGGCTGTTCCCGCCCGCCGGCCTCGACCCACGCCGCCAGGCCCGCGATCTGCCCCACGGTCAGCCGCTCGGCCCGCTGCGTCGGCTCCACGCCCGCCGGCCAGCCCGCCTCGCCTTGCCCGCCCCAACGCCACCCGGCCGCGCGAAACACCCCGCCCAGTTGCTTCCGCCGCGACCGGAACAGCTCCCCCGCGAACCGGCTCACCCGCCCCACGTCTCCGCCGATCGGCTCGGCTCGACGCGTCAGCCTCACCACCGCCGACGCCACCTTGGGCGCCGGCCAGAAACACCCCGGCCCCAGCACCGACACCCGCTCCACCTCGCAACCCGCCTGCACCACCACCCCCAACGCCCCGTAGTCCTTGCCCCCAGGCTCGGCCGCCAGCCGGTCCGCGACCTCTTTCTGCACCATCACCACCGCCCCCCGCATCGCCGGCTCGTCGACGACCAGGTTGGCGATCAGCGGGCTGGCCACGTGGTACGGCAGGTTCGCCACCAGCGTGAACCCCACCCGCTCGCCCCACCGCTCCGCCATCGCGTCGGTCACCGCCGGCGCGACCGCCCGCTTGCCCGCCAGCACGTCCCCCTCGACGATCGCCAGCCGCCCGGCATCGACCGGCCCGCTCAGCCGATCCCGCAAGACGCCGACCAACTCGGCGTCGATCTCCACCGCGATCACCTCCGCCCCCGCCTCGAGCATCGCCTCGGTCAGCACCCCCGTCCCCGGCCCGACCTCCAGCACCCGCCACGGCCCACCCCCCCCCGCCAACGACCGCGCCGCCTCCACGATCCGACGCAAGTGGTTGCCGTCAATGAGGAAGTTCTGCCCGTGCTGATGCTTGGGCCGAAGCCCGTGGCGGTCGAGCAGGGCCTTGATGTCCGCGAGGGTCTGGGGCATCAGAGGATGTTCAATATTCAATGTGAAATGTGCAATGTCGGTACCCACCACGGGGACCTGACATGTCACATCGAACATTGAACATCGCGCATCACTAAATCCCGTCGGCCGCCTTCAGCCACGCGTCCGCCATCAACCGGTGCCCCGCCAGCGAAGGGTGCACGCCGTCGTGCGCCCAGTACTCGGCCGAGGCGCGGGCGCACGCCCGATCGAACACGTCCTGGAACGCCACCCATCGCGCCCCCACCCGCTCGGCGTGCTTCCTGGCCACCGCCCGACGCTCGTCGAACTCCGGGAACCACGCGTCCGTCACCGCCCCCACCCGCAACGCAAACGGCTCGCACACCATCAGCCGAACCCCCGGCAGCTCCGCGAGCGTCCGGTCCAGCAGCTCGCCCAGCTCGCGGTCGTACTGCTCGACCGTGTTGGGCTTGCCGGAGTCCATCTTCCGCCACATGTCGTTGACCCCGATCAACACGCTCACCACCGTCGGCCCAAGCGCCACGCAGTCCGCGTCCCACCGGCCCAAGAGGTCGCTCACCTCGTTGCCGCTGATCCCGCGGTTGTGGACGTCGACGCCCGTCGAATAGGCACGCACCGCCGACGCGGCGAGCATCGCATAGCCCCGCCCCAGCGCCGCCGGGTCGTTGGGCGCGGCCGCCTCGCGGTCGCGCCCGCAGTCCGTGATCGAGTCGCCTTGAAACAAAACGATGTCGCCCGCGTGCATCGGCCTGACTCCTCGAAACGGGTGCGAAGCCGGGAGGGTACCAACCCCACTCCACTACCATCACGCGATGGCCATCCGCCGCCTCTCGCCCCTGCTCATCAACCAGATCGCCGCGGGCGAGGTCATCGAACGCCCTGCGTCGGTCGTCAAGGAACTGCTCGAGAACAGCCTCGACGCCGGGGGCACACGCCTGCGCATCGACGTTGAGCAGGGCGGCACGACCCTCATCCGCGTCGCCGACAACGGCCGCGGCATCGCCCCCGACGACCTCCCCCTGGCCGTCGCCGCCCACGCCACCTCCAAGCTCGCGACCCCCGAGGACCTCGACGCCATCGCCACCCTCGGCTTCCGCGGCGAGGCCCTCGCCTCCATCGCCTCCGTCTCGCGCCTGACCGTCACCTCCCGCCAGGCCGACGCCGAGGAGGCCCACACCCTGACCGCCGCGGGCGACGACATCCAAGCGCCCCGCCCCGACGCCGCCGCGCCCGGCACGACCCTCACCGTCGCCGACCTGTTCTTCAACACCCCCGCCCGGCGCAAGTTCCTCCGCACCCCGCCCACCGAGATGGGCCACGTCACCGACGTCGTCACCCGCCTGCTCATGGTCCGCCCGGCCGTGGCGCTCACCCTCACCCACAACGGCCGCACCACCCTCGACCTCGTGGCGATCCCCGACGACCCGCCCAACGACCCCGACGCCCTGCACCGCCGCCTCGCCGACGCCCTGCAACTCGACCTGCAGGACGCGTTGCTGCCGTTCAGCCATCAAGGCCTCGCGACCGATGACGCCGTTCGCCCGTCGGTCACCGGCCTGGCCGGCCTGCCCTCCCTCGCCCGCGCCACCGCCAAGGCCGTCCACCTGTTCCTCAACGGCCGGCCCATCCGCGACCGCTCCCTGCTCCACGCCGTCCGCGAGGCCTATCGCGGCCTCATCCCCCCCGACAAGCACCCCACCGCCGCCGTCTGCCTCGCCCTCGACCCCCGCGAGGTCGACGTCAACGTCCACCCCGCCAAGGCCGAGGTCCGCTTCCGCCAGCCCCAGGCCGTCCACAAGCTCGTCCTCACCGCCCTCCGCCAGGCCCTGCTCGCCCACGACCTCACGCCCTCGGCCCAGCTCGCCAACCACGGCCTGCCCCCCCTGCAACTCACCCCCCCCAGCCCCCAACCCAGCCTCGACCTCAACCCCTCCCCACCGAGCCCCGCCCTTCCCCCCGCCCAAGCCGACTGGGAGCGCAGCGACCGGTTGGGTGAACCGTCCGCGACCCCGCCTTCCACCACCCACCACGTCGCGGCAACCCAAGCCCAACCCGCCTCGACCGCCGCCTTCGTCGACTACTTCCGCCGCCTCGACCCCACCCAGCGCCGCGTCACCTTCGACGAACTCAAGGCCGCTCTCCCGGCCGATGACTCGTCGCCCCCCCAACCCGACGCCCCACCCGCGGACACATCCCCTCCCCCCTCCGCGCCCCCCCTTCCGCCTTCCGCCCACCTCCAGGTCCACAACAGCTACGTCGTCACCCAGGACGACCAGGGCCTGCTCATCGTCGATCAGCACGCCCTGCACGAGCGTGTCATGTTCGAGCAGCTCACCGCCCGCGTGCTCGGCCACGACGGCCAAGCCGGCCAGCCCCTCGAGTCGCAACGCCTGCTGATGCCCGAGGTGCTCGACGCCGACCCGTCCCGCCTGGCCGCGCTCGAGCTGCTCGGCCCGCTGCTGTCGCGCATCGGCGTCGAGGCCGAGCCCATCGGCCCCGAGGCCATCGCCGTCCACGCCTTCCCCTCGTTCCTCTTCACCCGAAACGTCGCCCCCGCCGAGTTCCTGCCCGAGCTGCTCGACCGCGCCGCCGCCGGCGACCTCGACCCGACCACCGAGACCGCGCTGGAAGACGCCCTGCACGACGTCCTGGACATGATGGCCTGCAAGGCCGCCGTCAAGGCCGGCGACCGCCTCAGCCCCACCGAGATCGACGCCCTGCTCGACCAGCGCGACACCGTCGAGCGTTCCTCCAACTGCCCGCACGGCCGACCCACGACCCTGCGCCTCTCCCTGGCGGACCTCGCCAAGCAGTTCGGCCGATCCTGAGCCAGCCCGCGGCGGTGCGCTCAGCCGCGCGTCGAGTAGAGCACCGGGTTCTTCGGGCTGTCCATCACCTCGCCGGGCACCGAGCCGGGCGTCCAGTGGTCCCAGTCCTGCTGATGGTTGGCGTTGCGCGGGGCGATGAGGCGCTGGTCCTCGTCCATGTAGATGATGGTGAAGACCTTACGCGGGCTGTCGGTGGTGTTGGGCCCGGCGCGGTGCAGCGTGAAACCGTAGTGGAAGCTGACCTCGCCGAGGTCGAAGGGCTCGTAGACGTGCTCGACGCCGTGCTTCTCGACGTGGGCGGCGATCTTGGCCTCGGACTCGTCGGAGATGGCGATCTCGCGGCCGGCGGGGAGCAGGTGGCTGGCCTTGCCGAACGCGAGCGGGCCCATGTCCATCGGCGTTTCCTGCAGCGGGATCCAGGCGGTCACGCTCTGCATCGTGGCCATCGGCCAGTAGTACTGATCGACGTGCCACGGCGTGAAGCCGCCGCCCGGCTCCTTGTACAGCGCCTGGTCGTGCCACATCCGCACACCGGTCACGCCCAGCAGCTCGGTCGCGATCCGCGCCATCCGCTCGCTGAACGCGAACGCCTTGGCTCGCTCGTCCATCTCCCACATGTTGCTGACCTGGATGAACGCGCGGTCGTAGGTGCTCTTGTCCTCGAGGGCGATGCCCTTGTTGGGGTCGTGCTCGAAGGTCAGCTCGGTGATGATCGGGGCAAAGGCATCGATCTCCTCGGGGCTCAGCACGTTCTTGAGCTTGATGAAGCCGTCGGCGCGGAACTGTTCGATCTGGGCGTCGGTGAGGGCGTAGCGGCCGTCGAGGGCCGGGAGGGTGGCGGTGGCGGACATGCGGTGACTCCGAGAGGTGAAAGCGAGAATTATGCGATCGGCCCGGGACGTCGGCTGCGCGGATCGAGGCGTTGTGATGTACGATCTTTGCGCCCTCGCTCAACCTGACAAAGTCGAGGACGGAGACGATGCCTTGCAGCCGTTTCTCGAACAGATCGAGCCCAGCCGACGGCAGTCCTTCACCTGGCGTCGCATGCGCTTCGATCACTTCCGCTTCGGGTGGCACGTTCACCCCGAGGCCGAGCTGACGACGATCGTGCGCGGCCGCGGGACGCGCTACGTCGGAGATCACGTGGCCGACTACCGCGAGGGCGACCTGGTGCTGCTTGCGCCGAACCTGCCGCACACGTGGAGCTCGCCGATCGATCGTCCCGGCGGCGTCGAGAGCGTCGTGATCCAGTTTCTGACCGGTTTCCCGGGCGAAGGGTTCCTCGACCGACCCGAGCTCGGGGCGGTGCGCCGGCTGCTGCAGCGGGCGCGGGTGGGGCTTCGGTTCACGGGGCGGTCGGCGTCGCGGGTCGCGGACGAGATGGGTCAGATGGAGGCGATGAAGCCGCTGGCGCGGATGCTGAGGCTGTGGGAGCTGCTGGACCGGTTGGCGTCGTCGAAGCGGGTCGAGCCGCTGTCGACCCGGCCGTTCACGCACGCGTTACGCGACGCCGACGCCCGTCGGATCGACCGGGTCTGTCGGGCGATCGAGGGCCGCTTCGCCGAGCCGATCGCCCTGGTGGACGGCGCGCAGATCGTGCACCTGCACCCCTCGGCGTTCGCGCGGTGGTTCAAGCAGACGACCGGCCAGACCTTCGTCGAGTACCTGCACCGGCTGCGCGTCGGGCACGCGGCCCGGCGGCTGATCGAGAGCGACGCGCCGGTCACCGATATCTGCTTCGAGAGCGGTTTCGGCAACCTCTCCCACTTCCACCGGGTGTTCCGCCGGCTCAAGGGCACGACCCCCAGCGCGTATCGCCGATCCTTCGCCGACGCGGCATCGTGAGTCGATCGGTTGCTTGCCGGTGCACGCGGCGGTACGTTCTGATCGTTGATTCTTGACTTTGACTTTGATCCGTCTCCCCGCCGACCAGCCGCCTCGTGAGCGAACCGAGCCACCCCCCCGCGCCGCCATCGACCGACGCCGAGCTTGACGCGGCGATCCACGCGAGCATCGATCGCTACTGGCGGGCCAACGTTGCCATCATGGCGGTGCTGCTGACGATCTGGGGAGTCGTCGGCCTGGGCTGCGGCGTGCTTTGGGCGGACTGGCTCAACCAGTTCGCGATCGGCGGCCTGCCGCTGGGGTTCTGGTTCGCGCAGCAGGGCTCGATCGCGACCTTCGTCGTGATCATCCTCGTGTACGCGATCCTGCTGAACCGCCTGGACGCCCGACACCGCGACGAGCTGAAGCGGCTGCACGCGCTGCGCGACGACGGATCGATCGCCGGCGTGGACGACCGTGACGAGGAGGCACCGGCTTGAGCCAGGACGTGTGGACGCACGTCTTCGTCGCGGGCACGTTCTCGCTGTACCTGGTGATCGCGTGGCTGAGCCGGGTCAAGGACACCAAGGGGTTCTTCATCGCCGGCGGCGGCGTGCCGGCGGCGGCCAACGGCATGGCGACCGCCGCGGACTGGATGTCGGCCGCGTCGTTCATCTCCATGGCCGGGCTGATCTCCGCGATGGGCTTCGCCGGCGGCGTCTACCTGATGGGCTGGACCGGCGGGTACGTCCTGCTCGCCCTGCTGCTCGCGCCGTACCTCCGCAAGTTCGGCCACTTCACCGTGCCCGACTTCATCGGCGATCGCTACGGCGTGCAGACCGCTCACGGCCAGGCCGACCTGATCGACCGCGTCCGCGCCAACCCGGCCCGGTTCATCGCGCTGCTCTGCGCGATCTTCGTCAGCTTCACCTACGTCGTCGGGCAGATGAAGGGCGTGGGCGTCGTCTTCTCCGGGTTCCTCGGCGTCGCGCCCGCCACCGGCGTGTTCATCGGCATGGCGATCGTCTTCGTCTACGCCGTCTTCGGCGGCATGAAGGGCATCACCTGGACCCAGGTCGCCCAGTTCTGGGTGCTCATCACCGCCTTCGTCGTCCCCGCCGTCGCCATCTCCCTCAAGCTCACCGGCACGCCCATCCCTTCGATCGGCCTGGGCACCACCGTCCTCGAGTCTGTCGACCCCGCCCGCCCGTACCTGCTCGACAAGCTCAACACCATCAACCAGCAGTTCGGGTTTGCCAGCTACACCTACGCCTACGGCGAGAACGCCGGCAAGTGGAACCGGCTCAACGTCTTCTGCGTCTGCCTCGCGCTGATGGCCGGCACCGCGGGCCTGCCACACGTCATCGTCCGCTTCTACACCGTCAAGTCCGTCAAGGCCGCGCGGTGGTCGGCGTTCTGGGCGCTACTGTTCATCTCCCTGCTCTACCTCAACGCCCCCGCCGTCGGCGCCTTCGCCCGCTACTACATGGTCGACGACATCGCCGGCCTCAACGGCAAGACGGCCGAAGAACTCCCCCAGTGGTACCACGACTGGCACAACACCGGCCTGATCGCCTGGGTCGACTTCAGCGGCGACGGCCGAGTCGCGTTCACCAGCAACCTCACCGACCACCCCATCGACGGCCCCGGCGGCGTGCGCATCCTGCCCAACGAGCTGATGCGCATCGGCGGCGTGCCCACCTCGGTCCGCGAGGAACTGATCCGTGACCCCGACGGCTGGGTCGCCGCCCACGGAGGGACCGCCGACGGCGGCGCGGCCGCGAAGGCCGAACTGCTCTCCCTCGGCGGCGCTCATCACCCCGACCGCGACATCATCGTCCTGGCCACCCCGCAGATGGCCGAGCTGGCCGACTGGGTCGTCGCCTTCGTCATCGCCGGCGGGCTCGCGGCCGCGCTGTCGACCGCGTCGGGCCTGCTGCTGGTGATCTCCTCGTCGGTCTCGCACGACCTGTACTACCGCGTGGTCAAGCCCGAGGCGTCGGAACGGGAACGGTTGCTCGTCGGCCGCATCGCGATCGGCGTGGCCGTGCTGATCGCCGGGTACTTCGGCATCAACCCGCCCGGCTTCGTGGGCGAGGTCGTGGCGTTCGCGTTCGGGCTCGCCGCCGCGTCGTTCTTCCCGGCGATCGTGCTGGGCATCTTCTCCAAGCGCGTCGGCACGGTCCCCGCCATCGCCGGCATGCTCGTGGGCATCGGGTTCACCTCCTTCTACATCGTCACCCAGAAGGCCGACACCGTGCTGCTCAACGCGGATTTCGCGCAGTGGCTCATCCCGCTCGACTCGCCGCTACGCAAGCCGTGGTTCTTCGGGATCGACGCCCAGGGCATCGGCACCGTCGGCATGGTCATCAACCTGATCGTGACGCTTGCGTTGACCCCGCTGTTCCCGCCGCCGCCGCCGAAGGTCCGGGCCATGATCGACAGCATCCGCGAGCCCGAGGGCGTCGGCCCGACCCCCAACATCGAGGCCGCGCCCGAGCATTGAGCCTGCTCAAGTTCCCCAGCTGCGACGTCACGCGTCGCTGAAGGCATCACGCACAAGCCGTTTCTTTCAGCGACGCGTGGCGTCGCAGCTAAGGGCACAAGCCGGTGCGCTACCGCTCGAGTTCCCACGCGACCGACCCGCCGACGATCGTCATCACCGCTCGCCCGGTGACGTCCCAGCCGTGGAAGGGGCAGTTGGCGGCCTTGCTCGCGAACGCCTCGGCGTCGATGGTCCACGGCATCTCGGGGTCGATGACGGTGACGTCGGCGTCGCCGCCCTCGGTGAGGACGCCGCGCCCATCGAGGCCGCAGAGCTTGGCCGGCTCGATCGTCATCATCGCGATCATGCGCGGCCAGTCGACGATGTCGTTGTCGATCAGGGCCTTGCGGTAGAGCGAGAGCGCTCCCTCGAGGCCGATGATGCCGTAGGGCGCGGCGGCGAAGGCGAGTTCCTTCTCCTCGCGGGTGTGGGGGGCGTGGTCGGTGGCGAGGACGGTGATGACGCCGTCGCGGATGCCGGCCTTGAGGGCCTCGATGTCGAGCGAGGTCCGCAGCGGCGGGTTCATCTTGTAGAGGGGGTCGTAAGTGGCGCAGTCGGCGTCGGTGAGCAGCAGGTGGTGCGGGCTGGCCTCGCCGGTGACATAGTCGGGCTTGCCGGCGGCCTGGGCGTCGCGTCGGGCGCGGCGGAGGGTATCGACGCTGCCGCCCGAGGAGAGGTGCTGGGCGTGGTATCGGCAGGGCCAGCCGGCGTGGCGGTTGAGCAGGACGTCGCGCTCGATGACGAGTTCCTCGGCGACGCGTGGCCAGCCCGCCAGGCCGAGCCGCGCGGCGACCGGGCCGGCGTTCATCGCCCCGCCGCCCAGCGCCGGGTCCTCGCAGTGCTGCATCAGCGCCTTGCCGGTCGAGCCGACGTACATCAGGGCCCGCTGCATGACGGCCGTGTCGGCGACCGCCGTGCCGTCGTCGGTGAAGGCGACCGCGCCGGCGGCGGCCATGAGCCCGATCTCGGCGAGCTCCGCGCCGGCCCGCCCCTTGGTCACGGCCCCGACGGGGTAGACGCGGCAGTGTCCGGCCTTGGCGGCGCGGTCGTAGACGAACTCGATGCGGGCGTCGTCGTCGAGCGCGGGCTGGGTGTTGGGCATGCAGCAGACGGCGGTGAACCCGCCGGCGACCGCGGCGGCCGAGCCGGTGGCGATGGTCTCTTTGTCCTCCTGGCCGGGCTCGCGCAGGTGCACGTGCGGGTCGATCAGGCCGGGCGTGACGAGCATGCCCTGGGCCTCAACGACGCGGCCGCCGGGGTGGGTGTCGGGCCGGCTGACCGTGCCGATGCGTTCGATGCGGCCGTCGGCGATCCGCACGTCCGCGACGGCGTCGAAGCCGGTCGCCGGGTCGATCACGCGACCGCCGAGCAAGGTGATGGGCTCACGGTCAGTGAGCGACGGCGACGCCTCGTCCTTGGGCATGGCGGCGAGGATAGCACCCCCGCGGGCCGGGTCCGATCAGGCGGCCGGGCGGAGCGCCGTGTCGGCCTCGGCGGCGTCGTCGGTCGGTTGCTGACCGATCTCGGCCAGGACCTCGACTTCTTCCTCGACCACGTCGATCTCTTCGACCACCTCGGCCTCGTCCGCTTGCTCGGCCGCGCGGGCGGCGACGGCTTGCCAGTACTCGGCCCGCATCTCGCGAGCCCGCAGCACCAGGTTGTGCCGCTCGACGGCCAGGCGGCTGCGGGTCTCCAGCACCGAGAGGCAGACCTGGGCCAGCAGCAGGGCCATGCCCGCGAAGGCCAGCCAGGCGAGGTGCACCAGGGTGAGGGTCATGCGGGTCGTATCGGTCGAGCCGGCCGCGGGCTGAAGCGTGGCGAGCAAGGGGCGATAAACTTCACGGGTGATCGTCGGATCGATGTTTCGGGTGGCCGCACGAGCGATGTTGGCCGTCGTCTTCGCCCTCTCCGGGGGCGCGGCGGGCGCGCAGCCGCTGATCGAGCTGACCGTCGAGCCGTCCGACCTGGGGGTCGAGGGCGTGAGCCGGGCCGGCGACTGGGCCGGCGCTCGGCTGACGCTGTCGTCGGCCGAGCTCGCGGCGCGGGCGGTGGTCTGCCGGTGGGTGATCCGCGACATCGACGGCGACCGGCTTGTCTCGCAGCGGCGGGTCGTGGTCAACCCCGGGCCCGAGCAGAGCCTGTGGCTGTACGCGCCGCTGCCGATGGACTGGGGCGATCGGTCGGGTTGGCAGTTCGAGGTGGTCGACGAGGCGAGCGGGGCGCGGCTGGCCGACGCCGTGGCGTTGCCGACCGAGGTGCTCGACGCCTCGGTGGGGGCGGTCGGGCTGTTCACGAACGCGCCGCTGGGGCTCAGCCCTTACGTCCGCGTCGACGCCCAGGGCCAGCGGCTCGACCTGCTGCACGAGCCGGTGGCGCTGGTGCGGGGGCTGATCGCGTCGCGGATGCCCGACCGGTGGTACGGGCTGGACCTGTTCAGCGTGCTCGTGTGGACCAAGGACGGCGAGAGCTTCGACGGGCCCGGCGTCTCGCAGGACACGCAGCGGGCGCTGGTCGACTGGGTCCGGCGCGGCGGGCACCTGATCATCTCGTTGCCCGCGGTCGGCGACCCCTGGCTGGGCCTGCCGCGCAACCACCCGCTGTCGCCGCTGCTGCCGCTGGACACGCGGCGGACGCGGCGGATCGACGGGCCGCCACCCATCTGGCTGGGCTCGACGCTCGCCCTGCCTCGGCCGATCATCACTCGGACGGTGTTCGACCTGCCCGTCGAGGGCCTGCCGGGCGTGTCGGTCGTCGCGCGCGACGACCAGGGCCAGCCGATCGCCGTGTCGCACCGCGTGGGCTTCGGAAGCGTCACGCTGCTGGGGATCGACCTGGCGGACAACTCTGTCGCCGGGGTCGGCCTGCCCAACGGCAGGGAGCGCATCTGGAACGAGCTGCTCGGCTGGCAGGCCCCCGCGTTCCGCACCGCCTTCCTCGTCGACGAGATCGACGCCAACCGTTTCGGCCGGCCCCACCTGCGCAACGCCGTCTTCCTCGATGATTGGATCGCCCGCCAGACCGACCGGCCCGGCACCGTCGCCACCGCCCTGCTGCTCGCGATCCTCGCCTTCGGGCTCTACTGGCTGCTCGCCGGCCCCGTCGCCTACGCCGTGCTCCGCGCCAAGCACCTGCAGCAACGCTCGTGGGTCGTCTTCGCCGGGGTCGTCGGCGTGTTCACCGTCGTCGCCTGGGTCGGCGCCTGGGTGCTGCGGCCGGCGACCGAGAACGTCACGCACTTCAGCGTGGTCGATTTCATTGACGGGGAGCGCGACGCCCGGGTCAATTCCTGGTTCTCGCTGTTCCTGCCCTCCTTCGGGCCGCAAGAGATCGATCTCGGCCCCGACACCCCCGAGGCCGCCAACACCCTCGTCAGCCCCGGCCTCAGCCGTCAGCAGAACACCGTCACCTACCCCGACCCGCAGGCCTACGCCGTCAGCGCCACCGCCCCGCACACCTACCCGCCGCCCGACCTGCCCGCCGCCGGCGGCGTGCCGTTCCGCTCCACCGCCAAGACCTTCGTCGCCCGCTACCTCGGCCCCCTCGACGAAACGACCACCGGCCTCACCGACGCCTGGGTCCCGCCCCAGGGCAACCTCCGCATCGAGAGCGGCTTCCCCGTCGGCGACCTCTCGCACGGCCTGCCCGGCACGCTCACCGACGCCATCGCCGTCTACTGGCCCGGCGACGAAGCCCCCAGCATGCGCAACGGCGTCGTCAGCATGCCCGTCGTCTACCGACTCGGCGACTGGCCCCCCAACACGCTCTTCAGCCTCCAGCCCCCCACCCGCATCGACCCCCTGCTCAGCGACCCCAAGTGGCCCGCCGGGAACCGCCAGTGGAACGCCGAGGGCTTCCTGGGCGTGCAGATCGACAACGTGCGAGGCAACCTGCTGACCAACCTCGGCCCCGACGCCCAGCTCTCCGCCGACCGCCTGACCATCTGCGCCTATCTGCTGTCCTTCTTCAACTACCTGCCCGTCGTCGACTACCGCAACCCCTCGATGATCCCCGTGCAGGGCGCCTTCGAGATGCGCCGCGCCGTCGGCCGCGAGCTCGACCTCTCGCACCTCATCAGCGGCCGCCGCCTCATCGTCATCGGCAACCTCCGCGACAGCCCCAGCCCTCTGCCCCTGACCGCCAACGGCGACCCCGTCCCCTCCGACGGATGGACCGTGGTGCGCTGGATCCACGACCTGAAATAATCAATGCGGAATGATGAGTGCGAAATGATGGATGGTGACACGCACATCGCAGACCGATCGTTCGAATTTGCTCTATCGGTGGTGAAGTGTGCCGACGCTCTCACTACGACACGTGAGTCGACCCGAGTGATGACCCGCCAGCTTCTTCGCGCCGCGACCTCGATCGGAGCCAACGTTGAGGAAGCGCAAGCCGCAGAATCCAAGGCGGATTTCATCCACAAGATGTCGATCGCGCAGAAAGAGGCCCGCGAAACGAGGTATTGGCTTCGATTAATGATGCAGTCGGATAGCACGCGATCCGCGTCGATCCGCCCGCTACACGACGAGGCCGACCAAATCACCCGGATCATTACCGCCATCACACGCTCCGCGAAACAACGCAAGGCAGCCCCACAAGCCGCCCCGCCCCGGCGACCCAACCAACACCATTCCGCAATCCGCACTCATCATTCATAACTCAGGCCCCCGCCATGGCGATGATCCAGACCATCAACCTGACCAAGAAGTACGGCGACAAGCTCATCGCCCTCAACAACCTCAACCTCGAGATCAACCAGGGCGACGCCTTCGGGTTCATCGGGCCCAACGGCGCCGGCAAGACCACCACCATCAAGATTCTCGCCACCCTGCTCAAGCCCACCTGGGGCGAGGCCCGCATCGACGGCCTGTCCGTCGGCCCCGTCAACGCCCGCCAGGTCCGACGCATCATCGGCTACGTCCCCGACTACTTCGGCTCCTACGAGGACATGGTCGTCAAGGAGTACCTCGAGTTCTTCGCCGCCTCCTACGGGATCGACGGGGAGCAACGCGAGCAGGTCATCGGCGACGTCCTCGACCTCACCGACCTCTCCTACAAGGTCGACGCCGACGTCAACTCCCTCTCACGAGGCATGCAGCAACGACTCTCGGTCGCCCGCGTCCTGCTGCACGACCCCAAGGTCCTGCTGCTCGACGAGCCGGCCTCCGGCCTCGACCCCCGGGCCCGCATCGAGATGCGCGAGCTCCTTAAGGAGCTGCACCGCATGGGCAAGACCATCCTCATCTCCAGCCACATCCTGCTCGAGCTGGCCGACCTCTGCAACGTCGTCGGCATCATCGAGCAGGGCGAGCTCAAGTTCGTCGGCACCACCGACGAGATGCTCGCCCGCGCCCGCACCGGCACGATCTACCACGTCGCCGTCGGCGAGCGCATCCCCCAGGCCGTCGAAATGCTGCGCGGCGTGCCGGGCGTCGTCGAGACCGCGTTGGAGAACCAGCACATCAAGGTCTCGCTCGATCCACAGCAGACCTCGGCCGCCGAGCTCGCCCGCCAGCTCGTCACCCAGGGCTTCTCCCTTCAACGCCTCGAGGAAGAGAAGGTCAACCTCGAGACCGCGTTCATGCGGCTGACCAAGGGATTGGTGCAGTAGCGATCGCGGACGGGAGGCCCGGATGAACGAGCCAGCCAAGTTCAGCGACGCCGACCGTGCGCTGCTCGACTACCTGCACCACCACGATCACCCCTGCCGACGCTGCGGCTACAACCTGCGCGACGCGCCGACGCCCGCCTGCCCCGAGTGCGGCACGCCGATCGTGCTGGCTCAGATCAAGCGCCAGCCGCCGCTGTCGCTGATGGTGGTCACGACGTTCGTGCTCGCCAGCCTCGGCGGGCTCGGCGTCATCGTCTGGACGTTCGCCAACTGGAACCTCCGCGAGGTCCTCGGCGAACTGCTCGACTTCGATCTCGAGGCGCTGGCTTCGCTCGCGGCCCTCGTCGGCCCGCTCGCCGTGCTGCACCTGGCCCTTCATCGATGGATCGCGCGCTGGCCACACTGGGCGATCTGGGCGCTGCTCGCGCCGCCGACCTTGCTGTGGATCGCGGTGTGCGTCGTGCTGGTGCTCGAGTCTTAGACCGACCGTCGATCAGAGATCGAGCTGTTCGCCATTGTCGCTGCCCGAATCGTCGGGCTCGTCGGTGAAGTCGTCGTCGTCCATCACCGGCGGGGGCGCGTTGCGTTCGGCTTCGCGCCGCTCGCGGAAGGCGCGGAGGCGCTGCTCGATGGCCTCTCGGTCCACGCCGTCGCCATCGCCGCGGGCCTTGCCTTGGCCGTTCTTGCCTTCGGCGCCGCCAAACCCGTTCTTGCCCTCGGGGCCGCCTCGGCCGCTGCGCCCCTCGGCCCCGCCACGGCCCGGGCGGTCGCCGTCCCGGCCGGCACCGCGCTCACCACGCTCGGCTCGCTCGCCGCCAGGCCCACCGGGGCCGGCGCTTTGCCTCGCTTCGTTGCGGCGCTGCTCCATCCGAGTCTCCAGCTCGGTCAGGTTCGCGTCGAACTGCTCGGCCTGCTCCTCGGTGAGCATCCCGCGGACGTCCTCGGCCACGTCCATCGGCTGAGGGCCGGCGCTCATCATCGTGCGCAGCTCCTGGCCGATCGCCTGCATCGCGTCGGTGTCCTCGATCGACCGGGCGTCCTGGAAGCGTTCGCGCAGCTCGCGGAGCTCGGCGCCGTTGGCCTCCATCCACGCCCGTCGCTCGTCGCGGGCCTGGGTCATCTTCTCGCGGACCTCCTCGCGCTGCGAGTCGGTGAGCTGGATATCGCGGAAGAGCAGGCGCAGCGCGTCCCGACCGCCGCGACGCTCGCCGCCCGGCCCGCCGGGGCCACGACGCTCGCCGGCGGACGGCCCACCGCGCTCGCCGCGTTCACCGCTGTCGGCCGAACGCTGAGGGCGTTCGCCCTTGTCACCGTTGCCGGGTTCGGCCAGCGCAGACCCGATGCCAAGGAACCCCACCACCGCGGTGGCCGCCCAAACAGTGCCAATCTTCTTGTGAATGTGGTGCATGCTTCTGACCTTTCTATCGAATCCGACCCGTTGATATCAGTATCTATCGACCGAAGCGCCCGCGGTCACGGCCGCCCACCGCCACCAAACCCACCACCACCGCCACCGCCGCCGCCGGGTCGCATCCTGCCCCCGCCCCCGCCCGGCCTCATCCCCCGGCCGCGCCACTCCGATCGCCTCGCCTCGGCTTGCGCCAGGTTCTCGTCGAAGATCACACGCTGCTCGGCCGTCAACTCGTCCCGAATGTCGTCCGAGTAGTCCGGCATCGAAGCCATCATCGCCTCGCGCTCCGCCCGCATCGCCTCTCTCGCCGAATCGTCCCCGCTCGAGAACGACGCACGCATCCGCTGACGGAAGTCGTCGAACTGATCGGCGTTCTCCTCACGCCAGGCCTGCCGTGCCGCCCGCTGCTCGGCGACGATCTCGTCGACACGAGCCCGCTGGGACTCGGTCAGATCGAGACCTTCGAGCAAGCCATCACCCCGCCCGCGGTTCGCGCCCGCCGGCCCGGGACGATTCGCGGGGGTCGCTTCGGCTTGAGCTTCGCTCGGTGAAGCCTGGACCTGGCCGCTGTCGCTCTCTCCGCAACCCCCCGAGATCGCCAGCACCCCCGTCAGCAAGATCGCCAGCACCCCCGTCCGCCGCCCGAAACTGCCTTGATCGCACTGTAGCATCGTCAACTCCGTCGATCGCAGGCCGTTTGGCCCGCTGTCTCACGCCTGCCCTCGACCACGCGGCCGTCCAAGCAGGATCGTGCTATCGTCGGTCTAACGCCGGTCACGGCCCCGTATTGCGGCCCTCGACGCCCGCTCGAGCCAATTTCCATGCCCATCGATAAGCAAGCCATCCAACAGGCAGCAGGCCGGGTCCAGGACCCCGAGCTGCACCGCGACCTCGCCACCCTCCAACTCGTCCAGGGCGTCAAGTACTGCGACGGCCACGCCGAGATCACCCTCCGCCCCACCTCGGCCGACCCTCAGATGCGAGCCCGGCTGAAGCGCGACGTCGAGCAGGCCGTGCTCGCCCTGGGCGACGAGGTCAAGCGGGTCGCCGTCGCCTTCGACGACCCCTCGCCCAACCGCCCCGTCGACGACAAAGCCCCCGCCGGTGGCGCCGCAGCGCCCGCACAACCGCCCGGCCAGCCCGACCGCCCCGACAACCCCCTGCCCAACGTCGCCCGCATCGTCGCCGTCGGCGCCGGCAAGGGCGGCGTCGGCAAGTCCACCGTCTCGGTCAACCTCGCCATCGGCCTCGCCCTGGCCGGCCAGCGCGTCGGCCTGCTCGACGGCGACATCTACGGCCCCTCCATGCCCACCATGCTCGGCCTCGACACCCTCGAGCCCCGCGCCCACGGCAACACCATCATCCCCTTCGACGTCCACGGCATCAAAGCCGTCTCCCTCGGCTCACTCGTCGAACCCGACAAGCCCCTCATCTGGCGCGGCCCGATGGCCCACGGCGCCTTCCGACAGCTCGCCACCCAGACCGACTGGGGCGACCTCGACTACCTCATCATCGACCTCCCACCCGGCACCGGCGACGTCCCCCTGACCATGTCCCAGCTCCTGCCGCTCACCGGCGCCGTCGTCGTCTGCACGCCGCAAAAAGTCGCCCAAGACGACGCCATCCGCGCCCTCAACATGTTCCGCCAGCTCGGCATCGAGGTCCTCGGCGTCGTCGAGAACATGTCCTACTTCGTCGGCGATGACAAGGTCGAGTACGACATCTTCGGCCGAGGCGGCGCCGAGAAACTCGCTCAAGACGCCGGCGTCCCCTTCCTTGGGGCCGTGCCCATCACCATGGCCCTCCGCCACAACGCCGACGCCGGCGACCCCTCCGCCAACTTCCGCGACAACGGCACCCTCCGCGACGAACTCACCCGCGTCGTCCAGCGGGTGCATCAGCAGGTGACCGCCCTGGAAATGTCCGGAGCGTTCAACGCGCCGACGATCAGCGTTCGCTGATCGGCCTGCCGGATCGCTCGAAATGGCGCGAACGCATGAGAAAATCGTAAGCCCGTAAGTCGCCGGTTTAGATTCATTGAGAACCGGCGGATCCGCTAGGTGACTTGACCCAAGCGACCTAAGGTGTCACCGGAGTGGCGAAAAAGTATCGCCCCACACCTCGCGAACGGCAGGAGGAGCCGCACCGTGAAGCACCTGATCATTCCCGGGATTGGCGTCGCGCTGATCGCTGGCGTTTGTCCCCGCACCAACGCCGCCATCGAACCCGGCTTTCTAGGCCCCAACGCGACATTCAGCGGCGGCCCTGTCGGCAACACCGTGACCTTCGTGGGTGGCGAAGTCGGCTCGGTCGCGCCCGATGGCGAAGGCAACATCTCGTGGTCACCGCTTGTCGACAACGACCCCGGTGAGTTCGACTTCATGATGCCCGACAGCTGGGGGGTCGAGTTCCTGCCCGTCGAATACAACGGTGTCTCCACGCCCGCCGGCGCCGTGTTCAACCCCGACCCGTTCGTCGCCTACGCCATCGCGTTCACGAACATGACCAGCTCCACGATGGACTTCGTGTTCGAGTTCACGATCAACTCCTCCGAGACCATCGTCAACCCCGAGATCGAAGGCGCCGTCGCCGTCACGCTCCTCGACACCGGCAGCGCCGACGGCGTCGGGATCACCGACGGCTCGGCCTCGCTCGGGCTCGGCACCGAATCCGGCCTCTACAACGCCATCGTCGACGGCACCGTCGTTCGCTCGATGCTCACCTCGCTGGTCGTCCCTCCGAACCCCAATGTCACGCTCGACACCTTCGCCAACGAAGTCTCCGCCGTCGACCTGAACCTCAACGATCAGTTCGGCATCCGCTACGCGTTCAGCCTGACCCCCGGCGACACCGTGACGTTCAACGGCAGCTTCGAGCTCATCCCCGAGCCGGGCGCGTTTGCTCTCGTCGCCGCCGGCCTCGGCGTCATCGGGTTCCGTCACCGCTCAGCCTGAGCGCAGCCCCTCAATCAATCGAACGAGTCAAGGCCGACCTCTCGGGGTCGGTCTTGTTTTTGTGGCCCTCGTCCTCGTTGACGCTTGCCGCTCACCCGCCCCCGCTCGGCAACAGCTCAATCCCCAACGGCCGCACCGCGAACGACAGCCCGACAAACATGCCCCCCGTCAACAACGCCCCCGCCGCCAACGCCACCCAGACCGGCCAGCCCCGGCCGATCAGCCAAGGCATGACCACAAACATAGGCAGCGTCGGCAACACGTACCAGAACGTGTACCACAGGTACTGCCCCACCCGCGCCGGCGGCTGACGCTCCACCACCATCCACACGACCACCAGGAGCGAGACCAGCGGCAGCGACGCCAGGATCGCCCCCCACCGGTCCGTCCGCTTCGCCAGCTCCGACACAGCCACCACCACCCCCGCCGTCACCGCGTATTTCACGACGATCAGCCACATCGCAACGCCCCATCAATCAAGACCCCAGACTCTATCACGCGACGCCGCCCCCTTATCCTGCCCATGCCCCCGAGCCAACTCTCCACGACAACGACCATGCCCAACGACATCCAGGTCATCTCGCCCCACCGCGACGACGCCGCGCTCTCGCTGTGCCTCGCGATCCTCCAATGGCTGCGCGACGGCCGAACCGTCCGCGTGATCAACTGCTTCACCCGCTCGTCGTTCAGCATCGATCATCGAGCGGGCGACATCGACGCCGTCTCCGCCGTTCGCCTGCGGGAGGACCAAGCCTTCCTCGAACTCCTCGGACCGCGAGCGACCATGACCGACCTCGGCCACGCCGACTACATCGATCGCCCCGGCTGGACACCCCAGCGCCCCACCATCCAAGACGCACCGCTCGACGACAACGACCGCCGCGAGATCGATGCGCTCGCGGCCTCGCTGACTGACCACCTCGGCCCCGGCCCGCTGCTCGTCCCCTCCTGCTCCGGCCCTCACCGCGACCACCTCATCGCCGTCCACGCCACCCAACAGGCCCGCGCCGCCCAGCCCGTCGCCGTCTACGACGACCAGCCCTACACCGTCAACAGCGGCCGCCCCGCCGCCGAGGCCCGCGTCCGCGACTTCGCGAAACGCTTTGGCCTGACCTTCTCGCCCCACCAACTCGGCGACCCCACCGACCTCCCAACCAAGCGCGCCGCCCTCGACGCCTACCCCTCTCAGCTCGACGCCGACCTCATCGGCAAGGTCATGCACGACAGCCAACACGGCGAACGCGTGTGGTACGACGACGCGGCCGCCGCCCTGCTCGGCTCGACCGGATAATCCACGCATGCCCCAAGCCGTCGAACACCCGCCCCAGGCCGACCCCCTCGCCTCCGGCGCCACCGCCGTCATCACCCACCGCATCCGCGACGGTCACCGCGACGCCTACGAGCAATGGCTCGCCGAGATCAGCCCGGTCGCCCGCGCCTATCCCGGCTACCTCGACATGCACGTCATCCGCCCCGTCCCCGAACTCACCCAGACCTACGTGGTCGTCCTGCGCTTCCGACGCCCGGACGACCTCCAACGCTGGCTCGACTCCGACGACCGCCACCGCTACATCGACCGCGTCCGCCCGATCCTCGCCGAGGACGACCGCTTCTTCGTCCGCACCGGCCTGGACTTCTGGTTCACCCCCCAGGGCGCCAAGGCCCTATTGCCCGTCCGATGGAAGCAGGCCCTCATCACCTGGTCCGCCATCTTCCCGCTCGTCTACTTCATCCCACCGCTCGTCGTCCCCCCGCTCCACGCCCTGGGCCTGCCAAACTTCCGCCCCCTCGATACGCTCATCACCACCGGCGTCCTCGTGACCCTCATGGTCTACCTCATCATGCCCCACTACACCCGCCTCGTCCGACGCTGGCTGTTCGCGTAATCCGCAGGCCCAACGCCCGCCCCGCCAGCCGCCACCGAGCATCGCCATGCCCAACGACACCCAAGCCACGCCCGACCCCCTCGCCACCCTCCTGCTACGCACCGCGGCCGTGCTCTGGATCATCTGGGGCCTGGTCCACGTCCTCGCAGGCGTCATGACCATCGCCCAGCCCATGCCCGACGCCGCCGCAGGCATCGCCGACGCCGTCGACCCCGCCCTCTTCGACCTCGACTACCCCGACGCCATGGGCGCGCTGATCAATCAGCACGGCTTCAACCTGCTCTGGGTCGGCGGCTTCACCACCGTCGCCGCGATCTTCGTCTGGCGTCGCTCGGTCACCGCCGTCTGGCTCGCCATCGTCGCCAGCGGCCTGCTCGACCTGGGCTACTTCCTCTTCATGGACCTCGGCGGCCACGTCCACTTCGTGCCCGGCACCGTCATGACCCTCATCTGCGCCGCCGCCATCCTCCTGTCGGTCGTCGCCCTGCTCCGCGGACGAAAGCCGGACGCGGGGCCTCACTCAGGCGACTGAAACACCATCCCGTACCGAGCCATCACCTCCACCGCGTCCTCCAACGACGACGTCGTGCGCTTCGTGGTCCCCTCCAGATGGGCAAACATCCGCTCAAACTTCTCGCCCGGCGACACCACCGTGAAGATCCGCGCCTCCTCCGGCCCGTCGTTCGTGAAACCGTGCGACACGCCCCGCCTTAGCACCCGCGACTCGCCCGGCCCCACCGACACCGCCTCCCCGTCAATCACCCCCGACACCCGGCCGGACATCACCAGCACGACCTCGTCCTCCGCGTCATGCGTGTGAGGCGGCACCCCTTGCCCAACGGGCACCCGCTGCTCAAACGCGAACAGCGAGCCGCCGCTTTTCTCGCACGACGCGTGCACCTCGATCTGCGTGCCCAACACGTTCATCGTCGCCGATCTCCCGGTTGCCGCAGCGATCTTACCCCACGACAGGCACGCACGCCCGGCCGCACCCCCACCTCGTCGAGGCGACCAAGGGTCAACGCCCCAACGCCACCGGTCAGTCGGCCTTCTCCAGCCGCCACGACCGGATGTAGTCGTACCGCGTGGTGTTCTTGCGGTCGTCCAGCAGGTTCTCAACCTTGGGCGGATGCTCCCACGCATACGTCTCGCACACCGCGTTCAGCCACATCGGCTTGTCGAACGGCTCGGGCTCGACCTCCGTCGACGCCTCGATGGTGTGCACGTGCTCGCCGTCCAGGTAGAAGTGCATCGTCGTCCCGTCGACCCACCAGCAGCCGTAGGTATGGAACGCCGTATCCACCCGCTGCCCGTCGGGCAGGCTGGTGCTCGCGCCCTTCTTGAGGTTCAACGGCTCGCCTTCGTCGTCGAGGATGTCGGGGTAGTTGATGTGCGTGTTCGACTTCATCTGCGTGGCAAAGCCCGGCCAACGCTGCGCGTTCCCCACCGCCTCCATGATGTCCAGCTCCGTCGACTTGCGGATCGCGTCGTCCGGCGACGATGGCCGCTTCAGCCAGAACGTCGTCGACGTCGCCACGCTCGACGCCTTCACCCTCACCTCGTAGTACCCCCGGTACGCCCCCTGCTCCACCGACTGGATCGCACCGCACGCGATCGTCCACTTCCCGTCTTCCAAAGGCGGGTCCAACGGCGTGCTCTTGATCTCCAGACACCCGTCCCGCACCGACACGTTCGCCGGCACGAACAGCCCCGGGGGACGACCCCGCCAACCCGTGTAATAGTCGTTCCACTTCGAACGATCGAGCTCATCACCGTCGAACTCGTCGCTGTAACGCTCGTCCAAGACCCACCGATACCCGTCCGGCGCATCCACCGGCGGCATCGACGTCTCCGCCATAGCAGCCATCGAAACCACACCTCCAATCACCAGGACAAGCGAGCAAACACGCATCGGAGCCGACCTCCACAGAAAAGAAATCATCGGGATAAAGTACTTTATCATCAAACCGGCTCCGTCGACTTGCGGATCGCGTCGTCCGGCGACGATGGCCGCTTCAGCCAGAACGTCGTCGACGTCGCCACGCTC
>JBCBUE010000010.1:0-78553 GCA_039818285.1 Planctomycetota bacterium | reverse complement strand
CGCTAAATCCCGTCATCCCCCGTCGTATCCCGTATTGATCGCAACATTACGCCTCTCCGCGGTGGCCATCGACTGTGTAGCTGCGACGCGACGTGTCGCTGCAGAAAGGGCGACAGCGGTTGGTCTGTCCGTTCAGCGAGGCAGCGCAGCTCGTTGCAATTGCCAAGGAGCCACTGGTGACGCCGCGACCGCTTGGCCGATGTTCCGGGGTGGCTACCCGTCCGCGCGAGGTGTGCGCTCGGCCTGCTCAATCGTGATCGCCTGGACCTTGGGCTCCACCATTGACTCGGGCGTTTGCTGACCGATCGCCGCATAGGGCGGAAGCAACAGAAGATCGACGGGCTCGCGGCGAAGGGGCAGGTCCTTGAACACGACCTCACCGAGGAGCACCGGCACGTCGCCTCGGCGCGTCTCCTGGTGGTCGATGTCGGGACGAATCACGAGCGTGGCCGTCTCGGGGATCGCCCAGCCCAGCGGCCGACCCTCGGACGGCCCGGCCAGCCGATCGAACATCAGCAGGCCGCACTCGACGATCTGCCCATGCCTGCTCGAAGAAACGCCGATCGGGTCGGCCTCCACGACCCGGCCGTCGGCGATAAGCCACGCGCGGTACTTGACCCAATGCCAAGGCAGGTCGACCGGCGGCAGGAAAACAATGAGCTTGGGGTAGGTGCCAAGCACGCCGTCATGAGTCGAGTATCGCTGCGCCGTGACCCAGGCCGCGGCGTGTTCGGCGAAGGTCGCGAGTGTCTCGGCGTCGTGGACGTAGGTGCCCGTCGTCGAAGCGACCGCCTCCACGTCCGCGCTGAGCTCGAACGGCTCGTCGTGCACGGCAACCAGCTTGGCACGCCCCTGCTGGGCGCGGCCGGCGACCGACCACCGCCCGCGCACGGTGAGGCGTCGCACACCGATTCCTTCCGCGAGCTGGGCCAGCGGGACCGGGTCGGCCTCGCTGTCGTACTCGTAGTACTCGTTGATGCCCTGGTGCTCGAGCGCCAGCCTCCGCCTGCCCGTGTGTCGGTCGTGATCGACGATCAACGCCGGCTCGCCGTCGATCCACCAGGACTCCACCACGCACACCACCTCGATGTCGCTGCGTTCGCGGCGTTGGACGTGCAGATAGACGTCCGCCGTTGGTTCGCGGCCGACCTGCACCCGCGGCCGGACCCGCAGCCGCAACTGGGCGCACTGGCGCAGGTACCGACGCGCCTCGGCCTCGCTGAGATGTCCGATCCGCCAGGCGTTCTCAACCAGCGCGCTGTCGAGGTGGTCCCAATCCGCGTCCGGGTCGCCGTGCGCGTCGAGCTTGCCCCGCATCAGCCAATCGACCTGGGCTGGGCTCATCGCGTTTGCTCCGACCCGATTGACGACCTCGAAGGAGGCGTTTTCATCCAGCAAGAACATCGGCAGCAGCACGCGATTGGGCATCTGCGCGTAGAACGTCCAGGACTCGGTCACACGCCAGCGATTCGCCCAAAGCCCCGTCGCGACGATCAGCCCCATCGGCGCAGCGATCGCGATCACGCCGGGTCGGCGGCGGCGCTCGCCATGCCTTACCCGACCGGGGATGGCGACGCCGAGGCCGCATTCCGGGCAGGTCTCGTCACCGACGACTGGGTTCTGGAGCGTGCCGGTCAGGTTGAATCGGCACCGGCCGCAGTAAGGCGTGTCGCCAATGCGTCGGCCGACCAGGCCCGCGACCAGCCCGACGAGAGCGATAAGCAGGCAACTGGCCAAGACCAAGCTGATCGGGTCCACGCCTCGAAGCCTAGCTCACGCCGCGGTGCGGGTCGGCTTGGGCTGGCCGAGCTTGCGTTCGATCCGTTGGATGCCGCGGAGGATGTCGGCGGCGGTCTTGAACTCGGCCTTGTCGGTGGCCTTGGGGCGGAGCACGGCGGCCGTCAACGCGGCGAGGGCCTTGGACTGTGGGCTGTTCTTGTTGTGGTCGATGAGGTGGGCGAACAGCGGGTTGTGCCTGGGGCGGTTGATCGTGACCGCGAGGTAGTAAGAATCGAGGGCGGGGGAGACGTTGTGGTGGGCGGCCTTGAAGGCGGGGTTGTGAACGTCGCCGCGCTGGATCATGTGGCCGAGCATGCGTTGGATCTGGCTGGTGCGCATCATCTCGCCGAAGAGCGAGGTGAGCATGGGCGACTGCTGGAGGTCCTCGCCGATGCGCACGGCCGAGCCGAAATCGACGAAGCCGACGCCGTCGTCGGTGAGGACGAAGTTGTCGAGGCGTAGGTCGAGGTGCATGACCTTGGCGTGGTCGTGCATGACGGTGAGCAGCTCGGCGGCCTGGTGGGCGAACTCGAGCTGAGTGAAGCGTGTCGTGCCGGTGCGCAGCCAGTTCATCGACAGCTTGCGGACGAAGCCCTTGTCGTCCTTCTGCACGTCGAGCAGGCGAGGGACGCGGCAACGATAAGGTTCGGGCAGGTCGCGCTCGAGGATCTTGAGGAAGGCGGCCTCGCGGGTGAGGAACGTCGGGAAGACGTGGTCGACGAACTTGTGGGCGCGGGAGGCCAGGTCGTCGGGGTTGGCGTTGGGGAAGCGGGCGTGCAGTCGGGTGAGCAGGGCCTGTTCGTCGGGCACGGCCTTGAGGACGGTGTAGCCGGCGTCGGGGGTGTCGGTGAGGCGTCGGCGAGGGGTGGCCGAGGCCGGCGGGGGCAGGAGCTGGACGTCGTAGGTGAAGCGATCGGTGAGCCGGCCGGGCATGACGAGGTGGGTCTTGCGGACGGCGAAATACAGGCCGGTGGGGCTCAGGCCGGGCACGCGGACGCCGAGCAGGGGGACGTGGGCGGCGGCGACGGGTTGCTCGACGTGGAAGCCGGGGTGCTGGCTGAAGGCTTCGGCGAGTCGGACGAGCTCGGTGACGGAGTCGCCGACGCAGCAGAAGACACCGCCCCAGCGGAGGCGGTTGAAGGTGGCCTCGGGGAGGTGGGGCTCGCCCGGGCCAGCGAAGAGGAAGTCGTAGGTCTCGTGGTCGGCCTGGTGGACGTTGGCGGTGCGGGCCTCGACGCGGCCCGCGCGTTCGACGCGGTAGCGTCGTTCGGCGATCTCGCGGATGAGCCGGTTGGCGTGCGGGGGCCGCATCGACGAGTGGCTCTGGGGCGGGTTGGCCAGGCGGAGGTCGGGCGGCATCGGGGGGTTCAGCCAGCGGGCGAGCCGGGCGAAGGGGTTTCGCGATCGGCCGGAAGGCGGGGGGGGCGGGTCGGATCGATCGCCGCCGGCGGGCGGCTGGTCGGGGTATCGGCCGTCGGCCGCCTTCGGCCGATGGTCGGCCGGGCGGTCGGGGTCGTGCGGATTCGGGGGAGGCGTTGTGTCCAACAGGACCGTCATGATCGATCAAGGCGGACCGCTGACCGGGGCTTGAGTGACTTCAGTCGATGTCGCGGGCGCAGCGGAAGCCGTTGTTGGTCGTGGCCGAGTCGGGCGTGTTGGCGGTGCGCGCGGCGGTGCGGTAGCGATTGCAGTAAGAGACGTGGCAGAGGTACGAGCCACCCTTCTGGGTTTTGGCGGTGCCGGCGTCCGGGCCGCGGGGGTTGACGAGAGGGGCGGCGTGGGTCGCGTCGAGTGCCTGATAGGGATCGACGGGTTGATCGTCTTCGCCGACTGGTGGCGTCCAACCCTGGGCGAGGAGTTGGTCGACGTGGTGGGCGGGTGAGAACCAATCGGCGCACCATTCCCAGACGTTGCCGTTCATGTTGAACAGGTCGAAGGGGTTGGGCTCGAAGGCGTCGACGGGGCAGGTGCCGGCGAAGCCGTCCTCGGCCGAGTCCTTCATCGGGAAGTCGCCTTGCCAGGTGTTGCACCTGAACTTGCCGCGCGGGCGGAGGCGATCACCCCACCAGAAGACGGACTGCTCACGTCCGCCGCGGGCGGCGAACTCCCACTCGGCTTCGGTCGGCAGGCGCTTGCCGGCCCAGGCGGCGTAGGCCTGCGCGTCGTTCCAGCTCACGTGCACGACGGGATGACGCTCGCGGTCTTTTAGGTCGGATCGTTCCCCGAAAGGCCGATCCCATTTTGCCCCGGGCACCGCAAGCCACCACTGCAGGCCCTGCACCGCCTGCGCCTCGCGTAGCCGCTCGGCCCACTTGGCCGGCAGGTGCGTGTGGAACACGAACGACCAGCCGAAGGTTTGGGCCTCGGTGGTGTAGCCCGTCGCGTCGATGAACGCGGCGAACTGCTCGTTGGTGACGGCGGTGGCGTCGAGATAGAAGGGATCGACGGTGACGGGATAGACGGGCTGCTCGCCATCGGAGGCCCAGCGGTCGTCGGCGGCGGTGCCCTTGAGGTAGGTGCCGCCGTCCAGCCGGACCATGTTGTCGGTCGAGCCGGTGTTGGCGTGGGCGATGGCGGGCTTGACCTCGTGGGCCAGGGCGGCGACGTCGGTGTTGACTGCGCCGCCGCGAGAGGCCAGGGTCGGCGAGGCGGCGGCCTTGCTGGGGGTGCAGCAGGCCTTGGGTTCGGCGGGGATCGACGAGCCGAGGGTCTTGAGCTGCATGGCTCTAGTTTAGGGCAGAGTCCGCGGCGATCGCGGCCGGGTCGGGCTTGGTAAGCTCGACGACTCAGCGGAAGGAGATGAGGCGTGTCGACGATGAAGATTGGTGTGATCGGCGTGGGCGGGATCGCGACGTCGCACATGGGCGGTTGGGCGGCGTCGGAGCACGCCGAAGCGGTGGCGGCGGCGGACCTGAACGGCGACGTCGCGCAGCGGTTCGCCGAGACGCACGGTCTCTCGCGCTCGACGACCGACGCGATGGAGCTGATCGCCGACGCGGACCTGGACATCATCGATCTGTGCACGCCGACGAACCATCACACCCAGCTGACGATCGCGGCGCTGGAGGCCGGCAAGCACGTGATCTGTGAGAAGCCGCTGGCGCCGACGCCCGACGAGATCCGCGCGATCATGGCCGCGAGCGAGAAGTCGGGCAAGCTCGTGATGACCGCGATGAACCAGCGTTACGACGCCAAGCACCTGGCGGTGAAGCGTGAGGTGGAGGCCGGCCGGCTGGGCGAGATTTACTACGGCCGGGCGTGGTGGTTGCGGCGGTCGCAGCTGCCGGCGCGGCCGGGCTTTGTCTACAAGAAGAACTCGGCCGGCGGGCCTTGCATCGACATCGGCGTGCACGTCCTGGACCTGGCGATGTGGTACATGGATCACCCTAAGCCGGTGAGCGTCAGCGGCACGGCCGGCAAGTTCGTCGCGGGCGTCGAGGGCGCGTTCAGCGACTGGGGCGGCGACGTGCCGATGGACATGGACGTCGAAGACTTCGCGGTCGGTCTTGTCCGGTTCGAGAACGGCGCGACGCTGACGGTCGAGGTCAGCTGGCTGATGCATCACCCGACCGAGCAGCAAGCCGTCTGGCTGTACGGCACCCTCGGCGGGTCCGAGGTGCACGAGTCGATGGTTTACACCTCGGACAACCAACTCAAGCAGCGCTACGACCAGCGGTTGACCAAGTTCGTCGATCCATTCCCGGGCGTGAACAGCCAGGGCGCCAAGTGCATGGACTTTGCCAAGGCCATCGCTGACGGAGCGCCCAATCCCGTGCCGCCCGAGCAAGCCCTGAGCGTCATGTCAATTCTCGACGGGCTGTACCAGAGCCACGCGACGGGGGCGGAGGTTCGTCTCTAGCCGTTCACGCCACGGAGATGTGCTCTTGATTCGGATCGGGTTCCTCTCGGCTGCGCATATCCACACCCGCGGCTTCCTCAAGTCGATCGGCGAGTTGGAGGGCGTGTCGGCCAAGCTGATCTGGGATGACGACGCCACGCGCGGCCGGGCTTACGCCGAGGAGTTCGGCATGGCTTACGTGGAATCGCTCGATGAAGCGATCGCCAACGACAGGATCGACGCCTGGATCATCACCGCCGAGAACACGCGACACCTGCCGCTGCTGGAGCGTGCGATCCCGATCGGCAAGCCAGTCATGTGCGAGAAACCGCTGGTGACCACGGAAGCCGATCTCGCTCGGCTCAGGGCCTTGATCGTGGAGCACCGCCCGAGACTGACCAATGGATACTTCATGCCCCATCAGCCTGCGTATCGCTCGGCGGCGCGAGCGCTGGGTGACGGGCTGCTGGGCCGTGTGACGCACGCCAGTTTTCGCAACGCGCATCACGCGGCGTACGGTCGCTGGTTTGACAAGCCCGAGTTGCGATGGTTCACCGACCCGGCGTGGGCGGGCGGCGGGGCGCTCATGGACATGGGGTCGCACGCGGTGCACCTGCTGCGGCTGATGTTCGGGCCGGTCGAGTCGGTTTGGGCGACGACGGCCAACCTCAGCGGCGTCTACCCGGCGGTCGACGACTGGGGCGTGATCGAGATGCGTTTCGCCTCGGGGGTGGTCGGGCGGGCGGAGGCGGGCTGGGTGATGCCGGCCTCGCCGGGCGGGCTCGAGGTCGTTGGCGAAACCGGCACGCTGCGGGTCGACAACGGGGCCGGGGAGGTCCTTCGCCTGCCGCAAGACCGCGAGCAGCTGGCGATCGATTCCGGCACGGAACGGCCAAGCCGGGTCCATCGCCTGGTTGCCGCGGTGCGGGGCGAGCTCGATGCCGGCGAGATGGCCGACGATCTGGCCGCCGCGCTGGACGAGGTGGCGATCATGGCGGCGGCGTATCGGTCGGCCGAGTCGGGCGGGTGGCAGGCCGTGGGCGCCTGATTCGCCTCGCACGGGTGCGACGCGAGCGGGGCGGATCGGCGATAATGACGGAAACGCCGATGTGGGCGTGGGGTTTGAGTAGATGTTGTCTTAGGATTACCGCCATGGACATGGGGGTCCGCGCCAACCTGATTGTGCACAGCCTCAGCGACGTCGGCCGGCGTCGCCTGGCGAACGAGGACGCATACCTCAACGACGAACGTCTCGGGCTTTACGTCGTGTGCGACGGGATCGGCGGCCAGCCGTCGGGCGAGGCGGCGTCGCAGACCGTGGCGCACGCGTTGCCGCACGTGTTCCGTCGTCGGCTGCGCAACGCGGGGCACGCCGACGACGCCTCGGTCGCCAAGGCGCTCGCGCTCGCGATGGTCGAGGTCAGCGCGGGCATGCATCACGCCAGCCGCGACATCGAGGTGCTCAAGGGCATGGGCGCCACGGCCGTGGGCCTGCTGATCGATCGCGGGCGGGGGTTTGTCTTTCACGCCGGCGACAGCCGGGTCTATCGGCTCCGCGAGGGCGCGCTCCAGCAACTCACTCGCGACCACGTCCGCAACTACCGCAAGATGCAGGTGGGCCATGTCGCTCCCGCGACCGACGACGAGCAGGCACAGCGTCGGTTGCTGCACCAGTTCTGCGGGATGGCCGGCGCGATGACGCCCGATGTCGTGCCGCTGGAGCCGGCACCGGACGATCGCTACTTGATCTGTACGGACGGCGTGTGCGACCCGGTCGATGACGACGCGATCGCCGAGTTGCTGCGGCGCGAATCGACGCCGGGGGAGGGCGTGCAGGCGTTGATCGACCTGGCCAACGCCAACGGCGGGCCAGACAACATCACGGCCACGATCCTCGACTACGCGGGTCCGACCGGTGGCGCCGCGCTCGACCCGCCGCCGTCGCCGGCCTCGCCGGTGAAGGGCGTGGCCGCCGCGATGGATCACACGCTGCGAGAGCTCGAGGCCGACCTGACCTGGCTGCTCGGCGGCTCGCGTGAGGTGTCGACGATGTCGCTGATGTCCGCCTCGGCGACGGTCAAGCGCCGCCTCGGGGCCGACGCGTATCACCGCTTCCTCAAGCTGCACCCCGCGACCAACCCCGCGCACGTCTTCCATCAGGCATGCACCTTGCCCGATGGCCAATGGCGTCAGACATATCAGGCTCACCTCGACGCCATGGCCGGCCCGCTGGCCGACCTTGACGGGTGCCGCCTGAGCCCCGTCCTGGCCGCTCGCGAGACGGCCGGCATCTTCCGCTCGCTGTGGGACGACTGGCGTCATGTCGAGCGGCGTTACTTCGCGATCACACAGCGATCGGCCATGGGTAAAGCGGAACGCTCGCTCGACACGCTGATCGATCACATGCTCAAGAGCGTCCGCACGCTGCGTGGGTTGCTGCGGTTCTACCCGCAGTTTCTGCGGCCCGCGCCGCGCCACCTTCCGCCCGGCTCGCGAGCGCCCGACGACACCGGGGTGGCGCCCGCCGTCACCGCCTGAGCGATTCGTCGTTGTCGGGCGGCAGCAGGCACGCCGCGAGCCCGCGTAGCAGGTCCGTTCGGGTGAGGATGCCGATCGGTCGCCCGTCGTCGTCGACGATCGGCAGGCACGACACGTCGTGGATGTGCATTAACGCCGCCGCCTCGTCGATTCGCGCGTTGTGCGGCAGCGTGATCGGTTCGCGAGCCATGATCTGGTGCACCCGGCGGTTCAGCAGCGCCAGGTCTTGCGGGCGCTCGGCCATCTTGTCGACGAACGGGCTGAGGTTGCGCAGCAGGTCGCGGTCCGAGAGGATGCCGACGAGTTGACCGCGTTCGACGACGAGCAGGTGGTGGAAGCCGTGCTCGTCGAAAAGTCGTCGGGCGTCGGCGACCGAGTCGTCGGGGCCGAGGCTGACCAGCTTGGCCGACATCAGCTCGGTGGCGTGGAGCGAGGGTTCGGTGCACGCGAGGAGCATGCGAGCGCTATCGGCCGGCCTTCGCCACGACTCACCAGCGTTCGAGTCCGTCCAGATGGATACCGCGAGCGGGGTTGGGCTGTGCGTGACCGGCGAGCGGTTGTAACGGTTGGGCAAGCGCCCTATTCGTCGGCGTGGTTGACGGTAAAGCCGCCGCCGCGCTTGAGGGCGGCGCACAGTCGCTCGGCCGAGGCGTGGTCGAGGGTGGCGATGTGCTCGCGGCTGGTCGGGTGGACGAGCGTGAGCACGGCGTTGGCGCCGCGCGTGTTGATGAGGATGACCGAGTCGGGGGTCCAGCGCACGGCCTCGCCGCGTTTGTGGCCGTGGTGGAAGATCAGCCGGCGGTCGGTAAGGATCACGCCTTCGTCGCCGCGGTGCTCGGCGTCGCAGAAGATGTCGGCGCAGAAGTGGCGGAAGACCTCGGTGTCCTTGAGCTTGGCCCAGGACTGCAGGCGTCGTCGGAGCCGGACGGAGAGGCGTTCCCAGCGGTGGCCGTGCGGGGCGGGGCCGTGGTTGCGTTCGGACCATTTCTCCTGAGCGACGGGGCCGCCGTGCGCCGAGGTCGGGTAGAGCGATCGCCGGCTTCGGCGCTTGGGCTCGACGGGCTTGGGTGGTCGGCGAGGCTTGCTCTCGATGTCGGTCACGATGCGGTCGTGGCGGTCGTCGAGAAAGGTTTCGACATCTTCGACGATCCAGCCGGCGACGGTGTCTTCGAGCTCGTCGCGGCTCGCGACGAAGCGGTGTCGACAGCCAGGGCAGTCGATCGACCGGCCGTCGGCGTGGTCCGGGACGTGGATCGGTTGAGCGCAGCTGGGGCAGACGAGCGAGAGCGTCATCGGCGGTCTCCACACAGGCCGTCGTGGCTGGTGCGTCCGCAAGAAAGCCGAATGGAGTCACAAAGAGGCGGCGGACGCCGTGCAGGCTTCCATCGTATCGGCCGAGGGCTGTTGAACCAATCAGTTTCCGTCGGGCTCGGCGGCGATCAACGCCTCGATCCGCCTCAGCAGCCAGCTTGCGAACTCTCCCTTAGGCATCGGCCCGGTGCGCTGCGGCGCGGACGTCGGCGTGATCCACGCGGCGTCAATCGTCGCCGCGTCGGGGGTGTCGAGCGGGTTGGCGACGATCGCATCGACGCCCTTGCGGGCTCGCTTGGCGGTCGCGCGCTCGATCATCGTCGCGGCGGGCTCGAGCGCGAACGCGATCATGCGTTGATCGGGGCGGCGGCGTGAGGCAAGGCCCGCCACGAGGTCGGGCGTCGGGCGCAGGCGGAGGGTGATCTCCTCGCGGCCGCGCTCGAGCTTGGGTTGTTCGGCGCTGGGGGCCTCGACGATCGGCGTGTAGTCGGCCACGGCCGCCGCCATCACCAGCGCGTCGCACGACGGGAAGTGCGTGTCGAGCAGCGTCGACAGGTCGAGCGTGGAGGCATACCGATCGACGGCGACGGCATCGGGCGGCGGCAGGTGCGTGGGTCCCAGCAGCAGGCGGACGCGGTGGCCCGCGTCGCGTGCGGCTACAGCCAGGGCGATGCCGGTGCGGCCGCTCGACCGATTGGCGAGGTAGCGCACGGCGTCGATCGGCTCGTGCGTCGGGCCGGCCGTGATCAGCAGTCGCATGCGGGTCCTGGGCTCAGGGGGTCGGCGGGGTCAGCGCCTCGGGGCCGATGGTGACCCACGTCATCGCGTCCGGCGCCGAGTCGGCGACGAACCGGTTGAGGTCGTCGAGCGTGACGGCGTCGACCTGCGCCGCGAGCGCGCCCAACGCGCGGGGCTTGCCGTGCACGAACAGATCGCGTGCGAGCGCCGCGGCGCGGGCCGCCGTGGACTCGCCCTGCATCACCAGCCGCGCCTTGAGCCCGACGATGGCCCGCTCGAACTCGTCGGCCGTCACGCCCTCGGCCAGCCGCCGCAGTTCGCCGGCCAGGACGTCCAGCGTCTCCTGCGCCCGGGCCGTGGTCGTCCCGGCGTAGCTGAACACCGCCCCGCGGTCGGCGAGCCCGGCGTAGGTCGCGTACACCGAATAGCACAGCCCGCGCTTCTCGCGGACCTCGGTGAACAGCCGGCCCGACATCCCGCCGGACAGCACCGCCACCGCCACCTTCTGCAGCATCGACGCCGCTTCGTCTCGCTCGGCCACCGCGTGCGACGCCCCGGCGATGTGCACTTGGGTCGTCTTGGCCTCGACGTGGTGGTAGCCGGACGGTTGGCCGGCGGGGGTCGCCTCTTGGGGGCCGCTGCCGCTCCAGTCGGACGTCAGCGCGGCCACGCGATCGATCACCTCGTCGGGCGACACGTTGCCTGCGACCGCGACGATCGTTCCGCTCGGCAAGGCCACCCGTTCGTGCAACGCGCGTAGGTCATTCGTCGTGAGCGCCCGCACGGCATCGAGCTCGCCGAGGTCCGATCGGCCCAACGGATCGGGCAGGTGCTGAGCCTTGAGCTCGATCATCGCTCGTCGCTGCGGCTCGTCGGCCAGGCCTTCGATCGCTTGCTCGGCCAGCAGCCGAGCCCCCGTGAACGGCTCCGCTTCCAGGTCGGGCTTGCGGGCGATCGCCATCAGCTCGGCGAGCACGTCGTTGAGCTTGTCGGCCACGCAGGACCCGCCCACCGCGAGGTGATGCGTGGTGGCCGAGGTCGAGCGCTCGGCGCCCAGGTCGTCCAGGGCGTCGGACACCTCGCGCGCCGAGCGGCCGTCGGTGCCTCGCAGCAGCATCTCGGCCAGCAGCCCGGCCGAACCGGCTTGCCCGGGTAGCTCGGCGGTCAGCCCGCCCGGCAGCATCACCTGCACCGCGGCGGACTGGGTGCTGGGCATCGGTTCGACCACGACGGCCAGGCCGTTGTCGAGCTGCTGATGATGGATGGTCGCGTCGGCGGTGGTCGTCATGCCCGGATGATACGGGCCGTCGATCACTCGCCGGGCAGGGCGTCGGCGACGAGCTCGGGCCGCGTCGGTGAGGCCCGGGTGACCTCAAGGTCGCCGGGCAGGACCATGGCGACCGGCTGGCGATCAGGCCCGAGGCCCGCGGGCAGGGCTTGGAGGTCGACACGGTTGGCCTGCTCGTAGAGCTCGAGGGTCTGGGCGTCGGTGGCCCGCATCGGCACGCGGGCGCGGACGACGCCGGTCGTCGGGTTGAACCAGAACTGGGCCTGCTCGTCACGGATGAGCACGGGGTCGGGCGGGTGCTCGGCGGTGTCGCCGGCCGGGGCGACGTCAACCCAAGGGCGGTCGGCGTCGGCGAGCAGGCGATTGATCGGCCGATCGTCGCCGAACCAGGCCGGGTCGATGTGGCGGGCGAGCTTGGGCAGGCGGCGCGGCTCGAGCCCGGCGAGGGCTTCTTCCGCCTCGCTCATGATCGCCTGGTAGCGGGCGGTGGCCTGCATCTGTGCGGCGGCGTCGGCCGTGGCGACGACCCGCACGGCCTGGTCGGCGCGGTCGGACCCGCTGGTCAGCACGATGCCCAGCACGGCGGTGACCAGCAGGGCGATCAGGGTGTCGATCCACAGACGCATGGGTGTTGTCCTCGGCCGGTGTCGGCCTGAACAAACATCCGTTTCATGGCCTCGTCGGTAAAGCCCGGATTCTCGATCGCCGACCACGGCGCTTTCCCCCGCCTGTCCCAACCCCTACAGCCGGCGTCAGTGGACTGAATGCGCCTGCCGCCTCCTCCCGGCCTGCGACAGCGTCAGGCCCAGCCCTGCGACGAGAAGGGCGGTTGAGGGTTCGGGGACGGCGGTCAGGGGGAAGAGCCCGTTGATCTCCGCCAGGGTCAGGCTGCTGGTGTTGCCAAAGCGGTTGGCCCAGAACGTGTAGTCCGCACCGTCGACGAAGCCATCGCCGTTGCCGTCGGCCAGCAGGTCGTCGGGCGTGGTTCCGCCGAAGCGGTTGGCCCAGAACGTGTAGTCCGCGCCGTCGACGAAGCCGTCGCCGTTGTAGTCGCCGGGCAGGCGGGCAACCTCGGCCAAGATCGAGATGGCGTCGTCCAGGAAAGTCGAGATCTCGCCGAAGATGTCCTCGTCCGACACGGTCAGGTCGTAGACCGCCGAGAAGAGGCCCTCGGCCGACGTGTCGAGCGTGATCGTGAAGGAGGTGGTGTCACCCGCTGCCAGGTCGGTGAATGTCGCCAGGTCGTGCGTGATCGCCGAGCCGGTCTCGCTGTCGAGGGTCACGGCGTCGAGGTCGAGGGCCGCGGTGAACCCCGCCGTGCCGACGAGGTTGAACAGGTCAACGGTCTGCGTGATCGAGCCTCCGCCTTCGCCGAGGTCGACGAGGCCGAAGTCCACGACGATCGCGTCGACGTCCGCTGAGCCGAGGAAGGAGAAGTTGGAGGCGTCGAGTGCGGTGGCGGTGATATTGACGACGTCGTTGGCGTCGGTCGAGCCCAGGCCCGCCAGCTCGCTGGTGGTGGCGAGGTTATCGAGCGTGACGGTCACGGACTGGGTACCGGCGGTGGCGTCGTCGAGGGCGATGCTGGCGTTGCGCTGATAGGTCTGGGACGGTGCGATGACCCCCTCGGCCGAGGAGTCGATGAACGCCTGTTCGGCGGCGGCCGAGCTGTCGACCGCGAACTCGCCGAAGGTGGCGTCGACGGCGTTGTTGAGGTCGGTGTTGATGGTGCCGACGATGTAGGACGACACGCCGAGGACCTTGAAGTCCGAGAGGTCGTCGGCCTCGGCGAAAGCGACGCCGGTCTGGTCGGCGGTGGGGCTGTCGCCGGAGACGGTGAGGTCGTAGGCGGTGCTGTTGCGCCCGTCGCGTTGGATGGTGAGTTCGGTGGTGGGGCCGGAGCCGACGATGAACGAGCCGACGTCGCCGCCGCCGGCGAGGGTGAGCTGCGAGTCGTTGGCCTCGATGAAGCCGGGGCCGCCGGAGTCGCCGGGGGCGATCATGACCTCGTTGTCGCCGAAGCCGAGGTCGGTGACGCCGGTGAGGTCACCGATGGCGTCGCGGGTCGAGGTGCCGTCGTCGAAGTCGTAAGCGAGGGTGTCGCCGGCGTCGGGCAGGCTGCCGCCGAAGGGGTTCTGACCGGGGAAAAAGGTCAGCGCGTCGAGCACGTCGCGGGCGTCGTCGTCGTAGCTGTTGAGCCCGGCCCGCTTGGTGCCCGAGGCGACGATGTTGCCGGTCGTCCCCGTGCCGGACGTGCCGTACCCGACTTTGACGATCGGCGAGCCGGGGTTGATGTCGTTGTTGCCTCGGTAGATGTCGTAGGTCGGAAACAGCGAACTGACGTCCTGGCCGAGGTCGATCAGAGCGATGTCGTTGCCCTCGGTGAGGTTGCCTGAGTAGTCGGGGTGGAGCGTGATGTTGGTCGAGGTCGTGAACAGCACGCCGGTCGGAGTATCCCACTCGACGCGGACGGTGAGCGTCTCGTCGAGGACGCCGTTGTCGTTCTGATCGATGCAGTGGGAGGCGGTGAGGATTTGAGTGCCGCCGGCGAGCAGCGAGCCGGTGCATCGGCTGGTGAACGTGGCGCCGCCGTCGGTCGAGAAGAGCAGGTCAACGACGCTGGTGACGTCGAGGGTCGTGCCGAGTTGCGGGAACGTCACGTCGACCCCGGGTGTCGTCTGCAGGGCGGCCTGCTGGGTGGCGTCGGTCGTGACGATGACGGGCAGGAGCGTGGGCTGTGCCGAGGCCGGCAGTCCGAAGCCGAGCGCGAGCGCCGGCGTTGCGACGCGGAGCACGTCCGGCCACCGGGGGGCCGTCTTCAAGGGCGAGGGGTCCGAGGATGCGTCAGACACGGGGTGACTCGTCGAGGACATCGCGAGACGGGATCGAGGCGGCGCCAGTCTATGTCGAGACGGCCGACGAGCCTTGACTGATTCCTGTGAGAACCCCGCGAGCACGGCGGCGGCTCAGACGAGCAGGCTGGCCGGGTTTTCGAGCGTGGCTTTGAGGGTCGCCAGATAGAGGGCGCCGCTGGCACCGTCAATGACGCGGTGATCGCCCGAGAGGTTGATCGACATGCGTTGGCCGACCGCCAGCTCGCCCTTGACGACGACCGGCTGCTCGATGACCGAGCCGACGGCGAGGATCGCGGCGTTGGGCGGGTTGACGATGGCGGTGAACTGCGTGACCTCGCCGAACTGCGGGGCGCCGAGGTTGGAGACGGTGATCGTCGAGTCGGACATCTCGTCGGGCGACAGGCCGGTTTCCTTGGCCTTGCTGCCCAGCCGCTTGGACTCGGCGGAGATGTGGCGCAGGCCCATGCCCTCGACGCCCTTGAGGGTCGCGACGACGAGCCCGCCGCCGCGTTCTTCGGGCAGGGCGATGGCGACGCCGACGTTGACCGTGCCGTGGTGCACGATCCGGTCGCCCATCCACGAGGCGTTGATGACGGGGTGCTGGACGGCGGCGACGGCGGTGGCGCGCACGATGAAGTCGTTGACGGTGAGTTTGACGCCCTGGGCTTCGAGCTGGGCGTTGATCGTCTTGCGCAGGGCGAGCAGCGGGGCCATGTCGACCGAGGTGGCGACCTGGAAGTGAGGGACCGTGGTCTTGGACTCGACCAGACGCTTGGCGATGGTCTTACGCATGCCCGAGACGGCGACTTCTTTGGCTTCGAGAGTCGCGGGGGCGGCGAGGGTCGGGGCGGCGACGGGGGCCGCGGGCGAGATGGTGCGGGTCGGGGCGGCGGGGGCGGGGCTGACCACGGCCTGGCCGTTGCCTTCGGCGGCGGCGAGGACGTCTCGCTTGATGACGCGGCCGCCGGGGCCCGAGCCGGCAAGGGAGCCGAGGTCGACGCCCTTCTCGTCGGCGAGCTTGCGGGCCAGCGGCGAGGCCTTGACCGACCCGCCGCCGGAGGGAGCCGTCGCGGCGGTGACGGGCTCGGCGAGGGCGGTCGCGGCGGCGTCGCCGTTGGCCTCGGCGGCCGCTTCGGCGGGTTTCGACGCCCCGCTCGAAGTCGATCCGGCGGCCTGGGCGGCGGCGTCCAGGTCCTCGCCGACCTCGGCGACCACGGCGATCACGTCGCCGACGGCCACCGTCGTCCCCTCGTCCACGGGCAGGGCCGCGATCGTGCCGTCGTCGAACGCCTGGACCTCCATCGTGGCCTTGTCGGTCTCGACATCGGCGATGTGGTCCCCCGAGGCGACCTTGTCGCCCTTGGCGACGTGCCACTTGAGCAGCGTGCCCTCTTCCATGGTGTCGGACAGTCGGGGCATCTCGATGGTGATGGCCATGGCGGCATCCTGCGGGGTGCGGGCGATTCGTGCGGGCCCGAATCGTAGCAGCCCGCCGGCGATTAGGATGCCGGCCATGAGCGACCCGACGCCGCCCCCGCAGCGAGGCATGGGCCACCCCGTGGTCGTCGGGGGCGTCGCCGTTATTGCCTTCGTCGCCCTGACGCACCTGCTCCGGGAGTTGCAGGTCTTCCTGGTGCCGTTCGTGCTCGCGGTGTTCCTGACGTATAGCCTCAGCCCGCTGCTCGACTATCTGGTCCGTCGGTTGCGCTGGCCCGGGTTTCTGGCGATCCCCGCAACCTTTTTGATCGCGCTTCTTGTGCTGGCGGTCGCGGGCACGGTGTTGTCGGCCTCCGCGGTCGAGATGGCGCAGAACTCAGGCAACTACACCCGTCAGATCACCCGGTTGGTCGATCGGGTCGAGAATGCCCTGCCCGGTTGGGTGATCGACTGGGCGGAGAATCAGGCCGGCGATCGAACCGCGACGGATTTCTCCGGCGTCGACAGCCCGACCCCCGCCGACGGGGTGGCGAGGCAAGCCCCGTCGTCGGTGGATCAGCCATCGACCGATGACCTGCCAGCCGAACTGGCTGCCGGCGTGTTGCAAGAGGTCGGTGACTCGGGCGGTGCGGGTAATGGCAGCGCGTCGTCGGCCGAGTCGAACCGTCACGGTGCCCTGGCCAACACGCTGGCCGATGTGCTCACCCAGAACGTCGGCCCCATGCTTCAGGGCATCGCCGCGACGACCCGAGACATCGTTTCGTCCGGCCTGATCGTCCTGATCTTCATGTTCTTCATGATGCTCGGCCGCGTCGAGGCGGTGCGCCGGTCCGGCGGGTTGCTCGCCGACATCGAGGGCGGGGTCAAGGGTTACATCATCCTGAAGACCATCATCTCGGCCGTGACCGGGCTGGCTCAGGGCACGGCTCTTTACTTGTTCGGCGTCGAGTACGCCATCGTCTTTGGGCTGTTGGGTTTTCTGTTCAACTTCATTCCCAATATCGGCCCGTTCTTGGCGACGCTCGCGCCGGTCCCGATCGTGTTGCTCGCGCTGCCGGAGCCGGTCACCGCCGTATCGATCTGGTGGGCGATCTTCGCCCTCGGCATCCCGGGGGCGATCCACTTCACGTCGGGCGTCCTCGAGACCCGTTTCATGGGAACTCGGTTCGATGTCCACCCCGTGGTGGTGATGCTTGGCTTGATGTACTTCTCGCTGGTCTGGGGCATCATCGGCGCGTTCCTGTCGACGCCGATCCTTGCGGTCATCCGCATCCTGTGCTCGAAGTCGGACACCTTCCGCCCGGTGGCGCTGGCGTTGGCGGGCAAGCTCGACGAGATCACGGACGGCCCCGCCGACGACGCCGACGGACAATCGACGACCTGATCCGCGCTTGAAGCGTGTCATCGCGGGTCCGCGAGACGATCGCTTCCTCAGTTTTGCACGGCAAAGACGCAGGCGGCGAGCACCACGGCCACGATCAGGCTGACATAGATCTTTTGCATCGGGTCCTGCCCTCTCCCCCGACACGTCCGCCTCGCGGCGACGCAACGCCGCCGTCACGCGATCCGTGTAGGGATAGCCGACGAAACGCCGCTCGTGCAACGCGATTCTCGATGACTTGCCGGCGGTGGGATCGCGCCCGTCGGCGTGCGCGACCTGGTGGAACTGGGCAAGGGCCGCGGGAGGCGTCGGCGGTCGTCGCGACGGGTCACGCCGCGAGCGTGCGGCTCGATCCTTGCGAGAAAGGCACGGCCCCGGTCCTCAGCCAGTCGGCGAACTGGCGGGCCCGCACGGCGGAGGTGCCGACCTGGAGGAACCGGGCGTGGCAGCGATCGGCGTGGGCCTGGTAGCGGTCGGGGCGGTCTTCGACGTCCTGGACGACGCTTCGCAGCGTGTCGGGGGTGGCCGGAACCACGGGGTCGAAACCAAAGAGGTCGATCATCTCGCGGGGGGCCTGGCCCAGCAGCACGGTCCCGGAGGCGACGGCTTCGAGATAACGCAGGGTCATGGTCTCGGAGCCGCCGGAGAAAGCGGGGTCGGTCGTGGACCGTGGATAGGCGATCGTTGCCCGGGCCTGGCCGAGCGCGCGGCGCAGGTCAGCCATGTCGGCGAACCGCTGTCGGCTGGCCGTGGCGTCGAACACGCCGGAGGTGGCGTCGCCCAACGCGGCCATCGCCTCGTGGACGCCGTCGAGCTGCCGTCCGTAGCTCATCAGCCGGGTCGGTCGGTCGGCCAGCGGCGTGGCGGCGTCGTAGAGCTCGGGCGGCGTGCTCTCGGGCATCCAGCAGGCGTCGATGTCGGGCATCGCGGCGCGGCATCGCTCAACGGCGGCCCGCTGCGTGAAGCAGGCCCGCTGCACGCCGAACTTCTCGAAGAACGCGTGAAGCCCGGCGTCGAACCTCGGCCAGCTGTCCATGCACCACGGCACCACCCGCCGCCGAAGCCCCATGGGCGGGAAGAAGCCGAGCTGATCCTCGGGCACAAAGACGACGTCGTGCCGGCCGTCGCGCCAAGCCGACCGCCTGGGCCCCAAGCGCTGCGGCAGGCCGGCACGCTTGATCGCCTTGGACAGCAGGTGGACCGGCCAGTGATCGAGCGCCGTGCTGGCCGAGCCCGTGGCTCGGGCGAGCTCAACGAAAAACGCCCGGGCGGTGACGTACGCCCTGGTGGTGTGCTTCGACGGCACGACCACGCGGTACTCGTCGTTGTTCATGTTCTGGCCCCGGTGTGCGGTGTGGCGTGCTCGGCTCTTCCGCCTGCCCTGCCGGGGGGTGAACACCGAGGGCCGGAGCGGCGGAGGCGCATGTCTATGTGAGATCGACCAAAGCGAACGGGTCGTTTGGTCGCTCCAAAGAAAAACATCCACCCTCGGGTTGCGTCGAGCAGATCGGCCGGTTCTCCGTCGGCCGGATCGGCGCGTCGATGATGGCGGTTGGCCCCACGACGCTCATTATCGGGTCCTTGTCGCTATGCAAAGGCCGACCCGAAATCGCGTTTTGCCTTGGACTGCTTCGCTAGGCGTTGTACGTGGTCTGCCGCACGGCCTCGGCGATCTTGCGGGCGTTGGGGAGCATGTCCTGCTCGCGGCTGCGGTTGTACGGCGGGGGGATGTCGTCGTTGTTCACCCGCTTGACCGCGTTGTCGAGATCGTCGAAGCAGATCTCGTGCACCTGGGCCGCGATCTCGGCGGCGACCGAGGCGAACGGCCAGGACTGATCGACGACGACGCAGTAGTTGGTCTTGCGTACCGAGTCGGCGATCGTCTCGATGTCGAGCGGGCGGTAGGTGCGGACGTCGATGACCTCGATGTCGATGCCTTGCTTCTCAAGCTCGCCGGCGGCCTCGAGGGCGAAGTGCACGGGGCGGCCGGCGGAAACGACCGTGCAGTCGGTGCCGGGCTTGAGGATGTTGGCCTGGCCGAAGGGGACGGTGAAGTCGTCGTCTTCCTCGACGGTGGGCGGGGCCCATCGGCCGTGGTCGAGGTAGTGGGAGAAGTCCTTGTCGCCGCGGGCGCCCATGCCCAGCATGCGCTCGGACTCCAGGAAGAAGACCGGGTCGTCGTCGCGGATGGCGGTCTTGAGCAGGCCCTTGGCGTCGCGGGGGGTGGAGGGAACGGCGAGCTTGAGGCCGGGCACGGAGGAGAACATGGACTCGACGGACCAGGAGTGGGTCGAGCCGAGCTGGCCGCCGGCGCCGTTGTTGCCGCGGAACACGCAGGGCACGCCGAACTGCCCGCCGGACATGTAGAGGATCTTGGGGGCGTTGTTGATGATCTGGTCGGCGGCGACGAGGCAGAAGGACCAGGACATGAACTCGATGATGGGGCGCAGGCCGTACATCGCGGCCCCGACGCCCAGGCCGGCGAAGCCGGTTTCCGAGATGGGCGAGTCGACGATCCGGCGGGGGCCAAACTCGTCGATCATGTCGCCGGTCACTTTGTAAGCGCCGTGGTACTCGGCGACCTCTTCGCCCATGACGAAGACGCGGTCGTCGAGGCGCATCTCCTCGGTCATCGCTTCGCGGAGGGCGTCGCGGTACTGGATCTTGCGGTCGGCGGTGCCGTTGTTGGAGGCCATGGGGCGGGTCTCAGTCTTGTTTGGGGGCGGGGGTCGGGGGGCTCAGGCGAGACCACAGCAGCACGGAGCCGAAGCAGACCGCCGAGGCGATGGCGTACAGGCCCGGGGCGTTGGACGTGCCCACCAGCACGGTGGCGGTTGTTGCGACCGGCGTCTCGGCGTTGACGGATCGATGATTGAGGATGCTGAGCTCGAACTTCTCGGCTTCCCCGGGCAGGAGCTTGGTCGTGGTCGTCACCACCGAGCTCGCGCCCATCGCGCAGACCAGAAAGTACACGCCCAGTACGGCGACGATGACGGGGAACAATTCGCCCAGCGATCGGGCCATGGCGGTCTCCTTCGCGGGGCGGGCGGGTCAGTCGCGGAAGCCCTCGGCCGGCTGGCCGACGGGGAAGGTGTCCTTGTCGGGGTGGTTGAGGTAGATGTCGGTGAACATCTCGTCGACGGGCATCTCCGGCGACTCCTCGGCAAAGGCGATCGCCTCCTTGGCGGCGTCCTTGGCCTGGTCGTCGAGTGCGGTGATCTTGTCCTGCGTCGTCAGGTCGTGGTCGATCAGGTACCGGACCAGGCGGTTGATGCAGTCCTTGTCCTCGAACTCGCCGACCTCGTCCTTGCTGCGGTATTTCTGAGGGTCGGACATCGAGTGGCCTTGGTACCGGTAGGTGACGACGTTGATGAACGCCGGGCCCGGGTTGTTGCCGTCCTTGTGGTACTCGGGGATGTGGCCGCGTTCCCACTGGGGGTTCTTGGCGTTGCGGGTCATGGCGACCTGCTCGCTGAACGTCTTGTAGACCTCCAGTACGTCCTGGCCGTCGCACTCGGCGTATCGCATGCCGTAGGCCTCGGCCTTCTCGTGGAGCTGCTCGGCCATGGCGGTGCCGCGGGCGATGTGGGTGCCCATGGAGTACATGTTGTTCTCGAGGACGAAGATCACGGGCAGGTTGTAGATGGCCGCGAGGTTCATCGACTCGTGGAACGCGCCCTGGTTGAGGGCGCCGTCGCCGAGGTAGCAAAGGGCGACGTTGTCTTTCTGTTCGTACTGGATGGCGAAGCCGAGGCCGGCCCCGAGGGGGCACTGGCCGCCGACGATGGCGTGCCCGCCGTACATGTGGTTGGGCTTGTCGAAGAGGTGCATCGAGCCGCCCTTGCCCTTGGAGCAGCCGGTCGCCTTGCCGAACATCTCGGCCATGGCGGGGTTGGGGTGCATGCCCTTGGCGAGGGCCAGGCCGTGGTCGCGATAGGCGCCGACGACGGGGTCCTCGTGCTTGAGGGCGGCGATGGAGCCGACGGCGACGGCCTCCTGGCCGATGTAGATGTGGCAGAACCCGCCGATTTTCTGCTGCATATAGGACTGCATCGTCCGCTCCTCGAAGCGGCGGATGAGCATCATGTCGCTGAGCATGGTCAGCAGCTTGTCGGCGGGGAGGTCGACGCCGGGGGAGTCGACGGCGGAAGAGTCGGAGGTCGCGGTGGTCATAACGGCCTTTCGACGAGCGTGTGGACGGTTTCGGCGGGACGTTGGCCGCTCCGAAGCGTCGGGTCCGGCGTGTGGGGGGCGTCGGGCAGGCGCCTGGCGTGGATGAGGATCGACGCCCCAGCCCATCGAGTTTAGGGGTGGGTCCCGACCCCGGCAAGCGGTCCGAACGGGGCTGAGGGCCGGCGGGTGCGGGGGCGACGATTCTTTACACTGCCGGATCGCGCGGGTTGTAGCCGCGATCGGAGAAGCTTGCTTGAGGCTGTTGTGGCTGGTTCTGGCGTGCGGCGTGCTGCTGACGGGCGGCGCGTGGGGCCAGTCGGCCGAGTTCGCCGGCCGGCCGATCGCGGAGGTTCGCTTCGAGGGGTTGGTGTTGGTCCCCGAGGCATTGACCCGCAACGCCGTGCGTGTGCAGGCCGGCGACCCCTACGACCCCGAGACCGTCTCCCGCGACATCGTGCGCCTCACGCACCTGGGTCGATTCAACGAGGTCCGCGCCGAGGTCGCCGCCAACGAGGCGGACGGCTCGGTCGTGCTCACCTATGTCCTGGCCGAGCAGCCGCTGCTGGCCGACGTGCAGACGGTCGGCAACAAGGCGATCACCGACCAGGAGCTGCTGGCCGCCGTGCAGCTGCGTTCGGGCGACCCGGCCGACCCGTTCCTGATCGAGCGTGGCCAGCAGCAGATCGTCGACGCCTACGAGGACAAGGGTTACTTCGTCGCCGAGGTAACGATCGACCGCGAGTTGCTCTTCGAGGAGGGCATCCTCATCTACCGCATCCGCGAGGGCCCGCGCGTCCGCGTCCGCGACTTCCGGTTCGAGGGCAACGACAACTATCCGGCCAAGGAGCTGAGGCCGAACATCGACTCGCAGACCTGGTTCCCGCTGATCCGCGGCGGCGAGCTGAACCGCCAGCGGCTCGAGCTCGACGCGGGCGAGCTGCGCAACTTCTACCGCGACGAGGGGTATCTCGACGCCCAGGTCGGTCGGCGGATCGACATCTCGCCCAACGAGAAGAACGCCGTCGTGACGTTCGTCATCAGCGAGGGGCAGCGTTACACGGTCCGTGACCTGCGATTCGAGGGGCTGGTGGTGTTCCCCGAGGATCAGGTCCGCGAGTCGATCGCGCTCAAGCGGCGGGCGATTTTCTCGCAGGCGAAGGTCGACGAGTCGGTCGAGACGATCCGCAACCTGTACGGCAAGCTGGGCTACATCGACACGCGGGTGGGCGTCGAGCGACTGTTCATCGAGGGCACGACCGAGGTCGACCTGTTGATCCAGATCGACGAGGGGTCGCCGGCGATCGTGGGCAAGGTCTCGGTTCGGGGCAACGACGTCAGCAAGAGCAAGGTGATCCTGCGTCGCGTGCGGGGGATCGACCCCGGCCAGCCGTTCGACCGCGAGGGGCTGGAGCGGACGCGTGCGGGGCTGCGCAACACGTCGCTGTTCCGCGACGGCACGGTCACGATCCTCGGCGGGCCGGACGACGAGGTGCGGGACGTGCTGATCGAGGTGCAGGAGGCGCAGACGGGTTCGATCACCTTCGGCGCCGGCGTGAGCTCGGACTCGGGCCTCGTGGGCGCGATCGACATCAGCCAGCGTAACTTCGACATCGCCGACTTTCCCGAGAGCGCCGGGGAGATCATCTCCGGCCAGGCCTTCCGCGGCGCGGGTCAGTCGTTCTCGATCAACCTGCAGCCGGGCCTGGAGACCAGCCGGTACTCGATCAGTTTCGCCGAGCCGGCGTTCCTGGAGTCCGACTTCTTCTTCAGCACGACCGGGTTTTTCTGGGAGCGGGAACGCGAGGACTTCGACGAGTCGCGCTACGGCGGTTCGTTCGGGTTCGGCCAGCGTTTCGGCGACATCTACACCGCCTCGGTGCGTTTCGAGGCAGAGAACGTCACGATCGATTCGGTGGACAGCGGCGCGCCCGTGGACGTGTTCGAGGTCGAGGGCGACAACTTCCTGGAGTCGGTCGGGTTTACGATCAGCCGCAACACGCTGGACAACCCCGTCGAGCCGGGCAAGGGCAGCGTGGCGAGCGTGTCGTTCGACTCGTTCGGGCTGATGGGCGGGGACTTTGAGTTCCAGCGTCTGGAGGGCAAGTTCCAGACATTTTTCACGGTGGACCGCGACTTTCTTAATCGTAAGTCGGTGCTGTCGTGGCGGCTGGAGGTGGGGTACATCTTCAACCAGGACGACGCGCCGCTGTTCGAGCGGTTCTACGCCGGCGGCTCGCGGACGTTCCGCGGCTTCGAGTTCCGCGGCGTTGGGCCGCGCGGGATCCGCAACGACAACGGCCGCGTCGGCAACGATCCGGTTGGCGGCAACTTCCTGCTGCTGACGGGCTTGCAGTACGAGTTCCCGCTGTTCGAGAACTTCCTGCGCGGCGTGGTGTTCACCGATCAGGGCACGCTGTTGGAGGATGCGGGGTTCGAGGACTGGCGCGTGAGCATCGGGACGGGCCTGCGGATCAAGGTCCCGTTCCTGGGTCAGGCCCCGTTCGCGGTGGATGTGGCGCTGCCGTTGCTGTCCGAGGACCGTGACGAGGAGCAGTTCTTCAGCTTCGACCTGGCGGTGCCGTTGCAGTGACCGTTTGCCCGGGGTCGGGACGGGCTGCTACAACGCCATGCGTAATGGACGCGTGCCGCCGGGCGGCGGGTCACGCGACGGATCCCCGAAGGCCTGACGGAGTGATCGACGATGAAGATGGGACAGGTGTTGACGTTGCTGGCGGCGGTGGCCGTCGTGGGGCTGGGCTGGTCGGCGGTGCGTGGGCAGGCCGGTCGGGCCGCGCCAACGGCCGTGGGCGTGGTGGACGTGGAGGAGGTCTTTCAGGGCCTCAAGGCCCAGACCGAGTTCGAGGCGGAGATCCAGCGCAAGCGTGAGGAGCTGGGCGCCGAGGCGCAGTCGCGTCAGGCGGCGGCCAAGGGAATGCAGGACGACCTGGAGATGCTGACCGCCGGCACGCCGGCGTACGACGCCAAGCAGACCGAGCTGGAGCGAGCGGCGATCGACCTCGACGTCTGGCAGCGGTACGAGCAGCTCAAGCTCGCGCGACAGGCCAAGTCGCAGATCGAGAAGCTGTACCGCGATGTGGTCGACGCGGTCGACCGCATCGCGACCGAGTCCGGCTACGACGTGGTGCTGCTCGAGCAGGATCGCGACGCGATCGACGCGGAGAACATCCAACAGCTGCTCGGCCAGATCGGCACGCGCAAGGTGCTGTTCGCGGCCGACCGGATCGACCTGACGGACACGGTGATCCGTCGGATGAACAATGAGTTTGACGCCGCGCGATAGTCGGCGGCATGAGATCGAGGAGACGCGACATGAACGGACGGCATGGATGGATCGGCTTGGCGACGGCGATGGTGCTGTCGCTCGCGATGGTGGGCCCGGCGTGGGGCCAGGGGGCCGACCGAGTGGGGGTGATCGACATCCGCGAGGTGTTGGAGCGTCTCGACGAGCGGGGGGCGGTGGAGGCCCGGGCGCTCAAGGCCCAGCAGGAGGTGACCGCCGAGCGGGACCGTCGCGTCCGAGAGATCGAGTCGCTGCAGGCCGAGCTGTTGATGCTCGACGGTGACGCGTTGCGGGCCAAGCAGGACGAGATCGTCGTGCTCGAGACCGACCTCGAGGCCTACATTAAGGTGCGGCAGAGCACGTTCCAGCGTGACGCGGTACAGACGATGGAGGCGATGCGTCGGAAGATGGAGGAGGCCGTGGAGTCGGTGGCCAAGGAGCAGGGCATCCAGTTGGTGATGACCCGGGCGATTCAGGTGACGCTGCCGGGCCCGGATGGCCGGCCGCGGCAGGTGCCGGCCCCGCAGGTGATCTGGGTGGCGCCCGAGGCGGACATCACCGACGCGGTGATCGATCGCATGAACGCGGACTTTGCGCGACAGGGCGCGTTGCCGGTCGAAGGCGAGGCGGCGGTTGAGCTGGCGTCGGCGGAAGGATCGGCGCCTTGAGCGACGGCGACTGGACGGTCGCGGCGATCGCCGAGCGAGTCGGCGGGCGTATCGAGGGCGACGGGTCGATCGCGATCGAAGCGCTCGACGAGCTGGGCGAGGCCGGGGCGGGCGACCTGACGTTCATCGGCGACGGCAAGTACGCCAAGCGCTGGGCCGGGTGCGGGGCTTCGGCGGCGCTGGTGAGCGAGTCGCTGGCGGACATCGGGCTCGAGCCTGGGCCGGGGCGGGCGTTGGTGTGGGTCGAGAGCGCGGACGTGGCGATGGCGATGGCGTTGGAGCTGTTCGCCACGCCGGTGCCCGGGGTGCCGGGGCACGACGCGGTGCACGAGCTGGCGAGCGTCGACGGCGGGGCGTCGCTGGGTCGCGACGTCAAGATCGGCCCGGGGGCGGTGGTGCATCGTGGGGCGCGGCTGGGCGACGGGGTGCGGCTGCACGCGGGGGCGGTGGTGATGGACGACGCGGTGATCGGGGACGGGACGGTGCTGTGGCCGGGGGCGGTGGTGCGCGAGCGGTGCGAGGTCGGGGCGGGATGCGTGTTGCACGCGCAGTGCGTGATCGGCGCGGACGGGTTTGGGTATCGGCCGGTGACGGTGGACGGGAAGACGACGCCCATGAAGGTGCCGCAGAACGGGATCGTCCGACTGGGCGATGGCTGCGAGATCGGCGCGGGGACGACAATCGACCGGGCGAAGTTCCGCGCGACGGTGCTGGGCGACGGCTGCAAGCTGGACAACCTCGTACAGATCGGGCACAACTGCGTGCTCGGGCGGAGCGTGATCATCTCGGGGTGCACGGGGCTGGCGGGGTCGGTGACGGTGGGGGACGGGACGGTGATCGGGGGGATGGTGGCGATCAAGGACCATGTGAGGATCGGCGCGGGGGTGCAGATCGCGGGCAGTTCGGCCGTGATGAACGACATCCCCGACGGGCGGGTCGTGGCGGGGTACCCGGCGATGGAGTTCCGGGACTCGGCCAAGGTGTACGCGGCTCGGCGGCACCTGCCGGAGATCTGGCGGCGGGTCAAGGCGATGCGATAGCCGGCCGACCGGGCGGGGCAGGGCGGCGGGCGGGCGCTTATCATGCGTGGCTCGCTATGACGGCCCAGCAGACCATCACGAAGCCGGTCTCGCTGTCGGGTCGGGGCCTGTTCTCGGGCGTCGAATCGACGGTGGTATTCGAGCCGGCCCCGCCGAACCACGGGGTGGTGTTTCGGCGTCGCGACCTGAGCCGGGCGGAGATCCCGGCGCGGATCGATCACGTGGTGCGTCGGCCGAGGCGGACGGCGTTGCGGGCCGGCGACGCGGTGGTGGAGGTCACCGAGCATGTGCTGTCGGCGGCGGCGGGGCTGCGGATCGACAACCTCATCATCGACGTCGACGCGGCCGAGGTGCCGGCGATGGACGGCTCGGCCCACCCGTTCTTCGAAGCGCTCAGCGAGGCCGGCGTGACCGAGCAAGACGCCGAGCGGTTCGTGCTGAAGGTGACCGAGCCCGTCGTGGTCCGCCAGGGCGACGCGATGCTCGCGGCCGTGCCCGCCGAGGGCGACCAGCTCGAGGTGCTGTACGAGTTGAACTACCCCGACATCCCGGCGATCGGGCGCCAGCTCAAGACGTTCGAGTCGTCCAACGGCGACTACGCCCACGAGATCGCGCCGTCGCGCACGTTCGTCCTGGAGTCCGAGGCCAAGGCGTTGCTGGCCCGCGGCTTCGGCAAGCACCTCAGCGCCGCGGACATGCTGGTCATCGGCCCGCAGGGCCCGCTCGCGCCCAACAGCCTGCGTTTTGACGACGAGCCTGTGCGGCACAAGCTGCTCGACCTGCTCGGCGACCTGTACCTGCTCGGGGCGCCGATCCAGGGCCGGATCGTCAGTCACAAGTCGGGCCACTCGCTCAATCAGGCGCTGGTGCGCCGGCTGGTCGAGCAGGACCGGGCGACCCGCCGCAGCAAGGCGATCGCCCGCGACACGGCGTTCGACGTCCGCGCGATTGCGCGCATGCTCCCGCACCGTTACCCGATGCAATTGGTCGACCGCGTCGTCGAGATCGACGGCGACCAGCGGGCGGTCGGGGTGAAGAACGTGACGATCAACGAGCCGTTCTTCCAGGGTCACTACCCCGGCACGCCGATCATGCCGGGCGTGTTGATTGTGGAGGCGATGGCCCAGCTGTCGGGCGTGCTGATCGGTCAGCGGCTGGAGAACACCGGCAAGCTGGCGATGCTGCTGAGCCTGGACCGGGTGAAGCTGCGGCGTCGGGTGGTGCCGGGCGACCAACTGGTGATGGAGGCCGAGGCGGTGAAGGTGCGCAGCCGGATTGCGCACATGCGTTGCCGGGCGTACGTGGGGGAGGACATGGCGGCCGAGGCCGAGGTGAAGTTCATGCTGATGGACGCGACCGAGGAGTGACGTGTTGAGACCGAGTCGATGGAGTCGAGCGAATGGCTGAGGTGCACCCCACGGCGGTGGTTGAGGACGGCGCGGCGCTGCACGAGTCGGCCGTGATCGGGCCGTTGTGTCACGTGGGCCCGAGCGTGACGATCGGCGCCGGCACGCGGTTGCGCAGCCACGTCGTGGTCACCGGGCGTACGACGCTGGGCGAGGGGAACGACGTCTGGCCGTTCTCGGTGCTCGGCGGCGACCCGCAGGACCTCAAGTACAAGGGCGAGGACAGCGAGCTCATCGTCGGCGATCACAACTCGATCCGCGAGTCGGTCAGCATTCACAAGGGGACCGCCAACGACCAGAACCTCACGCGTGTGGGGTCGAACAACCTGATCATGGCCTACGTCCACGTCGGGCACGACTCGCTCATCGGCGACCACGTCGTCATCGCCAACTCCGTGGCCATCCCGGGGCACATGAAGCTCGACGACCACGCGGTCGTGGGGGGCATGACCGGCTTCCACGAGTTCGTCACGGTGGGGCGCTACGCCTACGTCGGCGGCGGGGCGCGGATCACGCGCGACGTGCCGCCGTTCATGAAGGTCGACGGGGCGGGGACCGTGCGGCTGTTCAACGACGTCGGGCTCAAGCGTCACAAGTTCGATCCGGCCGTGGCGGCGTCGATCCGCGACGCGTGGAAGCGTCTGTACAAGCGCAACGGCGAGGAGCACGGCGTGATGGCGCGTGGTGAGGTCTTGGGCGAACTGCTCGCCGAGTACCCGGACAACTGGGCGATCCAGGAATTGGTCGCCGCCATCAAGCGGTCCCGTGCGGGCATCCACGGCCGGTACCGCGAGACGCTCCGCCGCGACAACGCCTTTACCAACCCCGTCAAATAACCCGCCGCGGGCGTTCGCCCCGCGGTCCGATCTATGAGCGAGAAAACGTACCTAGTCACCGGCGTCGCCGGCCTGATCGGCTCCCACGTCGCCGAACGCCTCGTCGATCGCGGAGACGCGGTCGTCGGTCTCGACAACTTCAACGACTACTACGACACGCGGCAGAAGCGCGACAACGTCGTCGGGCTGATCGACGGCCCGCGGTTCACGCTGGTCGAGGCCGACCTCCGCGACGCCGCGGCGACCACGTCGCTCGTCGCGGATCACAAGCCCGCCGCGATCGCGCACCTGGGGGCGATGGCCAACGTCCGCTACTCCATCGGCCGGGCCCCGCTGTACCACGACGTCAACATCACCGGCAGCCTGAACCTGCTGGAGGCCGCGATCGGTCACGGGCACCCTAACTTCGTGTTCGCGTCGACCTCGAGCGTCTATGGCAACACGACCCGCCTGCCGTTCGTCGAGGACGACCCCTGCGGCCAGCCGCTCGCGCCGTACCCCGCGACCAAGCGGGCCGTCGAACTGCTCGGCCACAGCTACCACAACCTGCACGAACTGGCGTTCACGGCGCTTCGGTTCTTCAGCGTTTACGGCCCGCGGGCCCGGCCGGATATGATGCCGTTCATGGTGACCGACCGGGTCGCCAAGGGCGAGACGATCAAGCTGTTCAACGCCGGCGAGATGCAGCGTGACTGGACGTACGTGGACGACATCGTCGACGGCGTGATCGCGGCCTTGGACCGGCCAATGGGTTACGAGATCGTCAACCTCGGTCGGGGTGAGCCGGTGCTGATGCGCGACTTCGTGACGATCGTCGAGGATCTGGTGGGCAAGCCGGCCGTGCTCGATACGCCCCCCGCGCCGCCCAGCGAGCCGGTCATCACGTACGCGGACGTGAGCAAGGCGCGCGAGCTGCTGGGTTACGCCCCCAAGACGGGCGTGCGTGCCGGGCTCGAACGGCTGTGGGACTGGTACCGGGCGCAGACGTGACCGACGGCGGGCCAACGTACGCGTCGCGCGGCGGGCTGAAGCTCGTGGCGGCGCTGGACGCGTTCGCGATCGACCCCGCGGGCGTGGCGTGCGTCGATCTCGGCTGCTCGGTCGGCGGGTTCACCGACTGCCTGCTGCAGCGCGGGGCGCGCCGGGTTTACGCCGTGGACACCCAGTACGGCCAGCTGGCGTGGAAGCTGCGCCAGGACGAGCGGGTGGTGGTGATGGAGCGCACGAACGCGGTGCACGCCGAGCCGCCGAGCGAGGCGCGGGGCGGGTGCGGGCTGGCGGTGATCGACCTGGGCTGGACCAAGCTGGGCAAGGCCGTGCCGGCCGCGCTGCGTTGGCTGTCGTCGGGCGGGTCGATCGTGGCGCTGGTCAAGCCGCACTACGAGTCGGGCGAGCACCGGCTGGCGGACGCGGACGGGCACGGCATCAGCCGGGCCGCGGCCGAGGCGGTCGCGGACGAGCATGGCCTGCGTCTCGCGGGGTTGATCGATTCGCCGATCCGAGGCAGCAAGGGCGGCAATCTCGAGCAGCTCGCGTGGCTAGCCCGACAGGCGGATGAGGAATAGCAGGGCGGTCACGAAACCGACGGCCAGGATCGCGACGCTCGCCCCCTTGAGGGCGTTGATCGCCTCGGCCCGGCGGCGGCGCTCGATGCCGGCGACCTCAATGAAGGTGCCGCCGCACTCGGGGCACGACTTGCCCTCGAGCCCGCGGCCGGGGTAGCCGCACCGGGCGCAGACCCAGCGTTTGATGCCCGAGGCGTTGGGCTCGATGGGGTGGATCGCGCGGAACGCCGCCGCGATCATGGCGATCATGAACGCCATGCCCATCACGGCGATCACGAGCAGGATGAACGCGCCAACGAACGCCATGGCCTCATCGTAGGGTCGCCTACCCTGTCCCGATGGCCCCCGATCCGCCCGACACGCCCCCCCAGGGTCCTTCCGCCGAGCCCGCCCCGGAGCCCGCGACCGACGCGCTGACCCGGCCGTCGGTGGACCCGACCTGGTGGGCGACGAACTGGAAGAAGTTCTGCCTGACCGTCGCCGTGTTCACGACGTTCGCGTCGCTGTCCTGCTTTGGCGGCGGGTTGATCGGGTCGACCGTTTCGACCAAGCGATCGGCTCAGTACCAGCAGAGCAAGGCGATGGTCGAGAACGACGCCGAGATCGCGGCCTACACCGGCACGCCGGTCCGCGAGTCGTGGATCGCCTGGGCGACGGTCGACACCGACGACCAGGGGTTCGCGCGGCGGACGATCCTGTTCACGCTCGCCGGGCCCGGCGGCGAGGTGACGGTCGAGTCGATCGGGACCGACCGCACGCCCGACGACGGCCTGGGCGAGTACCCGATCGACAAGGTCCGCGTCTACCTGCCGCAGTCGGCGCCCGCCGCTGCCGGGCAGGTCATCACGCTGACGCCGTAGCGGGCATCGGTGTTTGCGGCAGCGGCGATCGGGGTTACCCTCTGCACGACTCTCTTGTCGAACCCTTGATCAGGCCAGGAGAAAGACATGTCGATCCATCTGCCGTTGACGCTGGCGCAGGACGCCCCTGCCGACCCCGACGCTGCGCCGACCCCCGAGGAGGCCGCCGAGCAGGCGAGCGAGGCGGTCAACGAGGCCGCGGCCGCCGGCCAGGAGGCCGCGCTCGGTCTGCTTTCCGGGGACCTCTCCAAGTCCGCCGAGTTCTTCGAGGTCTACGGCCCTGCCTTGATGCAGTTCGCCGGGATGGTGTTGGGCGCGATCGTCCTGTTCATCATTGCCCTGATCGTTTCGGGCATCCTCAAGGGCTGGGTGATCCGAGCCCTCAAGCGGGCCAATTTCGACGAGACGCTGACGAAGTTCTTTGGCAGCTTGACGCGTTGGCTGGTGCTGCTGATCGCGATCCTGATGTGCATCAGCATCTTCGGCGTGAACACGACGAGCTTCGCGGCCGTGCTCGGTGCCGCGGGTCTGGCCGTGGGCCTGGCGTTCCAGGGGACGCTGTCGAGCTTCGCGGCGGGGATCATGCTGCTGACGTTCCGGCCGTTCAAGATCGGCGACGTCTGCGTGCTCAACGGCCAGCTCTGCAAGATCGCCGAGATCAGCCTGTTCACGACCAACGTCGACAGTCTCGACAACCGCCGGATCATCATGCCCAACGCGGCGGTGTTCGGCTCGACCATCGAGGTCATCACGTACCACCCGCAGCGGCGTGTCGAGGTGCTGGTCGGCGCGAGTTACGACGCCGACATCGACAAGACCCGCGAGGTGCTCGAGAACGTCTGCCAGAGCCGCGACGACGTGATCGAGGGCGACGATCGTGGGTTCATGGTCGTGCTCGACCAGCTCGGCGGGTCGTCGGTCGACTGGAAGGTGTGGTACTGGGCCGAGGCGGCCGACTTCCTGGCCGTGAAGCAGAGCCTGACGCGCGAGATCAAGATGGCGATGGACGAGGCCGGGATCGGCATCCCGTACCCGCAGATGGACGTGCACCTGGATGGCAAGGTCGTGCAGGCGCAGGGTTGAGCGACCGCACGGTTATCGATTCAGCGGCACATCGCCCGTTCGATCGACGGGCAGCGTGATCGGCCCGAACGGTGAGTCCGCGGCGAACGCGCCTTGCAGGGCGTAGCTGGCCGACGATCCACGCAGCACGTTGATGAACGCGGCGCCGAGGTCGATCGGCCGAACCGAGATCGGAAAGCTGAACGAGCCGGCGTCGCCGGGCCCGAGCGGCGGGGCGTTGGCCGCGGCCGCGCTAGCGATCTCGCGCCCCGCCAGGCTGAGGTCGTAGTCGAGCTGAGCGAGCGCCAGGCGGAACGTATTGGGGTTGGTGACATCGGCGCGGACGGTCAGGTCGGCGGAGGTCAGTGAGAGATTGTCGATGTCGATCCCGCTGAGAGATACCGCCGGCGGGGCTGGCACGGGCAGTTCGCCCGACCGGCTGAGCGGCAGACGCACGTCGCCGATGCCCGGCGCCGTGGTCACGAGCGCCCCGTCGAAGTCGTAGGGCACGACCTCGCCGGGCTTGACACCGCGCACCGCGCTCAACACGTCGGCGAACACCACGCCGACGGGCACTTGCACGGTTTGCCGGCCGTTGGCGGGGATGGCGCCCTGCGCATCGGCCGTGCCGCGGACGATCGATGCGCCGCGCGAGCTTAGCGCATATTCGATCGCGGGTGTCGGCAACGCGACGCCGTAGGGGTTGGTGACCTCGACATCGAGCAGCAGGTCGGCAGAATCCAACGCGAAGTCGGCGAGCGATGCATCGGTGATGCGTGCGGTCGGGCGATCCGCGGCCGCCAAGTAGTCCTGAACGGTTTCGCAGCCGACCCACAGCCCGGCCGAACACGATAGAGCGACGATCAGTGCGGCGTGACGCGGAGTGTTCCTCACGGTGGGTGTCTCCTTGACTCAGACCACGGCCAGGTGCTCGTGGACGTATTTCACGGCCATCGAGCCCTCGCCGACGGCCGACGCCACGCGCTTGATCGAGCCGGAGCGCACGTCGCCGACGGCGAAGATGCCGGGGCGTGTGGTTTCGAGCAGGAACGGCTCGCGGTCGGTCTGGCCCCAGTGGTCGGCGAAGTCGGGGTGATGGCGGGCGTCCTCGCCGGTGACGATGAACCCGCGGTCGTCGAGGCCGACGCAGCCGCGCAGCCAGTCGGTGCGCGGGTCGGCCCCGATCATCACGAAGACGGAGCCGGTTTCGACCCGTGATTCGTTGCCGTCGCGGCGGGTCATGGTCACGCGTTCGAGCCCGGCGTCGCCGACGAAGCCGGTGAGCTGGGTCTCGGTGACGAGCTCGATGTTGTCGGCGCGGTCGATTCGATCGATGAGGTAGCGGGACATGCTCTCGGCCAGCGAGTCGCGGCGGATGACGAGGAGCACGTGCGCGGCGGTCTGAGAGAGGTTGATCGCGGCCTGTCCGGCGGAGTTGCCCCCGCCGACGACGACGACCGTCTCGTCGCGACACTGCTCGGCCTCCTGGTGGGAGGCGCCGTAGTAGACGCCGCGGCCGTCGTAGCGTTCGCAGTCGGGGCAGGGCAGCTTGCGGTAATCGACGCCGACGGCGACGACGACCGATCGGGCGGTGACGACCTCGCCGCCGGAGAGGCGGACGCGCTTGACCATGCCCTCGCAGTCGATGGTGTCGACGGTGCGCGGGCTGGTGAGGGTGACGCCGAACTTGCGGGCCTGCAGCACGGCGCGCTGGGTCAGGTCGTCGCCGGAGACGCCCATGGGGAAGCCGAGGTAGTTCTCGATGCGCGAGCTGGTGCCGGCCTGGCCGCCGGGCGAGTCGGCCTCGATGACCAGCGTGTCGAGCCCCTCGCTGCCGCCGTACACCGCCGAGGCGAGCCCGCCGGGCCCGGCGCCGACGACGAGCAGGTCGACGACCTTGCTCTCGTCGAGGCGGGCGCGGAGGCCGAAGTTCTCGGCGACCTGCTCGACGGTGGGGTTGCGGTGCACGCCCTTGGGGCAGATGAGCACGGGCGTGTCGGCGGGGTCGATCCCGAAGGCCTTGAGCATGCCGTCGACCTCGGGGTCGCTGTCCAGGTCGTAGTAGCGGAACAGCACCTGGTTGCGCGAGAGGAAGTCGCGGAGGCGGAAGGTGTGCTCGGACCAGCGGGAGCCGATGAGCTTGATCTGCCCGAGCCCGTGGCCGGAGAGCCACTCGCGCCGGGCGATGAGCGTGCGGAGGATCAGGTCGCCGACGTCGGGCTGCTGGGCGATCAGGCGGCGGACCTGGGGCTGGTCGATGATCAGGGCGCGGACGGACTCGCTGGCGACGCACTCGGCCAGGGTGGGCTCGCCGGTGAACATCGCCAGGTCGCCGACGAATCGGCCGGCGATGACGCGGGCGATCAGCGTGTCGCCCGGCTGCGTGCGGTCGTAGATGTCGACCGACCCCGACTCGAGCACGATGAGCGGGGCGTTGCGCTGGCCCTGCTCGAACATCACCTCGCCCGGCGCGTATTCGCGGCAGTGCGCGAGCGCGGCGACCTCGCGTAGCTGACGCTCGGTCAGCGCGGGGTGCAGCACCGGGTCGTCGGGCGGGACGAGGTCCGTGATCGAGAAGGCCGGGCGGCGCGGTTGCGTGGGCGTCGTGGTCATCGGTTCACCCGGTCAGACGCCGGCGCCGATGTCGCTGAGCATCTCGACGTAGGCGGTGCAGAAGGCGGGGAGGTCGTCGGGCCGGCGGGACGAGACGCGCTGGTGAGCCTGGTCGATGCTGACCTCGGCGTCGACGTAGGTCGCGCCGGCGTTGGCGAGGTCGTCCTTGATGCCCGGGCTGCCGGTGTAGGTCACGCCATCGACGATGCCGGCCGAGATGTCGATCCAGGGCCCGTGGCAGATGGAGGCGATGGGCTTGCCGGCGTCGGCGATGGCCTTGGTGATGGCCTTGACCTCGTCGTATCGGCGGAGCTTGTCGGGCATCCAGCCGCCAGGCACGACCAGGCCGTCGAACAGGTCGGCCGACAGCGAGCCGATGGCCGCTTCGCTGCGTTGCGGGTAGCCGTGCTTGCCCTTGTGGGTGACGTCGGCCTCGAGCCCGGCGACCACGACTTCGGCGCCGGCCTCGCGCAGGCGGTACTTGGGGTACTGCAACTCCATGTCTTCGTAGGCGTCGCCGACGAAGATGAGCACGCGCTTGCCTTGCAGGGGGGTGTCTTCGAGCATGGCCGAGTGTAGGCGGGTGGGCGGCGGGCGTGGCAAGGCGGCGCGGCAGGAGGTGGGCCGCGGGGCCGGTGCGGGGCGGGCCTAGCGTGGCCTATGAGCCATCCCACGCCGATGAAGCCGGGGCCGGGGCAGGAGTCCGTCTGGGACTACCCGCGCCCGCCGCGGCTGGAGCCGGTGCCCGAGTCGATCCGAATCGAGTTTGCCGGCCGGGAGGTCATGCGGACCGACCGGGCGTGGCGGGTGCTGGAGACGTCGCATCCGCCGACGTACTACCTGCCGCCGGACGACTTCGCCGAGGGGGTGTTGCGGCCGGTGGCGGGGGCGTCGAGCTTCTGCGAGTGGAAGGGGCGGGCGGCCTATTTCGACGTCGTGGTTGGCGAAGACGTGGCCGATCGAGCGGCGTGGTCGTACCCCCGGCCGACGGCGGGCTTTGCGCCGATCGCCGATCACGTCTGTGTGTACTGCCACGCGATGGACGCCTGCTGGGTCGGCGACGACCGCGCCACGCCGCAGCCGGGCAACTTTTACGGCGGGTGGGTCACGCCGCGCGTCGTCGGCCCGTTCAAGGGCGAGCCTGGCACGATGCACTGGTGAGGTGGTGAAGCGTTAGGCCACGCTGCCGGCGGTCCGCCGTTCGGCGGAGCGGTAGCCCAGCAGGCCGACCGTGCGGCCGAGCGACCATCGGTAATCGATCGGTTCGATCGCGGTGGCCAGCTCGAGCGTCGCGTCGCGCTGGCCGAGCTCGTCGAACAGGGCGTGCCGGTGCTCGCCGACGTTGACGATGCGCTCGCGCCAGGCGCGGTCGTCGCGGGTGACCTCGGCCAGCCGGGCGTTGCCGCGGCCGTCGGGGGCCATGGACAGCGGGCGGTAGCGCAGGAACTCCTGAGCGTCCTTGAGCGTCGGGAAGCAGGAGTCGGCCGGCCAGGTCGCGGCGAGCTCGACGGCCGGCGCGGGGTCGGCGAGCGTGACCACCGTCGCGTCACGGTCGAGCGCGAAGCCTCCTGCGTCGACGCGGATCGCCGCCGGGTGGAAGCGGAAATCCGTGACGTACTGGCCCATGGCCGTGACGAACGCGTGATCGGCGAAGGAGCGCACGAAGTGCAGCCCGTCGATGAACTCGGCGTCGGTGGTGATGCAGCGGGTGAGCAGGCGATAGGCGACGTGGTGGTAGCCGAGCCCGCTCCACGCCGGCAGCCCCTCGGGGCGGATGTGCTCGACGCGGCAGGCGACGACGTTCCAGAACGCCCAGGGCCCGCGCGTGATCAGCTGCAGCCCGGTCGGCACGAGGTCGCGCACCGACTCGGCCGGCGTGCGATAGCTCAGCAGCAGGCAGTCGGCCAGTCTTCCGCGGAAGTTCCATTTCATCGCACGCCTCCGATCCACAGCAGCAACCAGACCAACAGGAACACGCCGTCGAGCACGCCGAACCACGCGGCCGCGGCTCGTAGCGGAGACAGGCCGAGCCGCCGCCAACGAGTCAGGAACGCGATCGCCATGACGACCTGGCTGGCCAGCAGCCACGGCCAGCTGATCCCGTCGACGAGCCAGCCGACCAGCAGCACCACGCTGCCGAGCATCGCGCTGTCCAGGCAGACCGACACGCGGTGGTGCTGGACCCGCGCCCGTCGGTCGCTGGCCAGGAGCACGATGAGCAACGCTGCCCAGGCGATCGGGGCCGCGATCGCGACGGCCACGTCCTGGCCGTTGGCCAGGCAGGCCGCCGCCAGGCCGATCGGTGCGAGCTGGAAGAGCCGCCAAGCCGTGTAGGGCTGCCGGCCTGGGGCGGTCGGCGCCGGTCCAGGCGGGGGTTGAACGCGGGCGTGCGGGGTCGTGACGTTCATGCCGCGGACCCCAGCAGCTTGGGCACCTTGCGGCCGAGCTTGACGAACTTTTCGAGCGCCGCGTGCGGCAGCGACATGACGTGGACGTACCACGTGCTCATCGCCTCGACCATGCTCAGCAGGTTGTTTAGCCGGCGGTGGGCGTGGGGATCGGTGCCCTTGGCTTCGGCCACGCACTCACGCAGCAGCTCCAGCGTCGGGTCGATCTCGCGACGCTTGCGCTCGTCGAGGATCGTGCGGAACATCGTCCAGACATCGACGGTGGTCTCGAAGTGGTCGCGGCGGTCGCCCAGGACGGGGACTTTCTTCAGGATGCCCCACGACTCCAGCTCCTTGAGCGAGACCGAGACGTTGGAGCGAGCGACCTTGAGGGTCTCGGCGATCTCGTCGGCGGCGAGCGGGCGGTCGGCGATGTACAGCAGGGCGTGGGTCTGGGCGACCGTGCGGTTGATGCCCCATCGCGATCCCATCTCGCCCCAGTGGAGGATGAATTTCTGCGTGGTGGGCGTGAGCTGCATCGCGGGCGAACCGTCCTTCCTGTTATTTCAGTTTTGACTGAAACAACTATAGCAGATGTCCGCCGACGGGCAAGCCCGCGGTGCGATTTAGTTCGGCGACGGCGCGTCCGGCCCGGCGTCGTCCTCGACCGCGGCCCATAGCGCCCGCTCCAGCGCCGCGAGTCGAGAGGCGAACGGCTCGCCCAACGCCTGCCCGGCGTACATCGCGACCAAGGCATTCATCGACCCCAGCCGGAACGTCACCTCGCGGCTGTTGCCGCCGCGCCAGACGGTCAGCCGCACGTCCTCGCCCTGCTCGAGCTGCTGGACGCGCTCGCTGAGCACCTCGACGCCCTCGCCGGCCCGCAGCGGTCGGCCTTCGACGGCGGTAATGACGTCGCCGGCGCGCAGGAAGGCGTGCCCCGGGAAGCCGGGCAGCGTGGTCACGACCTGAGCCCCCGTCAGCGGCCCGGTGATCTCGCCCAGCGTGCGGTGCGACACGCCGATCGCCCCGCGGCCGCCGGCCGGGAACATCGCTTCGGCCTGCTCGACCAGGAACCGATGTCGGATCACGCCCAGCAGCCGGTGCCGCGCTTCCAGGCTCGCCGCTCGCCCCCACAGGCGCTCCAGGCTCGCCAGGTCGCGGGAATCGTCGGTCAACAGCTGCCGCGTCGCCTGCTCACGCGTCCGGTAGTCCGGCGCGGTCAGCGCGGCCAGGGTGACGCCGTCCGCGTCGAGCGACGGCTCGACCTCGACCACCGCCGCGTCCGTCGGCTCATCGGCCTGACCCGCCACCGGCGCGGCGACGCACCACCCCAACGCCGCGCACGCCCACACGCCGATCGTCCGTCGCCCTCGCCTCATTCCGCCAACGCCTCGGTCAGTCGGGGCTCGTGCTCGAGCAGCCACCGCACCTTGCGGCCCACCACGTCGAACACTTCCATGCCGCTCATCGTGCCGAACCGGCCCGTCTGCGCGATGGGCACGGCGACCTCCGCGATCAGCGCCTCTATCATCAGCGGCACCACCACCTCGCACTCCCGCTCGTTGAGCACCGTGTCCGGCACCGACTCGTAGCCCCGCACGAACCGACGGAATCGCGTCTCGTCCAGGTACTCCGGCCACTCCGAGGGCTTGCGCCCGCCGAGGATCGAGAACTGCAAGGCCCCGTTGGCGACATCGACCACGCGCGGCAGCCGGCGGGCCGAGTCGAAGTCGATCACCGCCACTACCCGCGACCCGCGGTACAGCAGGTTGCCGGGGTGGAAGTCGGAGTGCACAACCGACGTCGGCCACGTCGACAGCCCCTTGGCTTCGGCGCGGTCGGCGGCCTCGGTGTACGTCTGCCGCAGGAACGCTAGCCCGTCGGCGAGCTCCTGGCCGCGCTCGTCGACGGCGTCCCCGTAGACGCGGCGGAGCGCGTGCGGGGCGTGCTCGAGCGCGGACTTCACGGAGGACGAGTTGTGGAACGAACCGCTCGATGACTCGTAGGGGCACTCGAAGTCGTCGAGCAGGCGGTGCATGAGCCCGAGGACGCGGCCGGCGTCGGTCGTGGCCTCGAGGGATTGGTCATAAGGGTTGCCGCGGATGAACTCGAACAGCTCGTAGACCTGGCCATTGAGCTTGAGCATCGAGTTGTTGTCGCGGCGGGTGCCCAGCAGGCGAGGCAGGGGGAATTGCCGGTCCATCAGGTGCAGCTGGACGGAGTGGCAGAACGCAACGCGATGGGGGTTTTCCTTGCCTTTGGCGCGGCGCTTGAGCAGGAACAGGCCGAAGGCCGAGCGGAGGACGGACTTGGGTGCCTTACGCGAGCCGCGGGGGAAGGGCTTGATCTTGTCGATGGGCCCGATGTCGTAGTGCGAGAGGACCATGGCCAGCTCTTCGGTGGCGAAGCGGGCGTGGTCGGGGGCCCCGTCGGCCACGCCGGACCCGGCGGCGCTGGGCACGGCCGACAGCGTCTCGGAGACGATCGCTTCGGTGGCCTCGGCGTGGGTGGCGGACTGGGGCTCAAGGTCCGGCATGCGGTCATCCTCGGCCGCGTCGGGCGGCGGCGTCAACCGGGCGCCGGGGTGTGCCGGCCTACGCTCGCTCACTCGACGTTCTGCACCTGCTCCTTGAGCCGGTCGATGGCGCTCTTCATGACGACGGCGGCGCGGCTGATCTGGGCGTCGTTGCTCTTGGAGGCGATGGTGTTGGCCTCGCGCAGGAGTTCCTGGCCGATGAAGTCGAGCGTTCGGCCGACGGGCTCGCCGCCGGGGTCGTCGAGCAGCTGCTGGAAGTGGTCGAGGTGCGTGCGGGTGCGGGCCAGCTCCTCGCTGATGTCGGCCTTGTCGGCGAAGAGCGCGATCTCGCGGGCCAGCTCGTCCTGCGAGAGGGTGAGCTCAGCCTTGGCGGTCAGCTCGCCGACGCGGGCGGTGAGCTTGTCGTGGTACTCGTCGATCACGACGGGGGCGCGGGTCTCGACGACGTCGGCCTGCTCGCGGAGGACGCGGCAGTGGCGGAGCAGGTCCTCGCGAAGCGCGACGCCCTCGCGCTGCCGCATGCGGTTCATCTTCTCGATCGCCTCGTCGAGCAGCCGCAGCAGGATCGGCCGGGCCCGCTCGGTCAGGGCGGCCTCGTCCTCGGCCGGCTGCATCACGCCCGGCAGGCTGAGCAGCGCGGTCAGGTCGATGGTGACCGAGTGATCGGCGGTGCGGTGCTTGAGGGTCTCGAGGTGCTGGAGGTATTGCAGGACGGCGGCGTCGTTGACGCGCGAGACGGCGGTGGCGTCGTTGAGGCGGAGCTTGACGGCGATGGCGAACGAGCCACGCGGGACGCGCTTGCGCAGGGCGGCCTCGAGCTCGGCCTCGAGCAGGGCCAGCTCGTCGGGGACGCGGACGACGGCCTTGAAGTACTTGTTGTTGAGGCCGCGCAGCTCGACGACGAACTCGGTGCCGGCGTCTTCGCCCGACGCGTCGCCGTAACCGGTCATCGATCGGATCATGCCAGGGCCTGGGGGCGAGGCGTCACGCGAGGGGTCAGGGCGTGGCGGGGGACTCGGCGGGTGGGTCGTCGGTCGTGGGGGCCGCGACGTCGATGGTTTCGGCGGTCGCATCGGCGTCGTCGGAGGCCGCGTCTTCGGCTTCTTCAACAACGATGGGGGCGAACTCGACGTCGAGCGTGGCGGCGTCGGTCGGCAGATCGGTCGGGATCTCGAGCGGCAGCGCGGCGGGGTCGAAGTCGGCGCCGGTGGAGGTCGCGTCGGTGTCCAGTGGGGGGGCGACGGTGGTGGAGGACGCGGGCGTGGCGAAGTTGAACGGCGCGGTGTGCGGGTGGATGACCCACTGCAGGCCGATGGCGACGAGGAGGAAGGCGACGAAGAAGCCGACGGTGGCCCATGTGAGCACGTCGCCGGCCTTGGCGCCGAAGGCCGCGTCGGCGCTGCCGCCGGCCCCGCCGAAGGCGCCCGAGAGGCCGCCGCCCTTGGGGCGCTGGATCAGGATGATGAGCATCATCAGGGCGCTGATGCCCACGAAGAGGACGGCGAGGATGATGAGCAGGGCGTACTGCATGGTTGGAGGGTCGTTGCGTCGGGGTGGCTGAGATTACGGGCTGGCGGCGTCGATGATGGCGAGGAAGTCGTCGCTCTTGAGCGAGGCCCCGCCGATCAGGCCGCCGTCGATGTCGGGGCGGGCGAAGAGGTCGGCGGCGTTGCCCGGCTTGACCGAGCCGCCGTACTGGATGCGCGTCGCGTCGGCGATGGCGTCGGCGTAGAGCATCTTGAGGACACCGCGGATCGCGGCGTGGGCGTTCTGGGCGTCCTCGGGGGTGGCGGTCATGCCGGTGCCGATGGCCCAGACGGGCTCGTAGGCGATGGTGACCTTGGCCATCTGTTCGGCGGTGACGCCGGCGAGGCCGTAGGCGAGCTGGCCGGCATTGATCGCGTCGGTCTTGCCGATCTCGCGCTGCTCGAGCTTCTCGCCGATGCAGAGCACGACCTCCATGCCGGCCTCGAGGGCGTGGAGGACCTTCTCGTTGATCAGGGTGTCGGTCTCGCCGATGACGTGGCGGCGTTCGCTGTGGCCGATGAGCACGGCCTTGCAGCCGACGTCGATCAGCATCGAGCACGACACCTCGCCGGTGAACGCGCCGTTGGCGCTGCAGTAGAAGTCCTGGGCGCCCAGGGTGATGGACGAGCCTGCCTGGCAGAGGACGTCGGCGACGGTGGCGAGGTAGGGGAAGGCGGGGAAGATCGCGACGTCCACGCCGTCGGTGGAGGCGTGGTCGGCCAGGGCCTTGGAGAGGTCCAGGGCCTCCTGGCGGTGCAGGTTCATCTTCCAGTTGCCACCGATGGTGGGACGTCGTTGGGGCACGGCGGGCTCCGCGAAATACAGGGCCGGGCAGTATAGGGGCTGCGACGAACCCGCACGCGGTGAGCAGAGGGCCTAGCGGTCGGCGGGGAGGGGCGCCAGCTCGGCGTCACGGACGACCGACGGTGCTGCCTCGGCCAGCAGATCGGCCGCGCCCTGCGAGCGGGCCTCGTCGACCACCGCCCGCACGCAGTGTCGCAGCCGCTTGCCCGAGCAACGCCGCTCGACGTCGATCCGCTGCTGACCGTCGAGCGAGAGCGCTCGCACGCGGACGCAGACCTCGCCCGCCGAGCCAATCTTCTCGTCGGGCACCCAGGACACGAGCACGCCCAGCGCGCTGTGGCAGCCGGCCCCGAGCCCGGCGACGATCTGGCGCTCGGCGTGAACGGCCGCGGACGAGGCGGCGTGGTTGATCGGCAGCAGCCGCGTGACGGTCACGTGGTCGTCGGCCCGGCACTGCACGCCCAGGGCGCCCTGGCAGGCCGGGGGCATGATCGTCTCCACGGGGAGCACGGCCCGCGCGCGATCGAGGATGCTCAGGCGACGCAGGCCTGCCGCGGCGAGCAGCGTCGCGCCGAACGCGGTGTCGCCGTTGTTCGGTTCGTCCAGCACCGCCGCGACGCGCGTCGGCACGTTGCCGCGGAGCAGCTCGTAACGCAGGTCGCTGCGCATCGCCTTTAATTGGGCCACGCGTCGCGGGCTGGCGGACCCGAAGACGGTCCCGGCGGCCAGCGCCTCGATCGAGTCGACGCCCGATCGGCTGACCAGTGCGTCGCGCACGTCGGCACGCTTGGGCACGGCGGCGATCGTCAGCCCCGGCGTGTCCGTCGCGGGCAGGTCCTTGAGGCTGTGCACCGCCACATCCGCGCGGCCGGCGAGCAGCTCGGCCTCCACCGCCTTGACGAACAGCCCCTTGCCGCCCGCGGTCGCGAGCGACCCGCCGAGGCGATCGCCCTCGCTCTCGATCCAGCGGAACTCGACGTCGACCCCCGTGTGCAGCCGGCGCAGGACCTTGGCCACCATCTCGGCCTGAACCCGTGCCAGGTCGCTTTGGCGCGACGCGATGACAATGGGTTTTCGGCTTCGACGCACGCTCGATCCTCCCAGTGCTTCTCACTATACAGACCCGTCGTCGGGTCTCGGCGCCTGCTCGGATCGACGCCGTGCGACAACCCGGTATGCTCAGTGAATGAAGCCTTGGCGCTGGCCCTTGCACTTCCAGATCCTGCTCGGGCTCGTCGTCGGTGCGTTGATCGGCTACGCCATGGGCGTCATCGCGGTCGGTTCGATCCCCGAGGGCGTCCCCCAGGCCGACCGCCCGGCCACCGCCATGAGTTTCCTCGAAGACGGCGGCCAGTACTGGCTCGCCTGGTACTTCGACTTGGCCAAGCTGCTCGGTGACCTCTTCCTTAACGGCCTCAAGCTGATCATCGTCCCGCTGGTCACCAGCTCGATCATCCTCGCCATCGCCCACCTCGGGAACTCCGACGCCTTCGGCCGGCTCGGCATCAAGACCCTCATCTACTACGGCGCCACCTCGCTCATCGCGATCCTCATCGGCCTCACGCTCATCAACACGTTTGCGCCGGGGTACAACGCCGCCGGCCAGGGCATCCTCGAGGGCCAGGACCTCACCGCGTTCGCCGACGCTCAGCAGGACGTCGCCGACAAGACACAGGGTCGATCGGCCCAGGACTTCCTCGACGTCTTCCGCGCCATGGTCCCGCCCAACGTCTTCAGCGCCGCGGCCGACAACGGCCAGCTGCTCGGCCTGATCGTCGTCTCGCTGCTGGTCGGCTTCTACCTCTCGCGCTACGACAAGCCCGAGCACAAGGGCACGCTCAAGCGCTTCGTCGAGGGCGTCTACGACATCACCATCAAGATCACCGACCTCGTGCTCAAGCTCGCGCCCATCGGCGTGTTCGGGCTGCTCGCAGCGACCGTTGCCGAGCAGTACGCCAAGCTGCGGCCCGAGGCGCGGTTCAGCGAGTTCGCCGTCGGTATCGGCGAGTTCGCCCTCGTGGCGCTGGCGGCGCTGCTCGTGCACTTCCTGGTCACGATGCCGTTGATCCTCGCCTTCATCGCCCGCGTCAACCCGCTCAAGCACTATCAGGCGATGGCCCCGGCCCTGGTCACCGCCTTCTCCACGGCGTCCTCCTCCTCGACCCTGCCGGTCACCATGGACTGCGTCGAGGAGCGCTCCGGCGTCTCTCGCGACACGGCCTCCTTCACCCTCCCGCTCGGAGCGACCGTCAACATGGATGGCACCGCGCTCTACGAGTGCGTCGCCGCGATCTTCATCTGCCAGTGCTTCGGCCTCGAGCTCAGCTTCGGCCAGCAGTTCATGGTCGTCGTCGTCGCGCTGCTGACGTCGATCGGCGTGGCCGGCATCCCGTCGGCGTCGCTGGTCGCGATCGTGGTCATCCTCAACGGCGTGCAGGGCGGCCTGCCCGAAGGCACGCTGCCCGAGGGCGTGATGCTCGTCTCGGCGATGGGCTTGCTGCTGGTCTTCGACCGCCCGCTGGACATGTGCCGCACCGCCGTCAACGTCTTCTCCGACTCGGTCGCCGCGGTCACGATCGCCCGCAGCGAGGGCGAGCAGACGCTGCTGGTCAACCCCAAGCCCGCCGACTCGTAAGGAGCGCCCCATGGCCCGACTCGTCCGCCACGAAGCCACCGGCCCGATCGAGGTCAAGCCCGACCCCGACGGCAAGTCCGCCTGGGTCTGCGCCTGCGGCCTCTCGCAGAACATGCCCTTGTGCGACGGCAGCCACAAGCTCTGCAAGCAGGGCGACGGCGAAGCCGAGGGCAAGCTCTACGTCTACAACAAGGAACGCACGGCCGTGGATCGCGTCGTTGACGACGCCTGAGCCCGCCTGTTTCCCCCAATCGTTACGACTCCCCTCAACCGACCCGCGGTCTGTGCCGATGAGTGCAACCGGGCAAGCGAGGTCACGCCGTGGGCGTGGCGATCCGATAACCCCGGGAAGCGATCGGAGCCTTCACGATGACCCCCGCCGCGATCGAGTTCGAGCAGGCCGGCTGCACCGTCGTGTGCACCCTGAGCAACCCCGAGGTCAGCCACCTCGAGATGCAGGAAGCCGTCGAGGAGTGCGCGAACCTGATGCGCAACGACGGCGCCCGGGTGTTCATCCTCGATCTGTCCGCAGTCGAGTTCCTCGCGTCGGCGTGCATCGGCGTGCTGGTGCAGTTCATGCAGGACCTCGAGCACATCCGCGGCCGGCTCGCGCTGGTCGGCTGCCAGGACCCCGTGAAGTTTCTCTTCCAGGTCACCCGCCTCGATCAGGTCTTCCACCTGTACGACGACGTGGACGAGGCGCAGGCGGCGCTCGCCTGACTACCGCCCGTCGATCAGCCGCTGGCCGAGGAAGTCGTTGAGCTCGTTGATGGCCTCGACCTTCGCGATCACCGCGTCGATGTCGTAGTCGAGCCGGACGAACTCGACCCGGTCGTCGTGCATGATCGCGTAGGACGCGCGGGGGTCGCGGTCGCGCGGCTGGCCGACCGAGCCGGGGTTGATGATGCACTTCTCGCCGTCGACGAAGCGGTACGACCCGCCGAGGTCGGCGGGGGGGTAGAAGTCGGGCTCGTCGGTGAAGACGCCGGCGACGTGCGTGTGGCCGCAGAAGCACCGCGCGTCCAGCCGCTCGAACACCTGCTGCATCTTCACCGGCGCGGTCACGACGTCGTCGGGGAAGAGGTATTCGTTGATCGGTCGGCGGGGTGAGGCGTGCACCCACATCGTCGGCCCCTCGACGCGTCGCACCTGCAGCCGGCCGAGGTACTGCAGCCGCGCTCGGCGCAGGTCGCTGTCGGGCTCGTTCTCGAACCGCGACCGCGTCCAGTAGCAAGCCGACTCGGCCGACTGGTTGAAGCTCGTCGGCTCGTAGAGCACGGCGAAGTCGTGGTTGCCCATCATGCACCACGCGCACTTCTCGCGGACGATGTCGATGCACTCCAGCGGGTTGGGCCCGTAGCCCACGACGTCGCCGAGGCAGACGATGCGCTCGCAGCCGCGGTCTTCGATGTCGTCGAGGACGACCGAGAGGGCGTCGAGGTTGCCGTGGATGTCGGAAATGACCGCGGTGGACATGGCCGGCGAGTGTAGCGGCCGGTCCGGTGGCGCAGCGGGGCGAGTCGCGGCGAACCGGGTGCCGCGCCCGTATCCTCCACGTCGTGGCTGACGCCGACCCGCCCCAACGGATATTGCTCGTGCGCCCCTCGGCCCTGGGCGACGTGGCCCGGACGGCGCCGGTGCTCGCCAGCCTGCGTCGGGCCGATCCGCGGGCCGAGATCGACTGGCTGGTGCAGGACGGGTTTGTTGACGCCGTGGCTCATCACCCCGCGTTGACCGCGGCCGTACCGTTCGCCCGCCGGGGCCTGCGGTTTGCCGGGCTGCGGCCGCGCGCGACGGGCGAGCTGCTCCGCCTGCGGCGCACGCTGCGCGAGAAGCGGTACGACCTCGTGCTGGATGCGCAGGGGTTGATCCGCTCGGCGTCGTTGGCGTGGCTGACAGGGGCGAAGCGCCGCGTCGGGTTCGCCGACGCCCGGGAGGGCGCGTGGCTGCTCTACACCGAGCGTCATCGCGTGGACCCGGCGATCACGCACAGCGCGCTGCGCATGCTGGCCCTGGCGCGGATGGCCGGCGTCGACCCGGTGCCCGACGCCCGGCTGTACGTCGGCCCCGAGGACGCGGCGTGGGCCGATCGCTGGCTGGCGCAGCGGCAGATCGCGACGCGGGGGTTCGTCGCGATCGCGCCGACGACGCGCTGGCTGAGCAAGGACTGGCCGGCCGCGAACTACGCGGCGCTCGCGCGTCGCCTGCTGCGCGACGACGTCACGCCGTTCGTGCTCTTCCTCGCGACGCCCGACGAGTGGGCCCGCGTCGCCCCCGAGTTCGACCGCCTGCCGCCCACGCGCTTCGCCGCCCCGCCGCTCACCGTCGGTCGCCTCATGGCCCTGCTCCAACGCGCCCGGCTGCTCGTCTGCAACGACTCCGCCGCCCTCCACCTCGCCGCCGGCCTCGCCACCCCCTCCGTCTCCATCTTTGGCCCGACCGACCCCGCCCTCGTCGGCCCGCTGGGCACCTCCTCCACCGTCCTCCGCCCGGCGAACGCCCCGCCGGGCAATGCCCACCGACAACGCCCCGACGACCAGTCGCTGATCGCGCGGGTCACGCTGGATGAAGTGATCGCGGCGATCGAGGGCAGGCTGACCTCTACCACGCTGCGGCGCCCGATCGCTCCGGCTCGGGGCTAAACGTCATGATGCGGGGATGCCATACGTCTACGCCGGCATCGACGAAGCGGGCTACGGGCCACTGCTGGGGCCGTTGACGGTGGGGTGCGCGTGCTTTGCGTTGGACACGCCGCCGGCGGACGGGAAAGCGCCGGACCTATGGGACGTATTGCGGGACGCGGTGTGCAAGACGCACGACCGCAAGCACCATCGCATCGCGGTGAACGACTCGAAGAAGCTGCACTCGCCCTCGGCCGGGCCGACGCGGCTGGAGCGCGGTGTGCTGGCGTTTATGCAGGCGATCGGGCCGACGCCGTCGCTCTTGCATCTCGGTGATCTCCTCCACGCGTTGTGCACGCCGGAAGACCCCCCGCTAGACGGCTTGCCGTGGTACGTCCCGACCGACGCCCACCCCTGGCAACCGCTCCCCGCGCACCACGACGCCGACGCGCTGCGGCTTGACGTTGCCCAGCTCACGCGCGTCGCCGCCGTCGCGGGCGTGCGGCTTAATCATTTGCATGTCGATATCCTGACCGAGGCGCGCTACAACCGCGAGGTCGGCGTGACGCGGAACAAGTCGGCCGTCGCCTTCGCCGCCGTCGCGCGCCACCTCGACCACCTCTGGCAGACCCACGGCCACGACCACCCGCACGTCGCCGTCGATCGCCAGGGCGGCCGCACCTCGTACCGCAAGGCCCTGGCCGAGAACTTCCCTGACGCCACGATCACCGTCGTTGTCGAGTCTCCCGAGCGTTCCGCCTACCGCCTCGACGACGACGCCGGCCGCTCGCTGTCGATCACCTTCATGAAGGCGGCGGAGAACGACCACCTGCCGGTTGCTCTGGCGTCGATGGTGGCCAAGTACACCCGCGAGATGCTGATGGCCCGGCTGAATTGTTATATGGCCGATCGATTGGCGGTGCTGGACCCGCCGGTGATGATCAAGCCCACCGCCGGATACACGACCGACGGCCGGCGGTTCCTCGACGACCTGCGGCCGCACCTGCATCACTTTGTGAACCCGGCGATCCACGAGGCGGACCTGTGTCGGATCGCGTGACCGAACTCGCCCGCCGCGGGCGACCCGGACCTGTTGGGCCTCGGGCTTGACCCGGCCGCGGCGGGCTTGCCGGATCGCCGATGTTGCTTACACTGCTCGGCTCGACGCGGCGAACCGCCGACCGTCAGCCCGCCACGCCCCGTTCGTCTAGTGGCCTAGGACGCCGCCCTCTCACGGCGGTAACAGGGGTTCAAATCCCCTACGGGGTACTTCAGCCCGCCCATCTTGGCGGGCTTTTTCATGCGCTAAATCATCGATTCTGAGCCTCTGGGGCGTTTTTTCAAGATGGCTTGACAGATCACGAGAGATATTGCAAACTTTTGAAAGATTTTGGAGAGGCCTGCTTTATGGTGACCAACTCTGCGAGCGACCCCGGGGTCGAGCGACGCGCCCGGATCGAGGCGATCGTCCGCGACGTGATGCAGCGTCGGGCCGGCGGCGCGGCTCCGGCCGGCGATCGCTCGCGCACCGAGCCTGACCCGACCGGCGGGCCCAACCCGCTGCGGGTCAACGTCTCCGCCCGGCACATCCACGTCACCCAGGCCGACCTTGAGACCCTCTTTGGTCCGGGGTCCCGGCTCACCAAGCTCAAGGACCTCTATCAGGACGGCGAGTTCGCCTCCGAGCAGCTCGTCAACATCGTCGGCCCGCGGAACCGGATGATCCCCAACGTCCGCATCCTCGGCCCGACCCGCGACTACACCCAGGCCGAGCTGTCGTACACCGACGGCATCATGCTCGGCATCAAGCTTCCGCTGCGGATCTCCGGCGACCACGACGGCACGGCCGGCTGCGTGCTGGTCGGGCCCAACGGCGCGGTCACGCTCAGCGAGGGCGTCATCCGTGCCCAGCGGCACGTCCACATGAGCCCCGCCGACGCCGAGCACTACGGCGTGTCGGACGGCGACCTGATGAGGCTGAAGATCGATGGCCCGTGCGGCCTGGTGTTCGACCACGTCAAGGTCCGCGTGCACCCCAAGGTCAAGCTCGAGGTGCACATCGACACCGACGAGGGCAACTGCTGCGACCTGCCCTCGGCCACCCACATGGAACTGATCAAGACCGCTTAATCCTCGGCGTCCAGCGCCTCGCGCCCGACGCCTCTACCCCGACCCCACCCTTTTCTCGGAGCGTGAACTCATGGCACAGCCCGCCGTCGGCATCGTTGAAACCAAGGGCCTCGTGGCGCTGCTGGAAGCCAGCGACGCGATGCTGAAAGCCGCCAACGTCGACATGATCGGCTGGGACAAGGTCGGCAGCGGCCTGGTCTCCAGCTTCGTGACCGGCGACGTCGCCGCGGTCAAGGCCGCCGTGGAAGCCGGCGCCGAGTCGGCCGGCCGCGTCGGCGAGGTCGTCGGCGTGCACGTCATCCCCCGCCCGCACGACGAGCTCACCGCGATGCTCCCCGCCCCTAAGAAGCCCGCCGGCCGCAAGTAAGCCGCGGCGCTTCCTCACCCCGCACAACGCACCCAGGAGAACGCCATGTCCGCACTCGGCATGATCGAAACCAAGGGCCAGGTCGGCCTCGTCGAGGCCACCGACGCCATGCTCAAGGCCGCCGACGTCGAACTCACCAAGACGATCCCCATCGGCGGCGGCATGGTCACCGTGCTGGTCAAGGGCGACGTCGGCTCGGTGAAGGCCGCGGTCGACGCCGGCGCCAACGCGGCCGGCAAGGTCGGCGAGCTGATCGCCGCCCACGTCATTGCCCGCCCGCACGACGCGCTGATCGACAGCTTCTGATCGACCATCGAAGCCTCCTGCCATGCAACTGCTCATCGCCAACCTGGGTTCGACCAGCTTCAAGAGCAAGCTGTTCGACATGTCGAGCGACACGCCGCGCGTGCCGATCGCGTCCGGCGCGGCCGACCGCATCGGGCAGGGCAACTCGGCGTGGGAGGTCAGGGTCGGCGAGCGCGCCCTCGAAGGCACGGCCGACCTGGCCGACCACGGCGCGGCGATCGACGCGATCCTCGCCGGCATCAACGAGCTGGGCGTGGACACTTCGTCGGGTATCGCCGGCGTCGGGTTCAAGGCCGTGCACGGCGGGCCGATCTCGGGGGCGGTGGTCGTCGATGACGGCGTGCTCGGCACGATGGAGCAATTCAGCGACGTCGCCCCGGCGCACAACCCGCCGTACATCGCGGCGATGAGGGCGATCGCCGAGAAGTGGCCGGACACGCCGCAGGTCGCGGCGTTCGAGACGGCGTTCCACCAGACGATCCCGCTGCCGCGGCAGGTCTACGGCGTGCCCTACGAGTGGACGCAGGCCGGCGTGCGTCGGTATGGGTTCCACGGCGCGAGCCATCGCTACATCGGCGAGCGCGTCGGCGAGGTGATGCCCGAGGCGAAGCGCGTGATCTCCTGCCACCTCGGCGGGTCCTGCAGCGTCTGTGCGATCGACGCGGGCAAGAGCGTCTATCACAGCATGGGGATGACGCCACAGACCGGCTTGTTCCACACCAACCGCGTCGGCGACTTCGACACGTTCGCGCTGCTCAAGCTGCTGCCGATGCACGACGGCGACCTCGACAAGGTCTTCCGGCGGCTCGGCAAGGAAGGCGGGCTGCTGGGCATCAGCGGCGTGTCGGCCGACATGCGCGACGTCGAGGAGGCCGCGGCCAACGGCAACGAGCGGGCGCAGCTCGCGCTCGACGCGTTCGTCGAGAGCGTCCGCACGCAGGTCGGCGCGTGCCTGATGGCGTTGGGCGGCGTCGACGCGATCGTCTTCACCGCGGGTATCGGCCAGTTCGGCAAGGGCGTCCGCGAAGGCGTCTGTCGAGACCTGGCGTTTGCCGGGGTCGAACTCGATGCCTCGCTCAACGACCAGGCCACCGGCCGCGACGAACAGCGCCTCGACGCCGACGGCAGCGCCGCGGCCGTGTGGGTGCTGCCGACCGACGAGGAGTGGGTCGTCGCCCGCCAGACCCAGGACGTCCTGCAATCGCAAACGGCGAACGCATAACCCCGTACCGCAACCCCCTTGTTACATCGAGAGAAACCATGGCACAGCAAGCAATCGGGATGATCGAAACTCACGGCCTGATCGGCGCGGTCGAGGCGCTCGACGCCGCGCTCAAGGCCGCGAACGTCAAGTACGTCAGCCAGGCGAAGGTCGGCTCGGGCCTCGTGTGCGTGACGATCGAGGGCGACGTCGCCGCGGTCAAGGCCGCGATCGACGCCGGCGCCGACGCCGCCCGCCGCGTGGGCAACGTCATCAGCGTCAACGTGATCCCTCGTCCGGCCGACGGCGTCGCCAAGATCTGACGCCTCGTCGTTCGCTCGCCTCGCCGCACCGCCCCACGGAGCTCTGCCTTGTTCCTCGGCCGCGTGAAGGGACACATCGTCGCCTCGCAGAAAGACCCGGCCATCAGCGGGTTCAAGCTGCTGATCGTCGAGCCGCTGCGGGTCGACTACGCCGATGCCGGCGGCGGCAGGCTGGAGATCACGGGCCGCGCGATTGTCGCGCTGGACCTGATTGGCGCGGGCGAGGGCGAGCTGGTGATGATCACGCAGGGCAGCTCGGCGCGGATGGCCGACGGCTGCAACAAGGCGCCGACCGACGCGGTCATCGTCGGTCTCGTGGACGAAGCCGTCGTGCTAGGCAAGCCATTGACCGCCGCCGATACCCCGAACAAGCCGAGGGTCAAACGTGGATCGTGAACTGATCGCCAGCGTGGTGGAAGAGGTGATGCGCCGCGTGGCGTCGCCGGAAAGCGTCAACGGTCACGCCGCCGCGGCGGGCTTGCCGTTGTCCGGTCGCTTCACCGATGTCGACGCCGCCGTCGACACGGCCACCGCGTCGCAGCGGGCGCTGCACGCGGCGGGCCTTGAAGTGCGGGACAAGGCGGTGAACGTCATCAAGCGGCTCGCGCTAGACAACGCCGAGTCATGGGGCAAGATCGAGTTCGACGAGACCAAGGTCGGCCGACTGGATCACAAGGTCGCCAAGCTTGAGTTGCTTCAGCACGTGTCGGGTGTCGAGTTCATCAAGGCTCATGGCACGACCGCTCACAGCGGCGACGACGGCATCGGCCTCGACGAGTCGGCGCCGTTCGGCGTGATCGGCGTGATCACCCCGGTGACGCACTCGATCCCGACGATGACCGCCAACGCGATCAACATGATCGCCTCGGGCAACACGATGGTCGTGAACGCTCATCCGTCGGGCGCGAAGTGCCTGGCGATGGCGGCCGAGGCGTACAACAAGGCCGTGCACGCGGCGATCGGCGTCGGGCCGGTGATCTGCGTGATGGACCCGCCGACGCTCGAGACGGCCGAGGCGATCTTCTCGCACCCGCGGATCCCGCTGCTGGTCGTCACCGGCGGCCCGGCCGTGGCCCGCGCGGCGTTGCAACAACCCAAGCGAGCCATCGTCGCCGGCCCCGGCAACCCGCCGGTCGTCGTCGACGAGACGGCCGACCTCGACAACGCCGCGCGATCGATCATCGCCGGCGCCGCCTTCGACAACAACCTGCTGTGCATCGGCGAGAAAGAGGTCTTCGTCGTCGAGTCGGTGATGCCGGCGTTCGTCGACGCGATGAAGCGGGCCGGCGCGATGCAGCTGAGCGACGGCGCGTTCGGCAAGCTCAGCGACGTCGCCTTCAAGTGGAAGGACGATCATCACGTTGTTGACGCGCAGTTCGTCGGCAAGGACCCGTCGGTTCTCGGCCAGGCCGCGGGCGTGAACCTGCCGCACGGCGTCGAACTGATCTTTGGCGTCACCGACGCGGCCAACCCGTTCGTGCCGGTCGAGCAGATGATGCCCTGCCTGCCGATCGTGCCCGTCCGCGACTTCGAGCAGGGCCTCGAACTGTCGATCGAGCACGAGCACGGCTTCGGGCACACCGCGATGATCCATTCGAACCACCTCGGCCACATCACCGAGATGGGCCGGGCCATGAACACGACCATCTTCGTCGTCAACGGCCCGTGCACCGGCGGGCTCGGCATCGGCGGCGAGGGCTACCCCAGCTACTCGATCGCCACGCCCACCGGCGAAGGCATCACCAGCCCGTTGACCTTCACGCGTTTCCGCCGCAACAGCGTCTGCGGCTCGTTGCGCATCGTCTGACCGTGACCCCCGACCCATGCAACTCGCCACCGTCACCGGCAACGCGACCAGCACCGTCAAGCACCCCTCGCTTGTCGGCCATCGTCTGCTGATCTGCCAGGTGGTCGACGGCGACCGCAAGGCCGTTGGTGAGCCGATGCTGACGCTCGACCATCACGGCGCGGGGGTTGGCGATCTGGTGATGCTGTCGTCCGACGGCAAGGGCCTGCGCCAGCTGCTCGGTTCGAGCACCAGCCCGGCGCGGTGGTGGACGCTGGGCATCGTCGACCCGCCGGGGGGCTCGCGATGAGCGCCGACCCAAAACTGGTCGAGCAGATCACCGAGGCCGTGCTGGCGTCGATGCGTGGCCGGCCTGGCGTCTCGCCGGCGTCGATCGCGCCGCCCGCGGGGACGTGTACGGCCGAGGGCTCGACTGGCAGCGCGTCTTCACGGCCACCGTCCGACTCCGCGGCGCCCGCCCTGCACGGCGTCGTGACGGCGACGCAGTTGCAGGCGGCGCTGGACCAGTCGGGCGATGGCGTCGCGCGTCTGGCGTACGACGCGCGGCTGACGCCCTTGGCGAACGACCTCGCCCGCCGGCAGGCCGAGCGGGTTCGGCGCGTGGCCGCGGGGAAGGATGCTTCGGGCGCGTCGACGGGCATGGCGTGGTCGTGGTGGATCGACGGGGCGTGCCCCGTCGCGATGCGGCTCGGCCAGCAACACGCCGATCGGCTGCGGCCGAACTCGGCGCCGCGTTCGTGTGCGTCGCTGGCGTCCGTGCTGGCCGATCTCGATCAGGCCATCGATCGACGCGAGGTCGCCGGAGGAATCGTCTACTCCCAGCAGCCCGCCGTCGCCGCGGCGCTGGCGAACCGCCACGGCTCGCTGCGGGCGTTGCACGCTCGGGGTGTCGAGGACCTGGTGGCGGCCGTCGATCTCGGCCCGAACGCCGTCGTGATCGATTACCCACGCGCCTCGGCCGAGGCCATCGCCGCCATCGTCACGCAGGTGATCGCGTCGACGCCGAGCCCGTGCCCGACGGTCCGCCGTCACCTCGACGCCGCCGGTCGGCGAGGGGGTGTGCTGTGAGGATCGCCCGCGTGCTCGGCAGCGTCACGCTCTCCAAGCGACACGCGTCGCTCAAGCCGGGCCGGTTGCTGATCGCCGAGCCGCTCGACGGCCCGGCGCTCGACGCCTGGCCCAAGCCGACGCGTCGCCGCAAACCGCTCGACCAGTCGCTTGTCGTGTACGACGAGCTTGGCGCTGGCGTCGATCACCTGATCGCTCTGTCCGAGGGCGCCGAAGCGACCGCTCCGTTCTACCCCGACCGCGTGCCGATCGACGCCTACAACGCGGCGATCCTTGACACCACCAATTACCAACCCCCCGAGTAACCCCAGAGCCCCACCATGTTCCAGCAAACCCAACAGCTCAAGCGTGACATCTGCGAGGTCGGCCGACGCATCTGGCACAAGGGCTTCTGCGCCGGCAACGAGGGCAACCACTCGGTGCGCATCGGCGAAGACCGCGTGCTCTGCACCCCGACCGGCATCTCCAAGGGCTTCCTGGAGCCCGAAGACGTCTGCGTCGTCGACATGGACGGCACGCAGGTCGAGCGCAACCCCAAGGGCCGCACGCGCACCAGCGAGGTCAAGGTGCACCTGGCGATCTACAAGAAGCGCGAGGACATCAAGGCGGTGATCCACTCGCACCCGCCGCACGCCACGGCCTTCGCCATCGCCGGCATCCCCCTGCCCGAGGGCATTCACCCCGAGGCCGAGGTCTTCCTCGGCCGCGTCCCGACCGCGCCCTACGCCACGCCGAGCAAGCAAGACCTGCCCGACTCCATCACCCCGCTCATCGGCGAGAACACCAACACGGTGCTCATGGGCAACCACGGCACGGTCAGCTTCTCCACCGACCTCATCGACACCTACTACAAGCTCGAGATCATCGACGCGTACTGCCGGATCCTCATGCTCGTCAAGCAGCTCGGCCGGGCTAACGTCCTGAACACCGAGCAGATGACCGAGCTGCTCCAGGTCAAGCAGCAGTTCGGCCTGCCCGACGAGCGGCTGGCCTGCTCGCCCGAGGGCTGCGTGGGCGCGGCCAACGACGCTTACCTCTCCACCTTTGACCCGCGCCCGGCCTCGGCCACCTGCAACTGCCACGGCGAGGTCACCTCTTCCTCCAGCCAGCTCGACGCCCAGCCCGGCTCGGCCGAGTTCGAGCGCATGGTCCAACAGATCACCGACCAGATCGCCGGCCAGATCGGCGCCTGACCTCCCTCCCCACCCGCGCCCATGCTCATCGTCGAACGCCAGCAACGCCTGATCGACATCCTTCAGCAGCGCCGCTCGGCTCAGCTCGAGGACCTCGCTCAGGCTCTGGGTGTCTCGCCCTCCACCGTCCGCCGCGACCTCGACACCCTCGCCGAGCGCGGCCTGGTCGACCGCACGCACGGCGGGGCGATCCTCCGCGACACGCCCGGCCCGCCCGAGCCGCGCCAGCCCACCCTCATCGCTCGCATGACCGACCGGCTGGCCGAGAAGCAGGCCATCGGCCGCGCTGCCGCCTCCCTCGTCCAGCCCCACATGACCGTCCTGCTCGACGGCGGCTCGACCGTCATCTACGCCGCTAGACAGATCACCGCCCGCCCGTTGCAGGTCGTCACCAACTCGCTGATGATCGCCACCGACTTTGCCGAGGACGAGCAGGTCGAGCTGATCCTCGTCGGCGGCACGCTCTACCCTCGCACCGGCGTGACCGTCGGCGCCATCGCCTCCGGCACCTTGGCCGACCTGCACGCCGACCTGATGTTTTTCTCGCTGGCCGGGGTCTATGGCGACGCGGGGTTCAACCTCAACCTCGAGATGGCTCAGGTCGAGCAGGCGATGATGCGGCAGGCCGCCGAGTGCGTGATGCTGATGGATTCGAGCAAGTTCGGCCGCAAGAGCCTGGTCCGCGTCTGCGGGGTCGAGCAGATCGACCGGATCATCACCGACGACGGCGTCGACGCCGAGTTTCGCGAGGCACTGGGCGACCGGCTGGTGACGGCCCCGACCGGCTAGGCGTCCGGGTCCGTAAACTGCCGCGATGTCCGACGCCTCCGCCGACTCGGCCGCCAAGCCGAACTACAAGAAGACCATCCTGCGGCCGCAGACGCCGTTCTCGATGAAGGCCAACCTCGTGCAGAACGAGCCGGCGTCGATCAAGCGGTGGGACAGGCTGGGTGTCTACGACAAGCTGCGCGAGAAGCGGGCCGGGGCCGAGCCGTTCGTGTTTCACGACGGCCCGCCCTACGCCAACGGCAACATCCATCTCGGCCATCTGCTCAACAAGGTTCTCAAGGACCTGGTCGTACGGTCGCAGTCCATGCTCGGCAAGGACTGCCCATATACGCCGGGCTGGGACTGTCACGGCCTGCCGATCGAGCACAAGGTCATGCAAGGCCTGATCGACGAGATGGGCGAGGCGGCCAAGGCGATGGAGCCGATCAAGGTCCGCCGCAAGTGCAAGGCCTACGCCGAGAAGTTCGTCAAGACGCAGAAGGGCCAGATGCAGCGGCTGCTGACGATGGCCGACTACGACGACCCGTACCTGACGATGCTGCCGAAGTACGAGGCGGGCGTGCTCGAGGTGTTTGCCGGGATGGTCGAGGCGGGGCTGGTGTATCGCCAGCTCAAGCCGGTGCACTGGTCGGTCGAGAACCGCACGGCTTTGGCCGATGCGGAGCTTGAATATTACGACCGCGAGGACACGTCGGTGTACGTGCTATTCGAGGTGCACGGTGGGCAGCCGGGCGAGCACCTGATGATCTGGACGACGACGCCGTGGACGCTGCCGGCGAACCTGGCGGTGGCGGTGTCGCCGCGCGCCGAGTACGGGCAGTACGACCTGGGCGGCGGCAGGTCCGCGTGGGTGGCGTGCGACCTGGCGGAGAAGGTACTGGGGCTTGGCGGCGTCGCCGCGGGCAAGCCGAGCCGCGTCGTTCGCGGCGACGAGCTGGTCGGCAAGCGCTACGAGCATCCATTTGTGCAGAAGACAATCGCGGCGGCCAACGACCCGTACCGCGTGGTCACCGCCGAATACGTCACGTTGGAGGACGGCACGGGCATGGTGCACACCGCGCCCGGCCACGGCGTCGAGGACTGGCAGACCGGCATCCGCGAAAGCCTCGGCGTGTACTGCCCGGTGCTACCGGACGGAACGTTCGACGAGACAGCGCCGGAGTGGCTCGTCGGCCAGAGCATCTGGGACGGCAATGAGCGGGTCGTCGATCGGCTGCGCGAGAGCGGGCTCCTCTTTCACAGCAACCGCTTCATGCACAGCTACCCGCACGACTGGCGGGGCAAGACGCCGGTGATCTTCCGCGCGACCGAGCAGTGGTTCGTCGGCGTCGATACGCCAATGGGCGCGTCGGACGCCGCAAAAGCCAATGCCGCGCAGGACGAAGCCAATGATCCGTTCGCCAAGAGCCTGGCCAAGCTGCTGGGCGAGAAGTCTGAGCCAGCTCCGGAGCCGGACGCGATCCCGGGGCCCGACGGCCCGCTGCACACGCTGCGCGAGAGGGCGTTGCGCGAGACGGCCGAGGACATCGACTTCCTCCCCGCCTGGGGCCGCAACCGCATGCGCGGAATGCTCGAGGGCCGGCCGGACTGGTGCGTCTCGCGGCAGCGGTCGTGGGGCCTGCCGATCCCGGCGTTCTTTAAGCAGGGCGACGCCAAGGCCGAACCATTGCTGACGCCGGCGTCGGTGCTGGCCGTGGCCGAGCTGATCCGCGAGAAGGGCAGCGACGCGTGGTACACGATGTCGGCCGACGAGCTGCTGCTGTACTACGACCCGGTCGTGGACGACCACGCGCCGTCGTGGTGTCAGACGGCGATCGACCTGATGTCGCTGGATAAGGGCGGCGACACGTTCGACGTGTGGTTCGAGTCCGGCTCGTCGTGGAACGCCTGCATCAGCAAGGGCTGGCGCGACAAGCAGGCCGGCCTCGCCGTCGCCGACGACGCGCTGATCCCGACGGATCTCTACCTCGAGGGCTCGGACCAGCACCGCGGGTGGTTCCAGCACTCGCTGCTGCCGGCGTTGGCGGTGACCGGGCGGCCGCCGTTCAAGCGGGTGCTGACGCACGGGTTCATGGTGACCAAGGACGGTCAGAAGATGTCCAAGTCGCTGGGCAACGCGGTCGAGGTCGAGGACCTGATGACCAAGTTCGGCGCGGACGTGGCGCGGTGGTGGGTGTGCTCGCTGAACACGGACAACGACATCAAGGTCGATTGGTCGTACTTCGAGCACGCCGGCGAGGAGTACCGCAAGGTGCGGAACACGCTGCGGTTCCTGCTGGGCAACCTCGGCGACTTCGACCCGGCCGAGCATACGCACGAGTTCACCGAAGCCGACGCGATGAGCCTGGATGCGTGGGCGTTGGCGGAGTTCGACGCGCTGGTGATCGGTGTGCGATCGCGGTGCGAGCGGTTTGAGTATCGCGCGATCAGCCGGGCGTTGTTCAACTTCTGCAACGAGACGCTGTCGGCGGTGTACCTGACGGCCACGAAGGATCGGCTGTATTGCGACGCGGCGGACTCGCCCCGACGGCGGCGGACGCAGACGGCGATGCGCGCGATCGCGTCCGGTTTGATTCGCCTGCTCGCGCCGGTCTGCCCGCACACGGCCGACGAAGCCTGGCTGGCGCTGCACGGCGAGATCGCCAAGGACAGCGAGCGCTGCGTGCACCTCGAAGCGTTCCCCGAGCCGACCGGCGTCGCGTGGTCGCGGACGATGGCGGAGATCGTGAACGAGTTTCGCGTGACGGCGCTCGGCGATCTCGAGAAGTACCGGCAGGCCAACGGCATCGAGAACCCGATGGACCTGGGGGTGCGGATGGGTTTCGATCGGGCCTGGCTGGACGAGGGGATCGACGCCGTCGACCTGGCCGACATGCTGGGCATCAGTCGGTTCACGCACGACGCGTCGGTCGGCTTCACCGTCGACGACCTGTGTGAAGAGCCGCGTTGCGAGCGGTCGTGGAAGCGAGACGGCACGGTCCGGGAACGCAGCGACGGCGGGACGCTGAGCGATCGCGACGCGGCGGTGCTGGGCGTTGGCTGAGTCGGGGCGGGGCGTTGTTATCGGTCGGTGTGGGCGACGCGATCGCTAAAGCCGGACATCCCGTGGTGGGGTTTTCCCGTCGCGGCTGAGGCCGGCGATCGGGTCGGCCGATGGTGGAGGTGATGGCACAGGCGATCGATATCCGGGAGTTGCGCCGGCACGAGGTGGGCGATGCGCTCATGTTCGGCGCGACGCTTGGCGTTGTGGCCGAGGCCGACGGCGTGCGGTGGACGAACAGCCTGGTGGCCAAGCGAGACGACGAGTTGATCGGTGTGGCGGTGACGGCGCCCGATGCGACGGGCACGCTGCGGGTGTGGGTGGCGGTGGACGCGGGGCTCGAGGGGCGAGACGAGCTGATCGGGCGATTGATCGACAAGGCGATGTTCAAGCTGGCGTCCGCGGCGACCGGGGCGTGTGCGCTGGTGGTCTGCGGGGAGGACGGCGAATCGGCCACGGCCCGGGCGTGCTGGCACGGCGATGAGCCCGACGGGTCGAGCGCGAGCGTGGCGGGGGGAGCGGTGCGTTCGCTCGACGAGGTGCTCGGCGAGTCGGACGGATTGCGGGCGGGCGGGGCGGATGCGGCGGAGAACCCGGCTCAGGCCGCGTAATCGTTATTGGCGGGGGCGATGTGGCGTGAACGCGACGTTTCGTGAGCGCGTCAGGACGCCGAGCCGATAAGGGTGTGGCATGGCCGCCACACCGCCCGAATCGCGCGGCGACGACGCTCCGCCGCCCGGTGATCAAGTCGCTCCCGACGCCGCGTCGCGCGCCGTCGCCCACGAGCTGGCCAACCTGGTCGATGGGTCGATGCGCAGCCTCGGGCTGGGGCTACGCAAGCTCGACGAGCAGGACGCCGAGGCCCACTCGGCCGAGGCGTTGCACCAGCTCCGCACGGCCGACGGCGCGTTGCGCCGCATGGCTTCGCTGCTGCATCAGTGGATGGGCCGATCGGCCGGGGTCGGTGGGGTGCTCAGCGGGCTGGAGCGGGGGACGTTGGCCGAAGCGATCGACCACGCCATCGACATGACACGCTCGGCGGCCGAGCCGAGGTACGTCGCGCTGGAACGCGAGGTGGCCCCCGACGCGGGCGGTCTGCCGGCCGGGCCGGTCTACGGCCTGTTGCTCAACGCGCTGCGCAACGCCATCGAGTCCATCGACGCCGCCGATCGTGGCGCCCCCGGCACCACCGGCGGGCGACCGGGCGGTCGGTTCGAGCACCACGCCGTCGTCGTGGGGGCCTGGCTCGACGGTGCCGATGTCCGACTGAGCGTGACCGACACCGGCGCCGGCGTCGCGCCCGAGCTGGTCGCGCCGGGCGGGGCGTTTCGCTACGGGCGATCGACCAAGCCCGGCGGACAGGGCATCGGACTGTCGGTCGCGCGCGAGGTCGTCGAGTCGCTGGGCGGACGGCTCAAGCTGCGCGACCGCGACGACGACATCGCCGGCGCCGTCCTCTCCGTCCGTTACCCGCGCGCCGCCGTCGAACACGCCCCCGCCACGTCCCGGCCTGACCCCGGCCCCCGATCTACCCATGGCGAGTAAGACCCAGGCCCACGTGCTCATCGTCGACGACGACCCGATCGTCGCCGAGTCCCTCGCCGGGCTGCTCGGCGACGCGGGCTACCGCACGGCCACCGCGGGCAATGCTGTCGAGGCGCTCGGGCTGCTCGACGCCGCCAAGGCCAAGGGCGAGGGCTTCGGCATCGTTGTCACCGACGTGCACATGCCGCGCGGCGGCGGGTTCGACCTGCTCAAGGCCCTGCGCGAGCATCACGGCGACGCCGTGCCCATCGTCGTCACCGGCTTCGGCAAGATCGAGGACGCCGTCGAGGCCGTGAAGCTCGGCGCCGCCGACTATCTCACCAAGCCGGTGATCGATGATGAGCTGCGTCTGGCGGTCAGCAAGGCCGAGCACCAGCACGCGCTGCTCGCCGAGAACCAGACGCTCAAGAAGGAGCTGACCGATCGCTACGGGATGGGCTCGCTGGTCGGGGCCGACTACCGCATGCAGCGGGTGTACGACCTGATCGAGGCGGTCGCCGAGTCGCCCACGACGGTGCTGATCACCGGCGAGTCGGGCACGGGCAAGTCGATGGTGGCGCGGGCGATCCACACCGCCAGCGATCGCCAGGCCGGGCCTTTCATCACGTTCGCCTGCGGGTCGATCCCCGAGACACTGCTGGAGTCCGAGTTGTTCGGACACGTCAAGGGCGCGTTCACCGGGGCCGACCACGACAAGCCCGGCAAGCTGCTCGCGGCCGACGGCGGGACGCTGTTTATCGATGAGATCAACTCGGCGACCCCGGCGTTGCAGCTCAAGCTGCTGCGGGTGCTGCAGGAGAAAGCGTTCGAGCCGGTGGGCGCGACAACGACGACGCGCGTCGACGTGCGGTTCGTGCTGGCGACCAATCAGGCGCTCGAGCCGATGGTCGAGCAAGGCACGTTCCGCGAAGACCTGTACTACCGGATCAACGTCGTGAACATCAAGTTGCCGGCGTTGCGGGACCGTCCGGGCGACGTGGCGTTGCTGGCCGAGCACTTCCTGGCCAAGTACGCGGCCCAGCTTCGGCGGGACCGGTCGCTGGGCGACGCGGCGATGGACGCGCTGCGAGCGCACGACTGGCCTGGCAACGTGCGCGAGTTGGAGAACGCGATCGAACGGGCGGTGCTGCTGAGCAAGCGGGGGACGATCGAGGCGGGCGATCTGCCCGAAGCGCTGGCCGCGGGCGTCCCGGGGATGGGCGGGCCGGTGTCGCTGGGGTCGGTCAAGGGCGGGGCGATTGTCGTGCCTGCGCTGGCCGACGGCTGGACGCCGACGCCGCTGGCCGAGGCGATGCAGGAACCCGAGCGGCAGATCCTGCTCGCCGCCCTGCGGGCCAATGACTGGAACCGCAACCGCACGGCCGACCAACTCGGCATCAACCGCACCACGCTCTACAAGAAGATCAAGCAGTACCACCTCGACGAGCTGGACGCGGCCTAGGCGATCCAGCGTCGGCGGCGCAAGCCCGCGACGATGCCGGCTAGAACGACAGCTGTGATGGCGGGTTCAGGTATGGCAAAGCTGCCCGCAATGTCGATAAGTCCGGTACTTTCCTTGACGACTTTGCCGGTGTAGCGGATTCCATTCGCGTCAGACACGATGTACGCGACGGGTTCTCCATCAGGTGGGTTGGAGCCGGGAGTCGACACCATTGATGCTCCAAACACAGGCGTGTTTTGATGTCCAATGATGACAGACCCGGGAATCTCCGCTGGCTGCCAAGTGCTGTCGAACCAATAAGAGTCGAGCCGGATGTCGTAAAGTGGATCAAACCGTTCCGCGGCTTCAGCCTCGCTCCGTGTGCGTACATGACCAAATGCAACGCGCATGTTTTGGATATTTCCGGTGAAAATCAGATCCTGAAAGAGAACTGCATCGCTTCCAGTGCTTTCCGGCAGATCCACAAGACCGACCGTAAACCCGTACAACCCATTACCAAGGTTTTCGATCCGACTGGCCCGGACGTCGAGCGTTGCAGCGTGGATATTGAAGACTGTTACCGATAAGAACACGGCGAATATCACGGTAGTCGTGACTCGTATCATGGCAAACTCGAAGCACCGCGGACCTACACCCAGACAAGACCGACATATATAGCGATCAATCGTTATTTATTTGATAGATTGTCATTGTCGAAGCGTCAGTAATTCGATGCTGTAGCCTCAATCGCGGCTCCTTGCTCTCTGTCTTAATCCTGCGGCGACACGCCTCTTGAAGAGCCCCGTCATGAAGCTTGGAACGATCGTCTTCAGCCTTCTCTTCGGCCTGACCCTCTTCGCCGGCTGCACCACCACGCCGACCGTCAAGCAGGAGTTCATGTTTCAGGTGATCGATTTGTACACGCCGCGGCAATACGGCCAAACGATGGACCTCTACATCAAGTACCGCTATCGCGACGACCTGCCTCCGTCGGCATACCCCGACTACCGCAAGCTGCGCACGGCGGCGTTGGACTTCATCAAGGTCCGCCCGGAGGAGCCCGCGATGGAGTACTGGGAGGTGCTGAACCGCGACCTGGTCGAGCACCTCTACGCGTCGTTCCCCGTGAGCGGCGTGTCGTGCCAGATGCTCGTTCACCCGCACAAGGATGAGCACGTCGATGAGCCGGGGTATCACTCGTCCATCGCTTCGATCGGTGAGATCGTGCCGCTGTCTTACCGCGGCGTGGGGCCTGCGGAAGCACCGACGCCGTAGGCGTTCCTCGATCAGGTCGGGTCGCGGCGGACGCCCAATTCGTGCTCGATCTGTTCGAGGGTTCGGCCTTTGGTTTCGGGGACCATGGTCTTCACCCAGACCAGCTGCAGCACCATCATGAAGCAGAAGAAGGCGAACACGGTGCCTGGGGCGAAGGCCGTGACCATGGCCGGGAAAAACAGGGTGAGCAGGGCGGCGAAGACCCAGTGGGTGGAGCTGCCGAGCGACTGGCCTTGGGCGCGGTGGCGGTTGGGGAAGATCTCCGAGATGAAGACCCAGATGACGGTGCCCTGCCCGAGCGCGTGGGCGGCGATGAAGGCGAAGATGCAGGCCGGGACGATCGCGTAGTTCTCGGTGTAGAAAGCGAACGAGCAGAGCCCAAGTGACGCGATGTAGCCGAACGACCCGATGTACAGCAGCGAGCGTCGGCCGAGCTTGTCGATCAGCCAGAGCCCCAGGAAGGTGAAGATGAGGTTGGTGACCCCGATGCCGATGGACTGGAGCAGGGCGGCGGACTTCTCGAGGCCGGTGAGCTCGAAGATGCGGGGCGCGAAGTAGAGGATCGCGTTGATGCCGGAGAGCTGGTTGAAGAAGGCGATGAGGAACGCGAGCAGGATCTGCGGGCGGAGCCGGGCGGACCAGAACCCCCCCGCGCTGGTGGGCTCGTGGGCGACGGCGGCGATGTCGTCTGCCATTGCCTCGATGTCGGCCTCGGAGGTGTTGGGGTTGATGCGTCGCAATACGGCGACGCCGGCGGCGCGGTCGTCGCGTCGGCCGATGAGCCAGCGCGGGCTTTCGGGCAGGGTGAAACACATCAGGCTGTAGACCAGGGCGGGGAAGGCCTCGACGCCGAGCATCCAACGCCAGGCGTTTTCGCCGACGTTGGCGAGCGCGGTGTTGGACGCGAAGGCGATGAGGATGCCGAAGACGATGTTGAACTGGAACATCGCGGTCAGGCGCCCACGCATCTTGGCGGGGGCGATCTCGGCGATGAACAGCGGGGCGGCGACGGTCGAGACACCCACGCCGACACCGCCGATGAATCGAGCGATCATGAAGGTGATGGCGTCGGTCGCGAGCGCGGACCAGAGGGCCGAGACGAGGTACAGCACGCCGATGCACAGCAGCGTGCGCTTGCGCCCGAGCCGATCGGTGGGCCAGGACCCGATGAGCGCACCGGCGACGGTGCCCCAGAGCGCCATGCTCATCGCGAGCCCGTGCATGCCGGCGCTGAGCTGCCAGAGTTCCTGGATGTCCTGCTCGGCCCCGGAGATGACGACAGTGTCGAAGCCGAAGAGAAAGCCTGCGAGGGCGGCGGTGATGGACCAGAAGAAGAGCCTGAGACGAGTGAGCCGCATCTCTCAACTTTACCGCATGCCTCTAGACCTGAGCCACCATGCCACTCCGAATTCAAGAGTTCGGTATCGCTGTCGGCGGCGTCGAATAAGGGTCTGCGAGGCGTGCGGGTGGCCTGCCTGCGTGACGGTTCGCTCTTACCGTGTCAGCCTCATGATGAACAGGACGGTGTAGTAAGGCGGCAAGTGATTTTTCGTATCGGTGTGGCCTTCGTAAGTGTGCTGGTGAAACCAATTCCTTGAGCCGCCGTTGTCCGCCGTTTCCGGCGGTGGATTTCGAAAGCGTCCGTTGGCTTCGCCGCTCGTTAGCCCGCTGTAGTGGTGGTTGTGTGTTTCGGATCCGTCGTGCTCGCCGACATCTGAAAAGCTCCCGACGCCTCGTAGGAACTGACCTCTTAAGTCGGGCGTCCCGTTCGACCCATCGCAGGCGGCCCATCCGTTGGGGACGCGACCGTTCTTGGCGTACCAAAGCATGATGATGCCTGCCGGAAAAGACGCGTAGGGTTCAAAAGCGTCGTCGATTTCTTTTTGGGTTGGTGCTTGTAGGTCAACGGGTTCGTTTGGCATCGTGCTGCTCCATTTCAATGTGACTTGGAATTGGCCAGAGCCAGTGGCTCGGCTGTGTGGTGTAAACGCCATGGCGAGTTGGCAAAACTAGATGAAGCCCGGAAAGTGTCAGAAAGATGACACCCCTTTGATCAATCGGTGCGTTGCGGCCCTGCTCAGATCGCAGGTTGAAGCGGCTGAAACCTGGATGGGCGCCGGGCAGGCATCGGTCGGCCGTGCGTCGGTTCACGCCAGGGCGTGACTTAGGCCGAGCGTCGCGGCGAAACCCAGCGCAAGAGCCGCGGTGTGCCTTCCCCAGTGCCACATCTCGTCGACGGGGCGATCGGCGGCGCGGCGGCGGTGGATGATGACGGTGCAGGCGAGGAGGACGGCGACGCACCAGGCGGCGGCGGCGGTGAGGCGCCAGAAGCGGGCGGTGCGGGTGGCGTTGATGTCTTGGGTGAGCTGTTGCCAGTCGGGGCGCGACTGGTGCTCGGCGATGAGTTCGTCGGACGCGACGCGGGAGACGCCGGCGTCCCGCAGCTTGGCGAGCTCGGCGTCGAGGTCGGCTTGCTGGGTGGCGCGGCGTTCGGCCAGGTCGGCGGGAACGGGCCGCAGGGCCGAGCGCAGGGGCTCGGGGAGGCGGTCGTTGAGGCCGAGGGGGCTGAGGATGAGGCCGAGGGCGGCGCCGAGGCAGAAGGTGACGAGCAGGGCGAGTTGGGTGACCGAGCGGTGAGGGGTGTCGGGGGGGGGAGATGGGGTGCCAGGCGTTGGGGGCTGGCCGCTCGGGGGAGCGCTGGTCGAGGAACTTGGAGACGCCGCTGGACCCGCCCCTTCGCTGCGCTCAGGAGCGGCTTGAGGGGGTGGGGAGGCTGGGATGGCGGGGTTCTTGGGGGGAGGCGGTGAGGCGGGCGAGTCGTGAGTCACGGGACGAGTTGAACATCGCCTTCGTGGGTGGGCAACTCGGTGCCGGTGTAGGTGGCGACGCCCTCGGCGGTGTAGAGGTTGTCGAGCTGGCCGGTGGTGCCGTTTTTGATGACGGGGGCGTCGGACCAGGCGACGGTGCCGTGGGTGAAGAGCATGTTCTGGCCGGGCTTGCCGTACATGCCGGCGCAGGCGTTGGCGGCCTTGGTGCTGTCGAAGGCGAACTTGCCGTTCTTGACGACGATGAGGGGGTTTTTGTCGGCGAGGACGACCATGCGAGCGTGGTTGTCGAGGCGGATGGCGTAGGGGGTGAACTGGTTCTGATAGGAGAAGGAGATCTGCTCGGGCCGCTCGAAGTCGTGGTGTTTGGCGGTGAGCTGATCGACGCCTGGGGCGTGGGGGTTGGCGGGGGAGCCGAGGGCGTCGACGGTGACGTACTCGTCGCGGACGAGCTGGAAGAGGTGGGCGGAGTTGGACTGGACGTGGCCGTGCTCGTCGGGGCCATGGCCGACGTTCCACCAGGCGGCGCCGGGGGTGGCGGCGCGTTTGGGGAGGATGCCGTTGTTGGCCAGGGCGTAGGAGGAGAGGCCGATGCCGGCGCGGCCGAGGTTGGCCATGCCGGCGACGCGCTGGGCGTCGCGGCGCTGGTGGTCGAGGGTGGGGAAGAGCAGGCCGACGGCGAGGAGGAAGGCGGCGGCGGCGGCGAGGCCGCGTTGCCAGGAGAAGCCCAGGCCCATCTTGGGCTGGCGGAGCATCTCGATCTGCTCGGCGAACCGCTCGCGCTGGCGGGCGGCGGCGACGGCCGCGACGGTCTGCTCGACGAGGGCTTGGGCCTCGGCGTCGACGGCTTCGGCGGGGTCAGCGCCCGGGGCGTCGGTGTCGAGGACGGCAAAGAGGCGGCGGAGGGCGGCGACGCGCTCGGCGGAGTCGGGGGGGAGCGGGCCGGTGTCGGCGTCAGCGGCTCGGTGGGCGAGCAGGGCGTCGAGGGCGTCGGCGTCGGCCGGGCAGAGCGATCGAGTGGGGTCGTCGGTCATGGGGTGCGAGTCGGCGGGGATGCCGGTCGGTGGGTGAGTCGTTGGGGCGATGACGTACGGGCCGTGGGGCGTGGCCGGTAGACGTTTGGGTGTGCCGTTCGAGCGTCGTGCTCGGATCGAGGATCGAGAGCCGGTCCCCCCGCCTCGATCGAGGGTGTTACGCCGCGGGGCGGGGGCGGGTTCCTGAGAGTTGGAGAATTTCTCCGTCGGTTCGCAGGGTTGCGAGAGGGGTTCATTCGGCCTCTCCGGGGGGCGTGGTTTGGGGGTAGGCCGCCTTCCACAGATCGGCGAAGGTGCCCACGGCGGCGTGGAGGCGGGATTTGACGGTGCCCAGGGGGATGCCGAGGGCCTCGGCGACCTCCTTGTAGGCCATCTGCTGGAAATAGGCGAGCAGGAGGATCTCGCGGAGGTGGCTGGGCATGTCGTCGACGACGGCCCGGACGCGTTGGCGGGTCTCCTCTTCGTCGGCGATGGTGTCGGGCAGGGGGAGATCGGCCTGGAGGAGGTCGACGTAGGACCCGCCGGCGTCGTCGGACTTGTCCATGGGGGCCGAGAGGGAGGCCGCCTTGCGTCGGCCGGCCCGGCGGAGGTAGTCGCGGGCCTTGTTGGCGGCGATGGTGAACAGCCAGGGCTTGAACCGTTTGGAGACGTCGAAGGTGTCGGCCGAGAGGTGGACCTGCAGGAAGGCCTCTTGGAAGAGGTCCTCGGCCGCCGCCCGGTTGCCGGCGAAGCGGATCAGGAAGTGCAGCAACTCCTGGCGGTACCGCCCGACCAGCGTGGGGAACAGCTCGGTCTCCCCCGCCCGGTAGCGGCCGAGCAGTTCCTCGTCCGTCGGCCCGTTGGTTGGCTTGGCGCGGCGCTTCGACACGAGCCCGCATGGTACGCGGCGCCGGGCGGCGTGGCCCGCGAGCCCGGCTTTTCGCGGTCGGCCGGGCCCGTCGGCGATACACTCATCGAGCCATGGCTTACCTGGAGATCGTGGGCCCCGGGGTCCGCAAAACCCAACCGCTGGAGAACCGACCGCTTTCGATCGGGCGTCACAGTCGCAACGACATCCGCCTCGACGACGATCAGGCCTCCCGCCAGCACGCCGTCGTCCACGTCACGGCCAAGGGCGTGGTCGTCCGTGACCTGCAGTCCCGCAACGGCACTGTCATCGACGGCGAGCGCATCACCAAGGCCGCGCTTCAGCACGGCAGCGTCTTCGTGATCGGTCGCACCAAGTTCCGCCTCCGCCTCGACGATGCCCCCGCCAAGGCCCCCGCCGGCCCCCCTCGCGCCGCCCCGCCGCCGGCCGCCGAACAAGACGCCGTCCCCATCGAGGTCATCGAGCAAGCCCCCGGCGCAACGACCGACGGCGACCCCGACGACTCCGGCCCGCTCAACCTCAGCTTCGATACCGACGACGACGCCCCGCTCGACCTGCCCGACGAGCCCCGCCGCCGCGCCTCCACCATCGAGAAGGCCACCGCCGGGCTCGTCCACCTCTCCGAGGAAGACAAGCCCAAGCAAGGCGACCTCAACGACCCCCTTGCCGAGCTCGACGCCGCCATCCAGATCGAGCTCGAGGGCGACGACCCGGTTGACGAAGACGACGCCGGCACCGCCCCGCGTGTCCGCTCCTCCATAGCCGACGGCCTGGGCTCCATCGACGCCTTGCTCACCGCCGGCTTCGACCTCAAGTTCAGCCCCAACCACCTCGCGCTCGTCAACGCCCGCGGCGCCACCGTCCACAAGGCCCAGCGCCAGGGCGACGCCACCGCCGCCGTCCTGGAAACCCTCCGCAAGGTGCTCTACGGCTGCATGCGGACCAATGCGTCCGACATCCACCTCGAGCCGGTCCGCAACGGCATGCGCATGCGCCTGCGGGTCGACGGCGCGATGGTCCAGGTCGCCGAGATGAGCGAGCAGGAAGGCAAGCGGTTCGCCTCGCTCATCAAGGTGCTGACCGATATCGACCTCGCCGGCCGCGATGCGATTCAGGAGGGGCACTTCTCCTGCCATGCGCCCAGCCGCGCGGCCGACTACCGCGTCTCCTTCACGCCCTCGATGTTCGGCCAGAAGCTCGTCGTCCGCGTCCTCGACCCCCACGCGGCGCCGCAGACCCTCGAAGACCTCCAGCTCCCGCCGTATGCGCTCAAGAAGATCCGTGGCGTCCTCCGCCAGGACACCGGCATGATCGTCGTCTGCGGGCCCACCGGCTCGGGCAAGACCACCAGCCTCTACGCCGGCATCCGCGAGATCGACGTCGAGTCCCGCAACGTCCTCACCATCGAAGACCCCGTCGAGTACGAGCTGCCCGGCCTCACGCAGATCCCCGTCGACCACGACGCCGGCCGCGACTTCGCCACCCTGCTCCGTTCCTGCCTGCGTCAGGACCCCGACGTCATCGTCCTCGGTGAGATCCGCGACAAGGACACCGCCGTCACCGCCATGCAGGCCGCCAACTCCGGCCACAACGTCCTCACCACCGTCCACGCCAAGGACACCATCACCACCGTCTTCCGGCTCCTGGACCTCGGCGTCGAGCCCTACCTCATCGGCTCGACGCTCAACCTCGTCCTCGCCCAGCGCCTCATCCGCACGCTCTGCCCGCACTGCAAGGTTCCGCGCAACGCCAAGCCGACCGAGATCATCAAGCTCGGCAAGTCCGTCGAGGGCGCGCCCAAGCTGTACGAGCCGGCCGGCTGCAAGAACTGCTTCGGCTCGGGCTACATCGGCCGCCGCGCGATCTTCGAGCTGCTGGAGGTGACGGACGACATCCGCGACGTGGTGATCCGCGAGCCGAACATCGCGTCGATCAAGAAGGCCGTAGAGATGACGGTTTTCACGCCGTTGAAATCGGCGGCGTTCGACCTGGTAATGGCCGGCGAAACCTCGATGGGCGAAGTGCAGCGCGTGGTGGGGTTGGACTAGCGCGAGCCGCGCAGTCTTCTGGGCAGCTTCATCGTGACTTTTCTGGTTCTATCCCTTTGCTTTTCACTTTGGATCTCGAAAGCCTGCGCCTTCAGCTTGATGATGCGATCTTCGTAACGCTGGAGTCGCCAATACCAAGCGATGAAGCTAAAAAACGATATGAAGATTGACCAGGCAGTGCCACCGGCGATGTAATCTTGATAGGTATCCAGCATGCTCCGGTCGGCATTAAATTGATCGAAGCTCTGCAGTAACAGTACCACCGATTGGATGTCAGGCGACTCTCCGTCTGCTTCGCGGACCTGGTCGATGAGCTCGCCTAGGTTGTCGCCGACCTCGTAGTTTGCCATCGCGGCGTTCAGAGCTTCGACCGCAGCCTCATTTCCGAGTAGTTCCGCGTATGCCGTGCGCAGCGACTGCTTGACTTCAACGCTTGCGTCGACCGAGGTTCCGATCAGGTAGATCAACGATGCCAGGCAGGCGATGCCGAAGACCAATCCGCTGACCGCGATGAACTTGTAGAGGTTGTCGGTGGGTGGCTTGAAGGCATCAGTGAATAGCATGGCGTCTTCAGGATTGCGTGGCGGAATCGATGATTCAATCGTATCGATCCGCCAGAGCGCGCGACGGAGTTAATTGCACGCATCGAAGCGCGGGGTCTAAGGCTTGCCGATCATCGCGCGGAGCGCCTCTCGGGCTTTGTCGGGGTCCTGGTCGAACTTGCCGAGGATGTCTGAGATCTTCGTGGCCTGCGTCGCGTTGAATCGCTGCCTCTCGGCGTCGACGCGGTCGTTGATCCGGCGCTCGACCTCTTCCCTGGGTTCGTCGTTGCGGCCACGCACCAGGGCGACGAGGGTGTCGCTGATACGCGTGAGGATCGCGGCGACGGCGTTGGCCGAGAAACCGCCGACGATCGCCAGCACGGCCAGGCTGAGTTGAGTCAGTCCCTCGGGCGGTTCGTCTGACACAGCCTCGATCAAGTCCGGCCCGACCAGCCCCAGGATGACCCCCGCGACGACGCCCAGCAGGTAGCGCAGCAGATACACCGTGATGTACCGGTTATCAAATGAGCGATGCACGACGAATGGCGCGGCGTTGAGCAGCGTGGCGAACCCGGCGCCCAGCATGGCCGCGGCGAAGAACTGTAGCGACAGCCGCCAGTCGTGAACCCAACCCGCCTGATTCTTGCTGTCTACGTTGCGTACCAGATCGTCGTCGTCGACACCCGCTTGTTGTGCGACTGTCTGCTTGACGTCGTTTCGCGTGTTGAGCTCGAACGTGGCGTACGTAAAGGCTAGGGTTGCCGCCAGCGTCAGCACGGCAATCGCGATTAATAGCCACTGCAACGGTCGGACTGTCTTTAACTTCCAGATCCTCCAGGTGAAATCGGTGGACACGATCGTGGCGGGGTTCGCCGGGTGGATCAGGGCCGAGAGCAGGCGGTGCACTTCGAGCGCCAGCCGATAGGTTGCCTCGTAGTCCTCGAGTCGACCACGAAACTGTTGATCCGGTGGCGGCGGCGGCGGCTGAACTTCCGGTGGAGGCGTCCCATCCGCCGGCGGCGGGGCGGGCCTGCACAGCGACGCCAGCTGAGCGATCAAGGCCGCGAGTTCGTCGTTGATCGGCTTGCCCGACTCGGTGGCGTAGCAACGCATGACGTGGATCTGGCAGAGCGTGGCTTCGAGCGCGTCGGCGTCGGCGCAGTTCGGCAAGGCGTGCATGTGGTTCTCCCTGTTGGCACCCGGAACGATCGATACCCCGCGACCATAAGCCCGGGCGACGGCACGTCGGTGACAGGTTGAACGGCACCGGCGGCGAAGAAACTCGGCTTCGATCGCCCGGCGCTGCGGCGATGTGCGCGCCAGCGGCGCCGCGCATCCGTGGGTAGGAAACCCCCGTGAGCCGCCCGGCCCTCATCGACAGGGCACGCGCCGGGCGGCGAGACCGGGGTGGACCGCCGGACGGGACGCCCCCGACGCACGCGTCGGCCGGGCGGCCGATGACCGACGATCGCGACCCTGTCTTAGCGATCGACGGACGCGCGAGCTGCAGAGGCCGCGCCGCCCCTCCCCCCGGCGTCAACCGTGGCGAGCCCTCGATGCCGTGGAACATCGGCGAAGCGGCATCGACGCCACGCGCGGCTCTTTGGCATCGCGACTCAACCCTTAGCTGCGACGCGACGCGTTGCTGAACGATGCGTCGTGCATCGTTGTGATTCCTTCAACGACGCGTCGCGTCGCAGCTAGGGGGGTTGGTGAGGCATTCGATGGCGGCATGCCTACCATCGCCCCATGCCCGAAGGCCACACGATCCACCGGCACGCCAAGCAGCAACGCCCGTTGCTGGTGGAGCACGCGATCGAGGCTTCGTCTCCCCAAGGCCGCTTCGACACCGGCGCGGCGATGATCGACGGCCGCGTGCTTGAATCGATCGAGCCCGTCGGCAAGCACCTGTTCTATCACTTCGCCGACGGCGCCGGCATCGTGCACGTACACCTGGGGATGTACGGCAAGTTCCGCGTCGCCAAACTCACCAACGACAAAGCGCCGCCCGAGCCGCGCGGCGCGGTGCGGCTGCGCCTGGTCACCGACGCGGCCTGCGTCGACCTCAACGGCCCGACCGCCTGCGAACTGCTCGAGGTGCCCGCGTACGACACCATCAAGGCCCGCCTCGGCCCCGACCTGCTCGACCCGAACGCCGACCGCGAGGTCGTCTGGCAGCGCATTGCCAAGAGCAAGGCCGCGATCGGCGCGATGCTGATGGACCAGTCGGTCGTCTCGGGCATCGGCAACATCTACCGAGCCGAGCTGCTGTACCGAGCGGGCATCCACCCGCTGACGCCCGCCAAGGCGTTGGGGCGGGAGCGGTTCGACGCGCTCTGGGCCGACGCGGTGGCCCAGTTGAAGATCGGGGTCCGCGTCGGCAGGATCGTGACGACCGAGCCGAGCGAGTTTGGCGTCAAGACCCACCGCCAGCTCACGGCCGATCGGCGTTTCTACGTCTATCGCCGCGACAAGAGCCTGCGGTCGGGCCAGAAGGTCGAGCGGCTGACGATCGGCGGGCGGACCTGCTACGCCTGCCCGGCCGAGCAGGAGCGGCTCGATCGTGCCCGCGGCTGAACGTCGCCCCGGCCGACGTCGCCCCCGCGTGGCGGCCCCCCGCCCCAGCCATTAACCTGTGCCGCCCGCCGCGCCCCGGCGAGGCCTGATCGACCCCCACGCCCAGGAATCGTCCCATGCCCGCCACCGGTACCGTCTCTCAGGTCATCGGCTCGACCTTCGACGCCCAGTTCCCCGAGGACCAGCTCCCCGACATCTACAACGCCCTCGAGGTCCACTACAAGGTGGGCGACGAGGAGGTCAAGCTCGTCGGCGAGGTCCAGCAGCACCTCGGCGGCGGTCAGGTCCGCTGCGTCGCGCTGGGGACGACCGACGGCCTGCAGCGCGGCACCGAGATCGCCGACACCGGCTCGTCCGTGACCGTCCCGGTCGGCGAGGCCGTCCTCGGCCGCGTCTTTAACCTGCTGGGCGACCCCGTCGATAAGAAGCCGCCCGTCAGCGACGCCCCGCGCCGCTCGATCCACCGCGAGGCCCCGCCCTTCACCGACCTCAACCCCAAGACCGAGGTGCTCGAGACCGGCATCAAGGTCGTCGACCTGCTCTGCCCGTTCGTCCGCGGCGGCAAGATCGGCCTGTTCGGCGGGGCCGGTGTCGGCAAGACCGTCATCATCCAGGAGATGATCGCCCGCGTGGCCCGCGAGTTCGGCGGGTACTCCGTGTTCGCCGGCGTGGGCGAGCGGACCCGCGAGGGCAACGACCTCTGGCGCGAGATGGCCGAGGCCCAGTACACCGACGCCGACGGCAAGACCGGCTATGTCCTCGACAAGGTCGCCATGGTCTTTGGCCAGATGAACGAGCCCCCGGGCGCCCGCTTCCGCGTCGCGCTGTCCGGCCTGACGATGTGCGAGCAGTTCCGCGACGAGTCCGGCAAGGAAACGCTGCTCTTCGTCGACAACATCTTCCGCTTCGTGCAGGCCGGCTCGGAGGTCTCCGCGCTGCTCGGCCGCATGCCGTCGGCCGTGGGCTATCAGCCGACGCTGGGCACGGACGTGGGCGAGCTGCAGGAGCGGATCACCTCGACGGACAAGGGCGCCATCACCTCGATGCAGGCCGTGTACGTCCCCGCCGACGACTACACCGACCCCGCCCCGGCAACGACCTTCGCCCACCTCGACGCCTCGGTCGTGCTGCAGCGTTCGATCGCCGAGAAGGGCATCTTCCCCGCGGTCGACCCCCTGGGCTCGACGTCCCGCATCCTCGACCCCGGCGTCCTCGGCGAAGAGCACTACGCCGTCGCCCGCCAGGTGCAGTCGATCCTCCAGCGCTACAAGTCGCTGCAGGACATCATCGCCATCCTCGGCGTCGACGAACTGAGCGAGGAAGACAAGCTGATCGTCGGCCGGGCTCGCAAGATCGAACGCTTCCTCTCGCAGCCGTTCTTCGTGGCCGAGGTGTTCACCGGCTTCCCGGGCATCTACACGCCGCTGAAGGAGACGATCGACTCGTTCAAGCGGCTGTGCGACGGCGAGGCCGACGACCTGCCCGAGTCGGCGTTCATGTACGTCGGCACGCTCGACGACGCGAAGGCCAAGGCCGAGAAGATGGCCGCCGGCTGAGCGGCGGTCGGACCTCAACGCAACCAAGCAAGCCCGCGGCCCATGGGTCGCGGGCTTTTTTTGCCGCGCTCGTCGCGCAAGCAAACGCCCCCGGTCGTCTTTCGACGGCGGGGGGCGTGGAGAGTGTCTCGGGTTATCGAGCGGGTCTTGCGTTCAGCCTTCGCCGCCGAAGAGCTTGTCGAGGCTGAAGTCGGACTTGGCGGTGCGATGCCGCACGCTGTTGGCGGCGACGCCTCGGCCGACGTGGTTGCCACGGTTGACGATCGTGGCCCGCGGGGTGGTCGAGCGGGTCACGGCGCTGAACTGCGTCGGCTGGTAACGCACGGCGGTCTGAGCCGGGGCGTGGTACACCTTCTGAGCGCTGGCGGAGGCCTGATTACGGCCGCCGTTGATGCCGGCGTCGGCGAAGGGGGCGAAGCCGAGGGTCAGCGCCGCGGCGGAGGCGGCCAGGATCAGACGATGGGGGGTGTTGCGCTTCATGACGTTGTCTTCCTTTCTTGCCCTGTCGGGCGGGGTGGGGGTTTCGAACACGTCACTCGATGCATCGCGGACAGGAGAGAAAACGAGAGCCGCCGCGCGTTGATTCCTCCCCCGGCGAGATTCCCCAAGGTTGAGAAAACCGGAATAACTTGAATTCTTAAAGGTTCGCCGCCGCCTCAGCCCCAGACGCGCCGGATGAACGCGGCCGCGTTGTCGTGATACAGCCCCTGCAGCGTGCCGTGGTCGAGCCCGGCGCCGCGGAGCGTGGCGGTCGACTTGGGGTCGACGGTTTCGTCGACCATGTGCAGGTCGGGGTCGACGATGGGCGAGGGGCCGTCGTAGGTCGTCTCGCACATGGTGCGTTTGGCCCAGAAGCGCGAGCCATAGAGATCGAAGCCATGCCCCGCGTCGTCCTTGATCTCGATGGGCGGCGCGTTCTTGGGCAGCTCGATCTGCCGTGCTTCGTCGGGCGGCAGGGCGTTAAGCGCGTGGGCGACGATGTCGGTGCCCCATAGCACGCGGCCGGGGTTGCGTCGGACGAAGTCGGCGAACTCGTCGATGCGTTGACTCAGCTCGCGGACGATCCACTTGGTCGCCGAGGTGTCGATGACGTAGGTGGGGAAGCGATCGAGGAAGGTCTGCAGCGTGTCGAGGTCTTCGGGGGTGCCGCCCATGTGGGCGCCGAGCCAGGGACGGTCGCCGTGCTGCTCGATGAGTCGGGCGAGGGTGTCGAGGTGTTGTTGCTTGGTGCCATACTTGGAGGCGGGGAGGTACTTCTTGGCGTACCAGGTGTCGGGATCGCCGACGTGGGTCATGATGGCGGTGTAGCCGAGAGACTTGGCGACGTCGATGAGCTCGGCGCGGGAGGGGTGGTCGATGGCGAGATAAGGGGAGCGGTCGATCCCGCGCGGGCCGGCCCAGATCTTGAACATGCGGGCGCCCTTCTCGGCGAAGGTCTCGAGGCGCTCGTGGTAGTCGGTCGTGTAGGCGATCTCGGGGTCGACGCCCCAGTAGTCGGGGACGGCCACGAAGTGGACGCGATCGCCCGCCACCTCGGCGACGGCGTCGACGTTCTCGAGCGGGGTCTGCGTGATGGCGGTCGTGACGTTGAAGGCGTCGGCGGTGTCGAAGAAGACGCGGGCGCCGGCGGCGTCGAAGAGATGGACGTGGGCGTCGATGACCGGCCCGGAATAGCGGTCGCGGAGGGCGGCGGCCTCGGCGTGGAAGTCCAGGCCGAGGCGGTTGCAGTCCTTGAGCGTGTCGGCGGCGGTGGGGGGCGTCATCTCGTAGCGGCTCGCGAGGGGAACGGTCGAGGCGTCGGGCAGTAGCCTAGGCCACGATGACGCACCGGCGGTACGACCTGATCGCGCTCGACCTGGACGGCACGACGCTGCGCCCCGACGCGTCGCTGTCCGAAGCGGTGGTGGACGCCGTGGGGCGGGCGCTGGCCAGGGGCGTGCGGGTGATGCTGGCCACGGCCCGCCCGCCGCGTGCGGCGATGATCTATCACCGCGAGCTCGGCCTGGACACGCCGATGGTGACGTACAACGGCTCGATGCTCGTCGAGGCCGACGGCACAGTGATCGAGCACACGCCGCTGCCCGAGGGGCTCGGTCGACGCATCGCCGAGGCCGCCCGCGCCCTCGATCCCGACGTCGTCGTGCACGTCGAGGCCGGCGACCGCTGGCTGACCGACCGCCACGACCCGCTGCTGACCGTCGCCTCGGCCACCGCCTTCCCGCCCGATCACGTCGGCCCGCTCGACACCTTCATTGACGGGCCGATCACCAAGCTGATGCTGCTCACCCCCGACGAGCGCCTGCCGGGGCTGCACGCCGCGATCACCGACGCCTTTGGCGACGAGGCCGGCGTGCTCATCTGCGACGGGCACATGATGCAGTGCGTGGACCCTTCGGTGGACAAGTCGATCGCCGTCGCGCGGCTGGCCGAGACCATGGGCGTTGACTCGGCGCGTGTGATGGCCATCGGCGACGCGCCCAACGACACGGGCATGCTGCGGTGGGCCGGGCTGGGCGTCGCGGTCGGCAACGCCTGGCCGGAAGCCAAGCACGTCGCCGACGCCGTCGTCGCCAGCAACGTCGATGATGGCGTGGCCGAGGCGATCGATCGGTTCATCGTCGCGTCGGCGTGATCGCAACCGTCATGTCTCGAGCAAGCGATACCGCTGAGCCGCGTCGTTGATCATGCCGCGCGGCGGGTCCTGCCCCGTGATCGCGTGGCAGGCCTTGGCGACGTGGGGGTGGCTGTTCTCGATGTAGACCTGGAAGTGATTCTGCGTGCCGGCCGTGGCGGTGCCGATGACGAACACGCCGGGGTTGGGCGACTGCATCGTCTCGTAATCGACAACGGGCGCCTCGTTGACGCCGTCGAGCTCGATGCCGGCCATCGTGAACAGCGTCTTGTCCTGCGTGTAGCCGGTGAGCAGCAGCACGGCGTCGACGGCGAGGTCGAACGCGCTGCCGTCGTCGGTGGACTCGAGCCGGACCCGATCGGCGGTGATCTCGGTCGGCACGGTCTGGCCGTGGTAGGTGACCTCGCCCTTCTCGATCAGCAGCTTGAGCTCGGGCATCAGCCAGTACTTGATGTGCTCTTCGTCGAACCACGCTCGCCGATAGCTGATGGCCACGTCGGCGCCGGCGCGGTAACAGCGGATCGCGGCCTCGACGGCCGAGTTGCGCCCGCCGACAATGAGCAGCTTGCGGCGGAAGTACTGGTGCGGCTCGTCGAAGTAGTGGCTGACGTGCGGCAGGCCCTCGCCGGGGACGTTGAGCTTGCGGGCGTGGTGCATGTCGCCGATGGCGAGGACGACGTTGTGGCAGCGGTACGTCGCGTGCGGCTGGCCGTGACGGGTGGTCGTGACGGTGTGGCGGTGGTCGGCGGAGCCGTCGGCGATCTGCGTGACGCGTTCGTAGGTGTTGATGTCGAGGTCGAACTGG
>JBCBUE010000009.1:0-79529 GCA_039818285.1 Planctomycetota bacterium | reverse complement strand
ATCATCGAGCCAGGCTAGCCTGGCTCGATGATGCAAAGACTCGCACAACAACTGGTACTGAAACGGGTGTAGGCGCATCCAAGCCCCGCCCGCGTGTTCGGTGATGCCCAGGATCGTCACCTTTCGGCTGCCGATGTGGATCATCGCCAGGATGTCGAACTTGCGTCTCCCGAAGGGCGTCCACACCTCCTTGATGAAGAAGTCACACGCATACAGCGTGTCCGCGTGCCGCTCGATGAATTCTTTCCACGTGGATCGCGGCCGAAGCGGTGCCGGCTCAACGCCGTGGTTCTTCAGGATGTTCTGCACGGTACCCCGCGAGATCTTTCGGATGCCGAGCTTCCGGATTTCGCCGAGGATGCGGCGACAGCCCAGGCTCGCCCCCACCTCGGTGGCAATGCGAACCACACAATGCGGCAACCTCCTCCGGCGTCCGCCGCTTCCGCCTCGGCTTGCCCGCGTCTTTCTGCTTGTCTTCCTCTCGCACCCACCGCATGAACGTGGCCGGATGAACGATCGTGATCAACCCCTGAATAGCCGGACCTACCGGCTTGCCGAACCTCAGCAGCTTGGCTCGCTCTTGGGGCGTGGTCTTGAGGTGTTTGGGCAGCCGAGCCCGAAGCACCTCGTTCTCGGCCTTGAGATATCGAAGCTGCCGAGCGAGCTCGCGATGGGTCGCGTTGGCGATGAAGAAGAGAAGCGGACTGATGAAACCCACCACGACCTCAGAATCTGGTGGACTAAGACGGAAGCCTAGGTCAATTCAGAGGATGACGATCGGATTGAACCACGCTAGACAGCCTGAGAAGAGCCCCAGCAGGGCGGTTGAGGCTGATCATCGCCGTCCCCGGCTATGCTCAGTTCCGGTGCCGCCGCAGTAGGTGGCAGATGAGGTGACTTGGATTCCGGTGCATTCATAAAGACATATATTTGACTAATTTGCAGCTTCTACAGGAGGATTGCAGATCCTTTTGGCTTCGCCAGGCGTGGGTTCGAATCCCACCGCGGCCTTTTCTGACGTCTCAGGAGTCTCTCCGGGCCTCTGGCAACCGGCACTTGACGTGGTAGATCATCAACCAGGACCTCGGCTTGGCCGACGTCACCGAATTGACCTCAAATCGTGTTTACGACGGCCACAGTCGGACGATGGGAAATGCCTGTCGGAGCCTAGATGATATACTTAAGCTTTCGTCTTCATGTGCTTTTTTTCCTTGTTTCACTCGCCCGTTCCAATTCGTCAACCTCGTCGGTGTTTCGCCGTCGGCTTGAGCCGTGCCGCGGCCCGGCTGGCGATCCCTTCGAGCTTGCTGATCGTCGGTCTCGGCGGGCTGTTCAGCTGCGGCGAGCGACCGATCAACCCCGGTCCGAGCCCGCAAGCGCTGGCGCTCGGTCGCGAGGTCTATCACCGTCCCGGCTCGTGCGTGACCTGCCATCAGGACGACGGCGGCGGGACCCGGGCGATGATCCCCCCGCTGGCCAAAAACCCCCGAGTCGTCGGCGACGACACGCAGCGCCTCGTCAAGGTGGTGCTGCATGGCATGCACGGCCCGGTCGAGGTCAACGGCGCCACCTACAGCTCCGTGATGAACGGCCAGGGTCAGCAGCTCAACGACCTCGAGGTCTCGACCGTCCTCACCTACATCCGCAACGCGTGGGGCAACCAGGCCCTGCCCGTGCTGGTCGAGCACGTCGCGCCCGTCCGCGCGGCGCACGCCGATCGCCGGCTGCCGTGGACGGTGGCCGAGCTCAACGGCGAGCCGGCGCCGGCCCTCGCCGAGGTCGACACCAGCGATCCGATCGCCTGGGGCGAGTCGCTCTACCTCACCATCGCGCAGTGCGCCAGCTGCCACATGCCCGAGGGGCAGGGCGTGCCCGGGTCCTACCCGCCGCTGGCCAAGAGTCCGTGGGTCACCGGCGACATCGAGCGGCTCATCAAGGTCACGCTGCACGGCGTCGGCGGCGAGATGACCATTCTCGGTAACACCTACAACAACGAGATGCCCGGCCAGGGCGGCCTGCTGGACGACGACCAGGTCGCCGCCACGCTCACGTACATCCGCCAGGCCTGGGGCAATAACGCCGGGCCCGTCTACCCCGACCAGGTCGCCGCGCTTCGCAAGCGATTCGCCGATCGCCACGAGCCCTGGCCCGCCGAAGCGCTGGCGACGGCCGAGGGCAAGTCGATCCTTGAGAACGTCCGCTACCGAACGATCGACGTCGGTGAGAACTTTGCGGACTTCCGTCTCAACACGCCCGAGCTCGACGCGCTCCCGACGCTTGCCCGGGGCGTCTTCGAGGACAACTTCATCGAGCCCAACAAGATCGAGGGTCGAGCCGACAACGACGTTCCGTTTGTTGTCGTGCTGGAGGCCGAGTTCGAGGCGCCGGCCGAGGACCTGTACCAGTTCTCTCAGGAAGGGCAAGGCTCGGCCCTCCTGCTGATCAACGACGAAGTCGTGTTTGGCAGAGACGACATCACCGGCAAGCACTGGAAAGGACAGGCCGGCGAGAAGCTGCTGCCGCCCGGCCGGCACCGGATCAAGTTCTATTACGGCAACCCGGACAAGCATCGCCGGTTCAGGCTCTCGGCTATCGCCGACTCGGTGAACCGGTCGCAGTGGCAGTGGACGCACCAGAAGACCAACGCCATCTCGCTCTCGAACCCGGCGTTCATCCTGGTGCCCGAGCGCGACAGGCCGATTGTCCTGCGTGGTCGATTCGAGGGCGTCGGGAATCTCGGCCTGGCGGTCGGGCACCCGCTTCGCGTGAACTACGCCTACGACTTCGCGCGGTCGCAGCTGGTCCGCCTTTGGCGGGGCGACTTCGTCAACGCCGCGGGGGTCTGGTTCGGCCGCAACGACAAGCACCTGCCCGGCATCGGCGAAAACCTCATCGAGCTCTCGCTGCGGCAGCCCCTGGCCACCCTGCCGTCGCCCGGCGACGCGTGGCCCGACGCGCCGCAGCTCAACGCCGAGCCCGAGGGCTACGACCTGCTCGGGCATCGCAAGATCGACGGGTTGCCGGTGTTCTACAGCTTGGTCAACGGCGCCGTCCTCGTGGACCGGATCGAGCCCGTCCCCGGCGTCGCCGGAGGCCCCGCGTCGGTCGCGCGAACGATGCAGGTGACGGCCATCGCAGAGGACCCGACGCTCCACGCCTTGCTCGCCGAGGGCGAATCGATCGAGGAGCCGGAGCCGGGCCTGTTCGAGGTGGACGGGGCGTACCGCGTTGTACTGGGTCCGCAGACCCCGCCCGCCACGATCCGCCAGCAGGGCGACCGCTTGCTGCTGATCGCGCCGGCGCAGTGGTCGCCGATCGCGATCGACCTGGCGGCCTGGGCGCTCAAGAAGACCGACATGCAGCCGGAGGCCCCGGGCTTCCGCGCGGCGTGGCAACTGGAGTACCAATGGATCGATCAACCGACTCAAGCCTCGGCCGAACGCTAGCCGCCTGTTTGCTGACCGCGTCGCTAGCCGTGATCCACGCGGCCGCGGCCTTCGCTCAGCAGCCCGAGAGCGAGCGGAAGTACTACGTCATCGAGGACATCCCCACGCCCGAGGGCGTGGTCTTCGAGGCCGGGGCGATGACGCTGATGCCCGACGATCGCATGGCGGTCGCCACCCGCCGCGGCGACGTCTACCTCGTCGATCATCTGTTCGGCCCGGTGCAAGACATCGCCTTCACCGAGTTCGCGACCGGGCTCGACGAGCCGCTGGGTCTGGTCTGGAACGACGGCTGGCTCTACGCCAGCGAGCACACCCAACTGCTCCGCCTTCAAGACGAGGACGGCGATGGCGTCGCCGACGTCTACGAGACCTTCAACGACGAGTGGGGTTCGACGCCCGACTACCACGAGTACAACTTCCTCGCCCCGCCCGACAAGGACGGCAACCTATGGGCCGTGCTGTGCCTGACCTACTCGAGCAGCAGCCCGTCGTACATGCGCGGATGGGCGGTGCGCATCACCCCCGAGGGCGAGATGCTCCCCAGCGTCGCCGGCATCCGCTCGCCCGGCGGCATCGGCTACGACGCCCGCGGCGAGCTCTTCTACAACGACAATCAGGGGCTGTGGAACGGCACCAACCACCTCAAGCACCTCAAGCTGGGCTCGCACGCCGGCAACCCCAGCGGCAACAAGTGGTACGGCCAGGCCCGCGAGGACCTCAAGGCCAAGGGGTACGAGGACTATCTCGGCCCCAACCCCGGCGCACCCGAGGAGAAGCAGACCTATGTCGTCGACGAGCGCGAGCGCAACCCCCGGTTCATCCCGCCCGCCATCGTTTACCCCTTCAACATCGTCGGCCGCTCGCCGACCGGCATCGTCTGGGACAACAGCGACGGCAAGTTCGGCCCATTCGCCGGGCAGATGTTCGTCGGCGAGATCACCCACAGCCAGGTCAACCGCATCTTTCTTGAGGAAGTCAACGGCGTGCAGCAGGGGGCCGTGTTCCACTTCGTCTCCGGCTTCAAGTCCGGGCCCGTCGGCGTGCTGATGACCGAGCAGGGCTACATGTTCGTCGGCCAGACCAATCGCGGCTGGGGATCGCGAGGCGAGAAGCCCTATGGCTTCGAGCGGCTGCGCTGGACCGGCGAGGTGCCCTTCGAGGTGCACGAGATGCGCATCGAGCCCGACGGCTTCACGCTCTCCTTCACCAAGCCCGTCGATCCCGCGACCGCCGGCGACCCGGGCTCATACGCCATGCGGAGCTGGACCTATTGGCACCAGGCCGCGTACGGCAGCCCCGAGATCGACCACACCGACCAGACCGTTACCGCCGCGATCGTCGCCGACGACGGCCTGTCGGTCCGCCTCACGGTCGACGGCGTCGTCAGGGGTCACCTGCACGAGTTGAGGATGGACGGCGTGCGTTCTGCCGAGGACCCCGAGGCCGGCCTCTGGCACCCCGTCGGCTATTACACCGTGAACGAGATCCCCGAGTAGCGCGTCGGAGCATGGTTCGTCACGAGGAGGCATCGCGGTCGGCATCGCCCGTGCGCAGGACGCGGTCCTTGATCGGGCGGGCCGGGTTACCGACGTACACCTTGCCGGGCTCGGCGTCCTTGTAGATGCTCGCCCGCGCGCCGAGCACCGTGAGGGCGCCGACCGTGACGCCCGGCCCGACGAAGGCGTCGGCGCCGATCCATGCGTCTTCGCCGATGTTGATCGGGCTGCGGATCAGCGGGAGCCGGGGGTCGGTGTAGTCGTGCGTGCCGGCGCAGAGATGGGCGTACTGACTGACGCTCGCTCGCTTGCCGATGTGGATCGCGCCGAGGCAGTAGAGGATCGCGAAGTCGCCGACGCTGGCCTCGTCGTCGACCTCGAGCATCCAGGGCACCTCGACGTGCGCGGTGGGGCGGATCTTGGTGCCTCGGCCGATCTTGGCCCCGAACAGCCGCAGGATCGCCGCGCGCAGGCCGTACCAGTTGTGAAACGTCAGGCGGAACACGACGCTGCCAACCAGGTGCCACAGGGTTCGGCCGACCTTGGCGCGGAAGCTCCACGGGGTCGGGTCCGGGTTGACGCGGGGCGCGGGTTCGACGCCCGCCGTGCCGAGGTCCGGGTTGGTTGGGGGCGCAGCGCTCACTTAGTCGCTCCCCGAGGCGGACGGCAGGGCGTCGTTGGCTTGGTCGGTGCGGCTGCCGGGGTGATCGTTCGACGCGTGTCGCCGGCTCTCGGCGGCTCGGTCGGCACGCATGAGGCCGACCTTGATCGCGATCATCCGCTCGTACATCGCGATCAGGTGCGCGTACGTCAGGCCGGCTCGGCCCTCGAAGATGCCGCCCTGCAGCAGCACGATCGCGAAGCGGATCAACGGACGCCCGGGGACGTGGTACAGCATCTGCTTCACCGCCCGACGCCGACGCACGCGATCGCCCGCCACCAGGTCCGCCCACCGCCACTGGTCCCCGGTGCCCTTGAGCACCTGCTCGGCCTCGAGCGTCGAGTAGCGGTTGTGCTTGCTGATCCAGTCGTCGATGCCCTTGCTGAAGGCCTCGTGCACGTATGGCTCCTTCAGCACGCCCGTTGTGGCCGACGGGTCCTCGCGCTGGCCGTGCCCGTGGTCGATGAATCGCATGCGGTGCTTGTGGAAGAACCGCACCTGATAGATGGGGTACCCGGCGGATCGCTTGATCCACGTGCCCATCATCATCATCCGCTGGGGCGCAAGGAAGCCGTCGACGCCCGGGTCCTCGGCCAGCAGGCGGGCCATCTCGTCGACCAGCTCCGGCGTGAAACGCTCGTCGGCGTCGAGGTGGAAGATCCAGTCGTGCTTGGTGCCGACGTTGTCGATCGCCCAGTTGCGTTGCTCGCCGAACGACGTGAAGGGGTGGTGGTGCAGCGTTGCCCCCATCGCCTCGGCCAGCTCGACGGTGCGGTCGGTCGACCCCGAGTCGACGACGTGCACGTCGTCGCACCACCGGCAAGAGGCGAGGCAGGCCTCGATGTTCACCGCTTCGTTGAGCGTCAGGATGATCACCGACGCCGGCGCACCGCTCTTGCTCGTGGCGTCGGCCTGGCCGGGCATCGGGTCAACGGCGGCGACCGAGGCGTTCATGGATGCACCAACCGACGGGGCTCGCTCTGAATCGATCGCTCACGAACCGATCGATTCGATGAGCGAACGGCGTTGGTGTTGGATTGGAACCGGGGTGTCATCCACGTCTTTCGTGAGTGCGGTCAAACCATGCATCGGGGCGGGCGGGCACGTCCGATCGCCGATCAGCGACTTTCGGGCGAATGGTATATTAAGGCGGTTGGGGAATCACCCGGCCTTTTCGCAGGTTTTCTGCGATTATCAGCGATGACTTCGACCCGGCAATGAGCGGACGCATGGCGGCATCTCGAGCAGCGATTCTTCCGGCCGAGGTGGCCGACAAGGCCCGCTCGGTCTTCGATTGGCCGGGCGCTTGGCGGGGCGGGCGTGTTGAAGCCTGACGGATCGGACCAACGGCCGGCGGTCGCGATCGTCGCGAACTGCGTGGCGCCCTATCGCGTTCACCTCCACGCCGCGCTCGCGGCGTCGCTGGACGGCTTCCGATTGCTCAGCGTCTTTACCCACGCCAAGACGGACTTCGAGTGGCAGGTCGACCTCCCGCCCGAGATCCACGCCACCGCCTTCTCGGAGGCCGGCGAGGACCCCAGCGAACCCTTGATGCGCCACCCGAAGCGTGAGTACCGCAAGGGGCGGCGCATCTGGGACTACCTGGTCCGCGAGCGCGTGCGGTTCGTGATCTGCCACGGCTACAACTCGATCGCCAACCTCACGGTCGCTCGAGCGGCGCGAAAGGCGGGCGTGCCGGTGGTCTTGCGGGGCGACTCGAACATCTACGCCGAGCACCGACTGCCCGCTTGGAAGCGGGGGGCCAAGCGTGTGGTGATCGGCAGGCTGCTGCGCGGGTTCGACGCCGTGATGGCCGCGGGGCAGGCCGGCCGAGAGTACTTCGCGTATTACGGCGTGCCGGAGGGCCGCATCTTCACCGTGCCCTTCCTGCCGGATTACGACGCGCTCGGCCTGGGCGCCGATCGCCGAGCGAGCGACGGGCGACGCAAGCTGCTGTTCGCCGGTCGGCTGGTCGACGTGAAGCGGGTGGACCTGCTGGTCGACGCGTTCGTGGCGCTCGCGCAGGAGCGGCCGACGTGGGACCTGGTGATCGCCGGCGACGGCCCGCTGCGGGAGAGCCTGGCGGCCCGGGTGCCGGAACCACTCAAGCCGCGCGTCGAGTGGCTGGGGTTTTGCGAGTTCGATCGGATCGTCGAGGTGTACGCGTCGAGCGACCTGCTGGTGCTGCCCAGCGATTTCGAGCCCTGGGCGCTGGTGGTGCAAGAGGCCATGGCGGCCGGGCTGGCGGTGGTGTGCACCGACGTCGTCGGCGCGGCGCACGACCTGGTGATCGACCGCGTGAGCGGTCGGCGGTTCGGGCCGGGCCGGCTCGACGAGCTGATCGAGGCGCTGCGCGACGCGACCGATGAGACGAGCCTGGCGACCTATCGCGACGGCGCCCGCCGTGTCCTCGCCGAGTTTCGTGAGGCGTGGGACCCGGCCGCCGGGCTGCACGCCGCGATGAAGGCGTTGGGTGTTGATCCTTCGCCGGCCCCCGCCCCGCAGACCGCGGAGGCGACCACGTGAGCGGGCGCCTGCCGGACTTCCTGATCATCGGCGCCGCCAAGAGCGGGACGACCACGCTGTACCGCGACCTGGATCAGCACCCGCGCGTCTTCTTCCCGGTGCACAAGGAGCCGCACTGCCTGCAGGACGATCGGGTCTTCAGCGAGTCGGGCCGCAACCAGTACGAGCACCTCTTCGATGACGCCGGCGACGCCGTCCGCCTGGGCGAGGCCTCGACCGGGTACGCCAAGCGGCCGCGGATCGACGGGGTCGCCGAGCGTGCCAAGCGCCTGCTGGGCGACGAGCTGCGCGTGTTTTACATCGTCCGCGATCCCATTCAGCGAGCGCTCAGCCATCACCTGCACTACGTCAGCGACAAGCGTTTGCCCGCGCTGTTTGACGACGCGCTGGACGCCGACGTCAACATCGCCGGCGACCTCATCAGCATCGGTCGGTATTGGATGCAGATCGAGCCGTGGCTGGAGGCGTTGGGCGAGGACCGCGTGATGCCGATCGTCTTCGAGGAGTACCTCGACGATCGCGCGACGATGGGGCCGGCCTGCTGGCGCTTCCTGGGTCTGGACGACGCCGAGACCGCCTTCGACGCGTCGTCGATGCACAACACCCGAGACCAACGCCGCTCGGCGCGCGGGCTGGTGCGCATGCTGACCTGGTCGTCGGCCTATCGCCTGCGGTTCCGCAAGTACGTGCCCGAGGGGGTGGTCGAGTGGGGCAAGCGTTGGCTGATGAGCCCATCGGTGTCTGACGTGCCCAAGCCCGGGGTCGATGCGCTGCGGCGCGTGGCCGACGCGGTCCGAGATGACGTGGAGGCGTTCTCCAAGTGGATGGGGCGCGATCGACCGATCTGGGACGTCGACGCGACGATTCGGCGTCTTGTCGAAGAACGTCCGGAGGCGATCGAGGCCGACGACGAATCGGTTGAGGGCTCCCGTGCCAGATAGATCGACGACGGGTCGTGCGTGCCGCCGCGCCGCGAGCTTGCTCGTGTTGGCGACGGGGTGGTGGGCGTCGGTCGACGCCGGTGGCGTCTCTGCGGATGAATCCGATCCCTCGGCGCGCGCCGCGCCGGTGATCGCGTCCGCGAGCCGGCGTGTCCCCGAGGGCGGCACGATCACCCTCCTCGGCGATGGCCTGGCCGATGTCACGATCGAGGCCCGGATCGACGGCCCGTGGCGATCGATCCCGCGCTACCGGGCCGACGACCGGCTGGTGCAGGCTCAACTGCCCGACCTCGACGGCGACCTCGCCACCACCCACCCCACCACCTGGGTTCGGGCGGTGCGTGGCGACGTCCTGAGCGAACCGATCGCGATCAACCGCCCGCAGGCCTGGTGGGTCTGGCCGTGCCGTGTCGACAACGCCGGGGAGCCGCGAACGTTGCGCGTCTTCGGCCTGAACCTCGATGGCGTCGAGGCGCCGCGGGCCCGGCTGCGCGACGCGAGCGGCGTCGATCACGACGTCGCGGCCGAAGGAGTCTCGCCCTACGAGGCCGTGGTCGATGTCCAGGGCGACTGGCCCGTTGGCGAGTCCACGCTGCGCGTGCACAACGGCACCGGCGGGCCCGAGGCGTGGAGCGAGCCGGCCGTGTTTGAGTTTGTGGAGCCAAGCCCGCCCACGCCCAAGGTCGTTGCCGTTGAGCTGGCGGACCGCGAGCCCGGCGACGCGATCGACCAGGCGCTCCATCATGCGATCGAGGCCGTCCGTGCGGCCGGGGGAGGCGAGGTGAGATTACCCGCCGGGGACTGGCGGTTGGAGCTCCCGCTCACGCTGCCCGACGACGTCGCGCTGACGCTTCGTGGGGCGGGCAGGCCGGCCGATTGGTCGCCCGACGCGGGGGTCAGCGCGGGCGATCGGCAGACCGTCCTGCGTTACGCCGGGCCGCGTGACGCGCTGACGCTGCCCGGCGCCGGGCACCGGGTCGTCGATCTCGCGGTGATCCACGAAGGCGCGGGCAACGGCGGGTGCCTTCGCCTCAGGGGCCGAGACATGCGGGTCGCCGGGGTGCTGCTGGTGCGCGTGGAGCCGACGCGTCAGCTGGCTTGTCTCGAGGTCGAGGCGTCCCGACGTGCGAACATCGAGGTCATCGACAGCGTGATCCACGCCCCGGAGATGGCCGTGCGTGTCAATCGCGGCGGCTCGCACGTTCGGGTGAGCGATTGCGAACTCATCGGTCACTTTCGCGGCGGCAACGGCACGAGCGCCAACGCCCTGGCCGGCCACACGCGGCGGGTGATCTTCGAGCGATGCACGGTGCGCAGCTTCGATCCCGGCGCCACGCCGCCGCGCGTCTTTGCCCGACCGGTGCTGCTGCACGGCGGGCAGGTCCGCGAGTGCGTCGTCAACGGCATCCACGCGATCGATGTCGGCCCGCACCCGGACATCCCCGGCATCAACGCCAACACGTCAGAGTCCTTCCTGATCCACCACGTGACCAACAACGCGGCCAGCCAGCGGATCGAGTCGGCCTCGGCGACGAGAGCAACGCTCGACACCGCCCCACGCTGGGGACGCGGTCTGCGCTTCGTGATGGCGATCCAGACGGGCCCCGGCACCGGTCAGCTGCGTGACGTCGCCCGGGGCGAGACCGCCAACGAGATCGTCTGGGATCGGCCGTTGCGCGTCCCGCCGAGCCCCGGCGATCGGGTCAGCGTCTTCCCGGCGTTGCGGCGCAACCTGGTGATCGGCAACCGCGTGGATCGCACGGACTCGGCGTCCCCCGAGGCCCGACGTCAGCTCGTCTCGGGCGGCGTGTCGCTCTGGCTCGGCTCGGTCGAGACGGTCATCGCCGACAACCGGCTCGGCGGCGCGACGCTGGCTTACCTCACCTCGGCGCCCGACCTGCCGGGGATGTGGAACCTGATCGAGGGCAATCGTCTGGACAACGACGGGCCCGGCCTCGCGGTCACGTACACCGCGCGGCCGCCTTACGGCGACGCGACTTCGATCGCTGCGCCGGCCTCGATCGGCGATGCCTTCCGCGGCAACCGGATCGGCACCGGCGGCCGGGCGTTCTTCCTGGGCTGGTTCAAGCACCAGACGCGGCTGATGCCCAGCGATCTGCGGGACTACGCCGGGCTGGTGGGCGCCGTGATCGAGAACAACGAGCTCCGCGTCGGTCGGCGGGTCGGCTCGGCCGCGCCGCCGATGCCGGGCCTGGTGTACCGGGCCAACCCGGTGGCAAACGTCAACGGCCAGCCCCTGCCCCTGTCGTTCCTGCTGCCTTACCTGCTACAAGACCGCCTGATCGATCCCGAACCGCTCCCCCCGCCAGCGCCCCGCGAGGCCCCTGACGTTGTCGATTGATCGCCTGCTGTTCTGCACCTTTGCCTACCCGACGCCGCGGACCCCCGATCTCATGCGTCAGCACCGGGTGCTGGCGCACGCGCTGCGCGACCGGGGGGTCGAGGTCACTGTCGTGAAGCCGTTGACGCTCGGTCGCGGCGGCGGCGTGCCGATCCGCGCCGTGCAGGACGGGGTCGAGTGCGTGTGCCCGCGGCTGCCGTTTCCCTTCACCTCGTTCGTTAAGTTCCGCCTGCAACCGCAACGCCCCGGCCCGGTGGCGAACTGGTTTGCGCTTGCGGGCGGCCGCGCGTTGCGCCGCGAGATCGACCGCGTCCGGCCCGACGCGATCCTCGCTCACCCCGCGCTGCCCTGGGGCCTGGCGATGCCGACGATCCTGAAAGGGCGTCGCGTCCCGTTCGCGGTGCTGGATCAGGCGGCCCCGGCGGTCATGGGGATCGAGCCGGGCAGCGCGTTGCAGGACGCGTACCGTCGCGTGGGCGCGTCGGCGGAGCGTCTGTTCTGCGTGGGGCCGCAGATGGTGGAGCGCCTGTCGTCGCTGGGCATCGACAACGCCGCGTTCCTGCCGAACGCGATCCGCCTGCCCGACCCCGAGCTCTTGCGGCGTCCGCGTCCCGCCGATCTTGAGGGCAAGTTCATCGTCCTGTCGCTGGCGTACTACTACCGCCGCAAGGGCTTCGAGGAACTGGTCGAGGCGTTCACGACCGCGGCCCAGGGCCACCCCGACGCGGTGCTCGTGCTGGGCACGCAGCCGCCGCCGGCGTTGGCCGAGAGGCTGGCGCCGCTGGAGCGCGAGGGCCGGGCTCGGGTGCTGGGGCGTGTCCCGTTCGACGAGGTGCTGCCGTGGATGGCGTGGGCCGACGTGTTCGCGATGCCGTCCTGGGACGAGGGGTACGGCAACGTGTACGGCGAGGCGTTGGCGTGCGGGACGCCGGTGATCCTCTGCGACGACGCGGGGTTTGCGCCGCTGATCGAGCGCTTCGACGCATCGGCCGAGTCGCCGGGCACGGGGTGGGTGGTGCGGCCAAAGTCCGTGCCCGATCTGGTCGATGCTCTCGATCAGGGGCTGTGCCATCGTGATATGCTGAGCGCGATGGGTGCCGCCGGCCAAGAACTGGTCCGATCGCGGTTGACCGCGGCCAGCCAAGCGACAACCGTGATCGACGCCTTCCAGACTGCGAGATAGCGATGACCGCAGCCGCTCAACCCCTGGATTGGCATCTCCAGTTCTCCGCGATCTACTACGACGAGCCGATGCGCCGGCCCAAGTGGCTGCCGGTGCCCTTCTTCCTCTTGTCGTTCCTGGCGTACGTCTCTTGGATGAGCGACGGCGTGCCCATGATCACCACGACCGTCTGGGTCCTGGCGCTGGTCGCGACGCTGATCATCATGCTGATGGAGCTGCTGGCGTTCCCGCAGCGGCTGGGCGTGGGCACCCTGATGTTTCTCGCGGGGCTCGTGATCTGGTTCATGATGGACTATCTCGCGAACTGGACCTCGTCCGTCGATCTGATCCAACTGCGGGGGTATCACGCCCGGCTGGACCTGTCCGACGCGCTGCTGGCCAAGGCGACGTTCCTGCACATGTTTTTTTTCGGCATGGTGATGATCGGGCTGGTCATCCCCTGGGGCAACACGGTGGCGCGTCTGGCGGCCGCGGTCATGCCGCAGCCCGAGAACCCGCGGATGCTGCTGTGGCTGACGGTGGGGTTGTTCCTGTTCAGCCTAGTGCCGTACGCGCTCTTCACCAACGTGCCCTTTTACCAGGCGATCTGGATCGACTTCACGAGCTTTCGCTCGGAGCAGGCCGGCTCGATCTGGACGATCGGCCGATCCGGCCGGCTGGCCTCCTCGTTCGCGGCGTACACCAGCTTCTGGCTGAAGCTGAGCACCATGGCGGCGATCATCGCCTGCTTCTACGCCGTCTTCATGGCCAAGGCCGCGTTCGAGTGGATCATCTGCGGCGTGATCTTTCTCTTCGCGTTGGCCGAGGCCTTCGGGTCGGGCACCCGTGGCCAGGTGGTCTCGCTGGCGCTGCCGCTGCTGGCGCTGCTCTTCATCCGCATGCAGATGATCCTCGACCCGCTGCGGACGTGGGTCAAGCACCACCGCAAGAAGGCCTTCCTCGCGTGTGCCGCCCTGGCCATCCCCTTCTTCCTGCTGATGCAGATCCAGGCCTACAACCGCGGCGGGTCGATCTTCGAGGCGGACTGGGAGAACACCAAGCTGGTCGATCCACGCGACAACACCGGCTTCTCGCACTCCTTGATGCTGATCCAGTTGATCCCCGAGCAACGGGCGCCCTTCTACGACTCGGCCCCCGGCATCACCTGGGTCACCTGCATCCCGCGCACGATCTTCGAGGCCGTCATCTCGCCGATCCCTCGGGCGCTCTGGCCCGGCAAGCCCATCGACGAGGCCGCCAACTGGGCGAACATCATCCGCGGCGGGGCGGTCGACTTTGGCAAGGGCGTCGGCCTCGCCCAAGGCATGGTGGGCTTCTGGTGGCTCCGCTACGGCTGGGCGGGCATCGTCCAGGGCGGCCTGCTGATCGGGTTTTTCTTCTCCATCGTCGATCGCGGCGTCTGGCTGAGCCGCTACAAGGCCATGGCGTTGATCCCGGCGCTAGGCTTTGGGGACTTCCTGTTCCGCGAGATGCGCGGCGGCCTTCGTTGGTTTGCGTTTAACAAGTTTGAAGTCGGGATGCTGGTTCTTATCCTGCTCGGGCTGTTCATCCGCAAGATGCCCAACCCCCCTGCCATACGGTTCTCTCGATGACGGGCCCCGCCGACCGTTCCGCCAACCTGACCCCGATGAGCTTCCGCGCCAAAGCCTTGGTGCGCAAGCTCTGGATGATGGCCCGTCAACCACGCACGGTCGAGCGAGACCGGCTGGTGGTGGTGGACGACGACGCCTCGGCCGAGCCGCCGATTTTCCTCATCGGCCTACACCGCTCTGGCACGACGGTCGTGCGCCAGATCGTCGACAGCCACAGCCGCATCGCCTGCCCGCCCGAGACCTACTTCCTGCAGTTCCTCTCGGCCGCGGCCGACGAGAAGAACTTCGGCATCGGCCTCGAGCAGATGGGGCTGGATCGCTCGCAGCAGATCGCCGGCCTGCGGCGGGCCGTCGACTTCTACTTCCGCGCCTATTGCGCCGGCAAGGACAAGCCACGCTGGGCCGAGAAGACCCCGCACTACGTCGAGATCTTGCCCTTCATCGAGGAACTCTACGGGCCGACCTGTCCGTACGTCATGATCTTCCGTCACCCGCTGGACGTCGCGAACTCGCTGCTCAACAAGGGCTGGGACTTCATCGACTACGGCGACGACCCGCTGGGCGCGGTCTGTGACTACATCCGAGACGGGCTCGAGCGTCAGCTGGGCTGGATCGACGCGCACCCCGAGCGGTGTTACAGCGTGCACTACGAGCGCTTGGTCAGCGAGCCGGCGCCGTTGTTGCGGGGGATGTTCGAGTTCGTCGGCGAGCCTTGGGAAGAGGCGGTCTTGAACTTCAACGACATGCCGCACGACCAGGGCACCGGCGATCCCGAGGCGCAGGTCCTGCGCGGGTTTCGCCCCAGCCTCAGCAACTGGCGCGGGTGGAAGCAGGCCGACATCGACACCGCCTGGCAACGACTCGGCGACCTGCCGACCCAACTGGGCTACGCCCTGGACCCCGATCAACCGCTGCGGGACAGCCCGCCCGTGGTCGACCGAGTAGGGGCCTGACGTGGCCATCCTTCACGTGATCCCGACGCTCGAGCCGACCGGCGGCGGGGTGCCGGCGGTGGTGGCAGGCCTCGCGTCGGCGCAGCACGGCCTCGGCCAGACGGTGCGTATCGCCAGCTACGCCGGCCCCGACACGCCGTCCGCCATGGCGCTGCTGCACGAGCAACGGGGCGGCGACGAGGTCGACGCAGACTTCTGCGAGGCGACGGGGCTCGCCGCGGCCCGCCCCGGCGGCGCCATGCAGCGGTGGCTTGGCCCCCGGATCGAGGCGGCTGACGTCGTCCACTTGCACGGCGTCTGGGAGCCGTTGCTGTTGTCCGCCGCGGCGCTCTGCCGTCGCACCAAGACGCCGTACCTCCTCGCGCCGCACGGCATGCTCGACCCATGGAGCCTGACACAGAAGAAGCTCAAGAAGCGGGTCTTCCTCACGCTGTTCCATCGTCGCATGCTCAACGGCGCCGCGGCGTTGCACGTCCTCAACGAGGACGAGGGCCGACTCATCGAGCCGTTGGGGCTTCGCTGCCCGCCGGTGACGCTGCCCAACGGCATCGACTTCGATCAGTTCGACCCGCCGCCCGAACCCGGCCGGTTTCGTTCGGCGAACCGGGCGTTCCTGCAAGACGATCCGTACATGCTGTTCATGAGCCGTCTGCACTACAAAAAGGGCCTGGACGTACTGATCGATGCCTTCGGCGCCTATCGACGTTCAGGGGGCCGGGCCAAGCTGATCGTCGCGGGGCCCGACGGAGGTTATGGGTCAACGCTCGACGATCGGATTGCGGCACAGGGGTTGGGTGAAGCCGTGCGGGCGATCGGCCCCGTCTACGGCGTGCAGAAGCTGGAGATGCTGCGCGACGCGGCGGCGTTCGTGCTGCCCAGCCGACAGGAAGGCTTCAGCATGGCGATCACCGAGGCGATGGCGATGGGGTTGCCCGTCGTGATCACGCCGGAGTGCCACTTCCCCGAGGTGGCCGAGCAGGGCGCCGGGCTGATCGTCGAGCGCGACCCCGCCCGGTTTGCCGAGGCGTTCGCCCGTCTCGACGCCGACCCGGACGCCGCGACGGCCCTGGGCGCGAGCGCCAGGCGGCTCGTCGCCGACCGGTATACTTGGCCCGCGATCGCGGCACGCAGCCTGTCGATCTATCGAGACCTGACCCCTTCACGAAGCCACAGCGAGGCAGAGGATTGATCTCCGACACGCACCGCTGCATCTTCATCCACATCCCCAAGACCGGCGGCACGAGCGTTGAGAAAAAGCTCGGCCACTTCGAGGAATTCAAACGCGGGGTCCAGGACCACCGACTGATCCGCGAGATCGAGCCGCTCGGGCCGTTCGGCCTGGCGCGGTGCGTCCTGATACCCAGCCGGTACGAGCCTCCTTGGATCACGCTGAAGCGTTATCGACGTCGGCGCCAGTTCGTCCCTGCGTCCCCGGAGCAGTGGCGTGACTACTTCAAGTTCACCTTTGTCCGCAACCCCTGGGCCCGCGCCTATTCCTGGTACAAGAACGTGATGCGCGACGAGCGCCAGCAGCGCAACACCGGCACCGATTCGTCGTGGAGCTTCGAGCGGCTGCTGACCGACTCGCGCAACGGCGTGGGCAAGCGCATGCTCCGCAGCCAGTTGTTCTGGCTCGTCGATCATCGCGGGCGGGTTCCGATGGATTTCGTCGGACGATTCAACCGGTTGCACGAGGATTTCGCGATCGTCGCCGAGCGGATCGGGCTGGAGGACGCCGAACTGCCGCGGCTGGTCGCGGGGTCGGGCGAGTCTTACGTGGATGCTTACACGCCCAAGCTCAAGGACCTGATCGCGCGCGAGTACCGAGACGAGATCAAGCGTTTTGGCTTCGAGTTCGACGACGAATGACCCTTACGCCGTCACCCCGACGCGAAGGGCCCGTGGCGCGGGGGTGCATGACCGAGTGTTTGGCCGGCGGTCTGGGCTAGAGCGACAGCCCGGCATGCGCTAAGGCTCGGCGATAACGGATCGCGGCCGCCTCGTACGAGTACTCGTCGGTCGCCCGGCGTCGTGCGGCGTCGCCGATCTCGGGCCAGCGCGATCGCGCGTCGAATGCCCGTTGCAGCGCGGCACGCAGGGCCTCGGGCGTGGGCTCGGGGAACAGCCAGCCGGTCTGCCCATCGAGGACCGTCTCGCTCGGGCCGCCCAGCGCGTGAGCGACGACGGGCTTGCCCATCGACATCGCCTCGACGACGGTGAGGCCGTAGGGTTCGGGGTCGGTCCGGGCGTTGACGACGACGTCGGCGGCGCGGAAGTAGCGCGGCACCTCGTTGCTCTCGCCGGTGAAGTGCACGCGGTCGTCGAGTCCGAGACGCCGCACGAGTTCTTCGAGGCCTTGGCGATAGGCCGCGTCCCCGCCGCCGATGATCACGAGATGCGGCGGCGTCGTGTTCACGCTCAACCCGGCGAACGCCTCGATCAGCACGCGCTGGCCCTTCCTCGGCTTGAGCTGGGCGGCGATCGCGACGACGGCCGCGTCGCCCGGCACGCCGATGCCTGTCAGGTCGATCGGCTCGACCGGCTCGGGGTCCCAGCGATGGACATCAACGGGCGGGTAGATGACATGGGTCTCGAGGCCGCCGCGCAGCGAGCGTTCGGTGAAGGCGCTGTTGGGCAGCGGCCGAACGCCCCAGCGCCGGCAGGCGACGCGGTACCAGCGGGCCGACACGGCCGAGGCGATGACGTTAGGCATCTCCCAGAAGATCGGCGGGCGCGGCGTGGCGAGGTTGGGCGGCACGACCCAGAGCTGCGTCGGGCGCGTGAGATGCAGCGCTACGCACTCGTACTGGCCGACCGCTTCGCGGAGGCGATCGCGCAGTTGCTTGCCGTAGCGCGGCAGCGTAGTCGGCCAGAGCAGCTTGCCCAGAAGCCCCCCGCGTGGCGGCGGCGGCGCCTTGTCCGCGATCAGTTCGATCCGACGGTCGGGGTCGGCCGAGAGCTCGTCGTAGAAATCCCCCCGTCCGAGGCAGAGAAAGCACGGCTCGACGCCAAGGGAGCGGGCGACATCGGTGATGGCGAGCGTGGCGGTGCGCACGCCGTAGCGCTCGTGGCCGTGAATGACCCAGCCGATCCTCATGGGCGACGACCCCGTCGCGCTGCCTCGGGTCGCGGGGCGATCACGTGAGCTCTCTCCGCGTCGCCGCGGCCCGCGATCGCAGCCGGCCGCGTCGCCAGCGGTTGATCGAGGCAAAGAACCCCGGGGCAAGGCCGGTGGCGCGGAAGGCCCAGCGATCGCGCGGCCGAAGCCTGGGCCCGGCCAGCTCCCACGCCGCGGCGCGATCGTCGGCGTTGCCGTCGGTGTAGGCGCTGGCGAGCGTCCGTCGGGCCGCCTTGCCGAGCAGCTTGTGCATCGCCGGGGTCGGATACTGAGGCTCGCACTCGAGCAGCATGCGCAGGTGCCACAGCTCGCTGCTCGCCCAGTTCTCTCGCGAGACGCTGTCCATCGTGTCCCGCCGATAGATCATGGTCGCGCGCGGGTCGTAGGCCCACGTCCGCCCCTTGGTCACGCGCAGCCACATCTCCATGTCGTGCCGACGCTTGAACGCGGCGTTGAACTTGCCCCGCTCGATCAGCGTCGCGCGATCCATGACCACCGAGGAGGTGTTGAAGATCATCCGATCGCTGAAGTACACGAGGAACCGATCGTCGGGCAGGCCGTTGGCGGGCGTCTCGTGCGGCCAGGGGATCGGCTCGGCGCTGACGCGTCCGTCCTGCATAAGCTGGCGATGGCCGTGCAGGGCGATGTCGCTCGATCCTCCGAGCACGTCGCTCGCGTTGGCCAGGTGCTCGGGCAGCCAGAGGTCGTCGGCGTCGAGGAAGGCGATCCAGTCGCCGGTCGCGGCGTCGATGCCGGCGTTGCGGGCGGCGGCGGCGTTGCCGAAATCCGTGTGCAGCAGGGTGATCGGCAGGTCGCTAGCCTTGACCACGTCGTCCGAGTCGTCGGTCGAGCGGTCGTTGACGACGACGACCTCGTGCGCCGCGAGGGTCTGAGCGGCGACGGACGCCAGCGTCTGCCCGATGAAGGGCTCGGCGTTGTGGCAGGGGATGACGACGGAGAACTTCACGGAGACGGCTCAGCGAGGGGAGGCATCGAGCGAGCGGGAGGCCGGTTCCGGGCCGCGGCGCGGGCGGGCATGCTACCGGATCGACCCCGCCCGGCCGCCCGTGGCCGCGAGGTCGGCCAGCAGGGTGGCGAGCCGATCGTTGAGCTTGTTGATCTCGAACTCGGCCTCGACCTTGGCGCGTGCCGACCGCTGCATCGGCGGCCAGTCCTGCGGCCGCTCGGCCAGCTCGCGGATGGCCGAGGCCAGCGCGGTCGCGTCGTGCTCGGGGACCAGCCGACCGCCGACGCCGTCCTCGACCAGCTCGGGGATGCCGCTGTGCAGGGTCGACACCGCCACCAGCCCGCGGGCCATCGCCTCCATCAGCACGGTCGGCACGCCTTCCTGGTCGCCGGTCGAGCTGGTGACGCTGGGCAGGACGAACAGGTGGTGGGCGCGGTACTGCTCGACGACCCGGTCGCGCGGCAGCCCGCCGGTGAACGTGACCTCGTCGTCCAGTCCCAGCTCGGTCACGCGTCGCTCCAACGACGCGCGGAGCGGCCCGTCGCCGACGATCGTGAACACAAACGGCGGCCCGCCTCGTCGCTTGAGCTCGGCCAGGGCGTCGAGCGTCACGGCCGTGCCCTTCTTCTCGACCAGCCGGCAGACGGTCATCAGCCGCAGCGTCTCGCCGGGCCGGTAGGGCGGGGGCGTGCTGCCCTTCGCCTCGGGCACCGTCACGCCGACGCGGTGGACGACCACCCGGCTCGGCTCAAAGCCCTGGTCGAGAAACGCCGAGGCCCAGCGGTGGCTGATCGGCAGGATGAGCTCGCCGCTGATCGAAATCGAATTGTTGGTGTGATGTCTAGCAACCAACTTGACGAACCTCATGCACCATACAAACGAAGATAAGAGTCAACTATGCTCTTGGTACTGTAAGTGGTGCGGACAAATTCACTTCCATTCCTGCCCATCGCGACCCAACGATTGGAGTTGTCTAGGATTTCAATAATGCCATCCGCAAGTGCGTCGACGTTGCCTTCTTCAAGCAACTTGCCGGACACCCCGTCAAGTACACCATCGGGAATGCCGTTGTGAAAGGTGGAAACAACCGGAAGGCCAGCCGCCTGGGCTTCTTGCAGAACTACTCCTTGACCTTCGCGATCACCGTCGCTGGCCGTGACACTCGCGAGGACGAAAATATGTGATTGGTCAAGCATTCTTAAGATTTCTGCACGATCAGACCAGCCGTGCAAGATGACCGCATGCTGAACATGGATTTTCTCTACAAGCGTCTCAAGCTCTTCCTTTAATGGACCTCCACCCACAATATGAAGTCGGCAATCATGCTTGCGAAGAACCTTCGGCATCGCGGATATCAGCTGCGACATTCCTTTTTTTTCAACTAGTCGACCTATGGACAGAATATGAATGGGACCTGATGCTGGCTTGACCCTCTCTTTGTACGCAATGTCTTCCACTTCAACTGGTGCCGGAACAATGCGAATACGATCCTTGGGGATACCCAATTTCATCGCTTGTTTACGAGTAAACCGCGTATTCGCAGTAAACTCGAAATTGCTGTTTACGAGGCGCTCGACACGTCGATTAGATTTCGCGCTGATTTGGCGTCGATTTACATCGTGCCCATGGAATGTTACGACACAACGTGTCTGGCTCTTTTGGAGTTTCAGTGCGTAAGCTAGTGGCAGCCACATGTCCAGGAAATGAGCGTGTAATGCGTCAAACGGACCATTGCGTTGGATAAGCGACGCAATCAGGTAAGAAAGAATTGACAGGTCTTTACCTTCGTGTACACAGAGTTGGGCTGCACGGGGAAGATAGAAAGGTAAGCCCCAGCCTCGCGGCAACTCATTAGTGATAATTGATCTGGCTTGAGACAACGCGGAGCGCGAAAAATCAGGTATGTAATGCACTCTGTCCGACAGAATTTGTTCAGCCGCTTTCGACGAAAAGCGACCGCCCTCGTCTCGTGGCCGCCGCGAAAACACGTGAACGTCATGACCTCTTTGCAAAAGCTCAATCACTGGCCCGCTAACGAATGTTTCGGAAAGCCGCGGGAACTCGGCGGTAATAACACCAATACGCATGGCTGTACCTGTGGTCTTTAGTTATCTGCAATAGTGAAAGATCGAGGTGATTGGATGGAATGCAAAGCGAAAATATTTTGGCAAAGCATCTTACAGTCCAGCTGCGTTAGATATGCGTCAGGGCGACGCGACTTCGTAATCCAAAATTGATGCCAATGGAGCCACAATTTGTCTAATTTTGGCGTAGTTCAGCTCGCCAAAGTACTCACGGTAGTCGGTGATCCGCTTGCCGCTACGCTGATACCTGACATCGACGAGCGAGGCGATGTCGGCGGCGATGTCCAGGCCGAGGCGGTCGGCTAACGACTCGATAACACGCTGCTTGTCTTGCATGAATTCTTCGTAACGAACGAGCTGGAATGCCTCGCGTTGATTGTCGTAGACCTCGTTGTACTTCACCCATCGCATCGCGGCGATCGACACCAGGTCGCCGGGCGGGTCTTTCAGGTCGGCGCCGCTCATGATGAATCGCCACGCGGACGATTCGATGCCGTCGACGCTGCCGTCGGTCACGGTGCCGGGCACGCCGATGCGGTCGAAGATGCTGCGGATGTTGTCGAGCGGGTGACGCATGACGAACACGAACGGCGTCTGCGGGAATCTGCGCTTCAGCGGCTCGTAGAGCAGCGTCAGGGAGGGTTCCTTCACGATCGGGGCCCGCATGTCGTAGGCGTTGCGTCTGAGATAGGCGTCGAGGGTCATCCGGCCGGCGAGCACGTCGGGGAACCGGGGGCGGGCGAAGTCGCGGGAGAAGTCGATCTGCGCGTCGAGCCCGGTGGCCCGGCCGAGCAACGCGGCGATGGCCGAGGTGCCGCTCTTCTGGCAGCCGAGGACGATGACCCGCGGCGGACGGATCGGCGTCGTGTGGGCGCGCCAGAGGATGCCGAGTTGCTTGAGCCGTTTCCTCAACCGCCTTGTCCCTGCGTGACGTGTTCGCGAGGTTTGGGCGAGGCGCTAGAAGTGGCTGATCCCTCGGGCAGGGCGTAACCGTAGCGAGCGAGGTCGATGCCGGTCGCGGCCATCACCTCCGCGTTGGAGGCCTCGAACAGCCCGTCGGCCCAACGCGCGATCTTCGCCTTCTCGCGTCGCTTGAGCCGGTCCTGCAAGAACGACGGAGTGAGCGAATCGATCGGCGAGAGCAGGGTCCGCGCTCCGGGGTGGTGGAACGGTGCGCCCTGGTTGGCGTTGTGTCGGTAGAGCCACTTGTTCGCCCGGCGCTCGAGCGCGACGCGAAGCGGCGACTTGCTTGAGCGGACGCGATCGACGGGGAGCTCGTTGGGTTTGACCGGGACGCCGAGCCAATCCCCGAGGCGTGCGGCGAAGTCCTTGGGGTCATCGCGGATGCGTTCGTACGGCTCGACCATTACGTTTTCTCGGCCGAACCGGTCGAGGTAGCCTCGAACGAGCTGGTTGTAGTGAAAAAACTCGTCACGGGGTCTTGGGGCGCGGCCGTCGCTCTCGTCCGGCGTCAAGAAGAATTCGAGCGTGCCCGTTCCACCCGCGTTGACGTATTCGTGATAATAGGATGCGGCGAGCGACCGCTGCTCCCGCAGGCAGAGCAGGACGCGCGCGTCGGGGAAGGCCGACGACAAGGCGTCCAGCAGTTCGGGCGCGAGGTAGCCGCCGTTCCATGGGTTGCCGGCGAGGCATTCGTGGCTGATGACGGCCTGCAGGTTGCGTTCGGCGGCTTGGCGTAGCCCCGGCTCGCAGGCGGTCCGCAGCGCTTCGGCACGGTCGTAGCCCCACGTCGGCTGGCGGAAGGCGGTGAGGTGCAGGGCGTGGCGATCGAGTGCGGACTGAAACCCGTGTCTGTCGTTCCAGATCAGGTGCTTCTGCATCCACGTGCTGGCGGTCTTGACCAGCCCGATGTGCAGCAGCGGTCGTTGTTGGGTTCGGGTTGGTGTCACTGGGCTTTGTCCGGGCGTAGCCGCGACTTGAAGCGGCGAACCCCATCGAAGTGCCGGCGCCCCCACGGCGTGCCGAAGAGCAGGGCAATGTACAAGCCCAGAAACACGAGCGTCTTGCAGGTCAGCACGACGGGGTCGGACGCGTGGATGTAGCCCCCGCTGACGCCGGCGGCCGCGGCGGCCAGGACGGACGCGGTGTAGGGGAACGCGATCGCGGCGAGGAAATCGCCCACGCCGACGGGGGTTGGCCGGCAGGCGAACGCGAAGATGGGCAGCTTCGCGGCGACGCGGAACGCCGAGATGGCGATGGCCAGACCGATGGCGCCCCACTGCACGCCCGCCGCCATCGAGACCAGGGCGAAGAAGGTGGAGACGGCCACCACGCGGGTCTGTTGGCGGACGTGCCCGTGGCTCAGATAGAGCCAGTTCGTCGCGGCGTTGGTGCAGGCCATGAGCGTGGCGGGGCTGAGGGCCAGGAAGATGGGCGTCATGCTGGCCCAGGACTCGCCAAACAGAACTGGGATGAACTCGGGCGCTAACGCCGCGAGCAGCATGACCAAGGGGGCCGAGAATCCGGCGGTCAGCGCGACGGCCTGGCGGAACGCCATGCGGTATCGATCCGGTTCGCCGTTCAGTCGGCTGAGCGCCGGGATGATCACGGTGCTCAGCGGGGCGTTGACGCGCGTGATGGGCAGCATCATGAGCGAGTAGGCTCGGGTGTACAGGCCGAGCGGCGCGGCGCCCCAGGCGTAGCCGAGCATGGCGTTGTCGGCGTTGCGGCTGAGGTAGTTGATGAACTGGAAGCCGGTGACGTGGCCGCCGAAGGCGAGCATGTCGCGGACGCCGGTGCGTCTTCGGGGGGGGCCGGGGACCCAGCCGCAGGCGAGCCACATGCCCAGGGCGCCGACGACGGCGGTGCCGGCGGGGATGGCGACCAGGGCCCAGTAGCCGCCGCCGAGGAAGGCGACGACGACGCCGAGGATGGCGCCGACGGGGGCGTTGCAGGAGGCGACGAGGTTGATTCGGCCGAACTCCATGCGTCGTTCGAGCAGGGCGCGGTGCTGTCGGCCGAGGCCGGCGACGACGAACAGGCCGGCCATGGCGAGGTTGATGGGGGCGAGGCGGGGCTCGTCGTAGAAGGCGACGATGAGGGGGGTGGCGGCGGCGACAATGAGGGCGAGCGCGCCGCAGATGCCGAGGTTGATCCAGAAGAGGGTGGAGACCTGCTCGTGGGTGACGTGGGGTCGCTGGACGACGGCGCGGGAGAGGCCGAAGTTGGCGAAGAGGTTGGCGAAGCCGGTGAGGACGATGACCATGCCGTAGAGGCCGAAGTCCTCGTCGGTGAGCTGGCGGGTGATAAGGATGGTGGAGACGGTGGTGACGACGAAGTTGAAGGCGGTGGAGCCGAGGGTGTAGACGCCGCCGCGGGCGGATCGTTTGCCGAGGCTGTCGACGAGGTCGTCGGTCTGAAACCACCGATCGCGGCGCGGGCGAGGCGTCTGATCGGGGGTTGAGGTGGTCATCGGTGGCGTGCTCGGCGGCCGTCGCGACGGCGGTCGTCGGAGAGCTCAGGCGTCGGCAACGCTCGCGGGGTGGCGTGTCCGCCAGGCCGAGAGGCCGAAGTAGCCGGCGATCGCGAGCACGATGGCGGCGGCGGTGAGGTAGCCCTCGGGTCGGAAGAGCAGGGAGGTGCGGGGCGTGGCGTCGATGGGGTGGGGCTGGTCGGCGGCGAAGCGGTAGGCGTCGATGACGACGCCATCGGGGTCGAGCGAGATGATCGAGCGTTCGTTGCCGTGGAGGGTGACGAGCTCGCCGTGGGTGGTCTCGGCGGTGCGGGCGAGATAGGGGCGTCGGTTGCCGAAGGCCGAGCCGGTGCCGGGCTCGGCGGGGGTGCGGAGGTGGGTCATGCCGAAGCCGCCGTCGCCGATGTAGACGGTGCCGCGCGGGTCGGGCCTGCCGTCGCGGAGGGGGAGCGTGCGCTTGTAGGCGTGGTCGTCGGCTTCGATGGCGAGCGCGACGCCGTGCTCGTCGAAGAGCGGCGACCAGTGTCGGCGGACCTCGCGGTTCTTGTGGTTGTTGAAGCCGCGGACGGAGGGGTAGGCCGGGACGTGGTAGGCGGCGACGAGGTGCGTGCGGTCCTGGCGGGCGGCGAGCTCGCCGGCGAGCCAGTCGGTCTGGTGGCCGGGGACGGGGTTGGTGTGGCCGGAGTCGAGCAGGAAGAGCGAGGTGTGGTCGCCGATGTCGAGGACGCCATAGCCGGTGGGGGCGGGGAAGGCGAAGAGCGAGTAGAAGAACGGGGCGTAGGCCTTGGTCTTGCCGCGGCCGCCGTGAGAAACCTCGTGGTTACCGATGGTCATGACCAGGGGGATGAGCGAGCCGTCGGCGCGCCGGGCGAGGTTCTCCCAGGTGCTGAGGAAGTAGAGCCAGCGGTCGGCCTGGTTGGGGTCGCCGTCGGCGTAGGCGATGTCGCCGGCGAAGAGGGCGAAGTGGGGGTCGTGGTGGGCGACGGCCCGGGTCATGGCCTCGAAGGGCTTCTTGTTCTTGTACGCGCAGCCGGCGGCGACGAACCGCAGGGGCTGGTCGCCGTCGGCGGGGAGGGTGCGGACGCGGAGGGGCTCGTCGCGGCCGGGGACGGCGAGCAGGTAGGGCGTGTCGGGGGCGAGGTTGATGAACTCGGCCGAGTAGGCCATGCGGTTGTCGGTGCCGGGCACGGCCTGCCAGCGGGCGGGGACCGAGGTGTAGCGGAGCGTGTCGGGGGATTGGGGCAGCTCGGGCGCGCGGCAGATGGCGGCCGACGCCCACTGAGGGTGCAGGGGGCCGATCCACTGGGCGGTGAGCGTGGTGGTGGGGTCACGCTGCCAGGTGACGTAGACGGCCTGGGTGGAGGGCTCGTCGGCGGGCGGGAGGGTGTCGGGCGTGTAGTCGGTGCGGACCGGCTTGGGGTTGGTCGCGGTGCGGTCCTGAGCGGCGGCGGGTGTCAGATAGGTGGCCGCGAGCAGCAGGGCGATGGCGGTGATGAGGCGTCGCGTGGGGCGGGTGCTCATGAGCCCGGATCGTATCGCACGAGGATGGGCGAAGGGTGGCTGTCGGGGTCGAGGTGGGTTCGAGCGTCGAGGGGGGCGTTGTTGGGGGTCAGCAGGCGGCGTGCTTCGCGGGGGCTGAGGATGAGCCAGGTGGCGCCGTCGGGAAGACGTTTGTGGCCGATGAGCGGGCGGTCGGCGGAGACGATGGGGCGGTCGGCGTACCACAGCAGGTGCGGGACGTCCCAGACGACGTCGTGGACGGCGATCGGCTCGTCGGGCGGGACAATCGAGCGGACGGTGGCGGCCGAGGTGTAGGACCAGGCCCATTGCCGTTCGACGCCGTGCCAGTGCACGAAGGGGATGGAGAGGGCTGCGAAGAGCAGGGCGGTCGCGAGCGCGGCCGCGGTGACACGCCGGCGGAGCCACAGCACGGTGGCGCCCAGACCGGCGCCGATCGCGAGCAGGGCGAGCGTCACCGCGGCGGGCTGTGGAAAGCCGGTGCGATCGACCCAGAGAAACCAGGCGGCGATGACGAGGGCGACGGCGGTGCCGAGCGCGGCGAGCGTGCCGACGGCTCGGCCCACGGCCTGGCCGGGCGCGGGGACGAGCCCGCGTTGCCACGCGTCGGCCAGGCCGGCCAGGGCCAGCGGGGCGAGGGTGAGGGAGGGGTAGAGGTAGCGCGGGTTGGTGATGCCGAAGAGGGCGTAGATCAGCCACGCGATGTACACGGCCAGGGCGGCGGATCGATAGGTCGCTCGCTTGCGCGGGACGACGCTGGACACGGCGACGAACAACGGGCCGAGGATGGGTAGCTCGCGCCATTGGCCGCGGGCGTTGCGGATCGTCAGGGGCAGGGCGGCGGTGGTCGGCAGGCCGTAGAGGAAGCACAGCAGCGCCGCGAGCAAGCCTCCGCCGAACGCGGCGACGAGGCCGAGGGCGTCGAACGGCACGCCGGCCTCGCGCAGCCCGCGTGTGTCGCTCGGCCAGCCGCCGAGGTCGACGATCAATAGACCGGCCCACAGCGCCGGTAGCGTCAACGCACCGACCAGCGCGATGTAAAGATGAGGCTGGCGGAACGCACGCCAGCGCGACGTCGCCACGGCCGACCCGAGCACCGCCCCGACGATCAACGGCAGCCCGGCGTGCACCTTGATGAGCAGCACCGCCGACAGCGCGAGCGCCGCGGTCGCCGTCCACGCCCATCGCGCCTTGCGTCGGCGCGGCTCGGCGACGAGTTCGATGAAGGCGACCGCCGCGACGACGACGGCAAGGTTGTGCGCCCCGTCGAGGTCGGCCGTCATCCCCTGGTCCCACAGCGGGATCAGGCAGGCCACCGACAGCCCGGCCGCCCACCCCGCGGCCGGCGTGCCGAACCACCGTCGGGCCGTCCACGCGACGAACCCCGCGATCCCCGCCGTCGCCAGCGCGCTGGGCAGCCGCCACGCGAACTCGCTGGGCCCCAGGACCGACTGGCTCGCGGCCGCGAGCCAGTACTGACCCGGCGGCTTGCGCAGGTAGAGCTGGTCGAACAGCCGGGGGGTGACCCAGTTGCCCGAGGCGACCATGCCGTGGGCGGTGAGGGCGCGGTGGCCCTCGGTCTTGCCGAGCGGCGCGGCGCCCAGGCCGGGCAGCAGCATGAGGCAGATGAGGGCAAATGCCGCGATCGGCGCGGCGGCGGGGTGGGCGAGCAGGCGGTGCGCGGGCACGCGGCGAGTTTAGGGGCGGGTTGCGGGACGGGGGCGGATGCGGGATAACGCCCTGCCCCAACCGCCCCCGACAGGAGCCCGCCCGTGGAGACCACCTTTATCTTCCTCAAGCCCGACGCCGTGCAGCGCGGCCTGATCGCCGAGATCGTCGGCCGCTTCGAACGCAAGGGCCTCGAGCTGGCCGGCATGAAGCTGATGATGGTCCCCAAGGACCTGGCCGAGCAGCACTACGCCGAGCACGCCGAGAAGCCGTTCTTCCCCGGGCTCATCGGGTTCGTCACCTCGGGGCCGGTGTTGGCCATGGCCTGGCGGGGCGTCGACGCCGTCGCCGTCTGCCGCAAGCTCATCGGCGCGACCAACGGCCGCAACGCCGAGCCCGGCACCATCCGCGGCGACCTGGGCATGTCCGGCGCCAACAACATGGTCCACGGCTCGGACTCGCTCGAGTCGGCCAAGCGCGAGCTGGACCTGTGGTTCGGCGACGGCGAGCTGATCGCCCACGAGCCGACGCTCAACCAGTGGGTCTACGACCCGTACGACCTGAAGTAAGCCGCGGGCGACGCCGACGCGTCGACGGGGTCAGTCGGTCTCGATCCACGTCGCGGAGAACGTCGTCGCGGCCTGGTTGCTGTTCCCCGGAGGCAGGCCGGCCGCGACGTTGGCGACCTGCGTGGCGTTGAGCGCTCGGTCGTACACGTTGATCTCGTGCAGCGTGCCCAGCCACGAACGCGTCGCGCCGGACTCGCCGGCGACGATGAGGTTGAAGGCGCTGGACCAGTTGGTCAGGGCGCCGGTCTGGGCGGCCGTCGAGACCAGCTTGCCGTTCTCGTAGAACCCGATCGACTCCTGGCCGAAGGTGACCAGGAGGTCGACCTTGGTGCCGGGGGCGAGGGTGAGCCCTCCGTTGGCCTGGGCGCCGCCGTAGGTGCCGGTGTCGGAGGTGCGGACGCCGGCGGCGGCGTCGGCGAGCTTCTGGCCAACGATGAAGTTGCGTGCGCCGCCCGAGCCGCCGTAGGCCACGAGGGTGGCCGGCCCGGTCTGCGTGTCGTTGGCCGGCGTGAACACGGCGTGGATGGAGAACTCGCCGGTGGCGCTGATCGCGTCATAGACCTTGGTCGGCGGCGAGGCGGTGGCGAGCGACACGGCCTGGTCGATCGTCAAGCCGCCGCCGGTGACCCACTGCGTGCGGGCGACGTCGCTGATCGTGAGGTCGGCGGGCAGGCCGAAGCCCGACCCGTCGTAGGCGATCGACGCCTCGCCGGTGCTCTCGCCGGGGTCGTTCCCGGCCGCCAGGCGAGCGGCCTGGGTCGCGTCGACCTCGGCGTCGAACAGCCGGACGTCGTCGATCCGGCCGTCGAAGTGATCGGTGAGCGAGCCCGCCTCGCCGGCTGCGCTGTTGCGGGCGCTGGCGCCGATCACGATCGGCTCGGCGTTGCCCGTCCCGCCCGAGGACGCGCCCAACCCCGTGGTGACCGACGTGTTCGCGGCGACCTGCGAGCCGTTGAGGAACGTCTTGAGACCCGACGGGCCGAACGACACGGCCAGGTGGTGCCAGCGGTTGGGCTGGGCGTTGCCGCCGACGAGGACGTGGTCGGCCGTGGCGGTCGCGTACGAGACGCGGACGGTCGCGCCGGTGAGGTCGATGGTGAGGTGCCCGCCGTCGCCGCGGCCGCTGGCGTCCTTGCTGAACAGCGCCTGGTTGCCGGACTGGTTGTCGGCGTAGAAGAACAGCGAGACCGCGCCGGTGTCGAGCGCGTAGGTGCCGAGGTGAGGGACGACCACGCTACCCGTCGAGCCGTCGAACTCGGCGGCGGTACCGGTCGAGCCCAGCGCGCCGCTCGCGAGGCCGGTGGCCCCGGAGCGGAACTCGCCGTGGTTGGCCGCGATCGATTCGCTGGCCGGCGGGTTGGCGACGCCGACGCTGGGCAGGCTCAGGTCGACGTGGACCTTGGCCTGGTTCCACAGGTCGAGCTCGTCGTTCGAGACGACCACGCCGTAGACCTCCGAGCCGCTGCGGACGCGGATCTCCTGCTGCGAGTAGATCGAGCCACCGACCACGGCCTTCTCGTCGATCTCAAGCCGTTTCGAGCTGCTCGTGGCCCGGTGCACGAGGGTGAAGCGATCGGTGGCGGACGAGTCGGCGTTGACTTGGGCTCCGCCGTCGATCCGGCAGCTGTCGTTGACGTAGATCGCCAGCGTGGCGCCGGGGTTGACGACGATGACGGCCGCGTCCTCGATCAGCAGGTCGTCGGTGACGTCGATCCGCGTGTGGCCGGTGACCGTGAGGGTGGCCCCGCCGCCGACCGACGGCGCCTGGATGGTGAGATCGCCGAAGACGTAGTCGCCCGACATGAGCACGCCGTCGGCGCCGAGTTTGTCATCATCATCATCTTCTTCACCCATCTCGTCGCTGTCGTCGGGGAGCGTGACGTTGCCCATGGAGGTGGCGGACAGGTCGCCGGGCACGCCGGGGATCGAGACGGACACGCCGCTGGGCAGCTCGTACTTCTGCCCGGAGAGCGTGCCGGGGTTGCCGCTGTATCCCGATCCATCGACGGTGTAGGCGTCCCCGAGGATGACGGTGGTGTTTTCGGCGGCGATCTTGGTGCCTGAAGACTTCGTGGACGCGACGGCGGCGAACTTGGTGCGGTTGGACGTGGCGTCGTAGGCGCCGAGGGTGCTCGAATAGGAATCGATGAGGCTCTTGCTGTTCACGTCGACGACGTCGCCGGCGAGGACGCCGCCGCCGCCCGTGCCGTTGTCGTCGAGGGGCCACCGGCCGACCTCGGTCGGCGCGGTCTTCTGCTCGACAAAGTCGTAGGAGGCGACGAGCGTCGGGAAGATGCCGCCGGCCTGCGCGAGGCCGTACTCGTAGAGCTGGGTGACCTCCTCGGCCGAGAGGGCTCGGTCGTAGAGCCGGATGTCGTCGAGCAGGCCGTCGGTCTGGTCGGTCGAGGCGCGGGCGCCGATGTACACGTCGCGGTCGTCTGTGCCGACGGTGCCGGTCTTGCTGGCCGTTCGGTCGAGCTCGCCGTCGATGTAGAACTTGACCTGCGAGCCGTCCCAGGTGACCGCGAGGTGGTACCACCGGCCGGTGGTGAGCTGGGTGTTGGCCTTGATGCCGCTGTTGTCCCAAGCCTCGAGGATCAGCTCGGGGTACTTGTTGGCGATGGTGAACTGCCAGTTGTTGGGGTTGCCCTCGCCCTTGCGGATGATGATGTCGGTGTTGTCCGACGAGCCGAAGCCGTCGTAATACGCCCAGGCACTGACGGAGAGGGTGCTGGTGAGCTTGAACCGGTCGTGGCTGGGGACGCGGATGTGGTCGTCGACGCCGTCGAACTCGCTGGCGTAGTTGATCTGCCCGGTGCCGAAGCCGATGCCGCCGTTGCGCACCCCGTCGAGCCCGCCGACGACGTCCTGCGCCGTGGTGCCGAACGTCTCGTCGAGCGGCCAGTGGGCGATGGGGCGGGGCAGGTCGGCGGCGCTGAGCAGCCAATAGATCGTGTCTTCGACGAGGGCCGTGCCCGTGGTGTCGAGCTTGGTCGGGTCGAACGAGGCGCCGGCGAAGGGCAGGGCGGCCCGCTTGGCGGCGGCGGTGCGGCCCTTGGCGTCGGTCCTGCCGGAGTTGAGCGTGACCAGGCAGCCTTTGGCGCCGGCGTCGAGGACGAGGTCCGGCGTGGCGTCGCCCAGCGTCACGCCCGTGCTCCCGGCGGTTGCGAGCACATAGGCCTCGGCGGTGACGTTGTCGCCGAAAGTGGTTACGGGCACCGAGGTTGAGGCGACGGTCACCTCCTGTCGGGTGAAGTCCTCGGTGATCGTGTGGACGTTGTCGACGATCAGCAGGGTCGACCGGCTGGTGGTGGAGGCGTCGGCGGACGCGAGGCCGATGGTGTCGACGAGGCCGGGGTGATCGGTGGCGATGGGGACGGCGGGGTTGGCGATCCGCGCGCCGACGAGGGTGCTGTCGGCGCTTGCGGAGAGATAGAGCAGGTCGGACGCGTCGATGCCGTCGGAGTAGTCGCTCGACGACGCGCCGTCGTCGAGGGTCGAGACGGTGAAGCCCCACGTCTCGAAAAGGCTGATCTTGGCGAGGTCGTTGCTGGTCGGGCTGTTGGTGTCGCTGACGACCATCAGCAGGCGGAAGTTGCCGGTCTCGCCGAGGGCGCTCTTGACCAGCGCCTCGACGCGGTGGGTGACCCCGTCGACCTGGCCGATGGCGGTGATGGTCACCGAGTCGGCCGGGTCGTCGGCGAGGTCGCCGTCGTCGTCGGTGAAACGAACGGCGAAGGTCCCGCCCTGCCAGGCGACGTCGGTCATCCACTGGCCGGAGGTCTTGCCGGTGCGCCAGTCGGTGTCGCTTTGGACGTGCCTGACCGCCAGCTCGAGGCCGGACTCGGCGACGCCGCGTGCCGTCGGGTGGGTCTGCACGTTGTTCGCGACCGAGATCGTCGTGTTAGCGCCGCGCAGGAAGCTGGCGGCGAGCACGACGCCCACCATCATCGCAAACAGCACGACGAGGTAAGCGACGCCTCGGCGGCGGCGCGGCGACAGGGCGTGGCAATGGCGGGTGTGTTGGATCAAGGGTCGGATCGGTTACTGGTTGCGAAGGGCGACGCTGTGGGCCACCGTCTCGGAGAGCGTGCCGTGCACGAGCCCGACGCGGTAGGTCAGCAGCGTGGCGCTCGACGGGTCGCCCGGCGCGTCGGACGACAGCGAGAACGTGTCGGCCCGGTTCGACCAGACCGTCGTGTCCAGCTGCGTCGCGGTGTCGAGAGCCGCGACGATCGACGCGAAGTCGGCGGTCAGCGGGTCGTACTCGGCCGGCGTCGCCGCCAAGGAGACCGTCGATCGGCTGAGGCGATCGCTGGCCGGGGTGTGGTCAAAGACGCGGAGCTCGTCGGTGTCCACCATCCCGTCGGCGTCGTCGTCGGCCGACCACAGGATGACCCGGGTCGAGGAGACGTCGAGCAGCTGGCGACACCCCCGCAGCGAGGCGTTGAGCCGGCTGGAGATCGCCTTGGCCTCGATGACCAGCGAGCGGGCCACCTTGCCGTCGTCGGCGCCTTGCGTCGCGGCGAAGAGCATGGTCACGGCCGCCAGCGACACCACCGCCGTGCCCGACATCGCGAGGATCAGCTCGGGCAGCGTGAGGCCCCTCCGCTCGTGGCGTGCCGATCGAGTCACGACGACACCTCCGAGGGCACCCACCGCCGAACCGTCAGCAGCCGACCGTCGGGCATCGTGACCGTCACGGTCACGGTCATGCCGTCGTGCGTCCCGCCGAGGTCTGCGACATCGAGCGTCTCGCTCACGACACGGACGGACCTCGAGTGGTCCTGGTAGTCGTTGGGCCAGGCGGTGCCGGAGGCATCGATCAGGGCGCCCGCGGCCTCGGTGTAGTTGTGGTAGTCGTCGACGTTGTCGAACAGCGTGTAGCCGCTCTCGCCGCTGTCGGGCCCGACGGTGGTCTCGCCCTCGGGGTCGTCGTAGGGCAGGGCGAGGACGCGCTCGAGCATGGAGTCGGCCAACGCCGCGGCGCGGTGCACGGTGACGGCGTTATCGGTCTGCTGATGACCGGCGACGATCGCCTGCGCGAGGGCGAGCGAGATGATCGCGACGATCATCGAGGCGATCAGCACCTCGGGCAGCGAGAAGCCGGCGGCGGGATGGGGGTGGGGTCGGGGCATGCGCAAGTCACCAACGGCAGTGTCGGCCGGTCCGGCGGTCGGGTTGAACCGCTCGTGACGGATGCCCGGCGGCACTCGCCAAGCCGTCGGCACGATCGGTCGATACAGCCGACATGCACCCCCGGCCCGCTCCGACGCCCGTGCCCGCTCGCGGCCTGACCCTCGTCGAGCTGATGATCGTCGTCGTCATCGTCGGCATCGCGGCCGCGCTGGCCGTGCCGCTGTTCAGCGACACGGACGACGTCAAGCTGCGCGCCGCCGCGACGGTCCTGGCCGCCGACCTCGACGCCGCACGCATCGAGTCGATCGCCCACGCCGACGACCCGCGCGTGGTCGTCTTCAACACCGTCACCGAGACCTACCACGTCGCCGCCGCCTCGGCCCCGACGACCCCGCTGCCCAACCCCGGCGGCGGCGGCTCCTGGCTAATCACCTTCGGTCAGGGCGCGGCCGTCAGCCTCACGGGCGTCGGCCTGCACGCCGTGAGCGTCGGCGGCGACGACACGCTCGCCTACGCCGCGTTCGGCCACCTCGACGAGTCCGCCGACGCCGCCATCGAGCTCGAGGCCGGCGGCATGCGCATCGTGATCACCGTCGACGCCGCGACCGGCGAGGCGACCGTCGGCGCCCTCCTCACGCCCTGACCGGCACCGCCGTCAGGGCTTCCGAACCGCCGTTGATCGCTCGCGATCGCGGATCACGGCCCCCAAGGGTGCCGCCCGACCGACGATGGCGTACCATCCGCGTCCACGGCGGGCTCGATTCGTCCTACGCCCGTCGGACCGGAGCCTCGCCCTTGACACGCACCCCCGCCTTCGCCGACGGCTCGCCCAACGGCGCCTCGGCCTCGACCGCCTCCAAGACCAAGCCCGCCGCCCGTCCGCTCAGCTGGCACGACGTCGCCGCGACCGATAAGAGCAAGGACGTCCCCGAAGGCCTGTGGCGACGCTGCCCACGCTGCGAGGCGATGCTCTTCACCAAGGCCCTGGCCGAGAACCTCTACGTCTGCCCCGAGTGCGGTCACCACGACCGCATCGACGGCGACGAGCGCGTCCGTCAGCTCGTCGACGAGGGCAGCTTCGAGCCGATGTGGGAGGACCTCAGCCCACGCGACCCGCTCAAGTTTGTCGATCGCTTGGCGTACAAGGATCGGCTCAGCAAGGAGCAATCCAAGACCGGCCACCGCGACGCCTTGCTGTGCGGCCGGGCGTTCGTTAAGGGCCGACGCGTGGCGCTGGCGGTGATGGATACCCGGTTCATGATGGCCTCGATGGGCGCAGTCGTCGGCGAGAAGCTCAGCCGAACGATCGACCTGGCCGTCGATCAGGACCTGCCGCTGGTCGTCGTCTGCGCGTCGGGCGGGGCGCGGATGCAGGAGTCGGCCCTGTCGCTCGCGCAGATGGGCAAGACCTCCGCGGCGCTGGCCCGGCTGGACGACGCCGGGGGGCTGTTCATCTCGGTCCTGACCGACCCGACCACCGGCGGCGTGACGGCCAGCTTCGCCATGCTCGGCGACGTCATCCTCGCCGAGCCCGGGGCGCTTATCGGTTTCGCCGGCCCACGCGTCATCGCCAACACGGTCCGCGAAGAGTTGCCCGCCGGGTTCCAGCGCAGCGAGTTCCTGCTGGAGAAGGGCTTTGTCGATCGCGTCGTCCACCGAGGCGACCTGCGCCGCGAGATCGGCCGGCTGATCGACTACGCCGGCAAGTGACCCGCCGTTCGCGGCGATGCCGACCGGCGCACGCCCGCGGTCGGCGGCTGGAGGGGCGGCCCGACTTTCCCGATAACCCATCGGCTCGGCGTACGTTGGGGCCAGATCGATCGACACCACCTCCCGCCTGTCCACGACCCGCGCCGCCGCCAGGCCGATCGCCGCGACGACCACGCTCGGTCGTGTCGTAGCGATCTTGATGATTGTTACGGCGTTCTTTGGCGCCGCGACCGCGATCGCCCAGCCGGCGGGCTTCGAGACCTATCGCAGCCGCCACTACGTCATCCACACCGACCTGCCCAGGGACGAGGTCATCGAGTACGGCCGCCACATGGACGCCGTGTTCGTCGAGTTCCAGCGACGCTTCGACGGCTTCCGCAGCCGGCGCAGCGACCGCATGCCGCTCTACCTGTTCGCCCACCAGCAGCAGTACATCGACTTCCTCGACAACCTCGGCATCGACGCCACCAACTCCGGCGGGATGTTCTTCGTCCGGCCCCGCGCCTCGGGGCTGGTCACCTGGATCGACGACCAGGCCACCTCCCGTGTCTATCGCGTGCTGCAGCACGAGGGCTTCCATCAGTTCGCCTGGGCCTACATCGGCGAGGACCTGCCGGTGTGGGTCAACGAGGGGCTCGCGCAGTACTTCGAGGACGCGATCTTCACCGGCAAGCGCATGCGCACCGGGCTGGCCGACGCCCGGCGGATCGACCTCGTCCGCGACGCCCTCGAGACCGAGCGAGCCGTCGATCTCGAGGAGATCATCTCGATGAGCGGACGCACCTGGTCCGACACCCTCGCGGCCGACCCGCAGCGCTCGTCGCTGCTCTACGCCCAGTCGTGGTCGCTCGTTTACTACCTCATCCACGGCCGCGACGGCCGGTACCGCAACGCCTTCCAGCGCTACCTCGTGCTGATCAGCGACGGGCAACGCAGCGCCCGCGCGATGCGCGAGGCCTTCGGCGTCGAGAGCCTCGCCGGCATCGAGCGCCTCTGGTCCGAGCACGCCCGCGATCACGAACCCGACCCGATCACCTCCGCCGCCGAGCGGCTCGACTTCCTGGGCGTCGCCCTGCGCTACCTCCACCAGAACGACGAGCCCATCCCCGGCACGCTGGACGCACTCCGCCAGATGCTCGTCGCTCGATCGTTCACGGTGACCCGCGTTTCGCACGGCCTCACCGTCCGCCTCGCCGCCGACGATCCCGACCTCTTCGTCTTCGACCGCCCCGGCGGGCACACCGCCCCCTTCCGCATGCTCGCCCCGGCTCGCGGCGACTTGCCGCCGCGCATCGAGGCCCCCGGGCTCGATCCCGAGCCCCACCTCGCCTGGCATCGCGACGACGCCGGCCAGCTCATCTACGAGATCGAGTATCGCTGACGCGGCTTCTGCCCCCTGGGTCGCGGCTTGCTGTCGCACGGCCCGCCCGGCTGCTGGACGCGATCTAGTGTTGCCATCGGCCGTCGAATCGGCCAAACCGTTCAACCCGGAGATTCCACCATGCTTCGCTCCTCCTTGACCGCCGTTACTGTTGTCGCCGCCGCTTCGTTCGCCGCTTCCCCGGCATGGGCCGGCGGGTACGCCTGCGATTCCAAGGACGCCAAGACCGGCGTCAGCACCGCCAGCGCGTCCGAGAAGCCGTCGATCGTCGGCACCGCCCAGCAGGCCGGCAAGTTCAACACCCTGCTCGCCGCCGCCCAGGCCGCCGGCCTGGCCGAGACGCTCGATCAGGGCGGCCCGTTCACCGTGCTCGCCCCGACCGACGAGGCCTTCGCCGCGCTGCCCGACGGCACCGTCGAGTCGCTGCTCAAGCCGGAGAACAAGGAGACCCTCAAGGCCATCCTGCTCTACCACGTCATCGACGGCGAGGTCCCCTCGGGCACGGTCGTCACGCTCGATGAGGCCGCGACGCTCCAGGGCGGCGTGATCAACATCCAGACCACCGACGAGGGCGTCATGATCAACAACGCCAACGTCATCAAGACCGACATCGCCGCCGGCAACGGCGTGATCCATGTCATCGACACCGTGCTGCTGCCCCCGGCCCAGGCCTCGGCCGACAGCGCCGGCAAGAACGCCAGCTAACGCCAGCCGCCTGGCGAATCGAGAAGTGCAGGGGCGTGCGCCGCGAAGCGCACGCCCTTGTTTTTGCGCGCAGGCGGAGCGGGTGCGCGGGGCGGGCGAGGGTCGATCTGTAACGATCGCGGCGCTTGGGTCGGGCACGCCGGTTGTAGCGGGCCGATAACCGAGGCGGGGTGGCTAAACCGGCCGGCGGGGCGGGTCGATGAACCCGTAGAGCGACTCGGGTGTCGTGCCCAGGTCCGCGCCGTCCGTGCGACCCCACGACGCCCAGCGAGGCGGACCCCGCATGCCCTTTGGACTCTCGCGATCCCGGCCGCCGGTCATCGGCGTCGACTTCGGCGCCGACCGTGTCAAGCTCGTGCAGGTCCAGCCCAACGACCCGCCGCAGTTGATCGGCGCCGCCGCCGCCGAGATGCCGCTGGCCACCCGCGAGTCGCCGGCCGAGCGGCTGGCGTTCCTGGCCGAGGCCCTGCCCCAGCTGCTCCGCCAGCAGCCGTTCAAGGGCCGCCGCGCGATCCTCTCGATGCCCGCCCTGCACACCATCGTGCAGCAGCTCGTCGTCGAGATCGCCCCCGAGCTCTCGATCGACGACCAGATCGGCGGCGAGCTGCACGAGCGCCTGGGGATCAACCCCGGCCGCACGCTCGTCCGCCACCACGAGGTGCCCGTCCCCGGCCGCGGCAACCAGCGCGAGTTCGTCTGCCTCGCCGCCCCGCGCGACATCGTGATGCGGTACATCGACCTCGCCCGCCGGTGCAAGCTCGACGTGGTCGGCATGTACGCCGAGCCGCACGCCATCCTCACCGCCTTCGACTTCATGCACCGCCGCGACGGCGACGAGGCCCGCGCCGTCGCCTACATCGACATCGGCGCCGCCAGCACCAAGGTCGTCGTCTCGCACGGCACGAACATGGTGTTCGCGAAGGCCGTGCCGATTGGCGGCGACCAGTTCGTCCGCGAGCGTGCCCGGCAGCGCGAGTGCGGCTTCGAGGAGGCCCGCCGCGCCCGCGTCGCCGAGGCCAACGGCGAGGCGCCCCCCGCCGCGGCCGCTGTCGCCGAGCCCGTCGTCAGGCCCGCGCGCCGCTCGCGCCTCGCGGCCCTCTCGCCCGACCCCGACCTTGACGACATGCCCCCGCTGCGTCACGGCTCGGACGCCCAGATGCCCGAACGCATCGGCCGCACCGACGCGCCGACCTCGACCTCCGGCAGCGAGGCGCTCGACTGCCTGATCGACGAGATCACGCTCTGCGTCCGCCACCACACCAACAGCTTCCCCGACGTGCCGCTCGAGCGGCTGGTCTTCCTCGGCGGCGAGGCCGGCTGCACGCCGACCTGCCAGGCAATCGCCAAGGCCGTCCGCACCGCCGCCCAGCTCGGCGACCCGCTCGGCCGCGTGACGCGCAAGCCGCGCCAGAAGCCGACGCCCGGCCTGGACCTGCGCGAGCCCCAGCCCGGCTGGGCCGTGCCCGTGGGCCTGAGCCTCAGCGAGCCCAACCTCTAACCGACCCCGCCTCCCCGGCCGACCCGGAGCCCGACGATGCCCAAGGACATGAGCTTCCTGCCCGAGGATTACCTCGAGCGACGCGCCGCCCGGCGAACCAACATGATCGCGCTGACGCTGTTCGTTGTCGTCATCGTCGTGGTCGTGGGCACCTGGTTCATCACCGGCAGCCAGCTCCGCGAGAGCCTGGCCGAGAACAAGACCGCGACGGTCGCGTACCAGGAAGCCGGCCAGAAACTCGACCAGATGGACGAGCTCCGCGAGCAGAAGGCCGAGATGGAACGCAAGGCCGAGATCGCGGCGGTGCTCGTCGAGCGGCTGCAGCGCAGCGTGATGCTCGCCGAGCTGATCAACCACATGCCCGCGACGGTGAGCTGGCTCGAGTTCGAGCTCGAGACCAAGACCCTCCGTCGCGCCCAGGCGCCCTCGACGGCCCTGGCCCGCGCCCAGCAGCGCAACGCCGCCAAGGCCGCCGCTCAGCAGCACGCCGCCCCCCGACCGCCCGAGACCCGCAGCACGATCAAGCTCGTCGGCGTCGCGCCGACCGACGTGCAGGTCGCCGAGTTCATCTCGGCCCTGTCCACGCACCCGGCCTTCTCCAACGTCAGCCTGCAGTACTCGGAGAAGTCCAAGGTCCAGGACGCCGAGCTGCGCAAGTTCGAGGTCGAGATGCTCGTGCGGTCCGCCATCTCCGATCAAGACCTGCAGCCGTCGCGCGTCCCCCGGCGGCTCAAGCTCGACCCCATGGCCGAGACCATCCAGATCGACGAAGACGGCCGCCTGATCCTGCCCGACCCCGCCGTGGCCACCGTCCCCACCGACACCGCCGGAGAGTAAGTCATGAAGTTCGGTTTCCGCGAACTCCTGTTTGTCGCGCTGCTCGTCGCCATGCCGGTGTCGGCGTACTTCTACGTCTTCAAGCCGCGCGCCGAGACGATCCAGAAGGTGAATGCCGACACCCAGCACAAGCGCGCCAAGCTCGCCAAGCTGGACGAGGTGATGGCCAGCCACAAGATCCACGGCCTCGGCGTCGAGATCGAGAAGCTCGCCCAGGCCATCGAGCTCTACGAGCAGCGACTGCCGCAGCGCGAAGAGGTCGACGGCATCCTCGAGGACGTCTGGCGCGTCGCCGTCGCCAACAAGCTCGAGCCGCTCAGCGTCCGCACCCAGCAGGTCATCGGCACGGCGACGTACTCCGAGCTGCCGATCCGCATGAAGATCAAGGGCGACTTCGACGGCTTCTACCAGTTCCTGCTGGACGTCGAGAAGCTCCCGCGAATCACCCGCCTGCCCGACCTCAAGCTCACCAAGAGCAAGGACAAGGACACCGAGGGGCAGATGGTCGCCGAGCTGACGCTCAGCATCTTCTTCGAGGGCGACGAGCCCGACACCGCCCAACGGCCGGGAGGCAACGCGTGAGCAGGCTGCCAGGCATGATGGACACGAACGACGGGGCGCCGGAAGACGAGTCGTCCAAGTCGATGTCGCTGATGAGCGGCGTGACCGGCGGGGACGACGCGCTGGACGGCGTGATCGTCGACGAGCCGGACACCCCGGGGCGGTCGCCCTGGGTCCAGACCGCGATCCTGCTGGTGATCGTCGCCTGTCTGGGCGCGGGCGCGTTGTACTTCATGCGTTCGTCGCAGGACGACATCGAGACGCACGCCTCGGGCGACCTGACCTCGCGGATCGACGAGGCGCTGGGCAAGCTCACCAACGCCGAGCTGATGAGCGCCGACGACCCGTACAGCCCCGACTCGGTGAATCGGCTGTTCAGCAACACCGACCGCGTGCTGGCGATCTTCGCCGCCGACCCGGCCGAGAAGCAGGTGCCGGTCGAGTACATCAAGAAGAACCCCTTCTCGATCCGCGTGCAGCGCATCGTCGAGGAGACCGGCGAGCCGCAGGAGCAGATCGACATCGCCGCTCAGCAACGGCTGGCCAAGCTCGAGCAGGCGTTCCGCTCGCTGCAGCTGCAGTCGGTCGTCGACATGCGCGTGCCGGTGGCCGTGATCAACGGCGAGATGTACCGCCGCGGCGACACGATCGACATGTTCTACGTCTCGGCGATCTCCAGCAAGCACCAGGCGGTGAAGCTCGAGGCCGAGAACCGCGACTGGGTCCTGCGGATGCAGATCGACCAGCGTTGACCGCGCCGGCCGCGTGTTCGGCCGCCGCCCAGGGACTTTCGCGATGCCCGACCCGATCGATCAGCTCCTCTACGACCCCAACGACGACGCCGAGGCGACGCCGGCGCTTCGGTCGATCGACGTGCCCAGCATGGGCGACGCGTCGGCCGACTCGAGCGGCGACCTCGGCGATCGACTGCTGGCCGAGGGCGCGATCGACGCGGCGATGCTCACCAGCGCCCGCAGCGTGCTGTCCCGCACGCCCGGCTTGTCGCTCGCCGAGGCGCTGCTGAACGCCGGGGCTCCCGAGGAGACGGTGCAGCAACGCGTCGCCGAGGCCAACGGCCTGGAGTACGAGCAGATCGAGTACGACCGGCTGGAGGCGCTCAAGCAACTCGACGCGCTGGGGTCGGCCTACTGCTCGGAGCACGGCGTGATGCCGCTGCGTCGCGCGGGCAGCCGCATGGTCGTCGGCATGGTGCAGCCGGAGAAGATCAGCCTGATCGACGAGCTCCGCCACAAGCTCGGCGCCCCGATCAAGCCCGTGGTGGTCTGCCGGGCCGACATCGACGCAGCGATCTCGGCGCACAAGGAAGAGACCTCCGACCCCGGCGTCGAGGTCGACGACATCATCGGCGACATCAACGAGGACGACGTCGAGGTCGTCGAGACCGAGGACGAGGACCTCGACCTCGAGAAGATGGCTGGCGAGTCGCCCGTCATCCGCTTCGTCAACTACCTGATCTTCAACGCGGTCAAGGAAGGCGCCTCGGACATCCACATCGAGCCGCAGGAAAAGGCGCTGCAGATCCGCTTCCGTATCGACGGCGTGCTGTTCGACTCGATGCGCCCGCCGCACCAGATGCACGCGGCCATCGTCTCGCGCCTGAAAATCATGGCCAACCTGGACATCTCCGAGCGACGCCTGCCGCAGGACGGCCGCATCCGCGCCATGGTCCACGGCCGCAAGCTCGACCTGCGCCTCTCGACGCTGCCTACCGCTGCGGGCGAGAAGGTCGTGCTGCGTATCCTCGACACCCGATCGATCCAGGTCGATCTCGACGACCTCGGCTTCGGGCCCGACGCGCTGACCATCTGGAAGAACCAGATCAGCCAGCCGCACGGGATCATCCTGGTCACGGGCCCGACGGGCTCGGGCAAGACGACCACGCTCTACGCGTCCCTCAACAAGATGGACCGCAAGAAGCTCAACATCTCCACCGTCGAAGACCCCGTGGAGTACCACCTCGGCGGGATCAACCAGACGCAGGCGCACGAGCTCATCGGCATGACCTTCGGCACGGCGCTGCGGGCCCTGCTGCGTCAGGACCCCGACGTCATCATGGTCGGCGAGATCCGCGACCAGGAGACCGCGCGCGTCGCGATCCAGGCGTCGCTCACCGGCCACCTCGTGCTCTCGACGCTCCACACCAACGACGCGCCGTCGTCGATTACTCGCCTGATCAACATCGGCGTCGAGCCGTACCTGATCGGCTCGGCCGTCAACGCCTGTCTTGCGCAGCGCCTGGTCCGCAAGATCTGCGACCACTGCAAGACGCACGTCAAGCCCGACGAGCACGTCGCCGAGCACCTCGCGCTGCAGGGCATCACGCTCGACGAGGTCGTCAAGGGCGAGGGCTGCAATCGCTGCCGCGGCACGGGCTACTCGGGCCGGCTGGGCCTGTACGAGTTGCTGCTGATCAACGACCAGATGCGCGACAAGATCGCCGGCAACCCCAACGTGACCGAGTTCCGCCGGATGTGCATCGAGGGCGGGATGACGACGCTGCGGATGGACGGCTTCGACAAGGTCGCGCGGGGGCTGACGACGGTCGACGAGGTGCTGCGCGTCACCGAGGCGACGATCTGAGTCGTTCGGCGATGCCGGCGGTTATGTCGTCGGCGCCCGCGTTCGGGCCGAGATCGTCGGAGCGTACGGTGATCTCAGCGTATCGGTGATACAGGGGGAGACGCTCGGCGTAGACGTCGGCGAGGGTCTGGCCGGGCGTTCGCGCGACGCCCCGGGCGTCGAGGTCAGGGCCAACGCGGCGAGCGAGCTCATCCAACTCGACGTCGATGAACACGACGCGGCCGATCGCGGCGAGGTGCTGCATCGCGGCGGGGCTGAGCACGACGCTGCCGCCGGTGGCGATGACGCGGGGCTCGCCGTCGAGGGCGCGGGTGGCGGCCGTCTCGGCGGCGGTGAGCGCGGCGACGCCGCCTCGCGTGACGATGTCGCGCAGGGGAGCGCGTTGCCCGCGAGTCACGGCGTCGTCGAGGTCGAGGAACGGCACGCCCAGCCGGTGAGCGAGCCGCTGGCCGACGGTGGTCTTGCCGGCCCCGGGCATGCCGATGAGCACGACGGCCCGGCGTTCGTCGGTCACCGGGGGCTCAGCCCTTGATTGCGCCGGCGGCGAGGCCGCGGACGAACCAGCGCATGGTGAACAGGAAGAGCAGGACGAGCGGGATGGAGGCGATGGTGTAGCCGGCCATCATCTCGCCCCACTGCTTGACGTACTCGCCTTCCAGCCGCAGCAGGCCGACGCCGAGCGTGAGCTTGTGATCGTCGCGGAGCAGGACGAGCGGGAGGATGACGTTGTTCCAGGTGCCCAGGAACTTCATGATGGCGATGGTGGCGAGGATCGGTCCGGAGAGCGGCAGGACGATGTTGAGGATCTGGGTGAAGTGGCCGGCGCCGTCGATCTCGGCGGACTCAAAGAGTTCTTTGGGGATGTCCTTGACGAACTCGGTGAGCAGGAAGACGCCGGCGACCTGCCCGCCGGCGGCGCCGACGACGATGATCGCCCAGAGCGTGTTCACCCCCCCCATGGACTTGATGAGCCAGAACATCGTGACCAGCGACGCGGCCGTGCCGGGCAGGAACATCGAGGCGATGATGCCGTAATAGACGAGGTTTCGGCCCGGGAACTTGTGCCGGCCGAGGACGTAGCCGGTCAGGATCACCATGATCATCGAGAGAAACGTGGCGGCGACGGTGGTGTAGATCGAGTTGGCGATGTAGGTCTCGACGATGTCCCACGCGACGGCCCAGTTCTGCCACTGCCAGTCGGCGGGGTTGTCGAAGAACCAGGGGTTGGACTGATACTGCGTGTTGGTCTTGAAGCTGACGACCAGCATCACGAACAGCGGGTAGAACGCCGTGGCCAGCACGAAGATCACGATGGCGTACTTGGGGAACTCGCCTTTCCAGGTGGTCTTCTGCACGGACGGGGCTCCGGGGACGGGTCGGTGTTACTTATCGACCTTGACGTAGCGCTGGTAGACGACGGTGAGCAGCAGGATCATGACAAACAGCACGAGGCCCAGGGCGCAGGCGTAGCCATACTCCTGGGACAGGAAGGCCTTGCTGAACATGTAAAGACCCGGGACCATGCCGCGGTTCCCGGGGCCGCCGTCGATGCCGAGCAGGATCAGGAACATCTCGTAGCCGGTGAGCGTGCCGATGGTCATGAAGATCAGGTTGATGCGGACCTGGGTCATGATGAGTGGCAGCTCGATCTTGAAGATCCGGCCGATGGGCCCGACGCCGTCGAGCTCGGCGGCCTCGTAGACGTCGGTTGAGATCTGTTGCAGGCCGGCGAGGTAGATGAGCACGCCGACGGTGCCGACCCACGGGAAGCCCCAGAAGATCAGGGCGGGGATGATCAGGTCGCGGTTGCCCAGCCAGGCGGGGGCGCCGTACTCGAATTGGCCGATGGGGCGGACCCAGACCTCGCAGAGCAGGATGAGCAGCGAGCCCAGGCCCAGCACGGACCAGCCGCCGAGGCTGCGGAAGGAGTCGGCCGCGAACCGGTCGGTCAGGGCGCGGACGGCCTCGTAGACCAGGCCGACGACGGCGAGGGTGATCGGCACCCGCCAGGTCTGCTCGTAGTAGATGCCCGCGGCGGCAATCATCAGGAACGCCCAGAGCACCCAGGCGCTGCCGACGCGACGCGCCAGGACGACGAAGGCGGCGACGGTCGCGACGAGCATGGCGATCACGGCGATCGACCCGCCCCCGGTGGAACTCACCAGCCCCCAGAGCGGCAGCAGCAGGCCGACGCCGACGATGGCGAGCAGATCGCCGAGCCGGCCGGACGCCGACTCGCGGTTGACCGGCAGGGCGAGCAGGAAGGCACCGATCGCGAGCAACGCCCAGACGCCGCCGATGAGTTGTTCGAGGCCGGGGAAGAGCAGTTGCGGCTGGCTGACGATGGCCCCGTCGACGAGGGACTGGACCATGATCTTCTCGCCGACGGCGTTGGTGGCGAACCAGCCGTTGAGGATGGGGTCCATGAGCTGGGCGAGGGCGGGGAGGCCGCCGGCGTAGACGTCGTGCTGGACGGTCTGGGTGATGGGTTCCCCGTCTGGCGAGATGGCGGTGACGACGCCTTCGACGGTCTGGGGGATGCGTTCGCCGTCGAGCCAGGCGAAGAGGTGCATCAGGCCGGTGCCGTTGAGGATGCGGTTGAACAGGCCGAAGTCGGGCTCGTAGAAGCTCTTCCAGACGAGCAGCCAGACGATGCCGGGGATGACCATGGGGACGACGAAGGAGACCTGGAAGACGTACCGCCAGCGGTCGGAGACCATGTGGTGCAGGGCCAGGGCGGTGAGGATGGCCGGCCACATCTTGACGAGGTTGGCGGCGAGGAGGATGCCGACGAGCTGGAAGGACTGCCAGAACAGGTCGTCTGCCAGGGCGGTGCGGAAGTGCTGGAGGCCGATGAACTCTTCGACGACGCCGGGGTTCCAGCGATAGAAGGCCTTGACGACGACGTCGAGCTTGGGGTAGTAGCCGAAGACCAGCATGCTGATCAGGGTCGGCGCGAGCAGGAGGAACAGGGCGAAGTAGAGGCTGCCCTTGGCGCGGATCTTGGCGCTGGCGCGGTTGCGGACGGACGTCGTCGGGCCGAGCGTGGCGGGCTCGGCGGGGGAGGCGTTCGGTGAGGGGGTCCTGGTCATCGGCTGGTGGAGAGGCTAGTCGGTGAATGGCGGGACTGCGTCTTCGTCGTCCTCGTGGACGCGGTGCCAGGCCGCGACGGGGGCTTGCGCGTTGTTCTGCCGGACGGAGGTGGTGACCAGGCTCAGGCGTTTGTCGTTGGCGTCATCGGCGTTGAGCAGCAGCTTACGGACATCCTGGCCGGCGATGGTGCGTTCGAGGTTACGGTTGCCGTCGCGGGCGGCGGTGTGCGACTTGCTCCAGACCTCGTCGATGCCCACGTAAGGCCGGTCGATCGCGGCGTCCATCTGGTCGGCGAGGAACTCGTGCGTGATGTCGCGCGTGAGGAACTGGGGGAACATGCCGCGGTAGCGGCTGGCGAGCGTGAACCCGATGCTGGCGAGATCGACCTTCATCGCCCCGGAGATCCCGATGGGGTTCACGGAGAAGGGCTTCATCTGCTCGGAGGGCTCGGCGCCGACGATCACCGGCAGCCAGTTGGCCCGTTTGTTGAACCGCTGGTTGACCTCGAAGCTGGTGAGGTACTGCAGGAAGTCGATGGCCCAGGGCTTGTGCTCGGAGCGTTGGTAGACCTGATAGGGAGCGCCGCCGTTGGCGGTGGCTTCGCTGGCGCGGCCGACGATGTACTCGCCCCATTTTTCCTCGGGGTCGGGCAGCGGGAACGGTGAGATGAGGACGTCGAAGCGATCGGCGGGGTCGTCGTGGGACTGCGATCCGACGAACAGGCTGTTGGCGTCCCAGGCGCCCGAGGCGATGATCATCGCGCGGCCGAGCACGAAACGGTTGTTGGCCTGGTCGCGCTCCAGCGCGAGGAATCCGGGCGGGAAGTACTCGCACAGCTTGCGGCACATCTCCAGGTAGGCGACGAACCGCGGGTCGCGGATCGACCAGACGCCCTGTTCGAGGCTCTCGGCGAGCTCGAACTGGGTGATGGAGCCGTCGCCGTTGCGGTCAACCTCCGGGCCGACCTTGGCGGTCACGGGGGTGTTGTACTGGCCGGAGAACATCCAGTGGGAGTAGCTGCTGCCGGCGATGGGGACCAGCTTGTCGTCGCCGATCTGGCGGGCGTATTCGTTGAGGGCTTCGCTCAAGAGCACGAGCTGGCCGAAGGTCTGCGGCGCCTCGTCGGAGCTGAGCCAGGCCTCGAGTTCGGGCCCGCGGACGGCGTAGCCGCCGTCGAAGACTTGACTGAGCCAGTCGGGTTGGGGGTCTTGCTGGAGCGCCTCGATGGCGACGACCTTGACGGCCGCCATCATCTGGCGATTGATGTACATCTTGACCGAGCCCCAGAAGGAGGTCGGGACGGCGTAGTAGTCCTGCAGCGAGTCGTTGAACCCGCCACGCATCCCGTCGAGGAACGTCTCCCGCCACGGCTGATTCGTAAGGAACTCGGCCAGCTCCGGCGAGATGTTCTCGGGGAGGTACTCCGGGGCGTTGTAGGGGTTGGGCTGGACGACGAAGTTGCCGATGGGCTCGAAGTACTTAGCGGTGTAGATGCCGGCGGTCAGCGCCGCCATGCCTCGCTCGTTGATGTCGGGCGCAGTGCCGGCGACGAGGTGGGTGTTGAGCCACTGAGCGTAGAACTTCTCGGTGATCGCGGCCTGGGTGATGCGGATGCCCGCGGCCTTGACGTGGGGCAGCTCGTTGTAGGTGCCCATCACTTCGTCCATGGCTTCGCGGTAGCCCGGCTCGAGCTGCCAATGGGCCAGCTGCATCACGTCGCCCGAGCCGCCGCCCGCGCCCCCCGAAACGGTCAGCACCCGGCCGAGGCTCACCAGGAAACCGATGGCCACCAGGATGATCCCCAGCGTGTTCAACGACAGCAACTTCATTCGTCGTCCTTTCCGTGAATCAGGGCGTGGGGGCGGTCCGGGCGCCGGGCTCGGCGACACCGAAGACCAACTCCGGGATCTCGATGCCGGCGTCGGGGTGCTCGCGCTTCAGCCGCGCGAGCGCTAGCTGAGCCTCATACGCTCGCCCGCTGGTGACGGCGTCGGTGATCGTCTTGGTGTAGAAGCGGATGGCGACGTCGAGTCGTCCGGGCACGGCCTCGGCGAGCTGCGCCGCCTGCCAGTACATCTCGCCCACGCGCGGTAGCGGCATGCCGACGCGATCGCCCTCGATGAGGTGACGCAGCGCATCTTCCTTGAGATCGCGTTCGCGGTAGTAGTCGTACAGGTAGACGTGCATCCCGCCGGCGTAGGGATTGTCGGGGTGGGTCTTGAGCCAGGACTCGAGGAAGGCGACTCCCTCGGGCACGTCGTCGGGGTCGTCGAACTGCTGGATCAGGGCGCCGGCCTGGCGGAAGGCGGCCTCGTGCGCGATGTCCCGGTCGGGGAAGTTCTGGTGGACACGTTCGTAGTACGCGATCGCGTCGTCGGGGCGGTGGGGGTCGCCGAGGTAGTCGCGGAGCTCGAGGATTCGGCCGAGGTTCATCATGCTGCGGGCGGCGAGCTCGTCGGTGGCGTTGAGCTCGATGATCTCGTTGTAGAGCTCGGTCGCCTGATCGATGTACTCGTCCTGGGGGGGGATGCGGTGCTGGGCGGCGACGGCCAGGCCGAAGCAGGCATCGCGGTAGCGAGGGTCGGAGGTCGTCAGGTCTTCGCGGAGCTGGGTGAACTCGTCGTACGCCGCGTCGAACTCGAAGCGGATGATGAGGTCGGCTGCGCTCTGGAACCGTGGGGTATTGGAGGCGGGCTGAGCCGACGCGGCGGGCGTGAGGCACGAGAGCACGAGGACGAACGCGCCCAGCGCGGCTGCGAGGAGAACTCGGTCGGGGGCGATCGCCGCACCCCTCAGGTGGCATCGTGTCGTCACTGGAAATGAGTCCTTGGCAGAGGGCAGAGTGTAACCGATCGAGGCTGGTGTTGCATCCGAAACGGATAACCGTTATCTCTTGCGACCTCGCCGACTCTTTTTGTCAATCTCTTGATGTGCTTATCTTTTTAAGCGTGCCTAAACCCGTGTTGAGGCGCATTTGGAGCGGTCGCGACGTTTGCTTTGTCCCCCTTGATCAGGATGAATTCAATGGCCAGTGGCGTGATGACTAAGGAACGTCTTGTCGACTTGCTCCGCCCCGCGATGAGCGACAGCATCGAGAAGTTTGCCTTACAGAAGTCGGATAAGGCTTTGGAGGCCGAAGCGGAGATCGCGAAAATCGAGTCGCTTAAATCGACGCTCGGGGAGGGATCGCCGGCGTTGGCCGAGTTGGACAAGGCGGTGGCGGCGCTGGCGTACGACCCAGCGGACGATCGCAAGGCCCGGCTGCGCGACGCGGCGATCGCGGTGGCGACGATCTGCAACCAGCTCGGCGTGCCGATCGAGGTGAAGAAGCCGCGCGTGCCGGCGGCGGCGACTGCCACAGCAGCGCCGGCCGCGAAGCCCGCCACGGGCAAGCGGCGTCGTACCAGTCCTGCCGAGATCGAGCGGCTGTCGCAGCTCGTGCGCAAGTCGCTGCCGCCGGCGTCGACGTCGGACGCGCGGTGCAAGACGATCGAGGACATCACGTCCGACACGGGCCTGAGCAAGGACGAGGTGCGTTCGGCGCTGAGCAAGCTGAAGCGTGACGGCGACGCCGAGTCCAACGGCTTCCGCGGCCCGCGCGGCGGGTGGCGCAAGGCGGCGGTGTGAGGCGGTTGGCTTAATCGATCGCGCGGACGCGGGTCTCGAATCCCTCGGCGACGACGACGCTGACCTTCTGGCCGGGCTCGATGGCGGGGCCGACGGCGACGCACTCGACGCGGTGCCCGTTGATTCGGCAGGCGCCGACGGGGCGGAGGTCGGTCAGGGCGGTGCCCTCGTCGCCGACTCGGACGTCGGCGGAGTGGTTCTCAGGGTTGGTGACGGCGGGATCGGGGAGGGTCTGGCGGAGGGTGAGCCACTGGCCGACCGGGGTGTTGGGGAAGATCTTCATGGCGGTGAAGATCGCAGGGGGGACGGCGAGGATGGCGATGATGGAGGTGATCAGGCCAAGCGTGGTGTCGACGCCGAACATGCAGATGATGCCGCCGATGAGGCAGAGGGCGGAGATGACGCCGAGCAGTCCGCCGGAGGGGACGAAGACCTCGACGACGAACAGGGCGGCGGCGGCGCCCAGGAGGATGACCGCCCAGATGAGCATGGTCTGCGAGCCCGAGGCGGCGGCGGCCGGCGGGGCGGTCTGCTGAGCGGCTTGGACGATCAGGGTGAGCATATCGGTCGTTGGCGGGGTTGAGCGAGGGTCGGGGTCGGGCGTGAGTCCGGCAGAGGTTATCGCCGATTTTCATGGAGTTCTCGCCGGGAAGGGCGGGCTGCGTGGTTAGACTCTTGACGGAGAGCCGTCGGGTGACCGATGACGGTGGAGTGGAGAGCGAACCGGTGATGCAGCGTCGGCAGGGCGATGGGGCGTCGAGCGGGGAGTCGTCTGCGCCGGCCCCGGTGCCGGCGTCGTTGGGCGGGTCGCGGCTCAAGGCGGCGGTCCTGCTGGCGGGATCGACCGGTCGGTCGCGTCTGTGCCGGGCGACGGGGCGGGCGGTGGTCGATCTGCCGGTGACGCCGGACGAGTCGATCCTGGATTATTGGCAGCACGAGCTGGTGGACCTGGCGTTGGCGCGGGGGCTGGCGTCGCTTAGCGTGCGGGTGATGGTGGACCGGGGGGGGCTGAAGCCGACGCTGCGGGGCAGCGAGCCGCCGGTGACGATGCGGCTGGAGGAGGACCCGTACGACTATCGCGGCACAGGCGGGCTGATCAGCGACCTGGCCCGCGATTACGAGGACGACGACGAGCTGCTGGTGGTTAGCGGGACGGTGCTGCCGGTCGAGCGCCTGGTGGCGATGGTGGACCGGCTGGAGTCGGTGTCGGCGGACGTGGCGATCCTGGCGTCGGAGACCGGCGAGCCTGGCGGCATGCTGCGGCTGCGGTGCGGGGCGTTTCGGGGGATCAAGCCGGTGGGCTTTGTGGACCTCAAGGAGCAGGCGCTGCCGCAGGTCGCGGAGGTGTACGACGTGCGGGTGGTGCGGATGGCGGGGGTGACGGGGCGGTCGATCCGGACGCTGGCGTCGTACGTCGAGGAGCTGCGGTCGTTCACCAGCCGCAAGCTCGGCGAACGCGGCGGGTGGGGCCCATGGCGGGAGGACTGGCGTCCGACGTTCGGGCTGGTGGAGACCGGGGCGGAGGTGGACGACACGGCCGTGATCCACGACTCGGTGGTGCTGCGCGGGGCTCGGGTCGGCAAGGGGGCGGCGGTGGTGCGATCGATCGTGTCGAGCGGGTCGGCGGTGCCGGCGAAGACGGCGGTGGTGGATCGGGTGGTCGGCGAGGCGGGGCGTCGTCGGGAGGAGCGGCGGGTGGAGGGCGAGCCGGGCGTGGGCGTGACTCGGGCGGAGGAGGCCGCGTGATCGCCGAAGCACCCGCCTCGATGATGGGCGCCGTGAGCGACGCCGAACGCGCGAACGGCTCGCGTCAGGACGAGCCGACGATTTGGGGCCTGGACGCCGAGGGGCTGCTCGAGCGGTTCTGGGCGGCGCGCGGGGTGCAGGTGGTGCGTCGCGGCGAGCCGGTGCTGATCGAGGCGTCGGCGGACCTGTACCTGTTGATCGATCGGTGGGGGTTGCCGGTGTTCGGGCTGGAGACGGTGCTGGACACGATGCAGTGGCTCAAGCCCAAGCTGCTGCTGGTGCGGGTGCACGACCGGGAGGAGCACGCCTATCGCGAGCGGGTGATCGCCGACGAGGCGGGGCGGTTCCAGCGGTTCGAGCGTGACTACGGCCGGGACAGCGGGTGGCGGGTGATGCGGGCGGCGCTGACGACCGACGCGGAGCTGGCGCGGGCGTGGCGCGTCATGGACGAGCCGTCGAGCGGCGCGGCGTGGCGTTGGCTGCGTCGTCAGGCGCCGCTGAACGAGCGGGCGACGATGTCGCTGACGGGGTCGGTGTTTGCGCGGGACCGGGCGGACGAGCGGGCGCGGCTGGTGCGTGAGCTGGTGCGGCGTTGGTCGCGGCCGGACGTGTCGATCCCGTCGGTGCACCCGCTGGAGGGCAGCCAGGAGGTGTGGGTGGCGCCGGACGCGTCGGTGGCGGATCGGGGCATGCGGTTGGTGGGGCCGGTGTGGGTCGGGGCGGGTCGACGGCTCGCGGGGGAGCCAAGCGTGGTGGGGCCGTCGGTGCTGTGGGACGCCGAGGCGTCGCGGCCTGCGGTGGAAGCGTTGGACTGGGGGGCGATGAGCCCGGCGACGCTGGGGGTGCGCAACTTCCGGCCGCGGCAGCAATCCGGCGTCAGCCGTCTGGGCAAGCGGGCGTTCGACCTGGCGTTCGCGAGCGTGGCGATCCTGCTGACGGCCCCGATCTATCCGCTGGTGATGCTGGCGATCTGGCTGGAGGACGGCCGGCCGTTCTTTTTCGCCCACCCTCGCGAGACGCGCGGCGGCAAGGAGTTCCCCTGCCTCAAATTCCGCTCCATGCGCAAGGACGCCGAGGAGATCAAGCGCAAGCTGATGGAGGAGAACCAGGTCGACGGCCCGCAGTTCTTCATCGAGAGAGACCCACGCCACACCCGCATCGGTCGGTTCATCCGCAAGACCCAGATCGACGAGCTCCCGCAGTTCTTCAACGTGCTCGTTGGCCACATGTCGATCGTCGGCCCCCGCCCAAGCCCCTACGCCGAGAACCAGTACGCCCCGGCCTGGCGTGACGCCCGGCTCTCGGTCCGCCCCGGCATCACCGGGCTGTGGCAGGTCATGCGCACCCGCGAGAAGGACATCGACTTCCAGGAGTGGGTCCGCTACGACCTGGAGTACGTCGAGAACCTCTCGCTGGTGACGGACCTCAAGATCATCGGGCTGACGATCCTGCAGATGCTCAAGCTGCGCAGGCCGCCCGAGCCGCCGTCAACGCAGGCCCAAGAGCCACCACAAGAGCAGGGCCTGAAGCCCGAGCAGTGACCCGACGGCGATCAGCGTGTTCGCCAGGCGTGGCGGCCGCAGCCAGTCGCGCCACGTGACGCGGCGGGGTAGGGGGATCATCGCGAGCTGCTCGGCGCCGGCCGAGGCGCAATACGCGGGCAGCGTGCCGCGGCGGGCCTGGTCCTGCACGATGGCGATGATGAGGTTGACGTCGAAGGGGCTGAGCCCCAGCGTCCGGCCGAGGCGGACGAGCTTGCCGCGCTGCTCGGGGACGATGGCGTTGTGGTCGAGGGCGTGGGCGGCCCGCAGGGCGACGACCCAGCGTGGGTCGTCGGGGCGCAGCGTGTCGTCGCGGGTCAGGGCTTCGCCCTGGGCAAGTCGGGCCAGCGCCCGGCGGGTGGCGGCGGCGTTGCGGACGGCGGCCCGGCCGGCGGCGCGGTCCGGCAGCGTCCGCCGATTCGCGGGCGACGTGTCGCCGACCAGGCGCAGGTGCCCGGCGGCGATCGCGCCCGAAGCCGTCGGTTCGTCGGCCGATCGGACCGGCTGGCCGTCCGAGGACTGGGCTCGTAGCTGGGCCAGGCGGGCCCGTTGACGCCAGGTCAGTCCCTGCGGACCGACCCGCATCCCGAGATCGTGGTTCATGCGACTCATGCCTCCGCACAAACCTAGCACCGCGCTGGTCCGTGCCAAACGCAATCGTCCCTCAACCCGTCAAATCGCGTTATCGGACGTCTTTCGACCCCACTTCGACCCCCCAGACCCCCAATCCACGCCGTCAGGCCATCGGCAGCGACACCCGGCGGTCCAGGTCGTCGACCGGCTGAGCGACCAGGTCGTAGTCGGCCCAGGCCGTCACCCGGCAGCGGACCAGCTCGCCCGGCGAGAGCGGGTTGGCGGCCCGGACGTAGGTCGTCGCGTCGATGTCCGGGGCCTGGCGGTAGGTCCGGCCCGAATAGACGAGCTCCTCGACGGGCTCGCCGTCCTCCTCGTCGGCCAGGGCGATCTCGGCCTGCCCGTCGATGAGCACCTCGAACTCGTGCTGGCTTTCGGCGAGCTCGGCGTTACGATCGAACACGACCCGTTGCTGCGTGGTCATCAGCTCGTCGATCCGCTCGGCGATGACGTCCTCGGGCACGGCCATGCCGGGCTGGTCGTGCATCGTTCCGGCCGGGGTGCCGGGCTCTGGCGAGTATGGGAAGACGCCCATGGCCTCGAAGCGTTGGTCCTCGACGAAGCGGACGAGGGCGTCGTGGTCGGCGTCGGTTTCGCCGGGGAAGCCGGAGATGAACGTCGTGCGGATCGCCATGCCGGGCACGCGGTCGCGGAGCTTGCCGAGGAGTTGCTTGATGAGGTCGGCCGAGGTCTTACGACGCATGCCGTCGAGCACGGGGTCGCTGATGTGCTGCAAGGGGATGTCGATGTAGGGGACGACGTGGCGCAGCCGGGCGAGGGCGTCGATCATCGCGTCGGTGAACTGCGAGGGGTAGGCGTACATCAGCCGCAGCCAGCCGCCGCCGAACTCGGTCGCGGTGTCGTTCAACGATTCCAGCAACCCCACCAATCCGGGGGCGTAGCCGATGTCCTGGCCGTACGACGTGGTGTCCTGGCCGATGAGGTTGATCTCGTAGGCGCCGTCGGCCATGAGCTCGCGCAGCTCGGCGGTGATGGCGTCGATCGGCTTGGAGCGCATCTTGCCGCGGATCGAGGGGATGGTGCAGAAGGCGCAGTTCTGGTTGCAGCCCTCGCTCATGCGGAGGTAGGCGTAGTGGCGGGGGGTGAGGCGGAGGCGCGCGGCGTCGGACTCGAAGTAGCCGGCGTGCTCGGCGTCGTCGATGTCGCGAGCGCGCTTGGCCAGCGTCGAGGAGGCGGCGATCGAGGAGTAGACGGGCAGTTCGATCGCTGCGTCTTGGCCGGCCCCTTTGCCGGGGGCATGGGGGTGGGGCCGGACGGCCGGGACGATGCGGTCGCGGTCGTAGACGCCGATCATGGCGTCGATCTCGGGGACCCACTCTAGCAGCCGAGCGCGGTGCCGCTGCACGAGGCAGCCCGCGACGACGACGCGCTTGGTCAGCCCGGCCTGCTTGGCTTCGACGGCCCGGCGGACCTCCTCGACCGACTCGGCCTTGCTGGCTTCTAGGAATCCGCAGGTGTTGATCACCACCGCGTCGGCCTCGCCGGCCTCGATCGCGTCCGCGTCCACGGGCGTGATCCCGTCCTCAGCGAGCAGGCCGAGCATTTTTTCGCTGTCGACGAGGTTTTTCGGGCAGCCCAACGAGACAAACGCGACGGTCTGCACGTCGTGGTCGGCGGCGGATTCGGTGGGAGCGGCGGGGGGCATCGAGCCCCGCAGTGTAGGGATCAAGAAGAATGCTGAAAAGAGAAATCGAGCCGAGCGGCTTGCCGCGACCGATCGGCCTATTCGGATTCGACCTGTAAGGCGTCGAATCGATCGGCTACGTCACCCAGCGCCGAACCGCTGGCGTCCTTGAACTTCTCGCCATTGACGCAGACGAATGCAAACCATCGGTCTTTGTCCTGGAGCAGCTCGGTGTTCAACGGCTCGTCGCACTGCCAGCGGTTGGCCGAGGCGACCTCCTTCATCCAGTACTCGTTGCCGGACTTCGTGGTCTTGACGAGCAGATAGGCCGGATCATCGCGGAAGGCCTGGGGCGTGCTCCACCGCTCGAAGCCTTCACCCATATCGACAAGACCAATATCCGAGGTGTAGCTGTATCGTCGACTGGCGAGGCGCTCCGCGATCATCTCAAGCCAATCGACCAAAGAATCCGCGATCAATTGACGCTTCAAGTCATGCTTCCGGAGTTCGATGACTTGGCCTATCTTGCCGCCTGGGGCGGGGGCGAGGTCGAGGCATAGGCGATCGATGCCCCAGGTTTCTGCAAAGGGAATCCATTCGGGCAGCCAGTACTCGGCTTGGACGCCAGGATCGTTGTTGATCGATTCGCCGGTGATTCCCTGTTCTTCAAGCGTGCACGGTTTGTGCTGGCCCGCGACGAATTTGGGTTGGATGAGCGAATAAGCCGGGCTGCTGTTTCTGGGGCCACCTTCCGGGAAGATGCGCTTAGCGCCGCTATGAACGCGATACAAGTCGGCGAGCTCGGCGGGGAGCGGGCGTCTAAGCTTCTTTTGCAGTCTTGCGAGATCATCTTCGGTTGCGCCGGGTTTGAGTCCTTTGACTAAGGGCTTGGCGTGCTCCGTCAGCGCGGCCTCAAGGGACCGCCAAGCTGATTCCATCGGGCTGAGGGTGTTCACCGTTATCGCTCCGGAAGTGAGTTGAAGAACTAGTGGGCGTGGCCGTCGTGGTTGTGCCCGCTGTGATCCCCTTGGTCGTGGCCACCGTGATCGTGCCCGGCGTGGGTCGCGTGCTCGGCCAGGGCGACGGCGGTGGCGAGGGCGACGCCCAGCAGCAGGGCGGCGGCGAGCTTGACGCGGTCGTGGGCGTGGAAGTGCAGCTCGGGAAGCAGGTCGGAGAGGGCGATGCAGAGGAAGACGCCGGCGGCGAAGGCCAGGGCCGGGGCGGCGTCGGCCTCGATGCCGCCGGTGGTGAGGCTGGCGACGGCGTAGAAGCCGATGGCGCCGAGGGGGACGACCCCGGCGAAGGCTGCGTTGGCCAGGTGCATGGCGCGGCGGGAGGCCTTGCCGTGGTGCATCAGGCCGATGAGCGTGAGCGAGTCGAGGGGCTTGTGCAGGGCGATGATCAGGAAGACGGCCAGGCCTGGCACGGCGCCGGGCTCGGCGGCGATGGCGGCGGCGAGGGCGAGGCCGGCGAGCAGGGAGTGGAGGGTCAGGCCGATGGCGACGCCGAGCCAGGCGATCGGGGCGTGGTGCTCGGCGTCCTTGGGGGCGAGGGCGTGGTCGGGCTCTTGGGAGTGGGGCGGGTGGTCGCAGGCGTGGGTGTGCTCGTGGCCGGGGTCGGCGGGGGACTCGGCGAGCTCGTGGTGGTGGAAGGTGAAGAACCGCTCGACGAGGTACATGGTGAGCAGCCCGGCGAGGGTCCAGGCCCCGAGGGCGAGCGGCGAGAGGTCCATCGCGGCGTGGGGCAGCATGTGCAGCAGGGCGGTGCCGATGATGAACCCGGCGATGACCGAGCCGAGCAGTTGCAGCCGCTTGTGCGTGACGGCCATGAGGGCGGGCAGCAGGCCGCCGAGCAGGGAGACGGCGAGGATGAGGATGGAGTAAAGGGCGAGCCAGGCGGCGGGGGGCATTGCGGGAGGATACGGTTTTGTGGCGTAGCGGTTGGGTGTTTTGGCCGCGAAAGGCGCGTGGTTGGCCCGTGATCCTGCTGACAAAACCGCCACACTGCCCCACCGCCAACCGGTTAGAGTGCTGGATTCCCCGGAGCCCTGGCCATGACCACGACCACGCAGATCGATCACGACGCCGTCGCCAAGGCGCGGGTGCTGGTGGAGGCGGGGTCGTGGATCCGCGAGTTCGAGGGCAAGACGATCGTCGTGAAGGTCGGGGGGTCGATCATGGACGAGCCGGAGCAGCTGGCGGCGGTGCTGGGGGACGTGTGCTTCATGGCGAGCGTGGGCGTGCGGCCGGTGATCGTGCACGGCGGGGGCAAGGGGATCACCGCGGCGATGGCCGAGGCGGGGATCGAGGCGCACTTCGTGCAGGGCCGGCGGTACACGGATGAGCGGACGCTGCAGATCGCCGAGACCGTGCTGGTGCAGGACATCAACGCGGGGATCGTCGCGGCGATCGACGCGCAAGGCCAGCGGGCGATGGGGCTGCACTCGCTGCGGTCGTGCGTGGTGTTCGGCAAGCGGCTGATGCTCGAAGAGCAAGGCGGCCGACGGATCGACGTCGGCATGGTCGGCGAGGTGGAGGCGATCAACGGCGAGCTGCTGGCGGCCCTGACCGACCAGCGGATCATCCCGGTGATCGCGCCGATCTCGCGGGACGTCGCGGGCGGGGGCAAGCTGAACATCAACGCCGACTCGGTGGCCGGCGAGGTGGCCGCGGCGGTCAAGGCCGAGAAGCTGATGCTGGTGAGCGACACGCACGGCGTGCGACGCAGCCACGACGTCGACGACCTGGCCAGCTCGCTGACGCGGGCGGAGATCGAGGGGCTGGTCGAGTCGGGCGTGATCTCGGCGGGGATGCTGCCGAAGGTCGAGGCGTGCTTCGCCGCGGTCGAGGGTGGGGTGCCCAAGGCGGTGATCGTCGACGGGCGGATCCCGCACGCGCTGCTGCTGGAGGTGTACACCGATACGGGCATCGGCACGGAGATCGTGCTGTGAGCGTGGCGAGCAAGCATTGTTTATCGCTGACGGACTACTCGGCCGACGAGGTGCGGCGGGTGCTGTCGGTCGCGAAAGAGCTGCGCGACAAGCGGGCCAAGGGGCAGCGCACGGAGGACGTGCTCGCCGGGCGGACGCTGGCGATGATCTTCGAGAAGCCGAGCCTGCGGACGCGCGTGAGCTTCGAGCAGGGGATGTACGAGCTCGGCGGGCGTGCGATCGTGCTCGGCCAGGAGATCGGCATCGGGAAGCGCGAGTCGGTCGGCGACGTGACGCGCGTCTTGTGCGGGATGGTCGACGGGATCGCGGCGCGGGTGTTCGAGCACGCCAAGCTCGTGGAGATGGCCGACAGCGCGACGGTGCCGGTGATCAACATGCTCAGCGACGACGCGCACCCTTGCCAGGCGTTGGCGGACGTGATGACGCTGATGGACGAGTTCGGGCACGGCCTCGAAGACCTGCGCGGCCGGACGATGGCGTACGTGGGGGATGGGAACAACGTGGCGTTCAGCCTGGCGGTGGCGTGCGGGCTGCTTGGGGTGGCGTTCGAGATGGCGACGCCGCCGGGGTACGAGCTGCCGCAGGCGCGGATCGACGCGGTGATGCGGGCGGTGCCGGAGATGGAGCTGGTGTCGTGTCACGACCCGGTCGAAGCGGTGCGTCGGGCGGACGCGGTGTACACCGACACGTGGGTGTCGATGGGTCAGGAGGCGGAGAAGGCGCAGCGCCTGCCCAAGTTCGCCGACTACCAGCTCAACGAGTCGCTGATGAGCAACGCCCCTGACCACGCGATCGTGCTGCACTGCCTGCCGGCGTACCGCGGCGTGGAGATCACCGACGCCGTGATCGACGGCCCGCGGTCGCGTGTCTTCCCGCAGGCTCACAACCGCCTGCACGCCCAGAAGGGCCTGCTCGCGGTGCTCATGGGCGGGGCCTGACGATGGCCAAGAAGGCGTCGCGCTCCAAGGCCAAGGCCGCCACGCTCGGGCCCGACACGCGGATCGCCGTGCTGTATGGCCCGGAGGTGATGCTCCGCAAGCTCCGGCTCGACCAGCTCAAGCAGACGCTGGAAACCGCGCACGGCGAGGTCGATCGCTACGACTTCGACGGCGCATCGGCTTCGCTGGCCGAGGTGTTCGATGAGCTGCGGTCGTACTCGCTGATGGCGACGTACAAGCTGGTCGTCGTCGAGCAGGCCGACCAGTTCGTCAAGGCCAACCGCGCGGCGCTCGAGCGGTACGCCGAGGAGCCGGTCGATCACGCGACGCTGCTGCTTCGCAGCGACACCTGGCACAAGGGCAAGCTCGACAAGTTGATCGAGAAGCACGGGGCGGTGATCAAGTGCGAGGAGTTGGGCCCGGCCGAGGCGGTGCGGTGGGTGGGCAAGCGAGCCGAGGCCGAGCACGGGGCGGCGATCGAAGCGGCGGCGGCTGAGATGCTCGTGAGCTACGTCGGCACCGCGCTGATGCGGCTGGACGGCGAGCTCGGCAAGCTCGCGGCGATGGCGGCCAGCGAGGCGGCGGACAACTCGCCGACGATCACCGAGGCGCTGGTCGAGTCGACGGTCGCGCGCTCGAGCGACGAGCAAGCCTGGGCGATGCAGGAGGCCCTGCTGGACACGCTGGCGAAGCGCGACGCGTCGGCGGCGCTGGACAAAGTTGCCGAACTGATCGACCGGGCCGGTCAACCGGAGGTGCTGCTGCAGTACGCGGTGAGCGACCTGATGCGCAAGCTGGCGGTGGCGTCGTCGATGCGAGCCGAGGGCCGGCCGGACGGGATGATCGGCAAGGCCTTGCGGATCTGGCCGACGAGCCGACAGCGGGCGTTCTTCGCGGCGCTGGATCGGCTGGGGGCGGGGCGGGCGTCGGCGCTACTGAGCGAGGCCCTGCGGGTCGACGCGGCGGGCAAGCGTGGGCTGGGCGAGGCGCGGCTGAACCTCGAGCGGTTCTGCGTTCGGCTGGCGGGGTGAACGGTGTTGGCGCACGAGTTGCGCGTCGGGCGGTGTGGCGGGTTATTGGACGTGCGTGGGTGCGATGGCCGATGCAGGGGGTGATCGGGCGGAGCCCGTTCGGCGTGACGGGCGTCGTTGCGCGTGACCAGACATCGAGTCGATCGAGTGCAGGGAGGCACGGATGCGACGCAGTTGGGCCGCTGGGGCGGCGTTGTTCCTGGGCGTGGTCGGGTTGGGGCTGGGCGGTTGTGCCGCGGGGACCGGCGGGTTGGGCGGTGATGTCGCGATCGCCGAGGAAGCGGCGCTCGATCGCGACGGCCAGGCGCAGGCGATCGCCGCCGAGGCGGCCCGCTACAACGCGCTGCACAACGGCGAGCCGGCCCCGGAGGTGCTCTGGGAAGACGCCTCGATCCGGCGGGATGCCCGGGCGGATGGCGGGCCGCCGCCGGTCGCGCAAGACATCTCTGAGGTGTCCGCTGAGGCGGAGCAGGCGACCGTCTGGGACTCGGTGATCCAGCCGACGGCGACCGCCCCGACCGGAGCCGCCGATGCCGTGCCGGCGGTCGATCGAGCGGACGCGATCGATCAGCTCGTCCGCGAGATCACCGCCGGCCAGGGCGGCCGGCTCGGCCGGGCGCTGCGGGCCGCGGCCGTGTTGGCGATCGAGTCCGACCGGCAGCTGCCGCAGTCCATCTTCGACGGGCTCGACCCCGGCGAGCGCGAGCGCGTGCGTCGATTCCATGGTGTCGTCCGCGACCTGATGGCGGCGCTGGCGCGCGGCGACGAGCTCGACACCGACGCGCTGGTGGCCCGGCTGGCCGCGGGGTTGGGCGAGGCCCCGACGCCGGCGGCCCGATCGATCGCCATCGGCGAGATCAAGCTCTGCACCTCGGTGCGCGGTTTCGGGGTCTATGAGCCGTTCGCCAAGGACGTCTTTCTCGCCGGCCGGGTCAACAAGATGATCGTCTACCTCGAGCTCGACGGGTTCACCTCGCGGGTCGGCGCCGACGGCCAGCACGTCGTGCGGCTCACGCAGGAGCTCGAGCTGTACGACGAGGGCGGGCTGATCGTCTGGCGGCAGACGCCGGCGTCGATTGTCGACGAGGCCCGTCGTGAGCGTCGCGACTTCTTCACCTGTCAGTTGGTCGAGCTACCCGCTCGGCTGACCGTGGGGCGGTTCTACCTCAAGGCCCGCGTGATCGACGAGGCCACCGGGCATCGGGCGGAGCGCTCGGTGCCGATCGAGGTCGTCGCCGATTACGGGCTGGCGACGCAGGCGGGGCGGAACACACCGCTAGGCGGGTAACGCCGTTGCCTAGGGCCGCTGTCTGAGGGGTGTGTGTCCGGCCGGCGTTGGCTAGAGCACGAACTTGCTGAGGTCTTCGTCGGCGACAAGCGCTTCGACGCGTTCGCGGACGAACGGCCCGTCGATGACGACCCGGGTATCGCCGGCGGCCTGGCGGTCGGGGGCGTCGAAGTTCACCTCCTCGAACACGCGCTCGACGATGGTCATCAGGCGTCGAGCGCCGATGTTCTCCAGCCGGGCGTTGGCCTCGGCGGCCAGCTCGGCCATGGCGGCGACGCCGTCGTCGGTGAACTCGATGTCCAGGCCCTCGACGCCCAGCAACGCCTTCTGCTGCTTGGTCAGCGCGTTGCCCGGCTCGGTCAGCACCCGCACGAAGTCGTCCTTCGTGAGGGCCTGCAGCTCGACGCGGATGGGGAATCGGCCCTGCAGCTCGGGCATCAGGTCGGCGACCGAGGCGACGTGGAACGCGCCGGCGGCGATGAACAGGATGTGGTCGGTGTGCACGATCCCGTGCCGGGTGTTGACGGCCGTGCCCTCGACGATCGGCAACAGGTCGCGCTGCACCCCCTGGCGCGAGACGTCCGGCGAGCCGCCGCCTTTTCCTCCGCCGTCGGGCGCGGCGATCTTGTCGACCTCGTCGAGGAAGACGATGCCGCTCTGCTCGGTCCGCTCGATCGCCTCGGCGGTGACCTTTTCGCTGTCGAGCAGCTTGTCGGTCTCCTGCTCGATCAGGATGCGACGGGCCTCGGCGACGGTGCATCGCCGGCGCGAGCTCTGCTCGGGCATCAGCTTCTCGAACATGTTGGACATGTCCGGGTCCATCTGGTCCATGCCCATGTTGGCGAACATGACCGACGTGGCGGGCTTCTTGGTGACGGTGAGCTCGACCTCCTTGGTGTCGAGCTTGCCGGCGTCGAGCTGCTCGCGGATGCGTGCGTTGAGGCGTTGGCGGGCCTCGGCCGAGTCCTCGGTCGCCACATAACCCCCCGACGAGCGATCGGTCGACTTGTCGTCGCCGAGGACCAGGGCGACCAGGCGGTCGTTGGCGGCGACCGTCGCCTTGGCCTTGACGGACTCGGCCTGCTCGTCGCGGACGACGGCGATGGCGCGGTCGAGCAGGTCGCGCACCATCGATTCGACGTCGCGGCCGTGGTAGCCGACCTCGGTGAACTTGCTGGCCTCGACCTTGGTGAAGGGGGCGCCGGTGAGGGTCGCGAGTCGGCGGGCGATCTCGGTCTTGCCGACGCCGGTGGGGCCGATCATCACGATGTTCTTGGGCGTGACCTCGCGGGCCAGCTCGGGGTCGAGCTTCTGGCGACGCCAGCGGTTTCGGATGGCGACGGCGACGGCGCGTTTGGCGTCGTGCTGGCCGATCACGTAGCGGTCGAGGTGTTCGACGATCTGTCGCGGCGTCAGGTCACGCATGAGCGAAGATCGTAGGCGTCGGGCGGGGGCAACCGGCGCGGGGCCGGTGGGCGTGGCGTCACTGGCGGGGGATGGACTGCCTGAAGATGCGCTGCAGGTCGTAGCCGGCGATGGCCTCGAGCTGCTTGCGCGGGACGTTCAGGCGGTAGACCAAGAGCGAGCCGGTGGTGTTGTCGAGGACGATCAGCGCTTCCTCGGAGTTACGCGTCTGCGTGGTGAGCAGGGTGAAGTTGTTCCGCGCGATGACCAGCGACGCGTCGGCCTCGCTGGCCCAGCGGCGATCGAGGCCGAAGACGAGCAGGCCGGCGAGCACGGCGGCCGAGGCGATCAGGGCGTAGCAGGCGGCGGTCGTGCGGTCCATCGATTGAGCGTGACGCATGGTGGTGGGTTCCCGTCGAATGACTGAGGCGTTCGGGGCCGGTGGGTCGAGCGTTTATCGCCCGCCGCCGCCGCCCCCGCCGCCGCCGCGGCGTGCGTCGTTGGTGACGATCCGGCCGGTCATGACCTCGAGCGTGTCGTTGGCGGTGCTGACGAAGATCGGGGCGATGGCGCCGTTGGTTAGGTCGATGATGTAGATCGCGGCGTTGTTCTGCCGGCCGGCGGCCAGGCCGGAGATCATCAGGTACTGCGAGCCGCCGGTGAACTGCGCCTCGGCCGTGCGGGGCGCGGTGAGCATCGCGACCAGGCCGGCGAGCAGCACGGCGTTGAGGACGATCAGGGCCAGGAGCGAGCGTTGCGTCATGGACGTGCCCTTTGTGCGATGAACGAGGCGAGACCGGGGCGGTCGGGTCAGTCCTGGTGGGTCCGACGGGAACTCAGCATCACGCCGAAGCCGACCAGGGCGACGAGGAACAGCGAGACGACGATCACGATCCACAGCGCGATGCGGGATTCGCTGGCCCGCGCGGGGACGACCAACTCGCCGAGCGCGGGGGCGGAGGCGAGCAGGCACGCCAGCAGACTCGTCAGTCGAACCATGGATTTATCGTAAGAACCCAAGCGCAAGGCGGCAAGCCAGACACGCGCGGTCGCGGTGGGCGGTCGTGGGTCGGTGGCCGAGCGGTAGACTGCCCGCCATGCCCTTTGGCGACTGGTGGCTGTGGCTGCTCGCCGCGTATTTATGCGGCTCGATCCCGTTCGGGTTGCTGATCGGCCTGTCGCTGGGGATCGACATCCGCACGCGCGGCAGCGGGAACATCGGCGCGACCAACCTCGGCCGGGTGGCGGGGCGTCAGTGGGGCATCCTCTGTTTCCTGCTCGACCTGGCCAAGGGGCTGGGCCCGGTGCTGGCATACGCGTTGATCGCCGAGCCGCGGGCGATCGGCTCGTGGCCGGCGCTGCTGACGTGGCTGGGGGTGGGGGTGGCGGCGGTGCTGGGGCACGTCTTGCCGGTTTGGCTGAAGTTCAAGGGGGGCAAGGGCGTGGCGACGGGGCTGGGGGTGGTGCTGGGGATGTGGCCGTGGCTGACGCTGGCGGGGGTCGTGGGGGGGCTCTTGTGGCTGGTGCTGACTTACCGGACGGGGTATGTGAGCGTGGGGAGCGTGGCGGCGGCGGTGTCGCTGCCGGTGACGGTGGCGATCGGCGTGGCGTGGGGCGGCGAGCCGGCGGCGGTGGCGACGGTGTACCTGGCCGTGAGCGTCGTGCTCGCGGGGTTGGTCGTGGCGCGGCATCGCGATAACCTGAAGCGCTTGCGAGCCGGCACGGAGGGCCGCGTCGGCTGGTCGATGCACGGCGACGAGGGGTCCACGCCTCCCTGAGGCGACCTCCATGGGCCACAGGACGCGTCGCGTCGGCGTGTTGAAGCGTGGGTCCGGCGGTGGTCGATGTAAACAGCCGCGGCCTGACCCGGCGTCGACGCCGGCCCCGACAAACGACCCAGCGTGGAGTCACGATGACGACCGGACGACGAGAGGTGATGCTGGCGGGCCTGGGCATGCTGCTCGTCGGCTGCGAGAAGACCGAATCGGTCACCTCCCGGCCGCGCCCCAGCTGGCCCTCCGTCCCCGCCTCCTCCGCCTCCTCCGCCCCCACCGCCCGCGACTACCGCGCGACCCCGGCCCCCCCGCCGCAACTCCTCCAGCAGTCCCCCGCCGCCGCCCGCGTCGGTCGACTCAACGTCATCCCCCGCTCCGCCTGGACCCGCACCGGCCCCTCCCGTGGCAACGTCAGCCCCATGGCCGGCGTCCAACGCGTCACCGTCCACCACGAGGGCTGGCGGCCCGTCTACTTCGACGACCGGCTCACCACCGCCCACCGCCTCGAGATCATCCGCTCGGCCCACACCGGCCAACGCGGCTGGGGCGACATCGGCTACCACTACGCCGTCGACCGCGCCGGCCGAACCTGGGAGGCCCGCCCCCTCGCCTACCAAGGCGCCCACGTCAAGAACCGAAACGAGCACAACATCGGCGTCCTCGCCCTGGGCAACTTCGACCAGCAGGCCCCCACCAACGCCCAACTGGCCGGCCTGCAGAGCACCCTCGCCGCCCTCTGCGCCGCCCACCGCATCCCCGCCTCACGCATCCACACCCACCAAGAGCTCAACCCCACCGCCTGCCCCGGCAAGCACCTCCAGCCCCGCGTCGCCGTCATCCGCCAACGCCTCGCCTGAGCCTCGACCACCCCGCCGCCTCCCCGGCGAACCCCCACGCCCCCCCGGCGTATCTCTCCAACCCACGCAGAACCCCCCTGGCCGGTGGTATCCTGCGCGGTGGTCCGTCCCCTATCGCCCCCCACAGGTGCCCCATGCAAATCCAAGTCAACTTCGGCGACGTCGACGCCTCCCAGGCCCTCAACGACCACACCGAGTCCGCCGTCCTCAAGGAGCTCGAGCACGTCGCCGTGCAGGTCACCCGCGTCGAGGTCCACATCCGCGACGACAAGTCCAACCGCCACGGCGCCGACGACAAGCGATGCCTCATGGAGGCCCGCATCGCCGGCGAACAACCCCTCGCCGTCGACGCCAAGGGCAACGACCTCTACAAAGCCATCACCGACGCCGCCGGCAAGCTCGGCCGAGCCGTGAACCGCAAGCTCGATCGGCATCAACGGATTTGACGATCGTGCAATGGGTACTTCTATTCTCCAAGCCGGTGAGAAGGTTGAAGTCTTCAAAGACTGGACGGTTTGGACAATCGTTCGCTTTGCTCACTTTGAAGCCTCGCAAGCTGGTTTGTTGCGTGCTGAGCGATTGCTCGATGAGGTCGTCTGGCCAGGTCCTGGCGTGATTGCCGGGATGGAGCAGGTCCAGGCAGCGATGTCCCAAGATCACACTGCCCCTCAACTTCTCAAGGCGCTCGGTCTTGTTGAAGAGCGATGCGAAGGTGCCGGTCGTGAATTGTCGAAAGACTTTTTGAACAAGAATGAGATTGCAACTGACGACGGGCCTTGGATACACAGTCTCGAAGTAGGCAGGTTCACTAACAGCTTAAAACGGTTTCGCGAGGTCCTGATTGCGTCGGCTACAACCGATGTCTATTGAGTCGCCATAGTTGTTTCATTAGCAACCCCAACCACCACCACCCCCGCCTTCTCCGCCGCCGCCACCACCGCCGGCTTGTCCGCCACGATCACCCGACCCGCGATCAACACCAACGCCTTGCCCCCCGCGGCCGCGAGCCTCTCGATCGTCGCCACGCCCACCGTCGGCACATCAAACCGCATGTCCTTGCCCGGCCCCGGCCCCTTCACCAGCGTCCACCCCCCCGCCCGGCACAGCCGCCCGGCCCGCTCGATCATCGCGTCCGTCCCCTCCACCGCCTCCACCGCCAAGACGTCGCCCCCCTTCAACGCCAACGCCTGCCCCACCTCCAACGCGTTCATCGACATCAGCACCGGCAGCGCCATCTCGATTTCCTTCTCGAGCGCATCGGTCATCCGACCGGCCATCACGCCGTCGTCCGCCAGGTGCTCGCTTAGGTAGGTCGTCGAGTCGATCAAGGTCACGCCCAACATAGCCAGCTCGTCCGCCACCGCCGCCAGGATCCGCTGCGACCGACGATCGTGACGCAGCCGGTTGAACCACAGCCGCGCCGCCCGCCAGTCCGGCACCTGCCGCACCAGGCTCAGCGGGTCGTACACCCGCGCCTTGCGGACCCCGCCGATCATCACCGCTTCGGTCGCGCCAAACCGTCGGATCGTGCGCGCCCACTGCCCCAGCCGGATCAGCCCCACCCGCCGAAACCGATCGCACGCCGGCCGGACCAACGCCTCGTCCACCTGCCCCGCCAGCCCCGCGCACACCACCGCCCGGCCCGCCGCCCTCGCCTCGGCCGCCACCATCGCAGGCAGCGTCCCGTTCCCCGCGATGATGCCCAACGGTCGATCCGTCATCACGACAGCGTACTCGCGCCGTTAGCTGCGACGCGACGCGTCGCTGAAAGATATGTCGTGCGTCACCGTGATTCCTTCAGCGACGCGTAGCGTCGCAGCTAAGGCGTGTCGCGCATCGAGCCCACAGGTTGTCAATGAGCCTGCCGTGACGCTCGCGCTGCTTCGCCGACGTTCCGCAGCGGTTGCTCACTCAAGGGATCGATGAGATCCCCGTGTCACGCCAGTCGCCGGGGGGAGGGGCGGCGCGGCCTCTGCAGCTCACGCGTCCGTCGATCGCTAAGGCAGGGTCGCGATCGTCGTTCGTCGGCCGCCCGGCCGATGACGTGCATCGGGGGCGTCCCGTCCGGCGGTCGACCCCGATGTTGCATGGGCTCGTACGTGCCCTGCCGATGGGGGACGAGCCGGCGCACGGGGCGTTCCTACCTCTGGAAGAAAGGCGACCCCAGTGCGCGCAAGCCCGTTCATTCAGCCGGATTTGAGCCGGAGACAAAACCATATCCCCAAGATAGAGGGCGATCATTCTCGGATATCATGCTGCAGGCACGGAGCAACAGATATTGGATTCGACCCCCGGATGATGTCGAGTGAAAGACCGCGCGTTTCCATTGTGGTTGGCAGCAGACTCCAATCGGTTGAACCAATTTGATCGAGCCTCGATCCTCGCTGCCCGAGGGTTCTCGATGTTGCTGGCGATTACGCTTTTGACTTCTTCGGCGTGGGCAAGTGATCCCTTGTTTGGCGTCGCTCTGAGCCTTCTCTTCGTTGCGTGGTTGGCGATCGGGATCGTTCGTATTTCGATCCACGAAGCTAAAAAACTGCGTCAAGAGGCGCATAGCTAGCCTGCCCTTGTCGCCCACTCGGATTCGAGCGGCGTCAGCTCCGCTTGCACCTTCTCGCGTTCGGCCTTGAGTTCGGTGAGCTTGTCGCCGTTTTCGTAGACCTCGGGGGTGAGCATCGCGAAGTCGATCTCGTGGAGCCTGGACTCCAGCTGTTCGATCTTCTCCTCGAGTTTGGCTTGGCTGATCTTCGAGGCGGCGCCGCGCTTGTTACTTGATGGTTTGGCGTTCTGGCGATTGGGTGATTTGTTCTTTTTCTTGGATTGCTGCTTGGAGCCGTTGGTCTTGGTCTTGTCTTCGGCAGCCGGCTTCTTCTCCCCGGCGGAGCCGGACTCGACGTGGGGGCCGGGGGTGAAGCCTTTGATCTTGCCGGCTTCGAGGGCGTCGTGGTACTCGGTGTAGTTGCCCAGGAAGTGGGTGATGTTCCCCTCGCCATCCAGCGCGATGATCTGGTCGACCAGGGCGTCGAGCAGGGTGCGGTCGTGGGAGATGAGCAGCAGCGTGCCCTCGACGCCGACGTCGCCCTTGGCCGAGTAGCCCTGGCGTTTGGCGGTGTACTGGCCGAGCGCCTCTTCCATGCGCTCGGCGGAGGGGATGTCGAGGTGGTTGGTGGGTTCGTCGAGGACCAGCACGTTGTGCCCGCCGGCGACCAACCCCGCCAGCACGGCCCGGGCGCGCTCGCCGCCGGAGAACCCGGCCATGGGGCGGTCCTGCTCCTGGCCGCGGAAGAGAAAAGCGCCGGCGAGGTCACGCGCCCCTTGCTCGGCGGTCTCGGGCAGCACGACTTTCAAGTAATCCACGACCGTTAAGTCGAGGTTGAGGTTTTCGTGGGTCTGCTTGAAGTGCCCGACGTCGAGCCCGGTGCCGGGCTTGGTCGTACCGGTGTCGGGCGTGAGCTCGCCGAGCAGGCACTTGACGAGGGTGGACTTGCCGGCCCCGTTGGGTCCGATGATGCCGACGCGGTCGCCGCGGTGGATCTCGAGAGTGAAGCCGTTGAAGAGCTTCTTGCCGTCGTAGTTCTTGGTGAGGTTGTGAACCTGGAAGACGCGGTCGGCGCAGCGGGGGATCTTGCCGAAGTTGAGCTTCATCACGTCCAGCTCGGGCGGCGCTTCGATCGTGTTCTGCTCGACGTAGCGGGCGAGCTTCTTCTCGCGGCCCTGGGCTTGTTTTGAGCGCTGGCCGGCGCGGTAGCGGTCGATGAACGCCTGCTCCTGCTTGATCTTGGTCTGCTGTTTCTCGTAAGCGCGCTGCTGGTCGAGGTAGCGGAGCTGGCGGAGCTCGCGGTACTGGGTGTAGTTGCCGGGGTACTCGACGAGCCGGCCTTTCTCGAGCTCGTAGATCTTGCGGACGACACGGTCGAGCATCCAGCGGTCGTGCGAGATGAGGACGACCGCGCCGGCGTAGGAGGCGAGGAACTCCTCGAGCCATTGCCGGCCGGCGATGTCGAGGTGGTTGGTCGGTTCGTCGAGCAGCAGGACGTCCGGCTCGGCGAGGAGGAGCTTGGCGAGAGAGAGGCGGGCCTTCTGGCCGCCGGAGAGGTCGGCGGTGTTGACGTCCCAGGTGGGGGTGGGCAGGCCGAGGCCCAGGAGGATGGCGTCGATCTTGTGGTCGACGGCGTAGCCGCCGGCGGCGTTGATTTTTTCTTCGAGCTGCTCGTAGCGCTTGAGCAGGGCGTCGAGCTTCTCGCCGTCGGCGTCGCCCATGTCGTGGGCGGTTTGCTCGAGGTCTTCGTGGAGCTTGGCGAGGTGGGCGAAGGCTCGGCCGGCCTCCTGGCGGAGGGTAAGCGACCAGTCGAACTGGTGCTCCTGGCGGAGGTAGCCGGCGGAGGCCTGTCGGGCGAGCTGGACCTGGCCGGAGAGGGGCGGGTTGAGGCCGGGCAGCTGGGCGATGAGCTTGAGGAGGGTGGATTTGCCGCAGCCGTTGCGTCCGACGAGGCCGACGTGTTCGCCGGCGCTGACGGTGAGTGACACCCCGTCGAGGAGGGGTTCGTTGCCGTAGCCGAAGACGAGATTTGCCACGCTTAGCAGGGCCATACAGACGGAAGTCTACCGATCGAAATCGATCGAAAAGAGTGGCGGCGCGTGAGTTTGTCGGGCGAGGTTGATCTACTTTGCGGCCGTGAGGAGAAGGAACCTGATTATCTACCTGGCGCGGGGCCTGCGTGCCGACGCGATGGGCGCCGCCGGGGCGTGGCCGCTGACGACGGATCACCTGGAGCGGCTGGCGTCGCGCGGGGTGTGGGCGTCGGCGGTCTCGGCCTCAACGCACGACGAGCCGGCGCGGCGGAGCGTGCTGACGGGGCTGAGCCCGCGGCAGCACGGCCGGCGGTCGGCGCTGGCGGCCCAGGAACCGGCGGGGCGTCTGTCGGACTCGTGGGCGCACCGGCTGGCCGAGGCGGGGTACCACATGGCGGGGGTGGGCTGCGTCGATCCGATCGCGGGAGCGATGAGCGAGTCGGAGGTCGTGGCCGACACGCACCTGGTCCGGCCGGAGGGCTGCGCGTACTACGCGGCCTGTCGAGAGTCGGGCGTGCTGGCGGCAATCATGGCGCAGCGCAAGCAGGCCGGACGGGCGGGGTTGATGGAGCCGGACCGGCTGATGCTGTCGCCGACGGACGATGTGGACGGGTGGATCGCGCGGCGGGCGGCGTCGATGGTGGAGCGGATGCCCGAGGATCGGCCGTGGGCGTTGGTGGTGGGCTTCTCGGGGCCGGGCAACGCGTTGCCGCCGCCGACGCTGTACGAGGGGATCGTGCCGACCGAGGAGCTGGTGGCCGGGGCGGGGGCGTTGGACCACGGCGAGCTGCGGGCGACGGGCTCGCCGACGGTGCCGCGCAGCGTGCTGGAGCGGATGACGCCGACGCAGACGGCCCGGGCTCGGGCGGACTATCTCGGGCGGGTGAGCCTGATCGACTACGCGGTCAAGCGGATCGACGAGCGGGCGGGCGAGCGGCTGGACGCCAGCCGGGCGTGGTCGGTCCTGGCGGGCGACCGGGGGTACGCGTTGGGCGAGCAAGGGGTGATCGGCGACGGCGTGCTGATGTCGGGCGTTGTGCGCACGACGGTGATCGTGGCCGGGCCGAGGGGGTTCCGGCCGGCGGAGGGGTCGGCCGAGTCGGCGGGCGACGGGATGGTGACGTCGTCGGACGTGGCGGCGACGATCGCGGACCTGTCGGTGACCGACGAGGTGGCGGGGGCGTCGGGTCGGTCGCTGGTCGACGCGCTGCGTGGCCAGGCGCTGGCGTCGCGTCGGGCGGTGGTGTGCGAGGGCGTGGACCGGGTGGCCGTCGATACCGGGCGGCATCGGCTGATCGTGCGCCGCGAGAGCGGCGAGGCGCTGGCGTTGTACGACCTGCACAACGACGCCGAGCAGCGCGTCAACCTCTTGGGCGAGGACGCGCCGGCGGCGCAGCGGCGCTGGGCGACGGCAATGATCGAGCCGATCAAGTCGCGGCTGGCCGACGTGCTGGTGGCCGAGTCGGCGCGCGTCGACGTGGCCGCGCCCGCGGGCGTGACCTCGTCAACGGTCTGCTGAGAGATAAAAACCCGGCCGGCCGAAGCGGCGAAGGATGGCGATCCGTGATCCTCCACGGGATCGCAGCGGGTGGGGGAGCGTCCCGCCTTGTCACTCCGACCGGCCGGTGATCAGGCTTAGTCCGATTCGTCGGGAAGACGCGACCGCAGCCGGTGCGTCGCCTCAAGCACGCTGCCCGCGGCCGACTCCACCTCGGCCGTCGTGTCGCGCACCGTGCGCTCGATGTCGTAGACGAACCACTCGACCGCCATCGCGCCGGCCAGCGACATCTGCTGGTCCCAGTTTTCGCGGCTGCGCCACTTCCACGCCGGCGATAGCGGGTCGGCGTCGGCCGGGCCGATCCCCACGCCCAGCTGCCACTTGCCGTCCAGCGGCAGGTAGCCGAGCGCGATGCCGTCGAGGTCGTCGATCGGCAGGTCGCCGCCGGGCGCAAACACCATCCGGCCCACGTCCGTGACGATGGGCACTTCCAGGGCCAGGCCGTTGAGCAGGTCTTCCAGCGACTCCCAGCCGCGGTGCAGCCGTCGGCTGAAGATCCGCAGGTCGTCGATGGATCGGTCGATCGAGGTCAGGGGGTTGAGGGGCATGGGGGGTTCCTTTCGCGGGGGACGCTCTCATGCACTGGTACGAACCCCGCGCGTTCACGCCTGACCGCCCCGCCCGTTGCCGCATCAATTCTGACACGCCATCATGTCGATCGGCCGCTCGCCCTACGCCCGCCTCACCCCTCGCCGAACGGACCCGATCATGAGCACTCACGACGCGCGACTCGACGGCATGCCCCTGCCCGACAAAGGCATCCTCGAGACGCTCATCGAAGAAAAGCTCACCAGCGTCGAGGAGCTCGCCACCCTCTCGCGGCGCAGCGAGAGCACCGTCCGCCGATGGGTCCGCCGCGAGTCCTGGCCGGACGTGATCGACTTCCACTTGATCATGACCGGCCTGCACAGCGACGAGGCCCGCCGGCGCGTCGTCGCCCGCATGTTCGCCGAGCTGCCCGTCGCCATCGCCTGGCGCGACGCCCCCGCGCCCAGCACGGCTCACGCCGACGTCTCCGAGCGTGCCGCCAACGTCATCTACGAGATGGCCCGTCTACTCCAACACGCACGCCACCTCGAGCGCGGCGAGGAGTCGCCCGGCAAGCTCGACCAGGACTCCATCGAGGCCATCAGCACGCGTGCCATCGACGAGCTCATCGCCCTGCGCGAGGTCGTCCAACGGCAGACCGCGCGGCGGCGCGCGGCGCGGCCGGCGACTCCCTCTTAAGGCGACTCCTCCGCGTCCTGAGCGGACTCGCTTTCGCGGGTTGAGCGGGTCCGCCAGTCCTCCAGTATTTGGAGCGCGGTGTCCTTGGCCGCCTCGCCGACTTCCTTGAGGTTTTCGCTGGTCTGCTCGGCCAGCTCCTCGGTTTCCATCTGATCGAGGACATCGACGCCGCGCTCGACGATCTTCTCGCCGACCGGGGCGGCAGCCCGCACGATGGCTTCCGTTCGGCGATCCATGTTTTCAGCCACCGTGGTGAGGCGGTCGAGGGCGCGGAGCGCCATCATCGAAGCGATCGCCAGGACCACGGCGATGACCATCAGCAGGATGACCAGGAGTCGGCCGTGCCAGACCAACTCACGCAGATGACGCGGTGATGGTTGTCCCTCCGGCATGGGCGCAGGATATCACCGGCGAAGTCGGTGCTCGGGCAGACTCAAGCCGGCACGCTGTGCGGATCGACCGCCGGGCGCAGCTCGCGTGGGCGGTACTGGCGGGACGAGTTGGCCAGGTCGGCCAGGCGGCCGCGGACCGTGGGCGACGGCGACACGGCCAGTCGGCCGCGCAGGGTCGCGCCGGGGTCGGTCGCGATGGCGCGGGCGGTGAGGGTGCCGGTGGTCAGGCTCCCGTCGCGGAGTCGCAGTCGGCCGTAGACCAGGGCGTCGCCCTGGAACGACCCGTCGCTCGCGAGCTCGCCGCACACGAGCTTGCCGGAGATCTCGCCCGAGCGGTGCAGCTCGACGCGGCCCATGGTGGCGACCTCGCCGGCCAGGCGCTGCTTGATGTCCAGGTCGGAGAACTGCAGCGGCCGCGTGCACCCCGGGCAGCGGACGCTCATCGCCTTGGCCGAGATCTCAAACGCCTTGCCGCAGGAGGGGCAGCTGACCGCGCGCTTGTCGGCCGGCTCGGGCTTTCGAGGGTGGAAGGCGACCATGGCCGGCTTGAGGGGCATGGCTTGTGTTCCTGGGCGTTCGGCCGGGGTGGCGAGGCGTGTGGCGGGGGCGGGCAAAGAAAAAGGGGCCGGGAGTCGTTCTCAGTGAAAAAGACTCCCGACCCCTCGAGTAGGCGGCTGGCGGTGGCTCAGTGAGCGCCGACCCCGTTGCCGGCGCCGTTGCGCGAGCTGATCACGCGGGCACGGCGACGCTGAAGAATCTTGTTGACCGAGCCGGGGACGGTCTGCACCTCGGGGGCGTCGTGGGCGGGCTCGTCGGTGAAGTCGTCGTCCATGTCGTCCATCGCCGGGGCGGCCATGGGCATGGCGGCCGGGGCGGGCGCGGGGGCGGCCGTGTCGGCGTCGAGGTTGAGGGCGTCGATGGCGACTTCGATGGCCTTGGGGCCGACGCAGACGTCGCCCTGGAAGGTGGCGCCCTCGACGACGTCGAGCTTGGTGGTGTAGAGCTGGCCGGTCAGCTGGCCGCCGGGCAGCAGCTGCACGCCGTCCTCGGCGATGACGTCGGCCTTGGCGTGGCCGGCGAGGCGGAGCGTGCCGGCGATCACGGTCCCCGCCACCTCGGCGGAGTCGGCCAGTTCGAGCACGCCGCTCACGCGGAGGGTGCCCTGGAACTGGCCCATGATCACGGCGTCGTTGTCCAGGCTCAGCTCGCCGCTGATGCGGCAGTCCGGGCCCAGCACGGTCTTGTTGGTCGAAGGGGTCTGGCTCATGGTGATGGCTCCTGACTGTCGATGCGGCCCGAACTGCCGGGCACGGCATTCATCGGGAGTTGCGCGGCGTGGGCGCAAATAAGGGCCCGGACCCGCTGACGAGCGATCGCGAACGGTTTTCTCGGACGTAACCACGACGCCCGCCCGAGCCCGTCTCGGTCACCGGCCCAACGGCGGCCCGCGGCGCTCTACGCTGGTGGCATGCCCGACCCCGATGCCCAGCGCCAACTCGCCCAGCGCCTCCGCGCCGAGGCCCTGTTCGGCGTCGATGTCGTCCCCCTGCCGGGCCCGGTCGAGCCGATCGATGACCGCCCGCCCGCGCGATCGAGCTCGTCGGCCGCCGCGCCGACACCGTCTCCCGCTCGCCCACCTGCCCGCCCATCCCCCGCCCGCCCGGTGCCGCCACCGCCGCCTCGCCGTTCACCGGCCCCGCCCGCTACGCCGGCCATCACGATGTTCCCCGCCAGCGCCGACGACGACCTCGCCGGCCAAACCCTCCCCGCCGACGACAAGCGCCGCCTCCTCGACGAACTCAACCGATCCCAGGTCGTCGGCTGCGAGAAGTGCGGCCTCTGCCAGGCCCGCACGCAGACCGTCTTCGGCGAGGGCAACCCCGACGCCCGGCTCATGTTCATCGGCGAGGGCCCCGGGCAGACCGAGGACCAGACCGGTCGGCCCTTCGTCGGCCGAGCTGGCGAGTTGCTGGACAAGCAGATCGAGGCGATGGGCCTGAAACGCGAGGACGTCTACATCGCCAACGTCGTGAAGTGCCGACCGCCGAACAACCGCACGCCCACGCCCGAAGAGGTCGCGACGTGCGGGCCTTACTTAGTCCGCCAGGTGCGGATCGTCCGCCCGGCCGCGATCGTCACCCTCGGCGGGCCGGCGAGCAAGATGCTGCTGAGCACCAGCGAGGGCATCACACGCCTGCGCGGCCGGTGGGGCGTGTTCGACGTCACCGAGCCGCCCGTGCCCGTCATGCCGACGTTCCACCCGGCCTTCCTGCTGCGCGCCTACACCCGCGACAACCGCATGAAGGTCTGGGCCGACCTGCAGGCCGTCATGCAGAAGCTCGGGATGAAGCCCGGCGGGTAAAGGGGCAGCGGCCGGCGTCTTGGACGGCCGCGGACCCCGAAAGCATCGGCGAACTCCGGCCGACGGACGGCGACCTCATTATCGGATCGCGCGCGTCGCGATTCCCGGGCGATGCCGACCCACTGGCACCCCTTCGCGGTTTTCTCGGAACGGCGTTCACCTCGACGCGCGGTCGTGGTTGGGTTTTCGCCACGACCGGCGTCCTTGATCAAGCCGGGCTCGCGCCCCCGTCGATACCGCCAGGGTCGAGGCGTCACGTGGGCGCCCGCTGTTCCGTAAGCCAAATCCGGCTCCGCGAGACGATCCATGGGCACGATTTCCTCCAGCGTCGGTCTGATCTCCGGCATCAACTCGGCCGAGATCATCGATCAGCTCATCGCGATCGAGTCCCGGCCCCGCCAGCTCGTCGAGGAGCAGAACACCCAGCTCACCGCCCAGCAGACGGCCTATCAAACCGTCTCGGCCCAGCTGCTCGGCCTGCAGTCCGCCGCCAGCGACCTTGCGCTGATCACCACATTCAATCAGAAGCAGGCCGTCAGCTCCAACGAGTCCGTCGTCGCCGTCACCGCCGGCCAGGGCGCCGCCGTCGGCGACTACCAGTTCACCGTCAGCCAGCTCGTCAGCGCCCAACGCGTCGTTAGCAAGGGCTTCGCCGACACCAACGCCAACGCCATCGGCGCCACGACCCTCACCTTCGACCGCGCCGAGTCCCGCCTCGATCGCGAGACCCGGCTCAACACCCTCAACGGCGGCGACGGGGTCGACCTCGGCCGGCTCCGCGTCACCGACCGATCCGGCAACACCACCGTCGTCGACCTCTCCACCGCCGTCACCGTCGACGACGTTCTCGACGCCTTCAACGGCTCCCTCGGCGTCAACGTCATCGCCTCCATCGACGGCGACAACCTCGTCCTCACCGACAACACCGGCTCCACCACCCAGGACCTCGTCGTCTCCAACCTCGGCTCGGACACCACCGCTGCCGACCTCGGCCTCGTCGGCACCTCCGCCGGCACCGACACCCTCACCGGCACGCAGATCAACAGCCTCGGCGACAACACCCAGCTCGCGCTGCTCAACGACGGCAACGGCGTCTACGCCGCTGGCTCCAACGACTTCTCCATCACCGACGGCGCGGCCAACGCCTTCAGCATCTCCGTCGACGGCCTGACCACCCTCGGCCAGCTCATCGACGAGATCAACGACGCCGCCGCCACCGCGGGCTCGGGCGTCGTCGCCTCCGTCGCCTCAGACGGCGTCTCCCTCCAGCTCGAAGACACCGCCGCCACCGGCACGCTCACCGTCGCCGCCCTCAACGGCTCCACCGCCGCCGCCGACCTCGGCATCGAGGGCTCCGACGCGACCGGCACCATCGACGGCTCGCGCATCGTCGCCGCCATCAACTCCACCCTCCTCAAAAACCTCAACGGCGGCACCGGCGTCGCCGGCGACATCAACACCGCCGGCCTCAACGAGCTCACCCTGCTCGCCGACCTCAACGCCGGCGCCGGCGTCACCACCTCCGGCGACAGCACCGCCGACCTCACCTTCACCCTCGCCGACAACACCACCGTCGACCTCGACCTCGACGCCTTCACCACCGTCGGCGACTTCCTCCAGGGCGTCCGCGCCGCCTCAGAGGGCTCGCTCACCGCCGCCATCGACGGCAACACCGTCGTCTTCACCGACCAGACCGCCCTCACCTCCGAGCGCATCGCCACCACCATCACCGGCAGCAACGTCACCGAAGACACCACCATCAGCACCCTCGCGTCCGACGCCGGCATCGCACTCTCCGGCGACAGCACCGCCGAGATCTCCCTCACCCTCGCCGACAACTCCACCATCGACATCGACCTCGACGCCTACACCGACGTCGACGACCTGATCGACAGCATCGGCGGCGACTCCAACGGCGACCTCTCCGCCGAGCTCGTCGGCGACACCCTCCGCATCCTCGACCTCACCACCGCCGGCTCGGCATTGACCGCCGCCGGCACCGCCGCCGCCGACCTCGGCCTCGATACCCTCTCCTCGACCTCCGGCTCGGGCGCCACCGCCGACCTCGCCGCCGCCACCCAGACGCTCTCCCTCGGCACCATCACCCTCACCGACACCGCCGGCACCGCCACCGCGATCGACCTCTCCGCCGCCGAGTCCTTCTCCGACATCCTCGACCTCATCAACGCCTCCGGCTCGCTCGTCACCGCCTCGCTCAACGCCGCCGGCGACGGCCTGCTGCTCACCGACAACGCCAACGGCACCGGCGACCTCACCGTCGCCGACACCACCGGCACCGCCGCCCAGGCCCTGCGCATCGCCGGCACGTACGACGACGACACCGCCGACTCCGGCTCCTTGCAGCTCGCCTACTTCACCCTCAGCACCAGCCTCAACGACTTCGGCGTCTCCCGCGGCACCTTCCGCATCACCGACTCCGACGGCGCCTCCGCCACCGTCGACCTCACCCAGGGCAACGAGCTCACCATCGGCGACGTCATCGACGAGATCAACTCCCGCGGCCTGGCCATCAACGCCCGCATCAACGACACCGGCGACGGCCTGATCATCGAGGACACCGGCTCGGGCTCCGCTCGACTCCGCATCGAGGACGAGGGCGGCACCACCGCCGCCGACCTCAACATCGACGGCCAGGCCGCCACCTTCGGCGGCTCCATCGACGGCTCCTTCGAGACCGTCGTCGACGTCACCTCCGACGACACCCTCGACGAGGTCGTCACCAAGATCAACGACGCCGACCTCGACGTCACCGCCGCCGTCATCAACGACGGCACCCCCGGCAGCCCCTACCGCCTCTCCATCGTCAGCACCGACGCCGGCGCCGCCGGCGGCTTCACGCTGAGTTCCGACGGCCTGGACCTCGGCGTCGTCGAGCTCTCCGAGGCGCGCGACGCCGTCGTCTTCTTCGGCGGCAACACCGGCGAGGGCCTGGTCGTCACCTCCTCCACCAACCAGCTCACCAACATCATCCCCGGCGCCACCATCGACCTCCTCGCCGCCTCCGACCAGCCCGTCACGGTCTCCATCGGCCGCGACGATCAGGCCACCCTCGGCTCGATCAGCACCTTCGTCGAGCGTTTCAACTCGACGATCGATCAGATCGACACCTTCGACTCCTACAACGCCGAGACCGAAGAACGCGGCGTTCTCCTCGGCGACTCCGCCCTCATCACCATCCGCAACCAGCTCTACAGCATCGTCACTCGACGCAACACCGACCTCACCGGCCGGTACACCTCCCTCGCCGAGGTCGGCATCACCGTCGGCTCCGGCGGCAACCTCCAGGTCGACGACTCCAAGTTCCAGGCCGCCCTCGCCGACGACCGCGACGCCGTCCTCGAGCTCTTCACCCTCCGCGAGACCGAAGAAGACAGCGACGGCGTCGACCAGGTCGTCCGCGGCGGCATCGGCGTCAACATCGACGAGCTCCTCGAGCGACTCACCGACCCCGACACCGGCCCCATCAGCGTCCGCGTCGACAACGTCGAACGCACCATCGAGCTCAACAACCAACGCATCGAGGACCTCAACGAAGCCCTCGCCCGCTCGCGAGCCCGGCTCGAACGCGAGTACGCGGCCCTCGAGTCAACCCTCGCCCAGCTCCAGGACCAGCAGAGCTCGCTGGCCTCGCTCAACAACCTCGCCGCCTCCAGCTAACGACCCGCCCCGGCGTCCACCCGCCGCGCCCCGCGTTCACCGCGGCCCGCCCGACCCGCGGTTATCGGCCCCAACAGCCCCCCTGACGCTCACGAAACGCCGCATCCCCTGCCGATACCACTTCCGTCATGCCCCCCAAGCACGCCGTCAACCCCTACCTCCGCACCCAGATCTTGACCGCTGCCCCTGAGGAGCTGCGCCTCATGCTCTTCGACGGCGCCGTCAAGTTCTGCAAGCAGGCCCGACACGCACTCGACGCCGGC
>JBCBUE010000008.1:0-81671 GCA_039818285.1 Planctomycetota bacterium | reverse complement strand
GAATCTCACCTCCCGCCGACCCATCACCGACTCACTCTCCGAACGAACCCCACCCCGCCCCCCGAACCGCCCCGATCCTGCGATCATCCCCCCATGCGGATCGTTCCCGTCCCCGTCGACCTCATCCTCCCCCTCCGCCACCGCATCCTCCGCCCGGGCCTTCCCCTCGACACCGCCCGCTTCCCCGGCGACGCCGACCCCGCCACCCTGCACCTTGCCGCCTACCAGGACGACTCTTCCAGCCCCGGTGGGGCGGACGTCTCGCCCGTCGATCCCCCCGAACCCACTTCTGCTCCGTCACGCGATTCCTCGCTCCTCGGCTGCGTCTCGATCTACGCCGCCCCCGACCCCACCCCCGGCAGCGACCGTCGGTACCAACTCCGCGGCATGGCCGTCGACGACGGCCAACGCGGCCGCGGCATCGGCGCCGCCCTGCTCGCCGACGTCCACCGCCGCTACCCCCCGCACACCCTCTGGTGCAACGCCCGCACCATCGCCGAACGCTTCTACCAATCGCTCGGCTGGCAGACCGTCTCCGATGTGTTCGACATCCCAACGGTTGGCCCGCATGTCGTGATGCATGGGCCGTGAGCCTTAGTTACTCATCGTCTGTGGGCGGAGCTGTGCCGTCCGTGATCTCCGATTCGAGCGCGTGTGGCGTGAGATGCGTCTGGCCGAAGGTATTGCCAATCTCAAAACGATCTGACTCAACGGCAATGATCTGTTCCGGCCGCTTGGGTCCATGGACAAACAACCCCGTAAAAGGCATCCACCCGGTTAGGCTGATTTCTGATTCCTTGGTTCTCCAGTCTCCTGTTTGCTTTGCCGCCGTCTTGTTTGCTATGTGCGGTGGGCCCGTAACCGGATCACCATCGAGGGTGTGGCCGAGAACTTGCCAGCATTGAAGAAATACCACTGCACCGGATTCATCTACGTCGATCGAAAACAGTGGCTCATTTGCGCCAACGGACAGTGTTGGATAGGCGTTGATGAACTCTTCGATCCAGGCTCGCTCGTTCGCCGACCAGGAAGGATCGGAAAGCGGCTTGGCATCCGACTCCGTGTGCGACGCGACCACGAGAGCGTTTCCCGGCAGCAGGTTGAATCGACTCATCCCCGGACCAAAGGCGCTTGACCCATCTCGAGGCACCGCCGAACCCAGCAGGAATCCCACAATGCCCATGGCCATTGCACTTAGCAATGCCTGCTCCGGGTGCTTCGCCAAGAAAGCCAGCAATCTGTTCCAAGGTGTCTTTTCTGTTTCCATTCCTGAACCCCGAATCTGCGTCATCTGCGGACTCTATCTGTTGATCCCCCGGGGCCCTGCGGGCCGCCGGCTACACCTTGCATCATTAAACTCTAACTGTGCCCCTGACGCTCTACCGCTACATCGCCTGGGAGCTGTTCAAGCTGCTGGCGTTGTCGACGACGGTGCTGGTGCTGGTCATCAGCTTCGCCGCGACGATCAAGCCGCTGTCCGACGGCCTGCTGAGCCCGTGGGCGATGGTCAAGTTCATCGGGTACACCGCCCCGACCATGCTCACCTTCGCGCTGCCCTTCTCCGGGGCGTTCGCGGCGACGCTGCTGTTCATCCGGCTGGCCTCGGACAACGAGGTGCAGGCCTGCGCCGCCTCGGGCATCAGCTACCGCTCGATCCTCTTCCCCGTCGCCGCGATCGGGCTGGCGCTGACGATGGGGCTGTTCTTCATGGCCAACTACGTCATCCCCGGCTTCTACCGCGGCGCCGCGCGCACCATCGAGGCCGACGTGATGACCATGCTCGTCGGCCGGCTCAACGAGGACCAGGCGTTCAGCCTCGGCGAGGCCGTCATCCACGCCGACCGCGCCGGCTTCGGCGACGTGACGGCCCTGCCCGAGGCCGTCGGCGAGCCGCGGCAGCACATCATGCTCGAGGGCGTCACCGTCAACCGCCTCGGCGCCGACGGCCGCCCGGCGTCCACCGCCACCGCCCGCCGCGCCGACGTCCTCGTCTACGACCTGGGCGCCGGCTCGGGCGTGCAGATGAACCTGCAGGACGTCGTCTATCTCGATCCCCTGCAGGGCCAGCTCGTCCGACAGGACCGCTACCCCGTCCCTTTGATCCGCATCCCCGGCTTCTTGCGCGACAAACCCAAGTTCCTCTCGATGCCCGAGCTGCGCCAGCTCCGCGACAACCCCGTGCGCTTCGAGGCCGTCGCTCGCTTCCGCGACGGCGTCGTGCGTGAGCTCGTCGAGCGCCGCCTCTGGGAACGCATGCGCAAGGGCCTGCCCGCCGAGCGCGGCGTCGCGTTTGTCGGCCCGCTCGACGACGAGGAGTACCGACTCAGCGCCCCGATCGTCGAACGCTCCGGCACCACGCTCACCCTCCTCGCCACCCCCGACGAACCCGTCAAGCTCGTCCGCCGGGTCCCCGGGCAGGTGCCGCGTCGTTTCCAGGCGCAGTCGGCCGTGTTCGAGCTGGCCGACGACACCGCGCCCGACCTCGCGGTGCTCGTTGGCGAGATGAGCGAGGTCCGCACCGTCGACGCCCGCGCCGGCCGGCTGGACAACACCCGCCGATCGATGCGCCTGCCCCGCCTGACTCTCGCCGAGCCGCTGATCGACCGGCCGGCCGAGTCGATCAGCTACCACGAGGCGCTCGCGCTGGCCCGGGCCGACGGCTCCAAGGCCGTCACCGAGGCCGCTCAGCGCATGGTCGACCGCACGCTGCTGCTCGGCCGGCGCATCCTCGGCCACGTCAACGAGCGGGCCGCCTCGTCGGTCGCCTGCCTGCTGCTGATGCTGATGGGGGCGCTGCTGGCGATCCTCAACCGCGGCCAGCTGCCGCTGGTCGTGTACTTCTGGTCGTTCCTCGCGGCGATCGCGGTGGTCGTCGTGATCAACATCGGCCAGCGCCAGACCGGCACCGAGGGCGGCTGGCTGATCGGCGGGCTGGCGGTGCTGTGGTCCGGCAACGCCGCCCTGGTCGCCGCGGTGGCGCTGCTGTACGAGCGCGTGGCGAGGCACTGATGAACGACGCAACCGGAGACGCCTGATCGCATGCCGACGCTGACGTGGTACATCGTCCGCCAGTTCGTGACCAACTTCGCCGTGCTGCTCGCGGTGCTGATGCTGCTGTTCGTGCTGATCGACTTCGTGATCGACATGGACGAGTTCTTCCAGGCCGGCGAGCGCATCGCCCAGCGCCGCGCTCTCGCCCAGTCCGACATGGCCGGCCGGGTGCCGATCCTCGTGCTCGACGACCTGCTCGGCCGCGCCGACGTCGCCGGCCGCGCCGTCGAACGCCACGGCTACGACCCCGCCGACGCCCAGGCCATCGCCGACGCACTCGACGTCTCCTGGCTCAGCAAGACCGCCACCACTGTCTGGACCATCGGCGACTACTACGTCCCGCTGATGTTGCTCATCTACGTCTTCTTCTCCGGCCTGGTTGTCCTCGCCGCCATGGGCTTCACGCTCTCGGCCCTGTCACGCCAGCGCGAGCTCACCGCCATGGTCGCCTCGGGCATCAGCCTCTACCGCGTGGCCCTGCCGCTGGTCATCACCGGCGCCGTCCTCTCAGCCATGGCCCTGCCCGTGCAGGAACTCGTCATCCCCCGCCTCTCCGACAAGCTCGCCCGCGGCAAGGCCGAGCTCAAGGACATCCGCCCCAAGACCGTCCGCGTCGATCTCGCCTCCGACGGCCGCGGCACGCTGCTCTCCGCCGCCGACTTCGACCCCACCACCGACCCGCCCCAGCTCTCTGGCGTCTCGATCAACGAGCGCGACGAACAGCGCGGGCTGTCCCGCCTGCTGGTCGCCGAGCAGGCGCTGTGGGTCGAAGAGGACGGGGCGTGGGAGTTGATCGGCGACCTGGTCTGGACCGTCCAGGACGACGTCACCGGCGAGGTCATGCCCCCGCCGCCGCTGCCGTCGGCCCTCTACCCCACCAGCCTCACGCCCACGGTCCTGCGCATCCGCCAGGCCACCGCGTACCCCTTCTTCCTGCCCATCGCCACGCTGCAGGAGATCGCGACCGACCCGGCCGTGGGCGACGTGCAGGCCGAGCGGCTGGTCCGCATCGTCTGGTCGCGCTTCAGCCTGGTCGTGCTCAACGTGCTGGTGCTGGTGATGGGCCTGCCGTTCTTCCTCACGCGCGGGCCCATGAACGCGCTGATGCAGTCGATGAAGTGCGCCTGCGTCTGCCTGGGCGCGTGGGGCGGCGGCGTGGTCGCGCTTCAGGGCGGCGGCGAGCTGCTCAACCCCATCGCCGGCGCGTGGCTGCCCGTGCTGCTCATGCTGCCCGTCTCGGCGTGGCTGCTGTCGTCGATCAAGACCTGACGCGGCTAACCCGCCGCCTCGGCCGCGATCGCTGACGCCTCAACCGGCAGCCTGATCGAAAAGTCTGTCCCGCGCCCCGGCTCGGCGTGCACCGCGATCGTCCCGCCGTGTTCCTCGACGATGCGGCGAGTCGTCGGCAGGCCCAGCCCGGTCCCGCCCGACTTGGTCGAGAAGTACGGCTCGAACACCCGCTGCCGCACCTGCTCGGGCATGCCCGGGCCCGTGTCGATCACGTCGATCGTGAACATCTCGCGCCCGAGGTGCTTGCGCCGGTCGGTGCGGATCATCAGCAGGTCCGCCCCGCCGTTGGCCGTGCCTCTGGCGCGCGACTCGGCCATCGCCTGGACGGCGTTGATCAGCAGGTTCAGCAGCGCCTGCTTGAGCAGCTGGTCGTCGGCGGGCAGGGTCGCCGGCCCGGCGTCGAGCTGGGCGCGGAGCGTGACGCCGTCGGCCGCCGCCTGGGGCTCGAAGAAGTCCATCAGCTCCTCGATCAGCCGGTGCGCATCGATCGGGTGCAGGTTCAGCCGGACCCGCCCCGCGAACCGCAGGAAGTCCTCGAGGATGTCGCGCAGCCGATTCGCCTCGCGGCCGAGCGTCTTGAACCGCCGCTTGGCCCGCCCGACCCGATCCTGGGCGTCGGGGTCGTCGATCGTCTCCGCGATCGCGTCGAGGTCCTCCTCGAGCAGCTGGGCGTTGAGCCCGAGCGTCGAGAGCGGGTTCTTGATCTCGTGCGCCAGGCCCGAGGTCATCGTGCCGATCTCGGCCAGCCGCTCGGCCGACCGGGCCCTCAGCTCGGCGTCGCGGACCCGTCGCTCGATCCGTCGGCCCCACAGCCAGGCCGCCGGGATCGCCGCGATCACGCCCGCCGACAGACCCATCCAGAACGCCAGCCAGCCGCTCATCCGGGCAGCTTAGATCGCCTTGCGCTCGGCCGTGGATCGATCGGTGCTTACGTCGGGGACGACTCGCCGACGCGGCTGACGGTCACCGCGTGCAGGCCCTTGTCGCCCTCGCTGAGTTCGTACGCGACGGTCTCGCCGTCACGCAGCGACTTGAACCCGTCGCCCTGGATCTGGCTGTAATGCACGAACACATCGCGGCCCTCGGGCCCGAGGATGAACCCAAAGCCCTTCTTGGCATCGAACCACTTGACTTGCCCCTGTAACGGCATCGCACACTCCTTGTGCGGGGGGCGGACGTGAGACAGCGTGTGCGACGGCTAGGCCGACGTCACTCGGACGCGATCCATGTTGGGTAGACCGTGTGCCAGACTGCCTGGCCCCCTGCAACTAACCCGATCGTCGATGAAGAGATGAACCTGATCGGGCGCCCGAATCGGGCTTGTGATTGGCGTCTTAGACGACGGGCAAGACGCCGTTGCCCCTCCGCGGCCCGCACCGCGGCACGTAATCTCCCTCTCACACTCATAACGTAGCACGAACGCTCGGCGTCCCCAAGCACCTAGGGCAAATCCTGAGGCAACGTGCGGGCTGTTCTCCGGCCCCTCAGGCCGGGTCGTGACCCCCCGACGACCACGGGTGGCATCGGCCAATTCGTCGCACGCCCAGCCACACCCCCCGCCAGGGCCCGTGCCGGCCGACCGCGTCCAGCATGTATTGGCTGCACGTCGGGTGGAACCGGCACTGACCGCCCATGACCGGGCCCAGCGTCGCCCGATACGCCATCACCACCGCCACGACGACCCACGTCGCCGCGCGATCGATCGGCCCCAGTCGCCGTCGCTCTCGTCCCGCCGCTTCGCTCACGCCGGCCCCTCTCCCAGCGTCCGCAGCACCCGCGGCGGCAGCAGCCAACGCAGCCGACCCGCCGTCCTCGGCTCGTTCCGCCCCAGCCCCGCCTCCACGCACGCCGCCCCCGCCTTCTTCATCTCGATCCCGCCGCCCCCCGACGCCGGCGTGCACAGCCGCACCACCAGCTCGCTGAGCATCGGCTCGTGGCCCACCAGCATCAGCACGCCCGCGTCCCGCTCCCGCAACCGCTCCAGCACCGGCTCCACCTGCTCGCCCGCCAGCGACGGCCAGACCTCCGGCTCCAGGTCGAACACCAGCCCCAGCATCGCCGCCGTCTGCCGCGCCCGCGCCTTGCTCGACGCGATCACCGCCTCGGGCCGATCGCAGACCCGCGCCAGCCCCACGCACGCCAGCCGGGTCCGTTCGACCCCGCGCGGCGTCAGCCGCCGATCCGCGTCGTCCCGCTCGGCCGACGGCTCCTCGGCGATCCCATGTCGGAACAGGATCAGCTCCATGCCCTCAGGTTAGCGGCGCGTTAACTGCCGGCCAGCCGGATCGGCGGATCGGGGTCGATCCCCCGGCTCTCCTCGTCCGCCAGCTCACGCCGCGCCCGCGAGTGGCGGACGATCTCGCCCTCGGCCATGTAGATCACGTCCTTGGCGATGTTCACCGCGTGGTCGGCGATCCGCTCGACGTGACGCGAGACCGTGGTCAGCAGCAGCAGGGCGTCGGTCTGCTCCGGCCGCTCGACGATCGCCTCGGACACCCGCTCGTACATCGCCGAGTGGATGTCGTCGACCTCGTCGTCCAGCCGACGCACTTCGCGGGCCTTGTTCGGATCGACCTCGACCAGCGCGTCGAGCGCCCCGTTGAGCATCCGCGCGGCGACGTCGCACATCCGGGCCAGGTTGAACGGCAGCGGCGAAACCTCCGGCTCGGACGCCAGCCGCTTGGCCTGCTCGGCGATGTTCGCCGCCAGGTCCCCGATCCGCTCGAGGTTGTTGTTGATCTTCAGCACGGCCACGACAAATCGCAGGTCGTACGCCACCGGCTGATGCAACGCCAGCGTGTGCAGGCACTCCTCTTCGAGCTCGACCTCGAGCGCATCGATCTGTCGGTCGCCGTCGATCACCCGCTGGGCCAGATCGGGGTCGCGGGTGCGGATGGCCTTGACGGCGTCATACAGCGACTCCTCCACGCGCGTGCCCAGCGGCACCAGCATGCGAGTCAGCTTCTCGATCTGTCGTTGCAGGTGATCCATGATGCGTCTTTCTCAATCCGTCCCGCTCACCCCGCCAGCTTGGACACCGCCCGCTCGGGCGAGATCGTCGACCCTACCGGCGTCGCCGACGGTTCGCCACCGCCGTTGTGTTGATCTTCCGTGTGCTCCGCTTCGTCGCGCGGCGCCGAGTCGTCGCTCGGCTCGGCCAATCGCAGGTGAAGCCGGAACACCGACCCCGTCCCCGGCACCGAGTCCACTCCCACGTGCCCGCCGTGGGCTTCGGCGACGTGCTTGACGATCGACAGCCCCAGCCCCGTCCCCCCCATCTCGCGCGACCGCGACCGGTCCGTCCGGTAGAACCGCTCGAACACCCGCGGCAGGTGCTCGGGCTCGATCCCCCGGCCCTCGTCCGCCACCGAGATCACCGCCTCGTCGCCCTGACGCTCGGCCGTCACCTCGACCGTCGTCTCCGCCGGGCTGTACTTGATTGCGTTGTCGATCAGGTTCACCAACGCCTGCTCGATGAGCATCGGGTTCATCAACGCCCGCAGCGTCGGCTCGCAACGCACGTCGACCGCCGTGGACTTCTCGCTGGCCCGAGGCAGACAGGTCTCGACCGACGAACGCAGGATCGGGTCGATCGCCGTGGGCGTCAGCTCGGCGCGGATCCGTCCCTGCTCCTGCTCCAGCCGAGCCAGGCTCAGCAGGTCCTCGACGATCGCGTCCAGCCGGTTCGCCTGGCGCGCGACCATGTGCATGAAGCGATCCTGGCTCTGGGCGTCGATCCCCGGCGTCTCGATCAGCGTCTCGATCGCCGCCTTGATCGCCGCCACCGGGGTCTTCACCTCGTGCGACACGTTGGCCACGAAGTCCCGTCGGACCGACTCCAGCTTGCGGATCTGCGTCACGTCGTGCAGCACCAGCACGGCGCCCAGCCGCTCGCCCGCCTCGTCGCGCAGCAGCGCCGACTGGGCCTGCACGTGCCGCACCGCCCCGCCCGCCGGGTCGCCGTCGCGGTGGCTGCGCAGCGTCAGCTCGCCCTGCACCGCGTGGTTGTCCGCCAGCGTCTCGGCGACGAATTGCTGCAACGCCGTGTTGCGGATGACCTCCTGGATCGACCGCCCGATGCACTGCGACGGGTCCAGCCGCAGCAGCCCCGCCGCCGCGGCATTCAGGCTGATGATCCGCTCGTCGTTGTCGATCGCCACGACGCCCTCGACCATCGACGACAGCACCGCGCCCAGCTCGTTGCGCTGGCGGACGACGGTCGACAGCCGGTCCTGAAGCTGACGCGCCATCTGGTTGAGCATCCGCGCCAAGCCACGCGCCGGCTTGGGCCCGCGCTCCGGCACGCGCTGCGAGAGATCGCCGCGCGCCAGCTGGGCCGCGACGTCACGCAGCCGGCGGATCGACCGCCTCGTACGCGACTGGATCGCCGCCGTGGCCGCGACCAGCAGCGTGATCAACGTCACGGTGACGAGCACGCTCACCGTCGGGTCCAACCACATATGCACGACTTCCCACGTTCGGCCCGCCCCCACGGGCCCTTACCTCGCTCGCGAAACTCAGTCTCTGAATCGATACCCCACGCCTCGGACGGTCTCGATGTTCTTGCCGCGGTGCAGCAGCTTGCGCCGCAACGCCACCACCTGAACGTCCACCGAGCGATCCGTCACGGCCGCGAAGCCGTCGTGGATCGACTCGATGATCTGCTGGCGGGTGAACACCCGACCCGGCCGGCTCATGATCAGCGACAGCAGCTTGAACTCGGTCGCCGTCAGCTCGACCTCCTCGTCCTCCACCTTGACGCGGTGACGGTCGGGGTCGATCGAGATCCCCCCGAGCACGACCGCCCGCATCGTCTCGCCCTCGCTCTCCGCCTCGGTCCGGCGGAGCACCGCGCGGATCCGGGCCATCAGCACACGCGGGCTGAACGGCTTGGTGATGTAGTCGTCGGCGCCCATCTCCAGGCCCTGCACCACGTCCGACTCCTCGCCGCGGGCGGTCAGCATGATCACCGGCAGGTTGGCGGTCTGGTCGCTGCCCTTGATCGTGCGGCAGACCTCGAGCCCGTCGATGCCGGGCAGCATCAGGTCCAGCAGCATCAGCTGCGGCACGTGCTCGCGGATCGAACGAAGCGCCTCCTCGCCGGTCGTCGCGGTCTGCACCGAAAAGCCCTCGCGAGCCAGGTTGAAGTGGAGAAGATCGAGCAGGTCCTCTTCGTCCTCCACCACCAGAACCGACACGCCCCGGCTGTTCTGGGCCTGGGCAAAGACTTGGGCGGCGGCCCCCGGCATGGTCATCGTTCGCATGGTTACTCCTCGCGGGTTAATGCGACTTTACCCGCGTTTTATGAGAACTTTATGAGAAACATGAGGGTTGTTGAGCTCCGCGTCCACAAATCGTGCGGTTTAGCGCAAAAAAAACCGGGCCCCGAAGGGCCCGGTCGGTTTACCCAATTTGTCGGCCCGGCTCAGTAGACGAGCTGGAGCTGCGTGCGGAGCACGACCTGCCCGTCGCCCGAGAGGCCGTTGAAGCCCAGGCTGTCGGAGTACGGGTTGGAGCCGAACTCGTCGAGCGAGTTGTCGTCTTCGCCGTGCACGACCCACACCGCGTCGGCGGTGAACTTCAGGTTGTGCTTCTTGAAGAACCAGTTGAAGCCACCGGTCACGAGGTGGTTGGTGGCCACGCCGCCCGAGGGCAGGTCAAACGCCTCGTACCGAAGGTACGGCTGGAACGTGTCGGGGATGACCATGTAGCCGGCCTCGGCCAGGACACCCCAGGGGGTCTCGTCGTCCTGCGACTCGGAGTGGAGGATGCCCTTGGTGAACGTCGTCAGGATGCTGAACGGGCCGGTCTTGAACAGCGCGTCGGCGGTGAAGGCCAGGTACTCGTCGCCCAGCGGGAAGCTGTCGCCGGTGCGGGAGCCGTCCTGGTAGAAGCCGGCGATACCCAGGAACAGCGAGGTGTCTTGGCCGTCCCACGCGACGTTGTCGCGGCCGTTCTTCCAGTTGGTCTGGAAGACGTTGAAGTCACCGCGGACCGCGATGTTGTAGTCGCCGCCGGCGTCGTTGAAGTCCGAGATGCCGGTGTTGGCGCCGTTGCCGGTCTGGACGTTGACCATCCAGGCGTCGGTCTTGTACTCCAGGTTCACGCCGAGCTGGCGGTTGAGCGTGAAGTACTCGGTGACCGAGGCGCGGTCGACGGCGGTCTGGCGGCTCGAGCTGATCAGTTCCTGCTTGAGGAACGGGATCTTCTGGTTACCGATCTTGACCTTCAGGCCGTCGAGGAACTCGTCCATGTCGTAAGCGACCCAGACGTCGTCCTGCAGGCTCGCGTTGCCAGAGCTACGGTTGGTGACGACAACGAACTTGTAGGTCAGCTCGGGCTTGATGGCGTGGCCTTGGAAGCCGAGCTTCATGCGACGGAGCTGGAAGCCGGCGCCGGAGTTGGTCACGTTGCCGCTGGCGTCGCTGCCGTCGCTGTTGCTCGCATCCGAACCGTTGATGTTCAGGATGTAGCGGAACTGGAACTGGCCGGTGAAGTTCAGGCGGAAGTTCCCGTCGGCCGAGGCCAGGAAGAACTTGCCGTCGTGGCCGGCGAGGACGCCGTCCTGAAGCAGGGTGGCGCGGGTGTCGGCGTCGGCCAGCACGTCGCGGATCAGGCCCTTGACTTCTTCGGCGCGACGCTCGTTGAGCCACGTCTCGCCTTGCTCGGCCCGCAGTTCGGCCATCTCGGCCCGCAGCTGCTCGACCTCGGCACGCAGGTCGGCCTCCGACGCCATCGCCGGCGTCGCAAGCATGGCCGCGGCCATCAGCGAGCCAAAGGCCCACTTCTTCTTGCTCTCACACATGGGTTGTCTCCTCATCGATTTTATGGAAACAAGCACCATCGCCCTGGCTGAGGTCGACGCTCGACCTCTCCTGACCGGGGGGACGGTGGGGGGCGATCAAAACATCTGTCACGACGCCGCAATGACGCGACGCCAACGGTTGCCACACTCTTCGGCCGCCCGTCGTCCGCTGCTGCACAATCGAGGTGCAAAATCAACGAAATCAAGGCATCCACGGCCGAAGTCGCACAGTCCAAATAAGCTGGCAAGGAACCCGGCAACGACCCGAAACACGGCTGCCACTCGCGTTCACACCCGCGGGACGCCGTCGCCTGTGTCGCGAACCGTTGCAGATTCCGTCATCGGATGCAACCCCGGTCAGCAGTTCTCCACAAGCCTCGGGGCTTACCGGACCCCGCCGATCACTCCGCCTCGCCCCCTGAAGGGCGTTCAGACGCGGTTTCGGGCGGCCGATTCGGGTCGATCTGGCGTAAATACGCCCACGAGTAGATCCCCGTGTCGTGACCGTCGCTGAACCGAATTCTCACGGCGTAGTGACCCACCAGCTCCAGCGCCTCCGCCTTCAGGGGCGATCCTTCGCCACCTGGCGTGCTCGGCAGCACCGTCAGCGGGTTGCGCGCCAGCTTCTCACGCAGCTGCTTCGCCTCGGCCGACGGCGACATCTTCCGCAGATACCGCACCGGGTAGATCGACACCCGCCCGTCCGACCAACGCACCGTCAACGCCCGCTCGCGGTCCAGGTCCAGGTGCGCCGGCCGAAGCACCCGCCCCCCCTCGACCGGCAGCTCGCCCTCACTCATCCCCGCCCGGCTCCGACCCCGCCTCGCCGTTCTCCAGTTCCCCCCGCACCGTCGCCCCCATCGCCGCCGCCCGCTCGATCAACGCGTCCGGGTCGACGTCGTCCACCGGCGTCTGCGGCGTCAGCTCATAGTGCCACGCGATCCCCACCTCGTTCCCCGGGATCAGTTCGCCCACCAAGTCCGGCCCGGGGTTCTCCCACCACGGCGCCTGGGCCCTCTGCTGCGTCCACAACGGCTCGTACCCCGCCAAGTCCAGCCGCACGTCGTACACCCCGTAAAACGTGAACGGCACCCGCACCGGGGTCCGGCCGATCGGCTCGTCATTCAGATGCACCAGGGCCCCCGCCGGCTCGCTCGTCACCGTGATCGTCCGCTCGACGCAGCCCACGCCCGCCACCGCCAGCGCGCCCACCCACGCCCACATCGCTGCCCGCACGGCTCGCCTACGCATCCCGCCAGCATACCGCTGCGCCGCCTCACTCATCCGACGCCTCGAGCCGATCGGCCATCGCCTCCATCACATCGCTGATGACGTCCGGCGTGTAGCCCCTTCGCCCCAGCAGCCCGTACAGACGCCGTCGCCGCGTCGCCGCGTCCAGGCCGGTCATCGAGCGCAGCTTCTTCTCCGCCGCCGCCGTCGCCGCCGCCCGCTGCGCGGCGGCGTCCCCGGTCGCCGCGTCCGCCAGCCGTCGCGCCTCGCCCCCGTCCAGCCCCTTGGCCCGCAGCTTCTGCTCCACCAGCCGAGGCCCGGCTCCCTTGCGCCGCACCGTCTCCTCGGCCAGCGCCGCCCCGTACGCCGCGTCGTCGATCACCCCCAGCTCCGCCAATCGATCCAACGCCGCCGCCCGCGCCTCGGCCGCGTGCCCCTTCTCCCGTAGCTTGCGATTCAGGTCCCGCCGGCTCATCCCCCGCCGGTTCAACTTGCTCAGCCCGTCCCGCATCGCCTTGTCCACCGCCAACGCCTCGGCAAAACGCTCCGCCAACGCCTCCGTCCACGCGTCCCCCGCCGACACCCCCAGCCCCTCGACCAGCCGCGCCGACAGCGTCCCCACCGACCGCCCCCTGCGGCCCGGCTGCCCCACCCGAACCGTCACCCGATTCGCGTCTCGCACGCTCGGTGTCACCGAGATCACCACGTCCATCGGCTCAACGTAACGCCTGGCGACGCACCGATCCGCCGCGGCCGCCATACGATCGACCCCATGCTCGCCATCGACATCATCCGCCGCCTTCACCAGCACCGACGTTGGACCAACCAGCGCCTCCGCGACGCCGTCCGCCCCCTCACCGCCGACCAGGTCGCCGCGACCTTCCCCGTCGGCCGCGGCTCGCTGCTCGCCACACTCACGCACCTCCACGCCGCCGAGGCCGTCTGGCTCGCCGCCATCCAGGGCGACCCTGACCCGCCATCACCCTTCTCCCTCAAGTTCGACACGCTCGCCGACCTCGAACCCGCCTGGGATGCCAGCGAAGCGGCCTGGTCCGCCCTCCTCGACACCCTCGACGACGACGCCCTCGACCGGCCCGTCACCAAGACCGCCACGTTCACCGGCCAAACCGCCACGACGCCCCTCCGCGACGTCCTGCTGCACGTCTGCACCCACGCCCAATACACCACCGCCCAGGCCGTCAACATCATGCGACAGCTCGGCGTCCCCGCCGATCGACTCCCCGATGTCATGCTCATCACCATGAGCCGGCAGGGCGACTGATCGACCCTTGCGACCCCACCGCCCCCTCCCTATCGTGAATGCACGCTCGGGGCGTTCGCCGCATCCTTCACGAGGACCGGCGAGCTGAGAGGCACCCGTCGAACCTGATCCGGCTCACACCGGCGTAGGGAAGCGATCCGACACGTCGTCAGCCGCTTGCCCCGCGCCGCCAACCGATTGGTATGGCAAGCAGCATGACCACCCCCACCACGCAACTCCCCTGGTCGCTCCCCGCCGTCGGCGGCAACCCCGGCGCCACCCCCACCGCCACCACCCCCGGCAGCTTCGCCAACCGAGCCGCCCTCGCCCCCGGCCAAGCCGGCGCCGCCACCTTCAGCTCACCCGACACCCCGGGCATGCCGCCGCTGCCCAAGAAGACCGCCTGGGACTTCCTCCCCGACGGCTGGGCCACCGGCACCCTCCCCACCCCATCCGACGCCCCCAACGTCAACGGCCACGCCGTCGCCACGTTCACCCAGGCCGATGGCAGCCAGCGCTGGGTGACTTATCCCCACAACTTCCGGGGGTCCACCCAACTCGAACACGCCCGCCTCGGCAACATCACCCCGCAGATGCAGCGCGTCGCCGAGCGCGAGCCGCACCTCACCCCCGAGCAAGTCCGCGACGAGGTCGCCGCCGGCCGCATGGTCATCCCCGCCAACAAGCAACACCTCGGCCACCACCTCGACCCCATGTGCATCGGCCGCGCAAGCAAAACAAAAATCAACGCCAACATGGGCGCCTCCCCCGTCGCCTCCTCAATCGACGAAGAGGTCGACAAGCTCAAGTGGGCCGAGCGCTGGAAAGCCGACACCGTCATGGACCTCTCCACCGGCGGCGACCTCGACGCCACCCGCGCCGCCATCATCGAGCACTCGACCGTCCCCATCGGCACCGTCCCCATCTACTCGATGATCATCGGCCGAAAGATCGAAGACCTCGACCACGCCCTCATCCTCGCCTCCGTCGAACACCAGGCCAGGCAGGGCGTCGACTACATGACCATCCACGCCGGCGTCCTCAAGGAGCACCTCAAGCTCGCCAAGGACCGCCTCATCGGCCTCGTCTCCCGCGGCGGGTCGCTCCTGGCCAAGTGGATGCTCCACCACAACCAGCAGAACCCCTTCAACACCGCCTGGGAAGACGTCTGCGACATCCTCCGCGAACACGACGTGACGTTCAGCATCGGCGACGGCTGCCGACCCGGCGGGCTCGCTGACGCCTCCGACGCGTTGCAACTCGCCGAGCTCGAGGAGATCGGCCGCCTCACCGAACGCGCCTGGCGCAAGGGCGTGCAGGTCATGGTCGAAGGCCCCGGCCACGTCCCCCTCGACCAGGTCGAGTTCAACATGAAACTCGAGCGCTATCTCTGCCACGGCGCCCCCTTCTACGTCCTCGGCCCCCTCGTCACCGACACCTTCCCCGGCTACGACCACATCACCTCCTGCATCGGCGCCACCAACGCCGCCTATCACGGCGCCTCCATGCTCTGCTACGTCACCCCCAAGGAACACCTCGGCCTGCCCAAGAAAGACGACGTCAAGCAGGGCTGCGTCGCCTACAAGATCGCCGCCCACGCCGCCGACGTCGCCCTGGGCATCCCCAACTCAAGAGACTGGGACGACAACCTCACCCGCGCCCGCGCCGCCCTCGACTGGCAGAAGCACTTCGACCTGTCCTTCGACCCCGACACCGCCCGTGCCTATCACGACGAAGACCTCGACGTCGACACCGACTTCTGCGCCATGTGCGGCCACGACTGGTGCAGCGTGCGGATCAGCAAGGAGATCCAGGAGTTTGCCTCGGGCAAGGCTGAAGGCTTCGGCCGCCCCGACAACAAACCCCTCCGCTCCGACGCCCTCACACCCGAGCAACAACAAATCCTCGAACAACGCGGCAACCTCTCCCCCGAAGAGATCCACCAACTCGCCGCCAAAGCCAAGGGCAAGCTCACCGCCGCCGACGACTCGGGCAAAGCCGCCTGCCACTCCGACTACGTCGACGACGACGAAGCCAAGCAACTCCAGGAAGACAAGGGCGTCGAAACCGTCCCCCTGGGCATGTCCGCCATGGGCATCGGCGGCAAGGACTCCGTCATCTAATTTTTAGCCCCGGGTCACTGACCCGGGGCCACCCCCCGACTAACTTGTACTTCCACCCCGCCCCGGGTCACTGACCCGGGGCCACCCCCGACCACCTTGCACACGCACCCCCGCCCCGGGTGACTCACCCGGGGCTAATTCCGGGACACAACCATGCCGCGCACCCTCGCCGTCATGCTCACGTGCACCACCTACGGCACGTGGCTCCGCGGTGACCCGCGTGGCTACGTCGACGACAGCAAAGTCCTCCCGCCCAACCCCACGCTCCACGCCGCCGACACCGCCCGACTCAAGCACCCGCCCTACACCTTCCCGCCGGACCGCCTGCTCGACACCGCCCACGCCATCGGCCAATCCTTGATCGATCGCAAAAACCAACGCCTCCTCGCCCTCTCCCTGCAGACCTGGCACGTCCACGCCCTCGTCACCGCCACCCGCGTGCCGATCCCCGATCTCGTCAAGTGCCTCAAGGACGCCGCCCGCTACCACCTCCGCCCCGGCCGCCCCATCTGGACCACCGGCTACGACAAGCGCTTCTGCTTTGAAGAACAAGCCGTCCACGCCCGCACCCGCTACATCGAACGCCACAACGAACAGAACGGCTGGCCGCCCCGCCCCTTCCCGTTCCTCGACCTACCCACCTAACTCCGCGTCACCCCCGACCGAATCAACCCCGGCCCCTTACCCGATTCACTTAGCCCCGGGTCACTGACCCGGGGCTAAATCCCCACGGATGTCGTTAACCTGAATGGCGGCTGCACGTCTTTCTCCGGACCTGTATCGAGATCGCACATGGACCCCTTCACCGGTCGTCGGCTCAGCGAGATCACCGAAGCCGATCTGGTCAACTTGATCGAACGTGAGGTACCCGAAAGTATCGGTCTCGACTACAAGGCCGAACTAACAATCGACCAGAAAGACGCCAATCGCGCGAACACCGCCAAACAAAGATTCCTGCAAGACCTCACCGCCATGGCCAACACCAACGGCGGGCTCATGCTGTACGGCATCGAGGAACGACGCGACGACAACAAGAAAACCGGCCTCCCCGACAAGGTGGTCGGCATTGACATCGCCTCGACCGACGAGTTCACCCGCAAGATCGAACACCTGCTCCGAGACGGCGTCGACGAACCACTCCCAGGCAACGTCGAGATCGAACTTGTTGATGTCGCGGAAAGCAAGCGCGTCGTTGCGATCCGTGTACCCAAGAGCTACAGGGCTCCACACCGGGTGATTGTGGCCAAAGCGAACGATTTCTACCGACGAACCAACGGCGGGAAAGAGCCCATGACCACCGCGCAGATTCGAGACGCAGTGCTGGGTAGCGAAACGCAATACGAGCAGGGCCGAAGTTGGAGCGAAGATCGGTGGTTGAATAGCGGCATGCCTGCAAAAAAAGAAGGTTGGACGCTGCATTACGTGCCGATTCTCAGGCAACCCAACCTGATCGACTTCTATAGTCAAACGGTTGTCGATGCCGTGAACAGAATCCCTGTTCCGTGCTTAGACAGTCAGAGCCACACAGATCGCAGATGGTGCTTCGAAGGAATGCTGGTGCGCTGGTCAAACATGCCAGAAGAGTGTGTCGTGATTTTCCGAGATGGCGCTATCGAGTTTTTAGGGAAGTACTCGATTCGAGTAAGTCATGATGGGCTCTTGGAGCATGTGAGGCTTGAGAGAGACCTGATCAAGGCTTGCGAAGGCGTGTTAATGCTTCTAAACGCCGGCGGTTCCCTCGCGCCGGGGCTGTTATCCCTCCGGCTATTTGTGCCCGGTGATTCTGCAATTGTCACTGGTGCGGACAGATCGTGGTACGCGAGTGACAAACGAGACGGACTGGGAGTTGATCATGACTTTGAGCGCTCATTCCTCGGCTCAATCGAGTCGATCGTACAAGGTACTGAAGAGAGGGCGGATCAAATTGCACAACCGCTTCTCGATCGCATCTGGAACGCGGCCAATCACCCACGGTGTCTCGGGTACAATGATGAGGGTGAGTACGTTGGTTATCAGTAAAACTCTGGCATTTGAACCTCGCTTCCATATAGCAATCCACCTGATAAGTGCGTGACGAGATGATTCCACCCACCCGCGTTTTGTGAATCGAAGTACCGCACTCGATGGCAGTGATGGCAGGCGAAGGTCGTGGGGGGCGGATCGATGTCGGCGGGGGTGTGGGGGACGAGGCGGCCGTCTTCGTGAAGGTCGACGCCGAGCAGGGACTGGAGGGTGGCGGGGGGTAAGGGCAGGAACAGCGTGCGGACGGGCTTGCGGCAGGCGGGGCATCGCCAGTGCCAGCCGCGGAAGCGGGGCGGGGCGTCGGGGTCGTCGCGGGGGTCGCGGCGGGTGCGGGGCACGCGGGTCAGGGTCTGCGTGAAGTCGGCGGGCAGGCGGTCGGCCAGGGATTGCCAGAGGGTGCCCCAGCGGGGGTCGGGGGCGGTGCGGTGGTTGGCGTTGGACGGGTCGAGCAGGTGGGGCGAGTAGAGGACGGGGACGGGCTTGCCGCGTTTGCCGCCGAGGCGGGGGACGTGTCGTGCGCGCAGGACGCCTTGGCGGATGGCGTGGCGGAGGGTCTCTTCGTGGGTGCCGAGGAGGTTGGCGACGACCTGCCAGTCCTCGCCGGACGCGGGGAGCCGGACGGGGGCGGTGAGCCGGCGGATCAGCGGGGCGTCGACGTCGATGGTGTGCGGCAGCCGCCGGGCGATCGCGTCCCCGGCCGACTCGGCGGGGAACGCATCAACATCAGCCGACGGCGGCAGCGGTTCGACATGGGCGGTGAGATGATTCAGCCGGGTATCCGACGCCCGCAGCGCCAGGCACCACGCCCGCGGGGGTCGCCTCAGCGTCGCTCGGCGGCGTCGGGCCAGTCGGCGGAGCCGTTCGCCGGGATCGGCCCGCAGCCGCGGCAGCACGCGGTTCCATGCGTCCAGCAATGCCCGGTCGAGATCGTCCACCGCCCAGGCGGCGACGGCGACGCCGGCGCGCGCACAGACGCCCGCCCACCGCCTTGCGCCCGGCCGCGTCCCCCGCGCTACCATCGACATGCACGTCAATCCCACCCGCCGTCGTCTCGTACCCGCCTTGACCCTCGCAGCCGCCGTGCTGGTCGCGACCCCGGCCATGGCCGGCGAGGGCTGCCCGCTCTGCGCCGCCGCCGCCATGGCGAGTGGTTCTGCGCCGGACCACACCGCGTCGTCTCCCGACCCCGCCGCCACGCTGCTCACCGACTTCACGGATGTCTACGACAACGCCCGATGGCAGGTCGTCAACGACAACGTCATGGGCGGCCGATCCATCGGCAACCTCACCTTCCAGTCGGCCGCGGCCGACGCCGACGGCCCCGTCGTTTCCAGGGGGACGCTCACCTTCGAGGGCTTCATCAACACCAACGGCGGCGGCTTCGCCTCCGTCCGGCTGCCGCTGCCGCCCGACGTGCTGGTCGACGCCGCGGCCATCCGGCTGACGCTGCAGACCGACTTTCGCAACATCTATCTGCGCGTCGACGACGGCCGTCGCCACGCCGGCCGCAACATCAACCACCGCGCCCCGCTGCCGCTCGACGAGAACGCCGCGGCCGACGCATGGCAGACCGTCACCGTCCCGATCACCGACCTGACCCCGGCGTGGCGCGGTCGGCCGGTACCCGCGGCGCCCGAGCTCGCCGGGGAACACGCCACTCGCTTGGGGCTCATGATCAACGACACCAAGGATGGCCCGTTCCGCCTCGTCGTCGACCGCATCGAGATCGTCCCGCAGCCCGAGCCCGTCGCGTCGAGCGGCCTAGGGCGTTGAGCCGGCCGTTGACGCGTGCCGCTCGGCGAGCCGGTCGCGGATGTCGTTGGCCTGGGTTTCGTCGAGGTTGTAGCCGAGCATGACCAGCATCGCGATCACGGTGCCGACCATCGGCGTGAGGATGTAGGCGAGGCGTAGGCCGGTGAGGGCGCTCTCGGTTTGTGTGGGGGCGGACTCGTCGAAGCCGACCCACTTGAGGATCGCCCCGCCCAGCAGCGCCGCGACGGCGAAGCCGAACTTCACCATCCACCAGTACACCGCGCCGAACACGCCCTCGCGGCGGTGGCCGGTGTTGAGCTCGTCCAGGTCGCAGATGTCGGCGGTCATCGACATCATGATCGTGAACAGGCTGCCGATGCCGAACGAGAACAGCGGCAGCGGCAGGAACATCGTCCACGGCGCGGCGGGGTTGAACGCCCACCAGAAGCAGGCATAACCCGCCAGTGAGATGCCTTGGGAGATGAGGAAGGCGTTCTTCTTGCCGACCCGTCGCGAGAGCCAGGTAACGATCGGGATCGCGAAGAAGCAGGTCGCGATCGCCGACGCACAGCCGAACCACGCCGCGTAGTGCCCGACGGCGCCCATGTCCGAGTGGAAGACGTAGTGCACGATGATGAAGAAGGAGAAGGCGGCGACGGTGTTGAAGGCGTTGAAGACGCAGAAGGTTGCGATGCAGATGCGGATGAAGGGCTTGAGGGTGAGCGTCTGCGCGAAGCCGTGGAACAGGCTGGTGAAGTTTTTGCCGAGGGTGGACGGCGAGATCTTCTCGAGGGTCGAGGGATCGACGGGCTTGGTCTTGACGAAGATCGCGGGGGTCAGGGCCATAAGCATGCAGCCCAGGCCGACCCAGATCGCGAGGTTGCGCGAGCCGGCGACGGCGTCGGCGTAAAGGTCCGGGTCGTAGATGATCACCCAGAACCACGGCACGATGACCCACGCGAGCTGGCCGATCCACTGCGACACGGCCATCAGGCGCGTGCGCTCGTGGAAGTCGTCGCACATCTCGTAGCCCATCGCGACGTACGGCGTCGCGAAAATCGTCAGCCCGAGGTAGAAGACGAACGACAGCGCGAGGAAGTAGACGAAGTTGTACGTCTCGCCGTTCTCGGGGTAGAGCTGCCACATGAACACGTACGCGAGGCCGGTGACGATCGCGCCGACGAAGATGTACGGCCTCCGCCTGCCCCAGCGCGACTTAGTGTTGTCGGTGACGAATCCCATGATCGGATCGGTCAGTGCGTCGGAGAGGCGAGGCAGGAAGGCGACGATGCCCCAGAGCAGCGGGTCCATGCCGAGCGACTGGACGAGGACGACCATGAAGATGCCCAGGGCCGCGGGGAACATCTGATTGGCGAGCATGCCGACGCCGAAGGCGATCTTCTGCCCCATGGGAACGGAGACCGGGGCGGGCGCGTGCGGCACGGCCGCGGGGGACGCTGAGGTCATCGTGCAACTCCGAGGGCCTTGGAATCAAGGCCGATAGAAAAGACGCGTCAAGCGATCGAGCGGGAGGCAGATTTTAATCCGACGATCCGAGCCTCGCACCCGCGTGTTCCATCTGTTCCACCGCGGCCCGCTCGGCTACCGGGTTTGGGTCTCGCGTTGAATTTGGTTTCTCCTCGGAGCGCCGGTCATGAACTCCGTGAAAGCAATGAGTCTCGCGTTGTTTGCCCGGCTGCGCTCGTGCTGGGCTTTCGGGGGGCGGCGCAGGATGCCGGCTACGCCGCGCCGGGCCGGGGTTCAACGACGTGATCGTGCCGGAGGTCGAGAAAGACGGGTTCGGTCGTGTGACGCCGCGGCGGCCTGAAGCGGGGCTGGGACGCTCGGCCCGTCGCGGTTAGAGTGCCCGGACGATCACATCTTTCACAGGAGGCGGGCGATGAAACGAGTTGGACGCTGGGCGTGCGGATCGATGCGGGCGATGCGAGTGATCGCTCTGGCCGCGGTGCTTGGGCTGGCGGGTCTTGCCGGCGGCAACGATCTGGAACGCGCGTACGACGCCTACGGCGCGGGGGATTTTGCGACGGCGTTGCCGATTTTCGAGCAGATCGGCCAGACGGGCGACCCCGAAGCGCAGTACATGGCCGGGCTCATGTATCACCGAGGGCGCGGCACGGAGGTTGACGGCCTGCGCGCGGCGCAGTGGTACGCCCAGGCCGCCAACCAGAACTACCCCGCTGCGTTGACGAACCTGGGCGTCTTGCACCGCGACGGCGTCGGCGTCGAGCAGGACATGGAGCTGGCGTTGGACCTGCTGCGGCGCGGGGCTTACCTCGACAACTCGTTCGCCCAGCTGGCTTACGGCGCCGCGATGATGAACGACGCCCAGACCGACGCTGACTACATCGAGGGCGCCGCGATGATGCAGGTCGCCGCCGAGAACGGCAACGAGATCGCCCAGCAGAACATCGCCGGTTGGCGCCATCGCGAAGAGCAGGCGCGAGCGATCAACGCGAAGCAGGTCGAGGTGCGCGAGACGATCGACAAGATCGTCGCCTTCAGCGAGGCCCAGCGTCGACAGCGCGAGGAACAGCGGCAGCAACCCAACGAGCCGACCAACCCCGATGGAGGCGCCGGCGCGGATCGGCCTCAGTCGCGTGGCACGACACCGAACCCGCCCGCCGTCGCCACCGGCAACCCGCCCGCGGCGGCGGCGGATCAGATGCTCTTCCAGCAGGCGACGCTCAGCGACGCGAAGTGGCGGAACAACCCGTCGCACACGCTGCTGGTCCCCGATGGCTGGCGGGTCGAGGGCGGGGCGTTCTGGTTCCCGCCGCAGCTCTACGCCACGATGCCCAGCGTGGACCTCAAGGTCACCGGTCCGAAGGGTCAGCAGTTGCACCTGATGCCCAGCGGCGTGGCCGTGGACAAGCGTCACCCGCCCGGGCTCAACATGCCTCAGCCGCAGCAAGGGCAGGTCGACGACGGGTATCAGGTCGTGTTCATGCCTCGTTCGCCGGAAGAATGGACGCGGTTTGTCACGGAACTCGTCCTGCCCGCGCACCGGCCGGGCGCCACGAACATCCGCGTGACCAAGCAGGAGATCGAGCCGGTCCTGACCACGTTTATGAAGCGGCAGTTGCAGCCGCTGGTGCAGCAGCTCAACGCCTTGAACCAGCAGAACCGCGCTTCGGGGCTCAACATGCAGAGCTCGGCCGACACGTCGTTCCTGACCTTCGACGTGACGTACGACCAGGACGGCCAGTCGTGGCGCGAGATGATCGGCCTGGGCGCGGGCTTCGTCTACAACGTCTCGGACGTCGGTTTCGGGCCCAGCGAGAGCACGACGTGGTGGATCGACCCGGCGATGTCGTTCCGTGCCCCGCGGGGCGTCTCGCTGGAAGAGCAATTGCCGATGATGATGGTCGTGGCGAACTCGGTACAGATGACCCCGCAGTGGTTTCAGATGCGTGCCGAACTACAAGCCAAGGCGATGAAAACCAACCGCAACATCAGCCAGGACCGCATCAATACCTCGCGGAAGATCAGCCAGATCAACGCCCAGACCAGCCAAGAGATCAACGACATCTACAACCAGATCAACCAGAACCGACAAGTCAGCAGCGACCGTGGTCAGCGCGAGTTCATCGAGTACGTCCGCGAGGTCGAGACCTGGAACACCGGCGACGGCAACGCCGTGCAGCTGCCCGGCGGGTTCAACAACGCCTTCTCTAACGGCCAGGGCGGGTTCCTGGTGACCAACGGCTCCAGCGCGCCGGCCGGCTGGACTCAACTGCAGCGCGCGCAGTGACGATCGTCGGCGGCTAGCGCTCGAAGACCGATGAGAACGAGTCGCGATCGGGGCGCGTCGCGTGACCGAGCGCCACCGCCGCGCGGTTGACACACGCCGCCGACGGGATCATGGTGGGCGAGGTCGCTTCGACCGCGAGAGAGCGAGGCCTGCCGGTGGAACTCGACGTCGTCATCCTCAGCCGCATCCAGTTCGCGCTGACGGTGATGTTCCATTACCTCTTCCCGCCGTTGACCATCGGCATGGGCGTGGTGCTGGTCTACCTGGGCGCGGCGTACCTGCGGACCAAGGACCCCGCCTATCGCCAGGCGCAGAAGTTCTGGACCAAGGTGTTCGCGCTGAACTTCGCGATGGGCGTTGCGTCGGGCATCGTGATGGAGTTCCAGTTCGGCACGAACTGGGCGGCGTATTCGCGGTTCGTGGGCGACGTGTTCGGCTCGGCGCTCGCGGCCGAGGGGATCTTCGCCTTCTTCCTCGAGTCCGGCTTCCTGGCGGTGCTGGTGTTCGGCTGGAACCGCGTCGGGCCCAAGATGCACTTCTTCTCGACGTGCATGGTGGCGCTGGGTTCGATCTTCTCGTCGATCTGGATCGTGGTCGCCAACTCGTGGATGCAGACGCCCGCGGGCTCGCACCTGGTGCAGATGCAGCAGGTCGTCGAGGACGCCGCCGGCCACCCCGTCCGCGACGCCGCGGGCAACGTCATGACCCAGCCGTGGTTCCTCGAAGACGGCACGCCCGTGATGCGGGCCGAGATCACCGACTTCTGGGCGCTCGTCTTTAATCCGTCCGCGATGGACCGGCTGACGCACGTGCTGCTCGGTTGCTTCATCATGGGCGCGTTCTTCATCCTGAGCATCAGCGCCTGGTACATCATCAAGAACAAGCACGTCGACTTCGCCAAGCGCAGCTTTCGCGGCGCCCTGGTGTTTGCGACGGTCAGCTGCCTGGCGATCTCGGTCTCAGGGCACTTCCAGGCCCAGGCCGTCGTGCACAACCAGCCCGCCAAGCTCGCTGCCTTCGAGAACCACTGGGACAGCGAGGGCCCGGCCCCGCTCACCATCTTCGGCATCCCCGACCCCAAGAACGAGACCGTCCACTTCCGCGTCGCCATTCCCGGCGGGCTCAGCTTCCTCGCGTACGACGACTTCACGTTCTCCGAGCCCGTGATCGGGCTGGACTCGATCGCCCCCGAGGACCGCCCGAACCTCATCATCACCTTCTGGTCGTGGCGGATCATGGTCGGCATCGGGGTCTTCTTCGTAGGGCTCACGTTGTTGAGCTGCTACTGGATGTGGCGGGGGACGCTGTTCGAGAAGCGGTGGCTGATGTGGGTCTACGTCGTCAGCGTGCTGCTGGCATTGGTCGCGAACCAGATCGGCTGGATCGCCGCGGAGGTCGGGCGCCAGCCGTGGGTGGTGCACCCGCCGGTCTTGCGGGACGACGCGGGCAAGCCGGTGTTCAACGAGCAGGGCTACCTGCAGTACGAGACGGCCACGGCCACGATGGCCGACGGCACCGAGTTCACGCGGTCGGTCGGCCTGCGCACCAGCGACGGCGTCAGCCAGGTCGTCGCCGCCGAGCAGGTCGGCTTCTCGATCGTCATGTTCCTCTGCATTTACATCCTGCTGGGGGCGGTGTGGATCTTCCTGCTGAACAAGAAGATCCAGCACGGCCCCGAGCCGCCGGACGAGGGCTTCGGCGAGGGCCACCCGTGGGGCCTCTTCGGCGCCGCGCGCACCACGCCCGGCCAGCGCATGGCCGACGCCGGTGACGGCTCCGACCCATCCGACACCTCTGAGACGCCGGGCCAGACCGCCACGCAGGGAGGCGCTGCGTGACGCCCGACCTGGCGACCCTCGCGTTCACGACGACCCACGAGTGGCTGGCGATCATCTGGTTCGTGCTGCTGGCCGTGCTGCTCATCGGGTACGCCATCCTCGACGGCTTCGACCTCGGCGTCGGCATCCTGCACCCCTTCGTCGCTCGCAACGACCGCGAGAAGCGGCTGCTGATGAACAGCATCGGCCCGCTGTGGGACGGCAACGAGGTGTGGCTGGTCACCTTCGGCGGGGCGCTGTTCGCCGCCTTCCCCGAGGCCTACGCGACCGTGTTCTCGGGGTTTTACAACGCCTTCATGCTCTTGCTCGTGTCGCTGATCCTGCGAGCCGTCAGCCTTGAGTTCCGCAGCAAGGTCGAGAGCCCGCGGTGGCGGAGGGTGTGGGACGGGGCGTTCTTCCTCGGCTCGGTGCTGGCGACGCTGCTGTTCGGCGTCGCGGTGGGCAACATGATGCTCGGCATCCCGCTCGATACGCAGCACGAATTCGCCGGCACGTTCCTCGGCCTGCTCAATCCGTATGCGATCGTCGTCGGCATGATGGGCGTCGCCGCCTTCGCCATGCACGGCGCGATCTACCTGTACCTCAAGACCGAGGGCGACTTTCAGGAGAGCCTGCGCCCCGTCATCTGGCGGCTGTTCTTCGTCTTCGCTGCGTTCTACCTCGTGGTCACGATCTGGACGTTCTTCGCCCTTCCCCGCGCCACGCAGACGCTCGACGCCATGCCGATCCTCTGGGTCGTGCCCGCCCTGAACCTGCTGGCGATCCTGAACATCCCCCGGGCCATGTTCAAGCGGGCCGAGGGCTACGCCTTTGTCTCCAGCGCCTGCACGATCGCGGCGTTCGTCTTTCTGTTCATCACCGCCCTCTACCCCTTCATCATCCCCGCCAGCAACGACCCCAAGAACGGGATGACGATCCTCAACGCCGCCAGCAGCACCACGACCCTGGGCATCATGCTGCTGATCGCCGTCCTGGGCATGCCCTGCGTGCTGGCCTACACCGGCGTCATCTACTGGACCTTCCGCGGCAAGGTCAAGCTGGACGATCACAGCTACTGAGCTTCCAGAGAGTTCACGTACGACGGGCGTTGCCGACCGTCTTGCCGTTCGAGCGGCGAACGACGACGTGCGCGTTGGCTGGCTGCTTGCGGACGAACGCCACGAAACGCGCGATGTCGTCGTGCGCCGCGAGCCGTTCGACCGTGTGGTAGTGCTCGGCGAGTTCCTGCTCGGTCAGCGTCGCGTGCACCGTCTTGTGGCAGGGCTTGCACAGCCACGCGACGCGGGTGTTGAACTCGGCCCTGTCGTGCTGACGGCGGGTGCGCGGCTTGTTGTGTCGGGCCACGGGGATCAGGTGGTGCTTGGTCGTCACCACCGCCTCGCGGCGGCAGAGTTCGCAGGCGGTGGGGCGATCGCTCGGCACGGCTCGACTTTAGCCGCCCTCAGCCGACGAGATCCAGCCATTGACCTACGCCGTCCGGGGGAGACGACTTGGGACTTACCCTTTTGCGGCCGGGATCCACGCGGCATCGCTCGTGTCAGCGGTATCATGAAATCGGTCTTCGAGGCAAGGCAAACCATGGCGCTTACGCACCTGCTCTACGTCAGCGAAGCGATCGGGCCGATGTCCACGGAAGACCTGGAGACCATCCACTCGGTCTCGTCGTACAACAACCGCAAGGCGTTGATCACCGGCGTGCTGTTCTACAGCGCCGGGCAGTTCGTTCAGCTGCTCGAGGGCGACGAAGCCGATGTGCATCGGCTGTTCGAGACGATCAGCGCCGACCCGCGCCACCGCGACGTGCGTGTGCTCCTCGACGAGCCGATCGACCGTCGGCTGTTCGGCGACTGGGACATGGGCCTGTTGGACCTGACCCGCCACGGCAGCGCGGACCGCGCCAAGCTCGACGAGCTGGTCCGGCTCGCCGGCCGCGGGCTGTGCATGGACGACGGCACGCCCCTGGAGATGGAGATCCTCAGCCGGTTCTGCATGCTGTTGCCGGCCGGGTGAGACCACCTGCACGGCGCGGGGAGCGCCGGCGGGGGTGTCCAAGTCGGACTGGACGCAGTGATCTCACCGATCAAACCGAGGCGGTCGGCTGGCCGTACATCGCCTCGCGCGGGTCGACGCCGCGAGCGAAGTAGCCCAGCGCTCGCAGCGTGTCCCACCAGCCGCCGGTGTGTTCGCTGCGCTCGACGGCCGAGTCGAGGCGCTCGTGGGTGAGAACGACCTCCGTGCCCGGCCCGTCGTCGTGCGGGTTGGCCGCGTCGAAGAAGCGGATCGTGACCAGCGAGTCGCCGCCGAAGTCGGGCATCCCTTCCCAGGACCAGGTGAACGCCAGCGTGTTCGGTGGATCGACCACGGTGTACGCGCCGATGCCGACGTGGTCCTTGCTGCCGTCGTTCATGGCGAAGCGGAAGGCTCCGCCGACGCGGACGTCCATGGTCACGTCTCTGCAGGCGGTGTTGGGGCCGGGTGCGAACCACTTGGGGAAGGCGACCGGATCGGTCCACAGCTGATAGACACGCTCTCGGGGCGCGCGGACCAGCTTGTTGAGGCGGATCGCGTTGGCGGGGGCGGGCGGCAGGTCGGCCAAGGTGGCGGGCTGAGACATGGGACGATCTCCGGGGTTTAGAGGAGGTAATCGGGCAGCGGGGGCCGTTGGACAGGGGGTTCGGACTCGGTCGCCGGCTTGGCGGGGGGAGCTTTGGCGTCCCCGCGGTCGGCGGGCTCGGGTCTGGCCTCGGCGTAGGCGGCCAGCGCGTCGAGCTTGCCGGTCCAGAACGCGCGATAGCGGTTGAGCCAATCCGAGAGGTCGCGGACGCGCTGGGCGCGGAGGTGGCAGTGCCGGGTTCGGCCGCTCTTGCGCTGCTCGATCAGCCCCGCTGACTCGAGCACGCGCAGGTGCTTGCTGACGGCCGGGAGCGACATGCGATCCGAGTACGGCGCGGCCAGGTCGGTGACGCGCTGCCCGTCGCGCTCGGCCAGCCGGGCGACGATATCGCGGCGGGTGGGGTCCCCCAGCGCCGCGTAACCGCGGTCGAGCTCGGCGATCGGCGGACCGATATACTTAACCATATAGTTAAGTATTGTCGCCCGCTCCGCCGCTGTCAAGCCGTTCTGGGGCGGCGAATGGGGTTTGTGGATCGCGTCGTTGAGGGGCATACTGCGGGTTAAGACCGCGGGATCGCCCGGTGCCTGCTCGCCTCTCCTCACGCACGGGTTCAGCGATGTCGAAGACCAAGGACAAGAAAAAGACCGGCAAGGGCAAGAAGGGCGGCAAGGCCAAGAACAAGGCCGACGCCCCCGAAGGCCCCCCCGCCGAGGTCGCCGCCATCGAGGCCGCCGCCGAGCACAACGGCCACGCCGACCCCGCCCCCGAATCCCTTTCGCCTTCGCTCCCCGCCATCCCGAGGCCGCCCGTCGACGCCGATCCGCCCCACCGGACTCTCGACAACAAGACTTACAAGAAAGAGCTCGCCCGCCTGCAGATCGAGCTGGTCAAGATGCAGCAGTGGATCAAGGCAACCGGCTACCGCGCGGTCATCCTCTTCGAGGGCCGCGACGCCGCCGGCAAGGGCGGGGCGATCAAACGCATCACCGAGTGCTGCAGCCCGCGCGTGGTCAAGGTCGTCGCGCTCCCCGCCCCGACCGAGCGCGAGAAGACCCAGTGGTACTTCCAGCGATACGTCCAGCACCTCCCCGCCGCCGGCGAGCTGATCCTCTTCGACCGCTCCTGGTACAACCGCGCCGGCGTCGAGAAGGTGATGGGCTTCTGCTCCCAGGACGAGTACCAGCAGTTCATGCGCTCCTGCCCTCAGTTCGAGCGGATGCTCGTGCGAAGCGGCATCAAGCTCATCAAGTACTGGTTCAGCGTCAGCGACGAGGAGCAGGAGCGTCGGTTCCAGGACCGCATCGAGGACCCGACCAAGCGCTGGAAGCTCAGCCCGATGGACCTCAAGTCCCGATCCAAGTGGGTCGAGTACTCGATGGCCAAGGACACGATGTTCGCCCACACCGACATCAAACAGGCCCCGTGGCACGTCGTGAATTCGACGGTCAAAAAGCGCGCCCGCCTCAACGTCATCCACCACATCCTCAGCCTCGTCCCGTACGAGGACCTCACGCCCCCGCCGATCGAGCTGCCCCCGCGGCAGATCAACAAGGGCTACGTCCGTCCTCCGATGGACGAGCAGACGTTCGTGCCCGAGGTGTATTGAAACCCGTCGCGGCCTTGAGGTGCTACCGTTCGCGCATGGCGGATGAACGCCTCAAGGGCATCGCATGCCGCGAAGTCGTCGGCGGGGCGATCCGCCGATACGTAGACGACCTCGCGCGGCTGAGGCTGGCGGTGTTCGCCGAGTGGCCGTACCTGTACGACGGGGACGAGGTGGAGGAGCTTGCGTATCTGTCGGCGATCGCGTCGTCGAACGAGGCGTTGGTGGTGCTGGCGATCGACGAGGCGGCGGACGGGCGGGTGGTGGGGGCGTCGACGGCGATGCCTTTGGCGGATGAACACGCCGAGTTCCGCGCCCCGTTCGAGCAGGCCGGGATCGACGTGGGGTCGGTGTTCTACTTGGCCGAGTCGGTCCTGCTGCCCGAGTACCGGGGGCGGGGCGTCGGGCGGGTGTTCTTCGATCGGCGCGAGGGCTACGGGCGCCGGCTGGACGAGCGGCGGCGGGCGGCCGGCGGGGCGGGGTTTTTGTGGTTCGCGTTCTGCGGGGTCGATCGGCCGGCCGACGACCCGCGCCGGCCGGCGGGGCATCGCGAGCTCGATGCGTGGTGGCGATCGATGGGGTATCGGCGTCGCGACGACCTGGTGACCCGCCTAGGGTGGACGGAGATCGGGCAGGCCGAGCCGACCGAGAAGCCGCTGACGTTCTGGCTCAAGCCGATGCAGGGCCTGGCCGGGCCGGGCGTGCAATAAGGCCGGGCCGGGTGCGTTGATCACGGGTCGGGCTTGTCCGATCGCCCGGTGACTCAAGTTGTCAGAGGAGCGCGTCGATGCCCACCGCCCGCCACGACACCTCGGCCCCGCTCGACCCCAACGCCCCGGAGTGGATCGACCCCGAGCCCGGGCAGGGCAAGAGGTGGAGCCGCGGCGACACCTGGCTGATCGTCAACGTCCTCGCGTTGCTGCTGGTCGGTTTCTGCATCGCCTCGGCGCAGGCCCACGAGCCCCCGGCCTCGGATGAACCGAGCGCGTCGGCCTGGCTGGACCACGACGCCTGGGCCGAGCTCGCGTCGCTCGACGGCGAGTGGTCGAGCGACGTCGCGCTCGAGGAAGCGAACGGCAAGCTCGTCCTCCGCTCCAAGGGCCTGCCCGACCACGCCACCGGCCGGTTTCCCAACGCCAGCAACCCCAACGCGATCCGTGCTCAGTCGTATCGCTTCTCGTTGCCGCTCGACCCCATCATGCACGACGACGCCCGCGCCTCGCGCGGCTCCCTCTTTGGCGTCGGGCTCAACGGCGTCGTCTTCGACCCCGGCACCGCCGAGAACTGGACGCCCAACGGCCTGCAGCGCGGCGGCGCGCCGACCGGCTGGACCTACGAGGCCATCGGCCCCGGCGACCAGAAGAACCTCGGCCTCGACGCCTCCAACGCCCACGTCCAGCCCACCGGCGCGTACCACTACCACGGCATCCCCACCGGCCTGCTCGCCGAGCACCAGGCCACCGGCCAGATGACCCTCCTGGGCTTCGCCGCCGACGGCTGGCCCATCTACGGCCCGCTGGGTCACCGCGACCCCACCGACCTGAGCAGCCCGCTGGTCGAGCTGCGATCGAGCTATCGGCTCAAGCCCGGCAGCCGACCCTCGGGCAACGCCGGCCCCGGCGGGGCTTACGACGGCACCTTCACGCAGGACTGGCAGTACGTCGAAGGCTCGGGCGACCTCGACGAGGCCAACGGCCGCGTCGGCGTCACCCCCGAGTTTCCCAAGGGCACGTACTACTACGTGCTGACCAACGAGTTCCCGTTCGTTCCCCGGGTGTTCAAGGGCGAGCCGGATCGCAGCTTCATGAAACGCCGCGGCGGGGGGCCGGGACAACGCGGGGATCAGCCGCCACGACGCGGGGCATAAAGCGATCGGTCGCTGGGGCGTAGACTTCCCGCATGGCCCAGCGCGACCTCAGCCGCCACCAAGAAAAGATCGTCAAGCGGTACTACGACCACCACGACACGATCCAGGCCAACAAGCTCGGCGAACTGCTCAGCGAGCTCTGGCTGGCCGAGACCGACGCCGCCCGGGCTCGGCTGTGGAAGCGGGCCCGCACCGCGCTGACGCGGCTGGGCGTCGAAGACAAGAAGGTCGCCGCCGTCTGCGACGCGCAGGACGCCGAGCGGCTGGGCAAGCTGATCAAGTCGATCGAGGCGGGCGGCGGGGGCCGCTGAGGGCGATTTTTGTCGCGGCCGGCGGGCCGGCGCGAACAATCCGGCCGCGCCTACGGTTGGGAGACTCATGAAGCTAAGACGACACCCCCTGTTGACCGGAGTGATGGCCATGGCGATGGGCGCGATCGGAGCGAGCTGCGTGCGAGCCGAGGTGAAGGTGGCCGACGTTCCTGACCCGGCGATCGATCTGACGGTCCCCGAGGGGCAGGCCGAGCACACGGCGATCTTCGCCGGAGGCTGCTTCTGGTGCACCGAGGCCGTCTTCGAGCGCGTCGAGGGCGTCAAGAGCGTCATCTCCGGCTACGCCGGCGGCACCAAGGACGACGCCAGCTACCAGCTCGTCAGCCGCGGCGCCACCGACCACGCCGAGGCCATCGCCATCACTTATGACGCCTCGGTCGTGACGTACGGCGAGCTGCTGAAGATCTTCTTCACCGTCGCCCACGACCCCACCACGCTCAACCGCCAGGGCAACGACGTCGGCCGGCACTATCGCTCGGCCATCTTCTACACCTCCGAGGAGGAGAAGAGCGTCGCCCAGGCCTACATCGGCCAGCTCGAGCAGGCCGGCGTGTTCGGCGACCCGATCGTCACGACCCTCGAGCCGATCGGCGCGGGCTTCTTCGTCGCCGAGGCGTACCACCAGAACTACGCGGAACTCAACCCCAACCAGCCGTACATCGTGTACCAAGCGATGACGAAGGTCGAGAAGCTCAAGCAGGCCTTCCCCGAGCAGGTCGCCAAGAACTGAGCCCGCCCCGCTCGGCTCGGCCGGCGGGTGTTCGGCCGATGGACGCCCCCGCCGGGCTCTGGTAAAACGTGCGGTTTGCGGTTCCCGAAAACCACCTCCCGCACCCGGGTGATCATTCACCCCCAGGCCTATCGACCATGACAACGACGCCGGTGTCCTCGGCCCGACAGATGACCCAGGACTTCCTCCGCGAGGCGGTCCACCACAACGACTCCCGCTCCCGGGCCGGCATGCTCGAGCGGCTGTTCACCCTGTGGTTCCGCGGGTTCATCTACAACCAGATCTGGGAGGACCCCCGCGTCGACGCCGAGGCCATGCAGCTCGGCCCGGGCAACCGCGTCCTGACCATCAGCTCCGGCGGCTGCAACGTCCTCAATTACCTGACGTACGACCCCGATCGCATCGTGGCGGTGGACCTCAACACCTGCCACATGTCGCTGACCCGACTGAAGCTCGCCGCCCTCGAGCACCTGCCGAATCACGAGGCCTTCTACCAGTTCTTCGGGCTCGGCGAGGGCAAGATCAACCTCGACCGCTACAAGCAGTACATCCGCCCGCACCTCGACGACACCACCCGCCAGTACTGGGAATCCTCCGCCTGGCCGACGCGCAAGGTCGGCCCCAAGCGCATCGGCTACTTCAAGCGCGGGTTCTACAACCAGTCCAAGCTCGGCCAGCTCATCCGCTTCGCTCACCTCATCGGCCGCGTCACCGGCAAGAATTACGAGGAGATCCTCGAGGCCAAGAACCCCGAGGAACGGCAGGCCTATTACGAGAAGGTCATCGAGCCTTACTTCCGGAACCGCGTCGTCCGCATGCTCAGCAAGAACCCGGTCACCGGCTTCTCGCTCGGGATCCCGCCCAGCCAGTTCGACATCATGAAGGAGGAGTCCGCCGGCGCGATGCCCGAGCTCTTCCGCGAGCGCGTCCGCAAGCTCGGCGTCGACTTCGACATGGACGACAACTACTTCGCCTGGCAGGCGTTCGGCCGGCGGTACGACCACGAGAACAAGAAGGCCATCCCCGACTACCTCCGCGAGGAGAACTTCAAGGCCCTCCGCCAGCGTCTGCCCAAGGTCGAGACGCACATCGTCTCGCTCACCAAGTTCCTCGCCGAGCAGCCCGAGGACTCGCTCGACCGGTTCGTCCTGCTCGACAGCCAGGACTGGATGCCCGACGAGGTGATCGCCGAGCTGTGGGACCAGTTCGACCGCGTCGGCGACCCCGGCACGCGGGTGATCTTCCGCACCTCCGGCTCGGAGTCGCCGATCGAGCGGGCGCTGCCGCCCGACCAGCTCGCCAAATGGGAGTACCGGGCCGAGGAGTCGGCCGAGGGGTTCAAGAAGGACCGCTCGGCGATCTACGGCGGGTTTCATCTGTACGTGAAGAAGTGATCGCGTGAAGCGGGTCCGTCGACCGTGGGTGCTGCTCGCCTGCACGATCCTGCTGCTCGTTGCGTATCTCGTGAACGTGGCCGGTTGGAGCGTGTTTTTCTACATCAACGTGGGGCCGAAGGACTGGGTGGTCGCCGCGTCAGGCGGGCTGTTCCACACCGCCATTGCCGATCATTTTGACTACGCCAACCTTAAAGCCGAGCTGGGGCCGCTCGTCGGGATGTTGGATGATGTTCCGACATACGCCATCGATCTTCCTCCTTTTCTTTTTTATAGCGAGTACTTGGGATCAGGCATTCCGATCAATTTTTGGTTTCAGCTCATCACCAACCCGGATTACTTCGGGTTGGAGTTCCCTTGGCCTGTCTTGCTCCTTACCGTCGCGTTGATTACTTGGTGGCGATGGCGTATCGCCGATCATCAACGAAACGCACTGAGTCCTGGCGCAGAGGTCGAAACAGAAATAGACTCCCGCGATGACTGAAGCCACGCACGACGCCGCGACTTCGATGGACAAGATGTACCGCTACACGCGGCACGTCTACGACGCGTCGCGCAAGTACTACCTGCTGGGGCGGGACGGCTTGCTCAAGCAGATCACCGATGACGTGGCGCAGGCCGGCCGGCGGGTGCGGCTGGTCGAAGTTGGCTGCGGGACGGGGCGGAACCTGATCGCGCTGCAACGCCTGCTCGACAAGCGAGGGCTCGGCGGGCAGGCGCAGCTGTTCGGCGTCGACGCCGCGTCGGTCATGATCGACACGGCCCGCAAGAGCGTCGACCGCCGAAACCTGAGTGACAAGGTCACGCTGACGCAGGGGCTGGCCCAGTACCTCTCGCCGGGGATGCTGGGGATCAAGGATCGGCGGGACGAGGGGTGGGCCGACCTGGTGTTCTTCAGTTACTCGCTGTCGATGATCCCGCCGTGGAAGGATTCGGTCGCCGCGGCGCTGCGGGCCGTCGGGCCGGGTGGGGCCGTGCGGGTGGTCGATTTCTACGACCAGGCCAAGCTGCCGGCCCCGTTCGCGTGGACGCTGAAGCGCTGGCTGGCGACGTTCCACGTCCACTACCGCCCCGAGCTGGTCGAGCATCTCAACGAGCTCCGCGTGGCCGGGGACGTCCGCCTGGACTTCGAGGAGGTCCTCCGTCGGTACGCCTACCGGGCGAAGCTGACGCGGTTGGCGTGAGGGGAGCCGGGCGGTCTTGGCGCTTCAGGCACCTTTTGGGGTGAGAAAATCGTGAAAATTGTGAGAATCCGCCGCCTCCCCGTTCCGTTTGTAGGGGTGCGGCGATATGGTCAATCGAGTCGAGGGCGGCTTCTAGTCTCGTCCAGTTTGCACCACGGTTCTAACCAACAGCGGGAGGAAAGAGAGATGAACGAGCGATTATTGATCGCGGTTGCGGCGGGCTCGGTGCTGATCACCGGCGGCCTCGTCGACGCCCAGGGCGTGCCCGACGACTTCGACGCCCCGGACTCGATCCAGGTCAACGGCACCATCTGGGACTTCGAGGCCAGCCACCCCGACTTCGAGTTCCTCGACGCCCTCGTCTGGTCGCTGACCCCCTCGGCGCTGGGCGGCGGCGACTCGGCCAACGGCACCGACGCGGCGACGAGTCTCGCTCTGGTCGATCAGGGCGGCACCGGCAACACCATCCCCTACAACCAGCCGGACTCCGACGCCGGTGCCGACGCCGACACCGACCAGGACGACGGCTTCCTCGGCGCTTTCTCCACCGACACCGTCCGCAACAACGGCTTCTCGACCAGCACCATCCTCGGCACCACCGGCAACGCCGTCGCCGACAAGGGCATCGTCGAGAGCAACCTCGGCGCAGACGGCAAGCCCGTCTTCGCCGGCGACGACAACCCCACGGTCACCACCGAGTCGAACTTCGACCAGTGGTACAACGACACGCCCGGCGTCAACCAGTCCAAGCCGTTCGACCTGACGCTCGACTTCGACGCCGGCGACAACGTCTATAAGTTCACCGACCTCGACTTCTTCCCGATCGACGGCGAGCTCTTCGGCAACACCCCCGAGGCCGACTACAGCCCGCTCACCGAGGCCTTCACCGACGATCCGCCGGACCACAACTACCACTTCACGATCGCGCTCAACGACATCGAGTTCACCCTCTTCGAGGATCAGGAGTTCACCTTCACCGGCGACGACGACCTCTGGGTCTTCGTCGACGGCGTCCTCGTCCTGGACCGCGGCGGCGTCAACACCTCGATCACCGAGAGCTTCACCAGCGAAGACCTCGCCACCCTGCTCGGCCTGGAGTACGGCGACGACGCGACGATGGACATCTTCTTCGCCGAGCGACACACGTTCCAGTCGGAGTTCGAGATCAGCACCTCGTTCCTGCTGAACGTCGACGTGCCGGTCGATCCCATTGACCCGATCGACCCGATCGATCCCATCGACCCGCCCGACAACGGCGACCCCGAGGTCATCCCGACCCCGACCGCGGCCGGCCTGGGGCTCGCGATGATCGTCGGCCTCGCGACTCGCCGTCGCCGCTGACCACCCCAGACGCCACGGACCATCCCTCTGAAGCCGGCCGTTCTGCGGTCGGCTTTTCTCTTGCACGTCGGGCGCGGCCGATCGACACGCGCCCGCAAGCCCGCGCCCGGGTCGCCTATCTTGGCCGGATGCGTGGCCGACAGGATCGTTTCCGGTGGCTGTGGGGTGCGGGCGTCGTTGCGCTCGCGGTCGGTCTGGCGTCCTGCGGCGGCGGGGACGACGCGATGAACCGGTGGAAGGACGTCTCGACCGCCCAGGTGATCCGTCAGGCCGAGCCCGCCGAGGCGGGGTACGTGGTGTTCCGTCGCCGGCAGTGCCACCTGTGCCACGGCGACGCGAGCAACTCCGTCGCGCCGTCGCATCACGGGCTGTGGGGCAGCGAGGTCCGGCTGCAAGACGGCACGACCGTCGTTGCCGACGAGGCCTACATCCGCGAGTCGATCCTGCACTCGGACCGCCAGGTCGTCGCCGGCTACAAGAGCGGGCAGATGGCCAACTACGCCGGGATCCTCAGCGACGGTGAGATCGACGCGCTGGTGGCGTACATCGAGTCGATCGGGCCGGGCGAAGAATGACAACCGAGCCGAGCTAATCGGTTTCTGGATCCTGGCGATCCACAGCCTCTAAGCAGCCATCTCTCTCGATTACTCGGTACCGGCCGGACTCATATCGTTCGACAAGGAGCAAGAACCACGTCTCTAAATCTGGAGCGAGTGTGTGAGGTGTTTCTTCTTCGTGGTTGATTCCACAGATCGAATCGACTGGGATGCTACTGTTGTCCGCAACCTGGATTCCTATTGAGTCGCCAGACCCTGGGTCGCAAAAAACAAGCCACCGATGCTCCGTGGTGTAAACGCCAGGTCCGAACTCGGGAGGTTCGATTCCGGCTTGCCTATAGATCTCGCGGAAGTGATCATGGATTTGTTCTGCCTGTCGTGGCGTTTCTGACTGAATGACTCTGGTTTGTAGAGTCCAACGCTCGATATCGTCGACGCTGCCGAATTCACCCCAAGTTGCAAGATAGACGCCAGCTTCAGAATGCTCCGCTGGAATGATCGGGGCCGCTTGTCCGCTGCCGTCTTGGGGTTGACCGTTGAAGATCAGCAACAGCTCACGCAGCCCTTGCGGCAACTCGATCTCCAGCTTGGCTTCGAGATCATCGATTTGTTGCGGCGTTGCGGGAGGGTTGAGGCTTTCGAGCGCAGCTGGACACTGCTGTCTCAGCACAGCTTCAAGGCGAGGCCAAATTTCTTGAATCCGCCCGGGCATGTCCCGAGAGTAGCGAGCGAGTGATCGAGTTCAAGGCTCGATCAGCACCTTGAGCTGCCCCCGCGCCGCGGGCAGGGCCTTGTCGGCGTCCTTGAGCTTGACGCGCTTGCTGATCAGCGAGACGACGTCGATGGTGCCGGCCGACAAGGCGTCGAGGGCGACGGCGAACGGGCCGCAGCGCGAGCCGATCAGCTTGATCTCGTCGATGACCAGCGGGCTGAGGTCGAGGGCCACGTCGGCGTCGGGGGCGACGGTGGTCTTCATGACGATCGTGCCGCGGGGGCGGACCATCTGCATCGCGGTCGCCAGGCCGGTGGGCGAGCCGGTGGCGTCGACGACGATGTCCTGGTCTTTGCGGAGGCCGACGTCGCCGAGCAGGCGGTGCTTGACGCCCCACTTCTCGCAGAGGGCGAGCTTCTCGGGGTGCTTGCCGACGCAGCGGACGGTGGCGTTGAGCCCGGCCATGACCTGGGCGCAGAGCAGGCCGAGCCGGCCGTCGCCGAGGACGGTGATGAACGGCCGGCCCTCGATGGTGAGCTGCTGGAGGATCTGGAAGGCCGCGGCGAGAGGCTCGGTGAACACGGCGGTGTCGTTGTCGACGTTGTCGGGCACCTCGTGCAGATTGATGATCGGCAGGGTCAGGGCCTCGGCGAAGCAGCCGTCGCGGTTGAGGATGCCGAGGACGGTGCGGTTGCGGCAGTGGGTGCGCAGGCCGGCCTTGCACATGTCGCAGACGCCGCAGACGCAGTTGATCTCCCCGACGACGCGCTTGCCGACCCAGTCCTTGTGCTTCTTGGAGCCGACGGCCTCGACGACGCCGACGAACTCGTGCCCGAGCGTGCCGGCAAAGCCCATGTAGCCCTTGATGAGCTCGAGGTCGGTCGAGCAGATGCCCATCTGGATCGGGCGGATGACGGCGTCGTCGCGCCCGGGCGCGGGCTCGGGGGCGGCGGGGTCGAGGTGGAGCTGTCGGTCGGCGTTGAGTCGCAGGGCGAGCATGGGGCGGATGGTAGAGACCCGGGAGCGGGGGTGCGGGTTAGCATGCCCGCCATGACGCGGGTGATCGTCCTGGCCAACACGAGCAAGCCCGAGGTGATCGAGGCGGTGCAGGCGTTCCGCCCGTGGCTGCGGCAGAACGCCGAAGTCGTCGCCGACCTTGAGGTTTATGGCAAGGGCGCGGCCGCCGAGGCCGACTACGGCACGCTGCCCGACGCCGACCTGGCGATCGTCCTCGGCGGCGACGGCACGCTGCTGGGCCAGGCGCGGCGGCTGGTGCAGTTGGGCATCCCCATGCTGGGGGTGAACTTCGGCAAGGTCGGTTTCCTCGCCGAGTTCGAGCTGCCGGACGTGATCGAGCACTGGGAGACGATCGCGTGCAACCGTTGCCGACGGACGCGGCGGATGATGCTCGAGGCGCGGGTCTACCCGACGGGGTCGCCGAAGTGGGGGCTGGACGGGCCGATGCCCGAGCCGTTGTTCAGCGAGTTGGCGATGAACGACGTGGTGATCAAGGAGGGCCCGCCGTTTCGCATGGTGGAGATGGAGCTGGCGATCGAGCCGGACGTGTATCGGTCGGCCGCGGCGACGCTCGGCGGCGACGGGATCATCGTCAGCACGCCCTCGGGCTCGACCGCCTACAACCTCTCGGCCGGCGGGCCGATCGTCAGCCCCGGGCTCGACGCGCTGTCGGTCACGGCCCTGGCGCCGCACTCCATCGCCTTCCGCCCGATCGTCTTCGCCGCCACCTGCGACGTGTGGATCACCCTCAACCGCGCCAACGAGGGGTCGGCCATGGTGATCGACGGCCAGACCAGCACGGCCCTGGAGACCGGCCAGCAGGTGCACATCCGCAAGCACGACAAGTCGCTCGAGCTCATTCACAACCCCAGCCTGAACTACTGGCGGCTGGTGAGCACCAAGATGCACTGGGCGGCCCGCCCCGGCCGCTGATTGCAGTCGCGGGGGAGGCGGCCGGTCGCGTCGCGACCCCGCGGGCCGCGGCTCGCGTAATCTGATGTGTTCACGGACCTACGGAGCCCACGGGATGACACGGATCGATCGAGCGTTCACGGGATGTTTTTTGGCGATCGCCCTGGCGCTCGCGCCGGCGGCGGCCTGGGCGCAGGCCGAGGCGACCACCGACGCCGACGCGGCGGCCGCGCCCGCCGAGGTCGAGGAAGTCACCTGGGACCCGACCGTCGGCTGGCTGCGCCTCGACGACGCCCTGCGCGACGGGCCCGTGCCCTTCGGCTGGGTCACCGAGGAAGACGCCGGACCGAGCCTTCGCGGCGTGTTGAGCAAGCTCGACGTCGTCGCCGAGCAGGACCAGTACCTCGGCGTCGTCATCGCCCTCGACCAGCCCGCGCTGTCACTGACGCAGGTCACGGCGATCGGCGAACGCATGCTCGCCGTCCGCGAGGCCGGCAAGACCGTGATCTGCTTCGCCGAGGCCTACGACACGCTCACCTACCTGCTCGCGTCGCACGCCGATCTGGTCGTGCTTCAGCGCAAGGGCTCGATCGGCCTGCAGGGCCTGTCGACCGAGGAGATGTACCTCGTCGGCCTGCTCGAGAAGGTCGGGGCCGAGGCGGACCTCTTGCAGATGGGCCGGTTCAAGGGCGCCGACGAGTCGCTGACGCGCAGCGAGCCCAGCGAGGCGTGGAGCGAGAACATCGACGGGCTGCTCGACGACCTGTATCGCTCGATCGTCGGCACGATCGCCGAGAACCGCGCGATGACCGTGCAGGAGCTCGAGGCCGCGATGGCCGCGTCGTGGACGCTCGACGACGCCGGGCTGCTGCGGGCCGGTCTGATCGATCGCGTCAGCGGGCGCGACCTCATCGAGGTCACCGAGGTGCAGTTCGGCGACGGCTTCGTCTGGGACGACGCCATGGGCGAGTCGATGGCCTCGGCGCGGGTGACCAACCCGATGGCCCTGTTCGGCATGCTCTTCCGCGAGGAGGACCCCAGCCTGACCCGGCCGACCATCGCCGTCATCCACGCCACCGGCGCGATCCACTCGGGCGAGTCGACCATCGACGGCGGGGCCTTCAGCGACGCCTCCATCGGCAGCAAGACCATGCTCGACGTGCTGGGCTACGCGCGCGACGAGGACGAGGTGAAGGCCGCGGTCATCCGGCTCGACTCGCCCGGCGGCTCGGCGCTGGCCAGCGAGGTGATCTGGCAGGCCGTGCGCGAGCTCTCGGAGTCCAAGCCGGTGTTCATCAGCATCGGCGGCATGGCCGCCAGCGGCGGGTACTACATCGCCTCGGCGGGCGACGAGGTCTACATCGAGCCGCAGTCGATCGTCGGGTCGATCGGCGTGGTCTCGGGCAAGATCGTGCTCGGCGGGACGTACGAGAAGCTGGGCATCGGCGTCACGCGGCGCGACCGCGGGCCGCGGGCCGGGATGTTCAACTCGGTCGAGGCGTTCACGCCCGCGCAGCGCGAGGTGATGCGCGACTCGATGCGGCTGATCTACGAGCAGTTCCTCGATCGCGTCGCCATCGGCCGCGGCAACCGACTGGCGGACCTGGAGGCCGTCGACGAGGGCATGCTGTTCACCGGTCGACAGGCCGTCGAGAACGGTATGGCCGACGCGTTGGGCGGGTCCTCGGCGGCGATCGCGGCGGCGGCCGAGCGGGCCGGGCTCGACGAGGGGGCGTACGGCGTGATCGACCTGCCGCGACCGATGAACTTCCAGGAGTACCTCAGCGAGATGTTCGGCGGGTCGGTCCGGGCCCCGGGTTCGGGGTCGGCCGAGGCGTTGACGGCCGTACACCTGGCGCGCGAGCTAATGGGCGAGCCGGCCTGGCAGCGAGCCGCGCAGACGCTGGACGGCCTGATGCTGCTCCGCGACGAGTCCGTGCTGACGCTGATGCCCACGACGCTCATTGTGCGTTAAGGTGCGGCGTCGGCGACGGAGCCGATGAAGCGTTCAGGGAGACGAGCGGATGAGGCTGGGCGTGATTCTGCCGGCGGCCGGTCAAGGCCAACGGTTCCGAGCGGGCGGCGGGGACAACAAGCTCGAGCTGACGCTCGGGGGGTGTGAGGTGAAGGGCGAGCGGATGGGGGGCGAATCGGTGCTGCTGCGCTCGGCCGGGGCGTTCGCGGGGCGGGGCGACGTCGCCTGCCTGGTGGTCGCCGTGTCGCCGGACGACGTCGGGGGGTTCGAGTTGAAGTGGGGCGATCGGCTGCGCGACCGGCTGCCGGGCGTGGAGGTGAGGGTGGTGGCCGGGGGCAAGGTCGAGCGGTGGGAGACGGTGATGAAGGCCGTGGAGGCGGTGCCCGAGGAGTGCACGCACATCGCGGTGCACGACGCGGCGCGGCCGCTGGCGACGCGCGAGCTGATCGATCGCTGCTTTGCCGCGGCGGCCGAGCAGCCGGCGGTGATCCCGGCCGTGCCGGTCTCGTCGACGGTGAAGCGCGTGGTCGAGGAACGCGAGGCCGAGGAGGAACGCCGCAAGGCCGGCCTCGGCGCGTATCGCTCGGTCGACGAGGTGCTCGGGGTGGCCGCCGAAGACGCGGCGGCCACCGACGGACTGGTCGACCGCCGACTCGTGATCGAGACGGTTGATCGTCGGGGTCTCTGGGCCGTGCAGACGCCGCAGGTCTTCGAGGCCGAGCTGCTGCGCGAGGCCTATCGGCGTGCGGCCTCGGGCAAGCTGCCGACGGCCGGAATCACCGACGACGCCAGCCTGATCGAGCACATGGGCGGCGTGCCGGTCGTCGTGGTCGACGGCGAGACGACCAACCTGAAGATCACCGAGCCCGCCGACGCCGAGATCGCCGAGGCGATCGTCGCGATGCGCGAGGCGACGCGCGACGAGCCGGACGCCTTCACCAAGCTGTTCGACGACGAGGACGAGTAAGCCGCGTCTCGGCGTCACGCGCGGAGCGTGAGCTGACACCTCATGACGGCCGGCCGCCCGCTGAGCGCAAACCAGCGTGTCCTCCGACGCTGATCGGTCAGCGTGATGCGCCGCGCGATCGACGGGTCGACCGCGAACACGCGACGCAGCTTGGTCGGGTGGTTGCACTGGCTGGAGCGATGCATCAGCAACACCCGCGTCGGCCCGCCGGCCGGGCAGACGTCGCACACCGCTCGGACCGCGTCCAGCGCCTGCTCGTTGCTGAGGTGGCCCGAGTCGGACAGGTTGCGGCGGTTGACGAAGCTCGGGCGCGGGCTGTGGATCGTCATCCGCTCGTCGTAGTTGGCCTCGAGGCAGAGCAGGTCGACGCCCGCGAACAGCCCGACGAGCCCGCGCGGGACGTGCCCGAGGTCGGTGGCGTAGCCGATCGCCGTGGAACGGCGCCGATGCCCGCCCGGCAGGTCGAGCCGGTAGGCGACGGTGCCCTGCCGGTCGTGCTGGCATCGGTGCGTCGCGACGCGCACCCGCCGCCCGTTCAAGTCGATCGCGAACCGCTCGCCGCCCGCCTCGATCGGCCGCAGCAGCCCGGCCCGGCGCAGCTCGGTCGCCCCCGGCAGGCGCCGCAGTTCCTCGGCGTGCCAGCGGTCGCAGTACACGGCGATCCCGAGCCCGATCAGCGGCGTCAGCCACGTCGGGCGGAAGTGATCGCGATCCAGGTGCGTGAGCAGCACGGCCGCGACGTCGCCCAGCGTGTGGCCGGCCTGCGCGAGGCGCTGGGCCGTCGTGCGCGGCCCGAACCCGGCGTCGATCAGCAGCAGCGGTCGTTCGTTCTTGGCGACGCCCCCCACACGAACGGCCGTGCAGTTGCCCCCCGAACCGGACCCCAGGTTGCACACGGCCGAGCCGGTCGCCAAGGGGTTCCGCTGTCGAGCCGGCGTACTCACGGGCCCAGGGCCGGACGCGGTGGCGTCATCGCTCCCGCCGAATAGCGAGCCGACGTCGAGGCAAGCGGCGATGGCGTTCACGTCCATGCGTCGGGCAGTCTGCGGGGCGGGGCGGTGAACGTCAATGCGGTCCGACGGCGGTTTATCGGGTTTGGGCGGGGCCGGTCGCGCCGGTCGTGCCGGTCGGTCAGACCGATAAGCGCCCGGCGAGCGATATCGGCCGCCCCGCGTCGCCTCGGACGATGACAGCCGGCTCACGAATCGGAGGCTTGCTCGTGATGGCCCGCTCGATCGCCCGCCCAGCCCGCGCCCCGCTCCCCGCCGACCGCGCCCTGCTCGCGACCGCCGCCGCGCTGCTCGCCGCAGCGGCCCCGGCGTGCCTGGGCTGCGCCGCCGAGCGCACCCCCGTCTCCGCCGTCCCGCCGAGCTTCAGCCACGTCGAAGAAGGCCGCACGCTCGGCCCGCCGCGCCCCGCCCGCGCCTCGGTCGCCGATCGCTTCCTGCGCCCCACCGTCGACCGCCCGGTCGCCTCGCTCAACGCCACCGCCGCGGTGGACCGGTTCGAGTAACTCGGCGTCGCGCCGGCTATCCCCCCATCAGCTTCTTCACGTCGCGCTTCAGCCGCTTCACGTCGGCCGCGATACTCGGCAGCTTCAGCGCGGTCAGCACCTGACGCTTGGCGATGCTCAGTTCACGCGCGGGGATGCCGCCGTACTGCGCGCCGACCTCGGTGAGGTCGGCGACGACCCCCGCCTTGGCGGCGACCTGCACGCGGTCGGCGATCGTCAGGTGCCCGGCCACGCCGACCTGCCCGCCCATCACGACGTAGTCGCCGGTCGTCACCGACCCCGCCAGCCCGACCTGCGCGACGAACAGGTTGCACTTGCCGACGCGGCAGCCGTGGGCGATGGTCACGCCGTTGGAGCACTTGGTGCCGGCGCCGACCACGGTCGAGCCGAGGGTCGCGCGGTCGACCGAACAGCCGGCGCCCATCTCGACGTCGTCCTCGATCACGGCGTTGCCGGCGGGGGGGATCTTGTGGTGCCGCGGCGGGGCGTCGTCGCCGTGCGTGGCGTAACCAAACCCGTCCTGGCCGATCGAGCAGCCGGCGTGCAGCCGGACACGCTCGCCCAGCACGCAGCCGTCGTAGATCGTGACGTGCGGGTAGAGGTCGCAGCCCCGGCCGAGCGTCGCGTCGCGCATCACGGCCACGTGCGACCACAGCACGCAGTCGTCCCCGACCGTCGCGCCCGGGCCGACGCAGCAGAACGGGCCGATCGTGCAGCCCTTGCCAACGGCGGCGGACGGGTCGACGAAGGCGGTGGGGTGCACGCCCGGGGCGGGTCGCTCGCGGAAGCCGAGCATGGCGACCATCGCCTCGCGGAAGGCGAAATAGGGGTCCTCGGCGACGAGCAGCGCCCGCCCGGCCGAGCCCTCGCCGGTCCATCGGCCGTTGGCACTGTCGGCGTCGGTCGCGCTGACGACGACCGCGCCGGCGGCGGTGGTGCCGAGCTGGGCGAGGTACTTGCGATTGGCCAGGAAGGTGACCTCGCCCGGGCCGGCGGCGTCGATGGTGTTGGCGCCGCTGAGCTCGATGGTCGCGTCGCCACGCACCTCGGCCCCGATCCGCCGGGCGAGCTCGTTGACGGGGATGCTCATCGTGTTCAGCGTAATGGAACCGTCCGCCGAGGCGGGATCGGCCGCGTGGGTCAGGGGGCCGGCTCGTCCTGCGTCAGCCGGGCCCGCAGCGTGCCGTCGCGAATGACCGACCGCCAGAACGCGGCCAGGTCGGCGTCATAACCGTGGCCGACCTCGAGCATGTCGATCTGCGTCGTCGCCGAGTCACGCTCGCCTTGCAGGGCCGTGATCAACGCGACGTGCAGGCGGGCGTCGGTGCTGCGCCGCCCCCCCTCGTCGCCCAGCAGGTCGGCCGTCTCGGCGGCCCGCTCGTAGGCACCCTTCGCCTCGGTCAGCCCTTCCTCGGACAGCTCGGCCGCCGGGCCACGCTCGCTGGCCTCTGCGAAGACCGACATCAGCCGCGCCGTCCCGGCCGCGAGCCGCGCGTCGGCTGCGTTCTTGATCGCCCGCCGCCGACGCTCGAGCGCCGCCTCGGGATCGTCATCCTCGCCCTCGTCGGCCGGCCCCATCGCCGATCGCTCGACCGCCACCGCCGCCGCCTGGTCCGCCAGCCGAGCGGCCGACTCGTACGCCGCCCGCGCCTTGGCCGGCTGACCCTCACGCATCAGCACCCGCCCGCGCACCACCAGCGGCCGGTAGCTCTCCGGGTCCACCGCCCGCGCCCGCTCGACCGCCGCGAGCGCCGCATCGATATCGCCGCGATGGATCGCGTCCCGCGCATCCTCCAACTCGGCGTCCAACGCGTAGGCCCGCCGCTCCGCGTCCGTGGCGCTAGGCGGCTGACGGTCGCAACCACCGACGCTCAATAACGCCAGACACAGCCCCACCGCCCCCCACCACACCCGCCGCCGGACCCGTCCGGGCCGAGCGGTCACAGCTCGACGTACTCCAGGTCCGACCCGGTCTTGGTCGTGGCCTCGGGGTGGTGCACGTCGGTGACGAACGCGTCGCCCAGTTCCGTGCGGACCGCCTCGGCGTCGAACCGGGCGGCCGACGCCAGCCCGCAGGCCGCCAGCAGGTCCAGGGCGATCTGCCCCTCGGGCTTGGCCAGCTCGATCACCGGGATCGCCGGAGCAAAGCTCTGCAGCCGGCCCTCGGCGTTCTCGAACACGCCCGACTTCTCCGCCCACGTCGCCCCGGCCAGCACCACGTCCGCCTTCTCCGTGAGCCTGCCCGGCAGCGTGTCGATCAGCACGACAAACTTGCCCTCCAGCGCCGCCAGCAACTCATCGGTCGCCCACGCGCTGGGGTAGTTGCCCGTCAGGATCACGGCCTTGACCGTGTCACCCTTCAACGCCGTCAGCAGGGCGTCGTACTCGTTGACCTGATGGGTCAGCTGGCCAAGAGCCCGCCTCACGCCGCGGGCGTTGGGGCACTTCTCGGCCCGCACGGTGTACCCGCCGGGGAACGCCTTGTCCTCGCCCAGCACCGGCACCGGCCCCAGCCCGACCGCCGCCTCGTGGTCCAGCCCGATCCCCAGCTTGCCCAGCAGGTACGCCTCCTCGCTGGGCAGCATCGGGCTGACCATCGTGACCAGCGACCCCCCGCCGTTACTGCGGATGATGTCGCGCAGCGTGCCGGCGACGTAGCGGTACGCCTCGTTCCAGTCGCACTCGCGGTACGTGTCGATGTCGGTGCCCGTACGACGCAGCGGCGTCCGCAGCCGATCGGGGTCGTGGACGAACTTCCAGCCGAAACGGATCTCGTCCGACGTCCACCACTGGTTGACGTCCATGTTGACGCGCGGCTTGCAGCGGTAGATGCGACCCTCGTTGGTCTCGAGCGAGAGGTTGTCGCCCGAGGACGTGAGGCCGTCGATAGTGGGCGTCTTGGTCAGATTCCAGACACGCATCGACATGAGGAAGTCCTTGTCGAGCAGGGCGCCGACGGGGCAGATGTCGATGACATTGCCGGAGAGCTCGTTGTTGAGCGGCCGGCCCGGGAAGACATCGATCTGCTCGCGGGCGCCGCGGCCGAAGATGCCGATCTCGTTGGTGCCCGTGACCTCGCGGGTGAACCGCACGCAGCGAGAACACATGATGCAGCGGTCGGAATACAGCAACACGTGGTCGCCGATGTCCTTCTTGGGCTGCTTGATCTTGGCCTCTTCGAAGCGCGACTTGCCGCGGCCGTACTTGAAGGAGTAGTCCTGCAGGTAGCACTCGCCGGCCTGGTCGCAGACCGGGCAGTCCAGCGGGTGGTTGATCAGCAGCATCTCCATCACCGACTTCTGGCTGCGGACGGTGTTGGGGCTGGAGAGGTGGACGACCTGCCCGTCGGCGGCGGGGGTCTGGCAGGTCGGCATGAGCTTGGGGATCAGCTCGACCTTGTTGTCGTTGCGCGGGTTGGGGGCCGAGACCTCGGCCAGGCAGATCCGGCACGACGCGACCACCGACAGACCCGGGTGATAGCAGTAGTGCGGGATGGCGATGTCGTGATCGAGGGCGACCTGCAGGATCGTCTTCTTCCCGTCGAACTCGCACGCCTTCCCGTCGATCGTGATCTGCGCCATGCCGGCATCGTAACGGCGGAGCCGCGTCGGTCCATCACCGGCGGCGGACGCGACGCCGCGGCGCGGTCCCTACACTGCCCCCGCATGCCCCGTGACATCCCCGTCGGCAATGGCTCGTTGCTGGTCTGTTTCGACGACCACTACCGCATCCGCGACCTCTACTACCCCCACGTCGGGCAGGAGAACCACGTGGGCGGCTCGGTCTGCCGCTTCGGCGTCTGGGGCGAGCACCCCAAGGCAATCCCCCCCAAGCCCGCCAAGGCGGCCAAAGCCGACGCCAAGCCCGTCGCCGAGGGCGACGATCACGACCCCGGCGACCGCCGCAAACGCCGCCTGCACTGGACCGACGACGGCTGGCGCATCGAGCGCCGCTACCAGCCGCAGACCCTCGCGACCGACGTCGCCCTCGAGCACGACGAGCTCATGCTCCGCCTCGAGTGCACCGACGTCGTCGACTTCCAGCAGCCCGTCCTCGTCCGCCGCATCGACGTCAAGAACCTGCACGACCAGCCCCGCCAGGTCCGCCTGTTCCACCATCACGACTTCGCAATGTACGGCTTCAAGGTCGGCGACACCGTCTACTACGACCCCCAGCTCCGCTCGCTGATTCACTACCGCCAGGCCCGCTACATCATCAGCTGCTTCTACCTCGACGGCGACCAGCAGATCGACGAGTACGCCACCGGCAACGCCGGGTTCCACGGCGCCGAGGGCACCTGGCGCGACGCCGAGGACGGGGCGCTCGGCGGCAACCCCATCGCTCAGGGCGCCGTCGACTCGACCATGATGTGCAAGGTCGACCTGCCCGCCAACGGCAACCGCACCGTGTACCTCGTCCTGGGCTTCGGTCAGCAGCACCGCGACTGCGAGCAGCTGCACGGCTTCCTGCACCGCGAAGGCCCGCAGGGCGTCATCGACCGCACCACCAGCTACTGGCGTCTCTGGCTGACCGGCACCCGCACCGACCTCGCCGGCCGCCCGCCCGCCGGCCTGTCGACCAAGGCGATGGACCTGTTCACCCGCTCGCTGCTCATCGTCCGCACGCAGATCGACAACCACGGCGCCATCACCGCCGCCAACGACTCGGACTACCTGCAGTTCAGCCGCGACACGTACTCGTACCTCTGGCCGCGCGACGGCGCCTTCGTCGCCGACGCCATGGACGCCGCCGGCTTCCCCGATGTCGCCCGCCAGTTCTTCACGTTCTGCTCGGAGATCATCTCCGACGGCGGGTACTTCCTGCACAAGTACAACCCCGACGGCACGCTCGCTTCGTCGTGGCACCCCTGGATCGCCGACGGCCACCCCTCGCTGCCCATCCAGGAGGACGAGACCGCCCTGATCCTCTGGGCCATGTGGCGCCACTTCGAGCGCTACCGCGACATCGAGTTCGTCCGCCCGCTCTACACCCAGCTCATCCGCCCCGCGGCCGACTTTCTCTATCGCTTCCGCGATCCCGCCACCCGCCTGCCCCTGCCGTCGTACGACCTCTGGGAAGAACGCTTCGGCGTGCACGCCTTCACGGTTGCGTCGGTCCACGCCGGGCTCTCGGCCGGCGAGCAGTTTGCCCGGGCCTTCGGCGACGACCGCCTTGCCCAGCGCTACGGCCGGGCCGCTCGCGAGACCCGCGAGGCCTTCAACCGATGCCTGTGGTGCAACAAGCTCGGGCGGTACGTCCGCCGCGTCGAGTTCGCCGACGCCGAGCGCATCGCCCGCCTCGTCGAGGACGTCCGCCAGGGCCGCGAGCCCATCGACGAGCACGCCTCGATCTTCGCTTCGCTCAGCCCGACCCGCGCCGCCACCCCCGCCCAGCGCAGCGGCGCCCAGACCGACGCGCCAGACAAGCTCGTCAACGACGAGGTCATCGACGCCTCGATGTACGCCATCTTCGCCCTGGGCATGCTCCCGGTCGACAACCCCCGCGTCGAGGCGACCATGCAGGCCATCGACGCCGAGCTGCGCGTGAAGACCAAGGTCGGCGGCGTCGCCCGCTACACCGACGACTACTACCACCAGGTCGTCGGCGACGACGACAGCGTCCCGGGCAACCCCTGGTTCATCTGCACCCTGTGGCTGGCCGAGTGGCACATCGCCCGCGCCGCCTCGGCCGCCGAGCTCGCCCCCGCCGCCGAGATCCTCGACTGGGTCGCCGATCGCTCCCTGCCCTCGGGCGTGCTGGCCGAGCAGGTCAACCCCTTGAACAACGACCCGATGTCTGTCTCGCCGTTGACCTGGTCGCACGCCACGGTCGTCGGCACCCTGGCTCGCTACATGGACCGCCTGGCCGAGCTGAAAGGCGAGGGCGTGCCGTCCGTCCACGACCAGAAGCCCCGCCGCCACGCACCGCAGGTCTCGTCCTAGCGATCCGCGGCCGGCGGCCCCGACGCCGACTCAGTTGTTCCGCGGGCTGCCGGGATCGGGATCGTCGTCTTCGCCGTCGTCCAACGGCGGGAAGTCGTAGCCGCCCAGCGGATCGTCGTCGTCCGAAGTGTCCGACTCGAGGGACTCGTAGCCCTCGGGCTCCTCGCGCTGCTGCGGGTCGGTCCGCGAGGCGTTCTCGCCCAGGTCGTTCTCGCCGAGCAGCGTGAACAGCTTGCGCCGCAGCAACTGCTCGGCGAACGTCCGATCGTCGGTGTGCAGCACCACCTCGGTGTAACGCTTCGCAAACGCCAGGCTCAGGAAGACGAACGTCGAGAACGCCAGCAGCCACGACGACAGCTCGACGTCCACCGCCACCCCGCCCGCGAACAGCCGCAGCGTGTACAGCCCCGCGAGCATCACCACGTCCACCAGCGCCAGCCGCTTGAGCCACGTCGAATACACCAGCGTCAGCCCCAGGTACAGCAGGAGCAGCGCGGTGAACGCCCCCCCCAGCGCCGCCGCGCTCACCACCGTCGCCCCCACGACCGCGATCCCCGCCGCCACGCGCGCCGTCCCCACCGACAGCCGGCCCGCCGCGATCGGCCGCAGCCGCTTCGTGCGATGCCCCCGATCGGCCGCGACGTCCAGCAGGTCGTTCACCAGGTAACCCGCCGACGCCATCGCGCTGAAGCACGCCGCTCCGATCAGCACCAGCAGGGCGTTGCCGATGGTGACGTCGTGACCGAGCCACATCGGCACGAACAGCAGCCCGTTCTTCAGCCAGTGGTGCGGCCGCGCCGCCTCCAGCAGGGCGCCCGCACCGCCGGACACAGCGGGCTCGGGCGTCGCTCGGTTCGCGGTCGTGTCCTCCGACATGGTCGGCATCGTATCGCTCGCACCGCCCAAAACGCCCGGGCACGGGCTCGTCGCCCCGGATCGGGGCCGCCTGGAAGGGATGGGCGGGGTAGGGCTCAAGAAATGCCCGAACTGCTAGGCTGGCGGCCATGCCTGCTCCTTGTCGTAAGACACGCGACGCCGTTGGTGGTCCGCATCGTCGGTAGGGCGGGATCGGTCGTTGGTGAGGGAGAGCAGGCATGGACCCCATCTGGGTCGTGATCGCGTTCATGGTGGGGCTGGCGGTCAAGCAGTGCCGCCTGCCGCCGATGGTGGGGTTCCTCGGCGCGGGGTTCGTGCTCTCGGCGATGGGCGTCCAGCCGTCCGAGACGCTGACGTACATGGCCGACCTGGGCATCTACCTGCTGCTGTTCAGCATCGGGCTCAAGCTGAACGTGCGGGGCCTGGCCAAGCCGGAGGTCTGGGGCGTCGCGTCGGTCCACATGCTGGCGACGACGGTGCTGGTCGGGGCGGGGGTGTTCGGGCTGTCGCTGGCGGGGCTGGGGATGTTCGCGGAGCTGACGTGGCAGACGTCGCTCCTGATCGCGTTTGCGCTGAGCTTCTCCAGCACGGTCTTCGCGGTGAAGGTGCTGGAAGAGAAGTCGGAGATGAAGAGCCGGCACGGCAGCGAAGCGATCGGCGTGCTGATCGTCCAAGACCTCTTCGCGATCGTGTTCCTGACGGTGTCGCTGGGCAAGATGCCGTCGCCCTGGGCCTTGTGTCTGCTGGCGCTGCCGCTCGCGCGGCCGCTGTTGGGCATGCTGATGGACCGCGTGGGGCACGGCGAGCTGATGGTGCTCACCGGGCTGGTGCTGGTCTACGCCTTCACGACGCTGTTCAACCTGGTCGACCTCAAGCCGGACCTCGGGGCGTTGATCGCGGGGCTGCTGGTCGGGGCGCACCCCAAGGCGAGCGAGCTGGGCAAGACGCTGCTGAGTCTCAAGGACCTGCTGCTGGTTGCGTTCTTCCTGACCATCGGGCTCAACGGGCTGCCGGGGCTCGAGCAGCTCGCGGTCGCGGTGGGGTTGGTCGCGCTCGTGCCGCTGAAAACGATCGCGTTCTTCTGGCTGATGGCCAAGTTCCGGCTGCGGGCGCGGACCGCGGTACTGAGCTCGCTGGCGCTGGCCAACGCGAGCGAGTTCGGGCTGATCGTCGGGGCGCTGGCCGCGTCGAAGGGCTGGATCAGCTCGGAGTGGCTGGTGGTGCTGGCGATCTCGGTCAGCCTCAGCTTCATCCTCGCTTCGCCGTTCAACGCCAAGGCCCACGGGCTGTTCGGTCGATTCGCCAAGCGGCTGACCCGGTTCGAGTCGGACAAGCGTTTGGCGGACGACCAGCACATCGCGTTCGACAAGCCGCCGCGGGCGATCGTCGTGGCGCTGGGACGCACGGGCACGGCCGCCTACGACGCGCTGCACGAGCGCCTGGGTGACGAGGTCGTGGGGCTTGACGCCGACCCCGAGTCCGCCGAGCGCCACCGCGCCGCGGGCCGGAAGGTGATCGTCGGCGACGCGACCGACCCGGACTTCTACCAACGCCTCGGCGCCGCGTCGGGCTGCCAGCTGGTGCTGATCGCGCTGCAGTCCAAGTCCGAGGCCGGCACGATCACGCGGCTGTTGCGCGAGAACGGGTTCACCGGGCACGTGGTGGCGATGGCGCGGTTCCCCGACGAGATCGAACAGCTCCGCGAGGCCGGCGTTGACACCCCGCGTTACCTGCACGACGAGATGGGGCTGGGGCTGGCCGCGTCGGCGCTGGAGTGCCTGGAGGCCGACGCCGCGGATTCTCAGCTTGAGCCGGCTTCGTCGTAGCCTTCCGCGTCGATCGACTTGATCTCCTCGATCACCCACTTGGTGAAGCCGAGGTTGGAGTGCGGGTCCGTCTCGGGGCCGACGGGGCGCTGGCGTGCGCCCCTGTGCGGGAAGATGTTCAAGTAGTAGTGCATCCGGGGGTGGTGCTTGGGCAGGCCTTTTTCCCAGTAGGTTTCCAGCCACTCCCGTTCGAGGAACGGCTCATAGCGCTCCGAGTTGTATTCGACCGGGCCGTAATAGAAGACGAACTCCTTGCCCATCTCAAGGGTGTAGTTCGCGCCGGCGATGACTTTCTCCGGCTGGACCCAGCCGGTCTCGAGCGGCCAGTGGCGATTGAACTGGTGCACCTCGAGGCAGATCCCCTCGACCTTCTCGATGATGGGCCGGACGCGCGGGTCCATGTAGAACGTGGGTTCCTGCACCATCATGATGATGCCGTAGTTGTCGTGCTTGAGGATGCCTTCGGCGTGGGCCTGCTTGAAGAGCCGGCGGATCTCGTCGATGTCTTCTTCGTACAGGATGCGCGTGTCTTCGTTAAACGGCCCGGGCTTGGCGTCGTCGTGCCCGCGGTTGATAGCCAAGTCGTACTCCCGGCAGAGCAGGATGTGCACGACCTCTCCGCCGTGCTTCTCCCACTTCGCGATCGACTGGATGAGCAGGTTCTCCGCCGGCACGTCGCTGTCGCGGTTGCCGCCGAGCCCCCAGTAGTGCTCCATGAACATCCGCTTGGTCTTGAAGTCGCCGGCGAGCCAGCCCTTGACCACGTCCACGTGCTCGGCGACGAACGGGTAGTTGCCCTGTTGCTCGGCGTACGTCGGCACCCCCATCCAGGAGCCGCCGTGGCTGGCGTTGTAGTCTTGTTCATTGCGCGCGAGCGGGCGCAGGCCGACCATCCCGTGCGCGGGTCTCTCGGCCGCGGCGTCGGACTCAGGTGCCGCTTGGACGGGCTCGGACGCGTGGGCGCCAGGGTGGTGCATGAGGGCCATCATCAAAGTCAGCAGGGCGAGTGTTCCGCGGATCATGGGCTGGTCCTTATTGATCGAGGCAATCTGAACGGGCACTGCGCACATGGAGCGGCGTGGAGCCGCTTTGGTTCTTCACAAGCCACAAGATAACTGACGACCTCGTTCTTTTGAATCTAAACCGGGTCCGCGATCAGTGGTCTGGCGTGAAGAGGGCGCTCGATTGATGTTGTGGTCTAGTCCAAATAATTCGACGGGAACGCAGGGATTCGGCCGAGGCCGAGGCGATTCAAAGGGTGTCATCGAGGCGTTTTTGGTTGCGTCTGTCTGCGCCTGGTCGTGGCAACGCGTCCATCTCGGTGGCGTTGGGCGACAGCGATCGCCGCCGGTGACCGGCTCATGAATTGAAATCGCGTTCGTGCTGGTGCTGGGTCGAGTGTTGGCAACTCACGACGACCGCTGCCGGCGGGTGTCGAGGTTAGGGAAGTGGGCGGAGTAGGATTCGAACCTACGAAGGCTTTCGCCAGCGGGTTTACAGCCCGCCCCATTTGGCCGCTCTGGCATCCGCCCAGGGAGTGTCACGCGGTCCGGCCGATCGGCCGAGCCGAGCAGTATACCGATCCGCCACCCGCGGGCACGCAGCCCCGCCCGCCTTAGACTGGCCGTCTCCGTGCCCGCCCTTCCGCTCATCGGCAAGTTCCTGCCGTCGTCGGTGCCGCTCATGGCCCGCCCGAGCTATCGCCGCGAGCTGACGGCGGCGCTGACGAGCTCGATCACGATCGCGATGCTCGAGCCGGGTGTCGTGGCGGTCCTCGCCAAGCTGGTCTTCGACGTCTCGGACCTGGCGTTCGCCACCATTATCGCCTCGCAGATGTTCGCCAACCTGACAAGCCTGTTCTGGACCCGCCTGGCCAAGGGGCGGCGCAAGGGGCCGGTCATGAGCGCCATCGTCGCCGCGACGTGCGTGCTGGTGGCGACGATCGCCGTGCTGCCCACGTCGGGCTGGGGGCCCACGCTGCTGGTCGCGGCGATCGTCGTCGGGCGTTGCTTCGTGGCGGGGCTGCTGACCGTGCGGTCGATCGTCTGGCGGGCCAACTACCGACGGGCGCAGCGGGCACGCATCACCGGCCGGCTGGTGCTGCTCGCCTCGGTGCTGTTCGCCGTCTCGCCGCTGGGGGTCTACGCGATGCTGGACTGGCGGGTCGACGTGTTCCGGGTGATGTACCCCTTGGCGGCGGTCGTTGGGCTCGTCGGCGCGGCGTCGCTGTGGGGGCTGCGGGTGCGGCGCGAGAAGCACCTGCTCGACCACGACCGCGGGGTGGCGTCGTCCCGCGAGCCGGCGCTGCTCTCGCGGTCCGGCCGGCCGCACAACGCGCGGACGATCCTCGTCGAGGACCGCGACTTCCGCCACTACATGATCTGGCAGTTCATCGCCGGCTGCGCCAACATGATGGGCGAGGCGGCGATCACCCTCGCGATCATCGACCTGGCGCGCGAGGCCGGCACGGCCGAGTTCACCGCGTCGGTGCTGCTGAACACGACGATCACCACCGTCATGGTCGTGCTGACGATCCCGCTGTGGGCCAAGCTGATCGACCGTGTGCACATCTTCGAGTTCCGCGCGGTGCACGGGGCGCTGTGGATCGTCGCCCAGCTGGGCAACTACCTGGCCGTCGTGTATGGCGGGCTGTGGTGGATCGCGATCCCGCGGGCGATCCAGGGCGTCATGTTCGGCGGCGGGCGGCTGGCGTGGCAGATCGGGCACAACGACTTCGCCGATCGCCGCCTGGCCGGGCACTACATGGGCATCCACCAGACCCTCACGGGCGTGCGCGGGTTCGTCGCCCCGTTCGTCGGTGTCGGCCTGCTGACCGGGTTCGGCACGGTCGAAGCCGGCGGGTCGGCCTGGTCCGTGCTGGGGCTCACCGGTTTCTCGGGGATCGGCGACTCGGTGTTTCTCGTGACGACGGCGCTGGCGCTCGCCGCGTGGCTGGGCTTCTGCGCCGAGGCGCTGCGCGTCCGGCGGGAGCGCCGCGCCGCGGGCTGATCGGCCGGTAGACTCGCCGCGTGTCGGTCCTGCTCCTGGTCGTGCAGACGCTCGTGCCGCTGGTGGTGCTGGTCGCCGTGGGCGCGGCGCTGCTGCGGTTCGGGTTCATGACCGACGTGCAGCGGCGGTTCCTGGATCGGCTGGTGTACTGGGTGGGGCTGCCGGCGTTGCTGGTGGCCAAGGTGGCCGAGGCGGGGTCGATCGACGCCTCGATCGGGTGGGTGGTGATGGCGTTGGCGTTGGCGACGCTGATCGCGGCGGGGCTGTCGTTCCTGGCCTGGCGGCTCGTGTCGGGCCGGCACGAGGCGTTGGGCGTGATGGTGCAGGGCGGGCTGCGCGGGAACCTCGCGTTCGTGGGCCTGCCGGTGATCGAGCTGGCCGGCGGCGGCGACCGGGCGCTGGCGATCGGCGCGATCGCGATCGCCCCGACCGTCACGCTCTACAACCTCATCGCCGTCTCGGCCCTGTCGTGGGGCAAGTCGGCCGCCTCGCTCTCCGGCGTGGCCCTGCTGCGACAGACGGCGTGGTCGATCGTCGCCAACCCGCTGATCATCGCCTGCGTCGTCGGCGTCGTCCTCGTGGTCGGCAACCTCCGCCTGCCCGACGTCGTGATGCACAGCCTCAACCTCGTCGGACAGCCCGCCGGCCCGCTGGCGCTCATGAGCCTGGGCGGCGCGCTCGTCGTCTATCGCATCCGCGGCCACCTCGCCGAGGCGTCCGTCTCGACCGTCTTCAAGCTGATCGCCTGCCCCGCCGTCGCCGCCGCGTTGGTCTGGCTGTTGGGGCTCAACCGCGACGAGGCGTTCGCGCTGCTCATCCTCGCCGCCACCCCGACCGCTGTCGCCAGCTATGTCCTGGTGACCCAGGTCGGCGGAGACGAGGGCCTGGCCGCCTCGATCATCGCCCTCACGACGCTCGGCTCGGTTCTCTCGCTTGGCGCGGCCATCGCGCTGGCCGCCTCGATCTCCGCCTGACCGCAAGGACTCCCCATGCAGCTCTCCATCGACGGCACCCACTTCCGCATCGACGATCAACTCACCTACCACGACAACGCCGACTCGCACGCCCACGCCCGCGGCCTGCTGATGAACGCCCGCTTCATCCAGGGCGTCTTCGACGACGCGGCCGACCCCGCACGCTTCGCCCGCTTCGGCCACGACGCCTACGACCCCAACGCGCAGACCGACCGCCTCATCGCCGCCCTGCCCCAGTGGCACGCCCACGGCCTGCGCGCCTTCACCGTCGGCTTCCAAGGCGGCGGCCCCTGCTTCACCACCCCCAACCCCACCATCGAGAACAACCCCTTTGGCCGGCGCGGCGACGCCATCGATCCCGACTACGCCGCCCGCATGGACCGGCTGATCCGCGCCGCCGACGCCGCGGGCATGGCCGTGATCGTCTCGTTCCTCTACGGCGACCAGACCGTCCGCCTTGAGGACGACCGCGCCGTCGAGCGAGCCGTGGTCACCGCCTCTCGCTTCCTGCGCGACGCCGGCTACACCAACTGCCTCATCGAGATCGCCAACGAGCACAACGTCCCGCCCTTCCAGCAGCGCCCCATCGTCTACGAGCCCTACGGCGTGGCCCACCTCATCCGCGTCGCCCAGCGCGAGTCCGGCGGCATCCCCACCGGATGCTCGGGGACCGGCGGCTTCATCCGACAGGCGATCGTCGAAGCCTCGGACGTCGTCCTCATCCACGGCAACGGCCTCAGCCGTCAGCCGTTCTTCCGCCTGATCCAACGGGCCCGCGCCTGGGCGCCGGACAAGCCCATCGTCTGCAACGAGGACTCGCCGGCCGTCAGCAACCTCCCCGTCGCCGTGCGCGAGGGCGTCTCCTGGGGCTACTACAACAACTGGTCCAAGCAGGAGCCGCCGACCGACTTCTCGATCCTGCCCGGCCACGACCGCTTCTTCGCCTGGCGCACCGCCAACGCCCTGGGCTACCGCCCCGACCCCATCCCCGACGACGAGCAGTTCGTCCTCTACGGCCTTGGCGAGCACGAGGTCGCGCCCAGCATCCGCGACCCCGATCGGCCGCACCGCTGGCCCGGCCTGGCGTGCCTGTTCCCCGAGCGTGTCGACCGCGTCGAGTTCCTGCGCGACGGCCGACCCGTCGAGACCGGCCACAACGACCCGTTCGCCGTGGGCTGGTACTGGAACTGGCTGCACCACGGCCACCCCGCCGAGCCGGGCACGCACGGCTGGCAGGCCATCGCCCACCTGCACGACGGCTCGACGATCACCCGCGAGGCCGAGGTCGAACTCGCCTGACCCTGACTCCATCGATCTCTCCTGAACCCGGAGACCCGTCATGACCCATCCCGATCGCGTCCGGCGGTGGACTTGTCTCGCGGTATTGACGTGCGCCTGGCTCGCGGCGGCGGGGGTCGCGGCGCAGAACGCGCCGGGCCAAGACGACGCGGCGCTCAACGATCGCATCGACGCGATCGCGCGCCACGTCGATGCCGCGCGGGCCGAGGCGTCGGTCTACGCGCCGATGTTCCTGGACGCCGTGCCGGTGGCACGGATCAACGCCCTGTACGCCGACATCCACGCCCGTGGCGGCGATGTCGTCGAGGTCAACGCGACCGGCCGCGACTCGCCGTGGTCCGGCCGGTTCCGCTTCCGCTACGCCAAGGGGTTCGAGAACGACGTCACGCTCACGCTCGACGCGGCCCGACCCCACCGGGTCATCGGCCTGTGGTTCGGCCCGCTGCGGCCGACCGTCGGCTCGTTCGACGAGATCGTCCGCCAACTCGCCGACCTGCCCGGCCGCACCAGCTTCATGGTCGCCGAGCTGCGCGACGGCCGGCCCCCTCGCCCGATCGCCAGCCACCAACCCGGCCGGCCGCTGGCCATCGGCTCGACCTTCAAGCTCTACGTCCTCGCCGCCCTCCTGGCCGACGACACCCCGTGGGACCGCGTCGTCTACCTCCGCGAAGACCACCGCTCGCTGCCCTCGGGCGTGCTGCAGGACTGGCCCGTCGACGCGCCAATGACCGTCTTCTCCCTCGCCGCCGCGATGATCAGCATCTCGGACAACACCGCCACCGACGCGTTGATCGACCTCGTCAGCCGCGATCGGCTCGCCGAGCTGACGCCGCGACTCGGCAACGAGCACCCCGAGCTCAACACCCCGTTTCTCTCGACGTACGAGCTGTTTAAACTCCGCGCCGACCCCACGCTCGCCCAGCGTTACGCCCGTGCGAACGCCGCCGAGCGCCTGCGGCTGCTCGACCATGAGATCGCCGCCATGCCCCGCGAGCGCGTCCAGCCGCTCATGGATCGGCCGCGCGACATCGACCGCATTGAGTGGTTCGCCTCGGCCGCCGACCTCACGCGTCTGCTCGCCTGGCTGAACGACAACGTCGATGACACGGCACGCGGCATCCTGGCGATCAACCCCGGCCTGACCTTCGCCGAACGCTTCGCCGCCGTCGGCTACAAGGGCGGCAGCGAGGCCGGCGTGCTCAACCTCACCTGGTTGCTCACGACCGAGTCCGGCCGGGTCTACGCGCTGACGCTCGGATGGAACGACCCCGATCGCTCGCTCGACGACGATCGCCTGATCGAACTGGCCGAAGCCGCCGCCGGGCTGATCGCCGACGAGCCTTAACCCCCGGCCGAGCCGCGCCGAATCACCAGCAGCGTGACATCGTCGTCGCTCGGACGACCCTGGCCGAGCGCCCCCCAGCGCTCGCGCAGCGCCTCGGTCAGCGCCGTCGCGTCCGTCGGGCTCGTCTCGATCGCGGCGCTCACCTCTCGCATCAGCCCCGCCTGCCCCAGCCACTGCCCGTCGTCGAGCGTCAGCTCGGTCACGCCGTCGGTCGAGAACACCAGCCACTCGCCCGGCTCGAGCCGATCGGTCACGCCCTCGAACACCGCTCCCTCCAGCCCCAGCGGGAAGTGCTCCGGCTCGCCGACCTCGCGCATCGCGCCCGGCCCGCACGCCGCGATCGGCGCGTGATGCCCCGCGTTGACCATCACCAACTCCCCGCTCGCCGGGTCGATCGCCGCCGCGGCGAGCGTGACGAACTTGCCGTCCGGCAGGTAACGCACCAGGTGGTCGTTCAGCTTGGTCACGGCCGCCGGCAGGTCGAGCCCCGCCTTCAGGCAGGTCTGCAGCACGCTGTGCACGGCCAGCGTCGCCAGCGCCGCCGGCAGCCCATGCCCCGTCACGTCGCCGACGACCAACGCCACCCGCCCGTCGGGCATGCGGATCACGTCGACGTAGTCCCCGCCGATTTCTTCGCACGGCTCGTACCACCACGCCACGTCCAGGCCCGCCACCGCCGGCTCGCTCGGCAGGATCGACCGCTGGATCAGCCGCGCGTTCGCCAGGTCGCGCGCGACTCCCGCTTCCCGCTCGATCGCCTCCCGCGCCGACCACGCCGCCTCGGCCTGCTGGAACTGCTTGACCGCCAGCGCGATCAACGCCAGCCACTCCGTCGTCCCGAACATCGGCGGCAGGCTCACGTACACCAACCGATCGCACGCCTCGTCGTCGATCAGCGGGCACGCCACCACCGCCACGGCCGGCGCCTGCGTCGCGATCGACATCTCCACCGCCTGCCCCGCCGCCGCGCTGAAGTTCGACGCCAGCACCGGCGCCCGCGACTCCTGCATGGCCCGGATCGCCGAGCGCGACAGCCGCACGTCCCCCAGCCTCGCCTCCTGCGTCGGCCACGCCGCCAACCGCTGCGGCGCGTGCGTCGGGTCCTCCGCGTCCAGCCGCAACGCCATCGCCCACTTGCCACGCAGCTGCTCGCCGCACAGCGTGGCGCAAAGCCGATCCAACCGCTCGGCCCCCGACGCCACCGCCAAAAGCTCGCGCCCGAATGCCTGCAGCGCCGTGATCTGAGCCATGTCGACCTTCGGCGACGTCACCCGCGTGAGCACGCTCACCTCCGAGGCGTCCCCCTCGGCCCACGACCCACGCCCCAAGCCCGTCGCCGTCGGCGCTGCCGATCGGCCGTCCTGCAGCACCAGCTGGAACCGGCTGATCCCGATCACGTCTCCGGCCCGCAGCTCCGCCGCGTCGACCTTGTGCAGGTTCACAAACGTCCCCGCCCGGCTCTGCAGGTCCGACACGCACCACGCCCCCGACGGATCACGCCACAGCCGGGCGTGCTGCCGCGACACGCTCTGCCGGTCCAGCCGCACGTCGGCCTCGGCCGAACGACCGATCACGATCGGCTCGCCCGTCAGCGCCACCCGCCGCGCCCCGCCCTCGTCGTCGCGGACTTGCAGCCACCAGCCCGCGTTGTCCGTCTCGCCCGTGCTCATCAAGCCATCCGTGAAGTCGATCGATCCTCGCCGCCGACGGCGAACGTGGCAATAACCCCGCCCGCCCGACGTTTCTGCTGGTGGCGGGCCGGCCGTACGATGACCTTACTGAGTCAGCGACCGGCCCGGAGCGACGATGCCCCCGCCCGATAACCCACCACGCCAGGATCGCTCGGACGCCGAGGGCGAGACCCTCATGTCCATCTCCGGCCACGCCGGACCCGTCTTCGCTCAGCAAGACGACCTCGCCCCCGGCGCCGCCGTCGGCAAGTACTCCGTCCGCCTCCTGCTCGGCCGCGGCGGCATGGGCGCCGTCTACGAGGCCCTCGACACCGCCCTCCAACGCCACGTCGCCCTCAAGGTCCTCCCCAGCGCCTTCACCCAGGACCGCCAGGCCCTCCAGCGCTTCATCCGCGAGGCCCAGCTCGCCGCCAAGCTCAACCACCCCAACGTCGTCACCGTCTACGACGTCGGCGACGACCAAGGCACCTACTTCATCGCCATGGAGCTCGTCCGCGGCAAGTCCGCCGACGACCTCATCCGCAGCGGCGTCAAGCTGCATCACACCCAGGCCACCCGCATGACGGCCTACGCCTGCAAGGCCTTGTCCGTCGCCCACGCCCAAGGCCTCATCCACCGCGACATCAAGCCCGCCAACCTCCTCGTCGCCCACGACAAGACCATCAAGCTCGCCGACTTCGGCCTCGCCAAGCTACACGCCGCCGCCGATCACACGCTCACCTCCAAGGACGTCGTGCTCGGCACGCCCAAGTACATGTCCCCCGAGCAGTGCCAGAACGAGCCGATCGACGCCCGCTCCGACATCTACTCCCTTGGCGCCACCTACTTCGCGCTGCTCACCGGCAAGGCCCCGTTCGACGATGGATCGACCATGCAGATCCTCTTCGCGCACTGCTCGAAGCCGATCCCCGACCCCCGCGAGCTCGCGCCCCACGTCCCCGAGGCCTGCGTCGCCATCGTGCGCCAAGCCATGGCCAAGAACCCGGCCGACCGCTACGCCTCCGCCGACGCCATGTTCGCCGACCTCAAGGCCGCGCTGTCTCAGGGCGCGACCCAGGCCAGCCTCGCCGCGACCGTCCCCACCGCCCCGGTCTCGGCCGACGAACCCGACCCCCTGGGCAACGTCTTCGCCGCCCTCGACGCCTCGGCGCCGACGCAGCCCGCCACGCCGGTCGACCCCAGCGCCCCGACCTACGCCGTCGACCCGACCGCCCTGGCCGCCGTCCAGCAGCGCAAGACCAACACACTGATCGTCGGGATCGCCGCCGCGGCCGTGCTGCTGCTCGCCGCCGTCGTGGGCGTTGCGCTGCTCGTCATCGTCTCGGGTCGCATGACCACCACCCCCGCGCCGCCGGCGCTCGCCGCCGCGCCGATCGACCAGCACGCTTCACCTGCCCCGGCCGCGCCCACGACGACGCCCGCCGAAACCATCGCCACCGAACCCACCCCGCCGGCCGACCCCACCCCCGCCGCGGTCGAGCCGCCGCGCCTCCCCGAGTTGCCACCGCTGCCCCCCATCAACAACACCCTTGAGCAGCCGGCCGACCCCGCCGACCCCGCGAGCCAGACCGACGCACCGGCCGCGTCCCCGCCACTTCCCCCCGAGCCCCCGATCGACGACGAGCCCTCGTCCGACACCAACGACGCCGACCGGTCCGCCGAGGTCGCCGCGATCGTCGCCTCGGCCCGAGCCGAGTTCGATCAACTCAAGACTCGCCTGACCGACGCCGTCGACGACCGCGACCCCAACCAGGTGCGCGGCGCCGTCCTCGCGCTGCGCCGTTTCCAGGAGCGCTACAGCGGCTCCTCGGTCAATGCGCTGGCCGTGCTCTCCGAGCGAGCCCGCCAGCTGCTCGAGGCCAACAAGCCGCGCAGCCTCCGCCCGCCCGAGAAGCCCGCCGACAAGCCGACCGAGCGCAACCGGCCCACCCCGCCGCAACGCCGATAGACTCGCCGCCAATGGCGGTGCTGCTGGAAGTCCTCGATTCGCTCACGCCGCTGATCGTCCTCGTCGCGGCCGGGGCCTTCCTGCTCGGCGGCCACTTCTACAACGAGGCCTTCCGCGCCGGGCTCGACCGGCTGGTGTACTGGGTCTGTATGCCGGCCCTGCTAATCGCCAAGCTCGCCGAATCGGGCGAGCCGGACGCGGCCATGGGCTGGACGGCCCTGTCCATCTCGGTCATCACGATGGCCCTGTTCGCCGCCGGCGTCGGCCTGTGGTGGGTGCTCGGCTCGCCGAAGGGCGCGATGGGCGTCGTCGCGCAGGCCGCCGGCCGCGGCAACATCGCCTATGTCGGCCTGCCGGTGATCCAACTCGGCGGCGGCAGCCACGAGGCCGTCGCCATCGCCGCGGTCGCCATGGTCCCCGCCATCTTGCTGTTCAACCTCGTCGCCGTCCCGCTGCTGATCGCCGGCGCCGGCGGCGACGGGGCCAAGATGTCGCCGGGCCGGACGATCAAGTCCATCGTCACCAACCCGCTGATCATCGCCTGCGTCGTCGGCCTGACGATCGCGCTGCTCGACCTGCGCCTGCCCAAGCCCGCCACCGACAGCCTGGCCATGCTCGGCCGGCCCGCCTCGCCCCTCGCGCTGCTCAGCGTCGGCGGCTCCCTGCTCGCCTTCCAGGCCCGCGCCCACCTCGTGCCCGCCCTCGCCGTCGCCGCCCTCAAGCTCGGCCTGGGTCTGGGGCTCGGCGTCCTGGCCGTGACAATCTTCCGGCTCGACCACGACGAAGCCCTCGTCCTGCTCATCATGGCCGCCTGCCCGACCGCCGTCACCAGCGTCGTCATGGTCGGCCAGATCGGCGGCGACCGCGGGCTCGCCGCCTCCTGCGTCGGCGTCACCACTGCGCTATCGGTCTTCTCGCTCGGCGCCGCCCTCGCGATCGTAGAGGTCTGGTACGGCTGACCGCTCGCTGGCGGCTTAGTGCAGGAACAGCCGCACGCCCGTCATCGCCATCGCCATGCCGTGCTCGTCTGCCGCCGCGACCACGTCCGCGTCCCGGACCGACCCACCCGCCTGGGCGATGTACTTCACCCCCGACCGCGCCAGCCGATCGATGTTGTCGCGGAACGGGAAGAACGCGTCCGACGCGCAACACATCCCCACCACCCCTGACAGATACGTCGCCGCCTCGTCCTGGCCGATCGGTTCCACCGCCCCGTCCACCTTCCCCCGCAGCCGATCCCGCTCCAGCTCGCTCAGCTCGCCCCAGATCACGTACGCATCGATCGCGTTCACCCGGTCCGACCGCTTGACCTCGCCCTTGAACCGAGCGGCCAGCTCGACCGACCGGGGGTGCAGCTTCAAGAGATAACGCCCCGCCTTCTCGCAGCACAGCCGCGTGCACGCGATCCGCGACTGCTGCCCGGCCCCGATCCCCACCGCGTGCCCCTCGAGCCCCAGCGCCACCGAGTTGCTCTGCGTGTGCTTCAGCGTCGTCATCAGCACCAGCAGCGTCTCTCGCTCGGACTCAGGGATGGCTTGTTGCTCGGTCACGACCTCGGCCAGCAGTTCGCCCGACGGCAAGAGGGCGTTGCTCGTCTGCTCCAGCGTCAGCCCCATCTCGACGCGCGACTCCGTCGCTGGCTCGGCGTAATCCGGGTCCATCGCCATCACCACGTACTTGCCCCCCTTCTTGCCGGTCAACACCGCCAGCGCCGCCGGCTCGTACCCCGGCGCGATGATCCCGTCCGACACCTCCGGCTTGATCAACGCCGCCAGCGTCTCGTCCACCACCTCGCTCACCGCGATGAAGTCCCCGAAGCTCGCCCCCCGGTCCGACGCCCGCGCCTTGGCATAAGCCGCGGCGGCCGGCGACAGCTCGGCGTCGCCGTAGAAGTTCACCGCCCGCAGCTCGGCCGACAGCTCGCCCGTCGCCGCCACCGCCGTCCCGGCCGGCGAGACGTGCTTGAACGACGCCGCCGACGCCTTGCCCGTCACTGCCTTCAAGTCCCGCACCAGCCGCCACGCCCGCAGCCCGTCGAGCACGTTGATGTAGCTCGGGGCGCCATTCGCGACCGTCAACGGCATCGCGCCCGGCCCCTCGAACAGGACACGGGCGTCGGGTTGATTCGGGTTGCAGCCGTACTTGAGGGGGATCTCTCGCATGCGGGGGATCATAGTGAGGCCATGCAACCGCAGATGAACGCGGGTAAACGCAGATTTACTGGATGCCTGACCGGTTTTGCGCGGCACCCGTCAGCGTTTATCTGTGTTCATCTGCGGGTACTAAAAATCGTTCTTTGAGTCGCGCGGCCCGTTTGCGGATCGCGTCGATCTCGTCGGTCTCTCGCTTGCGGTCGATGTTCTTCACCTGGAACGCCATGCGCCGGTTGCCCTTGAACGCGTCCCGATGGCGGTCAAGGAAGTCCCAGTACAGCGTGGTGAACGGGCAGGCGTCGTCGCCCGTCGCCCGCTTGGGGTGGTACCGGCAGCCCTTGCAGTAGTTGCTCATCTTGTCGATGTAGTTGCCCGACGCGGCGTAGGGCTTGGTGCCGACGACCCCACCGTCGCCCCACGTCGCCATGCCGATGGTGTTCGGGGCCGAGACCCAGTCGATCGCGTCGACGTACATCGCCATGTGCCAGTCGTGGAACTTGCGCGGGTGCACGCCCAGCAGCATCGCGAACAGCCCCATCACCATCAGCCGCGGGATGTGGTGCGCCCACGCGTGATCGATCACCGACCGCATCACGTCGCGGACGCAGGCCATCTCGGTGTCGCCGTCCCAGAAAAAGCCCGGCACGTCCGCCCCGTCGTCGTTGCCGAGGGCATTGCTGTCGAGATAAGCCTCGCCCTTGAAGTAGTACACGCCGCGGATGAACTCCCGCCATCCGATGAGCTGCCGCACGAACCCCTCGACCGAGTTCAGCGGCGCGTCGCCACCCTCGTACGCCGCGATCGCCGCCTCGACGCACTCGCGCGGGTTTAGCAGGTGCATGTTCAACGCCTGGCTCAGCCGCGAGTGGTACAGAAACGGCGCGTCGGTCCACATCGCGTCCTCGTACGGCCCGAAGTCGCCCAGCCGGTGCTCGACGAAGTCGCGCAGGTACTTCAACGCCTCCTTGCGTGTGACGGGCAGGTCGAAGTGATCGGTCGAGCCGGGGTGGCCCGCGAAACGTTTCTCGACCATGGCGATGACCTTGCGCGTCAGCGCATCTGCTCGGAACTGGTGAGGCCGCTTGCGCATCGCCGGCGGGCCGGCCTTGCCGAACGTCTCGCGGTTGTCGGCGTCGTAGTTCCACTCGCCGCCGACCGGCTTGCCGTCCTTGGTCAGCAAGACGCTATCGCGCTTCCGCATCCGCCGGTAGAACATCTCCTGCACGAGCTCCTTCTTGCCGCCGGCCCACTCGGCGAACTCCTCGAGCGAGCAGAAGAAGTGGTCGTCCTCGCGGACCTCGAGCTCGATCCCCGCGCCCTCGGCCGCCGCCTCCAGCATGTCGTCGACGCGGAAGTCGCCCGGTTGCATCGCCACGAGTTTCCCGGGCTTGAGCCCGCGGATGTCCTTGCGCAACACCTCGGCAAAGTCGGCCCCGCGGTCGTCGGACTTGCGGGTTGTGAGCTCGTGGTAGTGCACGGTCACGCCCTTGTGGCGTAGCTCGTCGCGGAAGTGCCGCATGGCCGAGAAGAACACGGCCAGCCGCAGCTTGTGGCACCAGACGTGCGTCGCCTCGGCGTGCGTCTCGGCCATCCACACGGCGTCGTGCTTCGGGTCCAGGTCACGCAGCGTCGCGGAGTTGTGATCGAGCTGATCCCCCAGCACGAGGTGCAGCCGGCGGGGCCGTTTGCGGGGATCGTGCTTGGGGGTGGCCATGGAGGGTTGTAGGCGGCGATCCGCCGCGGCGGCCGGCCGCGCTACAGTGACGCATGCGAGTCCTGGTCACCGGCGGCACGGGGTATATCGGCGGGCGCCTCGCCCCGCGCCTCGTCGAGCGAGGCCACGACGTCCGCGTGATGGTCCGCGATAAGGCCCGCCTGGCGGGTCGACCGTGGGCGGGTGTCGTCAAGGAGATCGTCGAGGCCGACCTGTCGGACAAGGCTTCGCTGGCCAAGGCCGTCGAGGGCGTTGACGCGGCGTATTACCTCGTGCACTCGATGGTCGACACGCCCGACTTCCGCGCCCACGACCGCCTGCTGGCCGAGAACTTCGCCATCGCCTGCGCCAACGCCGGCGTCAAGCACGTCGTTTATCTCGGCGGGCTCGTGCCGAAGGGCAGCGGCTTTGTCAGCAAGCACCTGGAGAGCCGAGCCGAGGTCGGCGCGATCCTCCGCGCTCGGCTGCCGACGACCGAGCTGCGCGCCGGGCCGATCATCGGCTCGGGCTCGGCGAGCTTCGAGATGGTGCGTTACCTGACCGAGCGTCTGCCGGTCATGGTGACGCCGAGGTGGGTGAACAACGAAGTGGACTGCATCGCGGTGCGCGACATGATGAGCTACCTGATCGCGGCGATGGAGCGGGCCGAGGCGCTGGGCGAGGCGGCGGGGATCGTGGACGTCGCGGGCGATCGGCTGAGGTTCCGCGAAATGATGACGCAGTACGCGGCCGTGCGCGGGCACCGCCGTTGGATCATCGCGACGCCGGTGTTGGCTCCCGGACTGGCGGCGCGTTGGGTCGGGTTTGTCACGCCCATCACGAACCGACTCGCCGTGCCGCTGGTCGAGGGGATGTGCCGCCCGCTGCACGCCGACACGGCCAGGGCCCGCGAACTCTTCCCCGATATCGACCCGATCCCGTACCGCACCGCGGTCGAGCTGGCCCTCAAGAAGATCGACGTCGGCGACATCGAGACGCGGTGGAGCGGGGCGGTCGGCGACGGGCCGACGGTCGAACTGCAGGACCGCGAGGGGCTGATCCACGAGGTGCGCACCCGCCGCGCCGACTGCTCGCCGCGGTGCCTGTTCGACGCGTTCACGAGCCTCGGCGGGGAGAAGGGGTGGCTGACGTGGCGATGGGCGTGGGTGCTGCGCGGCTGGATGGACAAGGCGGTCGGCGGGCCGGGCCTGCGCCGCGGCCGGCGCCACCCGACGGAGTTGCTCACCGGCGAGACGCTGGACTTCTGGCGGGTCGAGGCGCTCGACCCCCCGCGGCTGCTGCGGTTGCGGGCCGAGATGAAGGTGCCCGGCCGGGCGTGGCTGCAGTTCGAGGCGATCGAACGCGACGGCCAGACCTACCTCCGCCAGACCGCGATCTTCGACCCGCTGGGCCTGCCCGGCTGGCTGTATTGGTGGAGCCTGTACCCCGTCCACCTGTTCATCTTCACCGACATGACCAAGGCGATCGTCGCCGACGCCGAGAAGCTGGCTCGGCGACGCGCGGCCGACGACGTCACGGACACCGGCGCCGCGGAGGCGGCGTGAAGACCCGTAAGCCATTGGCCGAGGGCCGCGGCGGCCGACCCGGCCTGCCGACCAAGGTCTGCCCGACGTGTGGCCGAGCCTTCGCGTGGCGCAAGAAGTGGGAACGCGACTGGCCCAACGTCAAGCACTGCTCGAAACGCTGCGCCGCCGGCAAGTCGACTCATGTTTAATCGCGGGTGCCACACCTTGGCCGCGAAGCGGCAAGGTGTGCCGAACCTGCTTTGCCCTTCGGGTCAAAGCAGGGCGATCGACCAATCCATCACGGCTGCAACCGCGTCCGCATAAACGTCGGCGTCTCGATCGAGTCACGCCGATACACCAGCCGGTCGTGCACGCGGTTGTCGCGGCCCTGCCAGAACTCGACCTCCACCGGCGTCAACCGATACCCGCCCCAGTGATCGGGCATCGGCACCGGCCGATCGGGATCGTCCTTCGGGTACGCCACCTCCAACTCCTCCAGGCGAACGTCCAGCGACGCGCGGTCTTCGACCTCGCGCGACTGCTCGGAGAGCAAAGCCCCCAGCTGCGAGCCGTGCGGCCGCGATCGGAAGTAGGCTTCCGACGCCTCACGGCCCAGCTTCTCCACCGGCCCGGTGAAACGCACCTGCCGTTCCAGCCACGGCCAGAAGAAGTTCAGGCACGCCACCGGGTTGCTTGCCAGCGCCCGCCCCTTGGCCGAGGCGTAGTTGGTGTAGAAGATCAGCCCCGCGTCCAACCCCTTGAGCAGCACGACGCGCGCCGCCGGCGTCCCGTCCGCGTCCGCCGTCGCCAGCGTGACCGCGTTCGGCTCGGCCCATCGGTGTTGTCGTGCCGTCTCGACGGCCTCGCCGAACCACTCGCGAAACAGCGGCCATGGGTCGCCCGCCGGCGCCTGATCCTCGACCAGCTCGCCCGTGCGATAGGCCTTCCGCATCGATTCGATCGATCCCGGGGGATGGCTGGCCGACTCGGTCGTCGGGGCCGGGCGGTCGGGGGTTGATCGACGGAAGAGGTCCAGGATGCCGGCCATCGATGAATAATAGCTCGACGTTTGCGTGGACTCGATGTTGTGTCATGGGCGCTCCGGCCGGCCTACTCACACGCAATAGCAAGCGACGAGCAAAGCAAGGAGACGGGCGGCAAGTTGTGCGCAGTCAGCTATCAGTAAACAAAGAATGAATGAGTTTGTTTGGTTTTCATGAGTACGCGGTCTTCGGGTTGAGAACCCCCGTCGCCGGCAACTACGGTGCATCATTAAATTCACGCAATGCCTTTGTCGCCAGGCCCGCAAGGCGTGCTCGCAAAGGTCCGACTTTTGAGTTTGCTTCCTGGGAGGAACACATGAAACGCCACGCTCTCACCCTGATGTTCGCCCTCGGCACGGTTCCGTCGGTTGCCGCCGACAACCAAGTGCCCCGGTTCGACGCCTTTGGCCCGTTCCCGAACGCGACTTTCGCTGGCTCGGGGATCCCGAACGACGAGGTGGCGGCGTCTCAGCAGTTCTTCTTCGGCCCCGATGACGCGTACGAAGTCAGGATCGCACTGTCCGCCAGCCAGCGGTTTGACAACCCGACCGTCACGCCCGGCGTCAGCCCGCTGGACTTCGGCAAGTACTTCGCGCCGGAGACGGGGAGCAACACGCCCAGCGGCACCTCGGCCGAGGGCGCGAAGTGGAACTTCAATTTCTACGCGGAAGTCTCGGCGGTATCGGGGACCACACCGACCGACCCGCCGCTGCTCACGGACCTGCAGTTCAACCTGCTGATCGATTTTGACCCGGCGGCCGAGACGCCTCTGAGCGAACTCGGCGTGATCGATCTGTCGTTGGCCTCGACCTTCCCACCGATTGACCCCGATACGCGGACGACGACGGCGACCAGCGATATCTTCCAGGACTCGCAGAACCTGCTGTTCTTCAACGGCGTTCCCGCGAACGCGGCCTACACCCCGCCCGCTTTCCCGTCGTTCGATCCCGACGCGCCGGGCGAGTACACGTTCGTGATCGAGGTGCTCGACCTTGGCGGTTTTGCGGTGGAGTCCGTCGGCATCGACGTGATCGTCGTGCCTGAGCCGGCGTCGTTGATCTTGGTTGCGGCGGGCCTAGCGGCTTGCGGGCTGCGACGGCGGGCCTGATCCCGGCGCTCAGGCCAAGACCGCGCCGGACTCGGCGAGCAGCGTCGCGAGCCGTGCACGCTTGATGTCTTCCATCGGCACCAGCGGCAGGCGGACTTCGCCCGTGTCGGTGCCGACGAGGTGCATCGCCGTCTTGATGGGGATGGGGTTGGTGTCGAGGGTGAGCAGGCCCTTGCAGATCGCGAAGAGCGACAGGTGGTGTTCGCGCGCGGCGGGGAAGTCGCCGGCCAGCGCCGCGTTGGTCAGGGCCGTGACGCGGTCGGGCATCAGGTTGCTGAGCACGCTGATCACGCCCTCGCCGCCGATGCTCATCAGGGGCAGGGTCATCGAGTCGTCGCCCGAGAGGATCGTGAGGTCGCAGGCGCCGGCGATCTCCGAGGCGATGTCGAGCGAGCCGGTGGCTTCCTTGATTGCGACGACGTTGGCGTGTTCGCCGAGTCGGACGGCCGTGTCGGGCGACATCGTGACGTTGGTGCGGCCGGGGATGTTGTAGAGCACGATCGGCAGGTCGACCGCGTCGGCGACGGTCATGAAGTGGCGGTACAGGCCCTCCTGCGACGGCTTGTTGTAGTACGGGTTGACCATCAGCGCGGCGTCGGCGCCGACCTGCTTGGCGTGTTGCGTGAGGCGCAGGGCCTCGGCGGTCGAGTTCGACCCGGTGCCGGCGATGACGGGCACGCGACCGGCGGCCTGCTGCACGGTCGTGTCGATGACGGCGTCGTGCTCCTCGTGCGAGAGCGTGGGCGACTCGCCGGTGGTGCCGACGGGCACGAGGCCGTCGATGCCGTGCTCGATCTGGAAGTCGATGTTCTGGCGAAGCCGATCGTGGTCGACCGCCCCGTCGCGGAAGGGCGTCACGAGAGCGGTCATCGCGCCTTGGAGGGTGAGGCTCATGCGGGGAGTGGGGTCGGAGGGGCTGAGGGTCAGGAGTGGGACGAAGAGTTTAGGCTTGTCGGAGGTTGAGGATCAGCTCGACGGTGCCGGGCATCTCGTTGAGCTCGAGGGCGATCTCGTGGGCGTCACGGCCGGCGTCGGCGAGCTCGTAGATGCGTCGGCGGCGGTCGGTGTCGGCGGCTTGGTCGGTCGGCTTCTCCGGGGGCGGGTCGCTGGGGTCGGGGGTGTCGAGCGGGGCGGTGGCGGCCGGTGGGTGGTCGTTCTGGTCGCGTTCGAGCTGAGCGATCTTGAGGTCGGCCTGGTTGAGCAGGTGCTCGAGGCGGACGGCCTTGGCGTCGAGCTGGTGGCCGACGCGCTTGGCCATCTGCTCGATCTCGACCATGATCGTCTCGAGGTCGCCGCGCATCCCGCGGAGCTGGCGGTTGCGTTCGATCTGGTCGGTCGCCGACATCGAGGGATCGGCGGCGTTGCGTTTGCGTCGGCCGCGGATCGAGAAGAACAGCCACGCGATGATCAGCAGCAGCCCCGGGATGAGCAGGTAGATGTACGGCACGTCGCCGGTGGCGGCCTGAGCGAGCGTCATGGCGCGGTCTCGCCTGGGTTGGCTGAGGCGTCGGCCGCGCGGGCGGCGTCGAGGACGGTCCGCAGCGGCACGCCGTGGCGTTGGGCGGCGGCAAGGGCGTCGTCGTGCTCGGGGGCGCGGGCGATCGTCTGGCCGTCGAGTCGGCCGACCTTGACGCGGATCGGGCCGAAGGGCGTGTCGATGGTTTCGTGATGCCGGTCGAGGATCAGGCGGTCGCGCGGCGCAAAGCGGACCCCCATCGAGCCGGTGAGCTCGAGGGCGAGGCGGGCGAGGCGGTCGCGGTCGTCTGGCTGGCAGAGGGCCGAGAGCGTGACGGCCGGGCGGTTCTTTTTCATGGTGATGGGCAGCGCCCAGGCGTCGAGGGCGCCGGCGTCGAGCAGGGCGTTGATTGCGTGGGCGACGACCTGGGGCGTCGTGTCGTCCAGGTTGAGGGCGAGCTCGATCACGCGGTCGGTCGGCATCCTTGCAGTGTAAGCGGCGCAAGAAAACACCCACGGCCGAAGCCGCGGGCGGTGTGAGAAGAAGGCGCTGGAAAGGGGCGTTTATTCGCCCTGGCCGAGCGAGTAGCCCGGCTTGCCGTCGAACGTGTAGAGGTGCTCGGTCTTGATGAAGTCGAGCCCGTGGTGGGTCAGGCGGTGCAGGAGCTTGAGGACGTCGTAGCGCGAGATCGAGCTTGTCTCGGCGGGGACGAACCGGCATCGCCAGTGGTCGGTGCAGAAGGTCTCGGGGAACCCGCCGGGGAAGACCTTGACGCCTCGGTTGGTGATCATCTTGAGCTTGAGCTCGGGGCCGGCGAGGGGTTCGAGGAGCCGGCCGAGGGTTTCGGGCGATCGGCCGGGCCCGTCCCAGTCCAGGAAGACGTCGATGCCGACGAGCTGCTTGTCCTGCTTTTGGGTCGGGGCGACGGTCGCGGCCGGGGCGTCGTTGGACGCGTTGGCGTCGTGGTACGCGACGCGGCCGAGGTGGATCGGCTCGTGACCGAGGTTGGCGATGACGGCCTCGGCGAAGTCGAGCGTGCCGACCTGGTGGTGCGTGGTGTCGGGGTTGGCGATGTCGGCGGTGTGGACGCCGTCCTCGAGGGTGCGCAGCCAGGCGTTGTGGACGCGGGCGGCTACGTCGGGCTGGCCGACGTGCACGAGCATCTGCACGGCCGCGAGCAGCAGGCCCGAGGGGTTGGCAACGCCGAGCCCGGCGAGATCGGGGGCCGAGCCGTGGATGGCCTCGAACATGGAGACCGATTCGCCGATGTTGGCCGACCCGCCGAGCCCGACGGAACCGGTGATCTGCGCGGCGATGTCGGAGACGATGTCGCCGTAGAGGTTGGGCGTGACGATGACGTCGAATTGTTCGGGCGTGTCGGCGAGCTGGGCGGCGCCGATGTCGATGATCCTCGAGTCGGCCTCGAGGTCGGGGTAGTCCTGGGCGATCGCCTTGAAGGCGTCGTGGAACAGGCCGTCGGTCAGCTTCATGATGTTGTCCTTCACGAAGCAGGTGACCTTCTTTCGGCCGTGGGCGCGGGCGTAGTCGAAGGCGTAGCGGACGATCCGTTCAGACCCGGGCCGGGTGATGAGCTTGAGGCACTGCGTGACTTCCTGGGTCTGGCGGTGCTCGATGCCGGCGTAAGTGTCCTCTTCGTTCTCGCGGACGACGACGACGTCCATGCCCGGGAATCGGGTGGGGACGAAGGGGCTGAGCGATCGGCAGGGCCGGACGTTGGCGAACAGGCCGAGCGTCTTGCGGAGGGTCACGTTGAGGGACTTGTAGCCGCCGCCCTGGGGCGTGGTGATGGGGGCCTTGAGCAGGACGGCGGCGGAGCGGATGGTGTCCCAGGCGTCGGGGGTGATGCCCGAGGCGTGGCCCTGCTCGTAGACGGCCCGGCCGAGCTCGACGTCGCGGAGGTCGAGCCGGGCGTGGGCGGCGTCCAGCACGCCGAGGACGGCGTCCATGATCTCCGGCCCGATGCCGTCGCCGCGGGCGATCGCGACCGCGGGGGCGGCGGGGGCGGGAATGGGGGCCCCGGAAGGGCTGGCCTTGGCGCCCCAGAAGGGCGGGGTTTGCGAGTGGGAGGCGGTCATGCGAGCATCCTTGGGTTCGAGTGGGTTCGGGTGTTTCAAAGCATGAAACTTAATTCGTGTATTATGTATCTAGAAAAAATTGCCATGTCAACCGAGAGGCGAGATTTTGTCTGACCCGACGCAGGCGCCAGCCTTCACCTTCCTGACCAACCACTCGCATGTGCTGATCTGCCTGCACGGCGACCCGGGCCTGCGGCTGCGCGACGTGGCCGAGCGGGTGGGGATCACGGAGCGGGCGGTGCAGAAGATCGTCAGCGAGCTCGAGGCCGCGGGCGTGCTGACGCGTCACCGCGAGGGCCGGCGGAACCGCTACGAGGTGCACCCGGGCAGCGCGCTGCGGCACCCGGTCGAGTCGCACCGGACGGTGGGCGACCTCTTGGCGATGGTGGCGGGCACGCGGGCTCGGCGGGGCGGGGCGGCGTCGCGGGGTGGCTGACGCGGGGCCCGGCGACGCGAGGCTGGCGTACCACCCGGTCGTCCGCGAGGTGGCGACGGCGCTGCGCCGGCGGTGCGGGTGGCGGAAGGGCGAGCGACGCGGCGTGCTGATCGCGGTCAGCGGCGGGGCGGACTCGGTGGCCCTGTTGCGGGTGATGCGCCTGCTGAGCGGGCGTCGGGGGTGGCCGATCGAGTTGGCGGTGGGGCACGTGCAGCATCACTTGCGCGGCGAGGCGGCGGAGGCGGATGCGCGGTGGGTGGAGGCGTTGTGCGGGGAACTCGGCGTGCGGTTCGAGCGGGCGGATGTCGATGTGGCGCCGGGGAACGTCGAGGCCGAGGCGAGGCGGGCGCGATATGCGGCGCTGAGCGCGATGGCGGGCCGGGTCGGGGCGGGGGAGGTGGTGACCGCGCACACGGCGACGGATCAGTGGGAGACCATGCTGATGCGGATGAGCCGGGGGACGGGGCTGGCGGGGCTGGCGGGGATCGCCGCGACGGGGCCGATGCCGTTCGAGCGGCCGGGGCGGCGACCGGCGAACCCGGTGGTGCTGACCCGCCCGATGCTGACGGTGGGTCAGGAGGCGGTGCGGGAGATGCTGCGAGAGATCGGGCAGGGCTGGCGCGAGGACGCGACGAACGCGGACGCGGAGCACCGGGCGCGGGCGAGGCTGAGGCGGGACGTGCTGCCGGTGTTGAAGGCCATGTACCCCGCGGCCGAGCGAGCGGCGGGGCGGCTGGCCGAGGCGGTGCGGTCGAGGACGCAAGATGAGGCTGTCGGCGGCTTCTTCGAGCCCGAGTCCGGCGGTCCGGCGGCGAGTTGGTCGGCGTCTCGGGCGGTGCTTTCGGTGCTTTCGCCGGCGACGCTGGGGGCCGCCGTGCGCGTGTCGCTCGAGTCGTTGGGGGCGCCGATGGGCGGCGTCAATGCCGCGACGACGGAAGCGATCGCGCGGGCGGTGCGCGACGGCCGAGGCGGCCGGCGGGTGTTTCAGCTGGCCGAAGGGTGGCGGGTGGAGGTGACGCGGGAGGCGGTGGTGATCACTCGGCCGGGCGTGTAGCGGGGGCGTCGCTGGCGTTGCGGGTGGGCGGCGGGCCCATCGGGCCTCCCATTGGTCGGTCGCCCTCGAGCGGGCGGTCGGGGTCGGTGAGCTCGGCGAAGCGCTGGTCAATCATGGCGTTGCGCTGCTCGGCGTGCTCGGCGAGTTCGGCGCGGAGGTCGCCGAGGCGTTGCTCGAGCCGGGCGAGCTCGTGCTCGCGGAGCTCGGTGCGAATCTCGAACTGCAGGGCGAGGGTGTCGCGGAGTTCGGCGGCGAGGTTCTTGGCCAGCTCGGGCCGGTCGGCGGCGACGGCCTGACGGTGGTCGGCGGCGAGCTGTCGAGCCTCGCGCGCCAGCCGGACCTCGTCCCAACGCAGCTCGGCGACCGGGTCGCGCCGGCGGAACTCCAGGAAGCGGGCCAGCCGGGGGAATTCGCGGTGGATGGTGGCGGACGCGGCGGCGGGGTCGAGCTCGGCGGCGGTGCGCATCCGTTCCGCGGCCTCCTCGCCCAGCAGGTTCTTGAGCATGGTGGCGGCTATCTCAAACTCCTCGGGGCTGAGCTGCCTCGGCTCAGCGGATCGGTCCCGCCGGTCGCTCGTCGCGGCGCGTGGCGGGCCGAAGCGCTTGGCCTCGGCGCGCTCGCCGTCCCGCTCGCGTTCTGACTCGGCCGAGACGGCCGAGGCCGACACGACCAGCATGAGGACCAATCCAACTCGGGCGAGGAGGGTGCCGGTGTGGCGGGGGGGGCGTGAGTTCATGGCGGGTGCGGGCCAGGGGGCTAGAACGTCATGGAGGACAGGCCGTCGGTTTGCTCGAGCTCCATGGTGGTCAGCGAGGCGTCGAGCAGCGACTCGGCGTCGGTCCAGGAGCGCTCGACCGAGGCGAGCTCGACGCGCATCGCGAGCAGGTCGAGCTCGGCGTCGAGCGCGTCCTGGCGGGGCGCGGCCTCGGCCAGCGCGGCGTCGAGCCGATCGAGCGGGGCGAGGGCCTCGGCGAGCGCCACCTCGCTGGGCTGGGGCTGTGGCTCAGGATCGGTGACCATCGGCGGCGTCGTCTCGGTGGCGTTGGCGAGGTCCGTGTCATCGGTCGCGTCGTCGGCGGGGGCGTTGATGAGGGCCAGGGCGACGACCGCGCCGACGAGCACCACGGCCGCGACGCGCAGAGCGATCTTGAGCGATGGGCCGATCCGCGCCAGCACCGGCGTCGGGCCGGCCGATCGACGCAACTCGGGCAGCGTGGCCTCGACGATGCGGTCGGCCAGATACGCCGGCACGTCGTCCTGGCCGAGCGTCTGGTCGAGCAGGGCGTCGAGTTCCGGGTCGCCGGCGTTCCGGGCGGCGGGGTCGTGGTCGGGGCGGGGGGCGGTCATGGCGTTTTGCGAGGTTGGGGTGAGGTCGATCAGCCGGCCGCCTTGGGCTGAGGCTGATCGGATCGGTTGGGGTCGAGCAGGGCCTTGAGTTTCTTGACGGCCCGGTGGCTGCGGGCGAGGACGGTGCCGAGGGGTTGGTCGAGGGTCTCGGCGATCTGAGCGAAGGACAGGCCGGCGGCGTGGCGGAAGGTCAGCACCTCGCGTTCGGCGTCGCTGAGCTGGGCGAGTGCCCGAGCGAGGTCGGCCCGGCGTTCGCCGGCGAGCAGCCGGTTGGACGGGTCGTGGCGGTCGGCGGCGTCGTGGGCCATGCGGGCCTCGGCGGCGGCGAAGGCCGAGGCGGTCTCGCCCGACCCGGCGCCGGGGGTGGTGTCCATCGGCGTGGCGTGGCGGCCGCGGCGGCGCATCTCGTCGCGTAGGGCGTTGGTCGCGACGCGGAACAGCCAGGGCTCGAATCGGCCCTGCTCGCGGTAGGTCGCCGCTTTCTCGGGGTCGTGGAAGGTCTGCACCAGCTTCACAAACGTCACCTGAGTCAGTTCCTCGGCCAGCTCGGCGTCGCCACAGCGGCGGCGCAACAGTCGGAAGACGCGGGGCGTGTACGCGTGGACCAACGCGGCCCACGCCGCCTCGTCCCCTTCGACCGCGGACCGCACGGTGGCGGCCAGGTCGGTCCCCGTGTCCGGGGCCAATCTGGCGGGCGGGGTCCGGGCCATGCGTCTGAACTCCGGGGAAACGCTCGAGTCGGGCCATTATTGCCCGATCCCCGCCCGATCTGGACGTTCGGCGGGGGTTAGCATCCCCCGATGCACGACGCCGTCCTATCGGCCAGCCAGCGGCACGACCTCCACGACGCCTCGGTCGTGATCGACCTCTTCGAGGACGCCGCCGACGCTTACCGGACCGATCCGCGTCGCACCGGCGCCCGGATCGACCTCGACGCCGACGCGGCCGACACCGTTGTCGTCGGCGGCGACGTCCACGACCACCGGGTCAACCTGCGCCGCCTGGCCCGGCTCGCCCGCCTCGACCGCGACGACGATCGCAACGCCCTGGTGATCCAGGAGCTGATCCACGGGCCGTCCCGGGTCAACAACTGCGACCTGTCCGTCCGCACGCTCGCCCTCGCCGCGGCCCTCAAGCTGGACCGGCCGACGCGGGTCTATCAGCTGCTGAGCAACCACGAGCTCTCGCAGGCGCTGGGCCAAGACATCATGAAGGGCGGGATGAGCACCTGCGCGTGCTTCGACGAGGGGCTGGCGTTTCTCTACGGCGACGACGCCGAGACGGTCGCCGAGGCGGTGCGCGCGTATGTGATGTCCCTGCCGCTGGCGGTGCGGGTGGCCGGCCCCGAGCCGACGCGGGGCGTGATGTGCGCCCACAGCCTGCCGTCGCCGCGCCGGCTGGATCAGTTCGACCCGGCGGCGCTGGAGCGGGAGCCGGACGAGACGGCGACGATGCGGGGCGGCTGGGCCTACGAGATGGTCTGGGGCCGGCACCAGGACGACGCGACGACCGACCGACTGGGCGAGGCGTGGGGCGTGTCGGCGTTCGTGCTCGGCCACCAGCCGGCCGACATGGGCGTCGAGCGGCTCACGGAAAAGGCCCTCATCGTCAACAGCGACCACGACCACGCCAAGGCCGTGCGGATCGAGGTCGGCAAGCCTTTCGACCTGGACGCCGCGGAGAACCAGGCCGTCGCGCTCAACGCGGTGACCTTGGACGACTAGCCCCGAGCCGTCATGACCGATCGTTCACATCGGTCGACTAGTGTGCGCCGAAATCATCGCCCCTGGGAGCCTCGCCATGTCAGACGCCGAATCCACGACCGCTTCACCCCCCGGCCAGATCAAGGTGCAGGCCCAGATGGCGTTCTGCACGCCGTTGGTCGCCGGCATGCTCGAGGACGCGGACGCCTTCAACGCCGAGTTGCGCCAGAAGATCCTCGCCCTCCGCGAGTCGTCCCCCGGCGTCCAGCGCGGCAACGTCGGTGGCTGGCACAGCGAGTCCGACCTCTTGCAGAAGCTCGGCGAGCCCTTCGCCGGGTCGCTCGGCCGGATGTTTCTGCAACTCATCCAGTCCGCCATGCAGGCCGTCAAGGCCCCGATCGAGGCGCAGGGCAACCAGAGGGTCGAGGCTTGGGCCACCGTCAACGAGAAGGGCAACTCCCACCGCCCGCACATCCACCCCGGTTGCCCGTGGTCCGGCGTCTACTACGTCGCCACCGACCCGGGCAAGCACGGCGAGCTGCGCTTCACCGACCCCCGCCCGGCCGCGCTGATGATCCACCACGCCCTGGCTCCCTGGAACCAGCTCAACCAGGTGCGCATCGACCCCAAGCCGGGCATGATGGTCGTCTTCCCCTCGTTCCTTTATCACGCCGTCGAGAACTACGCCGGCGACGAGCCGCGCATCTCGATCTCGATGAACCTGCGGTGAGCGGCGCAAGCTAAACTATGGGCCGGTCAAGGCCTGATCCGGTCCGCCCGGACTGGAGACGGATGTGTTCGGCAACCTGAGTGAGAAGTTCGAGTCGGCCCTGCGCTCGCTGAGCGGCAAGGGCAAGATCTCCGAGAGCAACGTGCGCGACGCAATGGAGCAGGTCCGCGAGGCCCTGCTTGAGGCCGACGTGCACTACGAGGTCGTCGAGGCCTTCGTCGATGAGGTGACCAACCAGGCGGTCGGCACTGAGGTGTTGTCGAGCCTGCACCCCGGCGAGCAGATGATCAAGATCGTCCACGACGAGCTGGTGAGGCTCTTCGGCGGCGATCCTGAGGACCAGGACGATCCGGCCGAGCAGAACCCCGTGCTGTTCGTCGAGCCCGGGCCGACGGTCATCATGATGTGCGGCCTGCAGGGCTCGGGGAAGACGACGACCTGCGGCAAGCTGGCTGGCTGGCTGAAGAAGCGCGGCAAGAAGGTCGTCCTCGCCGCCGCCGACCTGCAGCGACCCGCCGCGGTGACGCAGCTCAAGGTCGTTGCCGAGCAGGCTCAGGCCGAGCTGCCCGGCGACGGGGCGATCGAGTTCTACGGCGAGCCCGACAAGGTCGCCGAGTACGGCAAGGCCGTCGGCGTCGCGGTCGGCGTCTGCCAGCGGGCCGTGAATCACGGCCGATCGACTGGCGCCGACGTCGTCATCCTCGACACCGCCGGCCGCCTGCACATCAACGACGAGCTCATGGGCGAGCTCCGTCAGGTCAACGACCGGCTGCACCCCCATCAGGTCTACCTCGTCATCGACGCGATGACCGGCCAGGACGCGATCAACTCCGCCAAGGCCTTCCACGAACAGCTCGAGATCGACGGCCTGATCCTCACCAAGTTCGACTCCGACACCCGAGGCGGCGCCGCCCTCACCGCCAAGCGCGTCGTCGGCGAGCCGGTCAAGTTCATCGGCACCGGCGAGCAGCTCGACGCGCTCGACCCCTTCCACCCCCGCCGGATGGCCGGCCGGATCCTCGGCATGGGCGACGTGGTCTCCCTGGTCGAGCGGGCCCAAGAGCAGGTCAGCGAGGAGGAGGCCCTGGCCCTGCAGGACAAGATGGCCAAGGGCAAGCTGACGATGGAGGACTTCCTGAACCAGCTCCGCAAGCTGCGACGTATGGGGAATATGAAGCAGCTGCTGGGCATGCTGCCCGGCGTCGGCTCGGCGCTCAAGGACCTGCCGCTCGACGACCGCGAGATCGACCGCACCGAGGCGATCATCCAGTCGATGACCCCGGCCGAGCGTCGAGACGTCGACCTGCTGAACAACTCGCGTCGCCGGCGGGTCGCGGCCGGGTCCGGCTCGGACACCAAGGCCGTCAGCCAGCTGGTCAAGGGGTTCGAGATGGTCAGCCAGATGAGCAAGCAGATGACCGGCGCCGGCGTGATGGGGCGGATGAAGGCGATGGCCGGGATGGGCGGCGGGGCCGACGCGATGCCCCCGATGGGCATGCCGGGGATGCCCGGGATGCGCGGCAAGGGCTCCACGAAAGCCAGCCAGCAGAGCTCCAGGTTCAAGAACAGAAAACGAAAACGACGATGACCGAGGCCCCGCCTCGCGCGGCTACACTGCCCGGGCGGTGAGTTGGCCCGCGTGTGTGTGCGGACTCCTATCTCGCCCGAACTCATCACACGAACAGCCTCTCCGGGCGACAACACCGTGAACCAACCCGAAGCCATCCTGCTGCACGTCAGCGGCGAAGACCGCCCGGGCATCACCGCCCGCTTGACCGCCGTGCTCGCCGAGCACGACGTGCAGATGCTCGACATGAACCAGGCGGTCATCCACCGCACCATGCTGCTGGGCATGCTGGTCCGCCTGCCCCGCGAGGCCAACGACGCCAACCTCGTCTTCCCCTCCCTGCTCGCCGCGTGCGAGGACATGGGGCTGCAACTGCGGATGACCACCGTGTCCGACGAGGCCTACCACGCCTGGGTCGATCGCCAGGGCCTGCCGCGGTTCATCCTGACGCTGCTGGCCCCGCGGATCTCCGCCGCCCAGGTCGCCGCGGTCAGCCACGCCGTCGCCGAGGCCGGCCTGAACATCGCCGTCATCACCCGCCTCACCGGCCGGCCCTCGCTGCGCTCCGGCGACGACCCGCGCCGGGCCTGCATGGAGCTCGCGCTCCGCGGCGAGCCGGCCGACGAGTCCGCCCTGCGCGCGACCCTGCTTCAGGTCTCGCGCGATCATCAAATCGACCTCGCCTGGCAGCGCGACAACGCCTTCCGTCGCAACCGCCGCCTCGTCGCCTTCGACATGGACCGCGTCCTCGTCGAGCAGGAGGTCCTGCACGAACTCGCCCGCGAGATGTCCCCCGCCGTGGCCGAGCAGGACGCGCGGCTGCTCGACGCGACGCTCAACGGCGAGATCCCCCTCGAGGAGTCGCTGCCCAAGCGGGTCGCCCAGCTCGAGGGACTGCCCGCCGCCGCGCTGGACCGCGTCTACGACCGCCTCGAGGTCACCGACGGAGCCGAGCGCCTGATCTACCACCTCAAGCGCTTCGGCTAC
>JBCBUE010000007.1:0-84497 GCA_039818285.1 Planctomycetota bacterium | reverse complement strand
TCCGGGCTCCTTCCGGGACGCCCGATGATCGCCAAAAACTCACAACACCGCTGGATCAGGATTCGGGGTTACGCGCACGAGAATCCGGTTTCCGTTTGGGAGACCGATCGATGAAGAAGACGAGATTCACGGACGAAAAGATGGCGTTCGCCTTGCGGCAGGCCGAAGCGGGGACGCCGGACAAAGAAGTCTGTCGGAAGCTGGGCGTGTCGGAGCAGACGTTCTACCGGTGGAAGACGAAGTTCAGCGGGATGGGCGTGACCTTGCCCAAGGTCATTGGACCTAGTAGAGGCGCTGTCTAACTCGGCACACTACCGTTAAACCTGCCCCAATCGGCCGATGTTGTTTGAGGTCGATTTCTGAGGCTGGCGATCATCGGGCGTCGCGGACCAGCGATTCGCCATAGCTCAGGACGGCTGCTTGTTTCGCGTAAGGTGGTTCTAGGATCGATGCACGATCGGGTTTAGTTCGTCGTTCTCCAGCACATCGCCTTCGGCGAGCGTCTCCACATATCGGTCCGGCAAGATGTTGGGTTTGCCGTTGAACGTGCTGCCTTCGGGCATGTAGGCACAAGTCATCGCGATGCGACGGCCTCTGGTCATGTTGGCGCCGGCGCCGTGCGCAGTCAGACCGTTGTGAAAACTGCAGTCCCCGGGTTTCATAGGGAACGCCTTCGGCTCGATCTCCTTCATCTCCGGGTAGACCTCGAAGAGCGACGTCATCTGTTCGGAGATCGCCACGTTCTCGAAGTTGGCCAGCTTCTGGGACCCCGGCAGGAAGCACATGCAGCCGTTGTACGGCGTGGCCTCCTCCAAGGCGATCCAGATGGAGAGCGAGTTTCGCGAGTAAAACGACCAGTACGGGTTGTCGAGATGCCACGCGGTCGGATTGCCGAACGGCTCCTTGATCAGGGCCTGGTCGTGCCAGACCCGCATGCCCGCCTGACCCGCTAGGTCGCACAGCATCCTGCCCAGGTCCGGTGAGAGCATGTACCGCTTCACGGTGTCGTTGATCCGCCAAAGGTTGAGTCGCTGGGTGAACACGCTGTCGTAATAGCTGTCGCCGGCAACCATGTCGCCGCGCTCACCGCCGCTCACCTTGCGGTTGCCCATCTGTTCCACCGAATCGAGCACCGCCGCTTTGAGTTCGGCGACTTCGTCGCCATCGAGAAGCCCGGGGAAAAAGAGCACGCCGTCGCGTTGGTACTGGTCGATCTGATCTGCGGTCAGTTCGGTCTTCATGGGGTTGGCTCTAATCAGGGAAATGGCTGAATCAGTGAACAAGTGGTCAAAATATTGGTATGTTTGCTGTTCAACTACGCGATAATTGATGTCATCTTCGAATCAGATTGATCCAAGGCTCCCCTCGCTGCGCCTGGCCGGCGTCGCCGTCGAGCGGTTCTCAGGCTATGTCAACACCTCGCTGAAGCCGCATTCGGTGCCGGTGCTGCTGTTCTCCTGCGTGCTCGAGGGCCGCGGAGCGCATCACATGGACGACGCGGTGGTGCCCGTCGGACCCGGTTCGGTGGGCATGACAACCTACGGTCAGAAGCACGATTTGGTGACCGGTCCCGAGGGCATGGACGTCGTCAACGTGTATGCCGACCTGGTGTCGTTTGACCTGCCGGTCGTGCCGGCGCCGTGGGATCGAACGCTCGCGTCCATTGTCGCGCCCGACCCGGCCGTCGTGCATCGGCAGAACCGACGAGTCCACCTTCAGTTCGACGAGCCGATCAGGATGCGCCAGCCGCTCGAGTGGATGCTCCGCGAGCAGCAGGCCGACGACCCGGGTTCGGCCGCGGTGGTCACGCAACTATTCTCGTTGTTCCTCGTCGAGTGCTGCCGCGTCGCCGATCGGATGGGCTGGCGGTCCGAGCACGAAGGGCCTGGCTGGGTGGAAGACATCCGCCAGCATCTGGACCGGTCGTACGATCATCAGGTCTGCTTGGACGACCTCGCGGATCGTGCAGGCGTCAGCCCGGAACACCTCTGCCGTTGTTTCCGTCGCTACACCGGCAAGACGCCGATGGCGTACCTGAACGATCGAAGGACGCAGCACGCGATGTGGCTACTCCGCACGACGAACCGGACGGTTACCGATATCGCATGGGATAGTGGATTCAGAGACCTCAGCGTCTTCAATCGCCGGTTCAAGGCCTCGACCGGCAAGGCGCCGACGGCGTACCGGGCCGATCACTCGAAGTCTCGATAGATTGGATCCCTTCACCGATTCAGTCTGAAGCTTCGTCGCAAGACGCGGCCGCGTCGGCAAGCGAACTCAAGGCCGTCCTCAATGCGCAGTGCTCGGGGACCCAGCCGGCTTGGAAAAATCTGCAGCAGCAGAGCATCGACCTTGAGGTGGGCGATCGATTACTCGTTCGGGGTCGAAGTCACGGCGTGCAAGTAGCCCAGCAGCGCGGACTTGCCGGACATGGTCTTCTGCGGGGTGAATTCGTTGTTAGCAAAGCAATATCTGGCCTGCCAGAGGGCTTCGCCGTACGGCCACTGCTGCCACGCCGGGTAGCCTCGAGAACCGTACCATCCCCTGGGATCGTTCATAAAATTTCCACCGCCCCACGGGTTGGCGTTCATGAACGGCGTGTGACCGGGGTGGAGGCCCGGCGTGCCGTCGTTGCGGCCGGAGGTGTAGATGTCCTGGACGTGCCGCATGCCCGTGCCGATGCCGGTCTGCGCATCCGGCCCGGTCATCAGCACCATGTTGAGCGGGTTGCGTCCCAGACCCCAGTCGGCCTCGCCGATCAACGCGGCCAGGTACTCGTCGCGCAGCTCCGAGTCCTCGGCGATCGCGTGAGCGGTCATCAATGGCTGCGTGGCGGCGACCGATTGGAAGTGCCCGTGGCCCGACGTGCTCCGCCTGGACGGCCAGCTGCGGAACCCTCGGACGTGTCTGGCCAAGGCGTAATCGTGAACCGCGCTCTCGAGCTGACGCACGATGTCACGCCGATGCTTCGCACCGGGCACCGTTCGAGAGCCCATCAGATACGCGGCGACGGCCCAGTTCTGGCGATACCAGTCCGACGACCCCGCCCGGTTGCCGGGGTTCGTGACCATGCAACTGTCAATAAACGCTTCCTCATAGGCGCGATCACCGGTGAGGTTGAAGAGGCACGCCGCGGCGAGCGCCTTCATGTCACGCCCGGAAGCCTGCGTCGTGCCGAGTTGACGCGAATGGTCGAGATCGCGATCGCCCGCGATCTCCCAGGCTTCGATGGCCTCGTCGCGGTAGTCATTGCTCAGGTCGCTGTGGCCGGTCGCGCGGAACGCGTCCGCCAGGATCGCCGCGTTGGCCGCGTTGGCCCAGGCCATCCAGGGCTCGGCTTTCGCCTGATACGCTCGGCTCTTGTCCCTCAGCGGATTGTTGATGCCCATCGAGTAATTGCCGTCGCCGTCTCGGAGCCGAAGCCAGAAGTCGGCTCCATACCGGGCGGCGTCGAGCAGGTCCGGGATGCCGTTGCCGCTGTCCGGCAGGCCCAGATCGTCGTCTGCAGGCTGGCCGTCGGTGAGCAGGAACGGCAGGCAAAGGTCCCAAACGATCTGGATGTGCCGGTGCCTTCGATCCCAGTCCAATGCATCCGCGTAGCCGCCGTAGGCGTTGGGGTTCGTGGGTTCGCCCGGCTCGACATAGGCGCTCCAGTCCTTGTGGTCCCAGGGATCGTTTCGGAGCGACTCCCAATCGGGGTGCTTGGGGTTGAGGGTGGTGCGGATGACCTGGAAGCCGGGCGGGTCCTCGCCGGGGATCAGCCGAGGCTGACGCGGGGCCGGCACTCGCGCGTCCTTCGGCTCGCCGATGCGCATGTAGTAGAAGCCGATGACCGACAGCGCAAATGGGTCTCGCAGACTGTCGTGGCTCACCGCAAACACCGGGCTCGACCCGACGCCCTCCACCACGAGGCGGTACGGGCCTTCCGCGTTCGGCGGCAGGGTGAAGTCGATCGGCCACACGTCGGACGCCGTGAAATCAAACCGCCCGAGATCCCTGTTGCTGCGAGGCCGTGGCGACCCCACCGTGCCCGCCGGGTGACGCTCGCCGGACTCCGCGTCGATCAGCCAGACCTGGTTCCCCTCGAACGCCGAGTAGTCACGCGCCCCCCCGTCGCCCAGCCACATATACAGATCGGCGAGGTGCTCCGAGGTCGACCCGGGTGTCTGCCCGTAGAGATTGACGTGGATCGCCTCCGAGACGCCGCTGTCGGGATTGAAGGTCACCTCCGCATCGGACCGGTCTGAGCCAATGCGGTCGTTGAATCGAACCGTGTAAGTCGCGTCCTCGACCATCGGTTCGGCGAGCTTGAGGAAGACGACGTGTTCGAGCGCATGCGGCGGTTCGGGCCAGGCATGCGTGGTGCCGATCACCTTGGCGCGTCGCCACACCGCGGCCGGGGATGTCGCTCGCCCCCCCTCTCTAACGATCGAGAAGGACGTCGGCCTCATCACGGCTTGCGTGTCGAGCTTGGGCAGATACTCCACGATCCGATCGTCCCCGCGGCTCATGTGCCCTCGGAACGCATTGGCACCGGTGCCCGAGTCGTCGTAGTCCACCTCGCTGTCGAGCCAGGTCACCGCGAGATGTTGTTCGTCGACGACGCGTACGTCGACCAGCTTGGCCGCCCACGCCGAGCCCATGGAAGCCAAGCTCGTCGCGGCGATCGACAGGACGAAGAATCGTTGGAAGAGTGTGTTCATGAGGTGACTGACTGAGAGGTGGACAAAGAGGGTCAAGTCGGATCGTGCTTGGCGCTTCGCCGGGCCAGAATTGGTTTCACTTCGGCCTCGAAGCGCGATTGAGGTTGCTTGAGCGTTTAGTCGTCATTCGGTCGCCACGCCCAACTGCTCGGCGAGCGACTCCAGTTCGCTGCGCACGCTTGCGTAGCCAGGGTCTTCGGCGAGGTTTCGGGTCTCGAGCGGGTCGACCTCGTAGTCATAGAGCTCGGTCGCCACGATCGGTCCGGTCGTCTCCCCTGCCTTGAAGTTCATCGCTCGCCAGATCACCAGCCGATAGCGATCCGTTCGATAGGCGTACCCCATCCTCTGGCTGTTCCCGCCGCCGCGCGGGTACTGGCTGATCGCCGCGGGCTTCACCGACGCGCTCGGGTCCTCCATCATCGGCACCAGCGACGTGCCGTGCAGCGCGTCGTGCACAGGGATGCCGGCCAGATCGAGCATCGTCGGGTAGACATCGACGAACTCGACCGGCGCCTCGGCCGTGGCTCCCTCGACGCCGACCCCTGGCGCGGCGAAGATCAGCGGCGAACGCGTGGCCTGTTCGTAGTTGGTGTGTTTGCACCAGATGGCGTGGTCACCCAGGTGGAAACCGTGATCGCCCCAGAACACCACGATTGTGTTGTCGGCCAGCCCGTTCTCCTCGAGCGCATCGAGCAGCCGGCCGACCTGGGCGTCGACGTACGACACGCAGGCGTAATAGCCGTGAATCAACTCGCGTTGCAGGTCGACCGGGATTGGCCCTTCCTGCGGCACGTTGTAGCCGCCGCGCAATTCCCAGCCGGGCTGCGCCGCGAAGCCCGGAGCGCCGCTCGGGGCCTCGGTTACCTCGGCGAGCGGTAACGCCTCGGCGTCGTAGAGTTGCCAGTACTTCTCCGGCGCGATGAACGGCAGGTGAGGCTTGTCGTAGCCGACCGCGAGAAAGAAGGGCTGGTCGGACGCGGCAAGCTCCGGCATACGGCGGACCGCTTCGTCGGTAACGACCCCGTCGCTGTACGCGTTGTCGGCGACGTCCATGCGCTCGGTCGGGGGGCGCTTGTCAGGGAAGAGGGCGTTGAGCTGCTGCTTTCGCCCCCGGGGTAGCTCCGAGTACTTGCTGCGATTGCGCTCGACCTCGGCGACCAGTCTGGGTTCGAGGTAGCCCCACGTCGGCGAGGCCGGGCTCACGACCCGCGTAAACGGCTCCGACCACGACGCGTCGTCGTTGTTGTCCTGATGGCCGTGAAAGATCTTGCCGCCGATCCCGACGGTGTGATAGCCGGCCTCGCGGAATCGCTGCGGCAGCGTGACCACATCGGGGATCGTGTCGCGAAACTTCGTCTGCAGGTCCCAGACTCGCGTCGCGTCGGGGCGCAGCCCGGTGAGCAGCGAGACACGCGATGGCGAACAGATGGCCTGCTGGCAGTGAGCGTTCGTGAACGCGGTGCCCTTCGCGGCGAGTCGATCCATGTTGGGCGTCACCGCGATCTCGTCCCCGAACGACCCGATCGAGGGCTTGAGATCGTCGACCGAGATGAATAACACGTTCGGCCTGTCGGAGGTCTGAGCGCCGGCGGATCGAACGGAAACGCCCGCTAGCGTCGCAACCAGGCAGGATGCAATGGCGGCGTGCCGGACGAAACGCCATGGCGGTGATGTCATAAGTCGATCCTTGGATGTCGCAGGTGAGTCATGGATAGGTGGAAACTTGCGATGCTGCGTCAAGCGAACCACGTCCGGGTTAAGGTCGATCCGACCCGTCTGGCACGACCAGTGAATTGTCGACGTCGGAGGTGATGCCCGTCTCGGCCTCGTACACATGCCGATACGCAACCACCTGAGCGGAGGGTTGCCGCGACGATTCCTCGGCGATCATGCCTTGAATCATCCGGACCGCCTGAACGCCCACGTCCTTAATCGGGATCAGCAGGGTGTCCATCGCGATGCCGGTCTGTGCGTGAGCGACCTGATGATTGAATACGATCATCCGGAGATCGCGTGGGATTCGCAGGCCGCGTCCGGACAGGGCGGAGTGCAACGCGCCGGCTCCGGGCGCGTCGTAGCACGCAACGCCGTCGAACGGGCCGAGCCGGTCGATGTACGCCTCGGCCCATTCAAGGCCGATCCGCGGGGAGTGGGTCCGATCGATCTTGAGGCTCGGGTACTTCGGTGACTCGACGCCGGCCCGACGCAGGCAGGCCTCGAAACCGGCCATCCGCTCTTTCTGAGAAAAGTGCGGCGACTGCCCGGCCGTCGGGATAAGAAAAAATGCCGGTCGTCGGCAGCCCATATTCAGCAGGTGCTGGGCCGCGTGCCAGCCGCCGGCAAACTCGTCCGGATAGACACACCGCGTCCGCCGCTTGATGTTCAGCAAGACCATGGGCACCGGCTGCTCGTCGAACACCTCGATCGCCCGCGGCGGCAGCTTCTCGTCGAGGTTGGCCAGGATCCCATCGGCGGCCGACTCGCGGAACAGGCGCGGGACGCGCTCCGGGTCTTGGAGTTGGCTGCCCGTCATCTCGTGCACGCTCAACCGTGATCCCATCTGGTCCAGCGCCTCGTGCAGGCCGTGAATCAGCTGCGGGGCGAACCAGTCGAACCCCAGGTCGCCACAGGTCACGAACGCGACTTGATTGAATCGTCCGGTGATGGTCGATCGCGCGGCCTGATTCGGGCGGTAGCCGAGCCGCTGGGCGGCGTCACGGATCCGATCGGCCCGCTGAGCGATCGAAGGCCGATTCTCCTTGTTGAGCCCGTTCAAAACGCGGGAGACCGTCGCGGCCGTAACCCCTGCTTCATCAGCGATTTGTTGGAGAGTGACAGGCATGACGATCTATCCTAAGAGTCGATTCACTCAAATTATATTCGAAATCGTTTGCAATTACAATCGTTTACAAATACGATATGGAGATGAAGATTTCCCGGTCAGAACACGCGACCCCGGCCTCCCGCCAGCGTGACACGCCCGCCGTCACCGCTCTCGCCCGCTGGGCTCTCCGAGATTCTTGACCGCCGCGGCGAACCTCCCCGTGGCTCAAGGTCAATTAATACGTCTCCCCCTCTCGTGTCAGCCAATTCTTAGGACTCATCCAATGCGACGCCCCCATGCCTTCACCCTGATCGAACTCCTGGTGGTCATCAGCATCATCGCGCTGCTCGTCGCCATCCTGTTACCGGCCCTCTCCGCGGCGCGGACCGTCGCCCGGCAGCTCCAGAGCAGCACGCAGACACGCGGCATGCACCAGGGGATGGTCATCTTCGCCCAGAGCAACAAGGGCTGGTACCCGGGCGTCGAGGGAAGCCAGGCGAAGAACGAGGACGACAGCGTTTTCGTCGATGGCTTGGAGATTCCCAAGTACACCGCTGGTTCGGCCGGTGGCGCTCACGTCGGCGGACGTTATGCCCTGATGCTCGACGCCGAGCTCTTCACCCCCGAATACGCCATCTCGCCCGCCGAGAAGCCGGACACCCTACGCACCGGCGTTTCCTTTGTCGAGTATGAGGACCTGCCAAGCTTCACGACGTTCGAAGTGTTCTACTCCTACTCTCTGCCTGAGATCCGCTTCAACGACAGCGGCGTCCAGGGTGGGCCAGCCGGCGGGCGATTCAACGAGTACAACGTCGACTCGTTCAACCCCGAGAGCGTCGCCATCTCCGATCGGCTCGTTCGCCTCGACCCCAACGTCACCATCAACGCGAACGACACCGCGACCCACCGGAGCCTCTGGTCCATCGACTCCCGAGGCGGGAACTGGAACGGCTCGGTGACGTTCAACGACGGCCACGTCAAGTTCAACGACGAGTCGGAATTCGAAAGCAGCACGGTCGATGGCAGAGTGACCCCCAATGACAGCATCTACGCACGGGAAGATATTGACTACCCTGGGGAACCTTCTAATAACACATACAACATTCGCATGGTCCACCGAGGCGCGGCGAACGTAGAGTAATCAACTATCTTATGTTGAATATGAAGTGTTGAACGGCCTGCGTTGACCCACTCAAGTGAGCACGGATTCACATCCAGTGCCCATGCCTTCGCAGATCGAATCTCACTCCACGACAAAGGATGTTGGCTTCAATTTTCGCTATACGTGTCAGCACGTTTCTAAGTAACCGTGGCGCTCAATTCTGCGGTCGATTCTTATTTCTCCACGCAAATTCAATTAATTTCACTCTTCTCCGATCGCGGTTTTAATTTTCGATTTAGTGCGGTCTTGGATCAACGACAGGTCCTTATTCGAGTACTGCTGTTGTCTATAGGAAATAATCTTCCCCTGCAATTCTCTGATGTGTTGAGTCACCTCAGACTTTTCGGAGCCTTGAGCGTCGAGCAAGCCCTTGTAAGCATGCTGATCTGTTCGATGATTGATCGATAGACAGGCAGAGACCCCGATCACTTCCGGTTGAGCCAATGCCTCAAGGATCGTTGCCTGGAACACAATGCCGATGTGTTGCTCATCGGTGTACCTGGGGTACCTCCCCGTGCTATTCTTTCGGGGGTCCGTACTTCCACAGTAATTGTCGCTGAGATAGATGGGCTTTCCCGTAACTTCGCTGAGAGTCTTTACATCTAGAACGAAATGAGAATTCGGTGCAGACGAGTGTCCTGCTACATGAAGATGCTGAGGCGAAATAACATCAACATAGGGAGCAAGAGCCCGATAGAGGTCAAAGTTCATCGCATAGGGCTTGAGAGCAAATCCAAGGATCAAGTGGTTAGGGTCGTATTCTCGAACGTACTTCTCGGGAACCCTGTGAGTCTGTGCAATCAATAGCATGGAAAGGCGTGTAACATCGCGCTTCTTCCCTTCGAGCTGAATCACGGGAAGGTCTTCGGGGGTGGGGTCCAGCGTTCTGTCGTACACAATCCCCGTGTGGGCAACAAGCTCATCAAAAGACGCTAGGTCGGTGCTATAAATTGTATTGAATTCAGAGATATCATTCTCATAGATCTTTCGATACTCGTCCACGATGGCCAGCTTGCCGGGAGACCCATCCTTAATCAGAATGCTATTTATCCATTTGTGCATCAGTGAAAATGGACTGAAGCCGTAGGTGTAGCCCAGGACGTTGCTATTGTTGACAACGGATCGACTGGCATTTCTGATGGCGGTATTGCAAAAATCATCGTACTCATTGGAGAAGGGGTCGGGTCTTGAGTTCTCTTCTTTCCGGTATTGGTTGGCGTGTGCGATCAACGCGGGCCAAACACTCTTGCCATACTTGTATCCGACTTTATCCGCTTCTGATTGAAGCCCCGCAACCAACAAAAAAGAGCCAGTGAGTCCAATATCGGTTAACGTGGATAGAATAACAGCTGGGTCGTCAGGGACAAAAGCAGAGGTGTGAGTCATCCCGATAGGGAAAAATCCCTTGCCCTCGGAATCGATGAACCACCACTTTCCGTCTATTTTCTCGGTTTTGATAAGTCCCGTTGGGGATTCACTCATTGGAGGTACAGAGCTCAAGTGAACTTCTGAAGGAAGCTCTTGGTCATGACTTGTATTGCCCTTGAGTTCTTGAGCGTGTGCGTTGGTAGACAAGCCTACAATGCAAAAAGCAAGGATGTTGAATTTTATTTTTGCAGTGATTTTTATTGAATTTCTCGTAATCATCAAATTGGACAGGTTTGATAGGTTCGGCATCATCTTCTGAGAAATCCCGAGTAAAACCGCGGAGTTACGCTACTGAAGATTCAACTGGATGGCCCTAAATCTGACGTTGGGTGAGAGGCCATCGGGAATATCAATCACGCTGAGCTTGATCGTGTGCTCTCCGGCCGGCAGCTCAAGAACACCCAGCGATGGGGCCACGGCGTCGCTCAGCACCGCGGTCGTAGATTGGCCGTCGCACTCGACCCTCATCTCAATCCCTTCGCCTCTTGTGCCGGCGGCGCAGAGAACGAAGACCTCGTGCGGTCCGGCTTCATGGACATGGATGCGGTACTCCGCGTAGTTGCCGGCGACGTCCCACTTCCCGATGGCGTGCCCTTCGTTCTTCGTGCCCACCGTCTTGGACGGCCCAAACGCCGGGAACTCCGAACGCTCTCTGCCGTTCCAGCCGACCTGGAAAACCGTGTGCGTGAACGCGTGCGGCGACTCGATGAGCCCGTCAAACCAGGCGGCGAGCTCTTCGCGGATCTCGGCGACAACCTCGGGCCTTGAAGACGCGAGGTTGTCGCTTTCCAGCGGATCGTTGACCAGGTCAATCAGCACCATCCTGTTGTGCTGTGCCGGCGATCCCGGGACGCCGTACTCGTTCTGAATGAACTTATAGCGCTCGTTCACGAGCGTCAGCTTCTGGTCTTCGAACGCCAGTTCCGTCTTGTCCTGCAACGGATCGAAATGGTCGCCCTCCCAGGCGGGGTGCCAATGCGCAAACACCGCCTGCTTCTCCGGCAACAAAGTCGTATTCCCTTCGAGATAGGGTCGAAAGCTCCGTCCATCCAGCGGCAATCCGTCGGCTAGTGCGATCCCGGTGATGTCATGCAGCGTGGGAAAGACGTCGGCGATGGTGACCAGGCGATCGACGTCGACCGGCTCATAAACACCCTGCCAGCGAATGAACAGCGGCGACTTGATGCCGTTCTGCCAGAGCTTGGACTTGTTCCCGAGGAACCCGTGATTGTTCCTGAGTTCCCACTCTTCGTCCGTGACGATGTCGCTGGCGTGACGCCTGGAGCCGGCTTTATTCGGCCCGTTATCGCTCATGAAGATGACGATCGTGTTCTCGTCAAGGCCCAGGTCTGCGACATGCTGAAGCACACGGCCAACCTCGCTATCCATGAACTCAAGCATTCCGAGCAACATCGAGAACGCCTCGCTATGCCCACGCTCTAGGTACTTGCTCCGATACTCGTCAGGGGTGTTCCAGGTCGAGTGACAGGTCAAGAACGATAGGTAGGCCAGGAAGGGCCGATCCTGATTCTTCGTGATGAAGTCGATCGTGTAGTCCGCCAGGACCTTCGGCGACCATTCTCCTTCGTGAATCGTCTTCCTCGGGAACTCGTTGTAGTAACCCGCGCTCGGGTAGTACTTGTACAGGTCTGCAAAGTATGCCTCGTCGAACCCACGGTCCCACGGCCAATACCCGTCCGACTTGCCGTTGTGCCACTTCCCCCACATCCCGGTGGCGTAGCCCGCTTCTTGAAACGCATCGGCAAAAGTCCGCTCGTTCAGGTGAATGAACTCTTTGCCGGCGTGCAATCCTTCGCAGCCGGTCCGCCACGCGTCGCGGCCCGTGAGCAAGGCCGCACGCGTCGGCGAGCAGACCGAATTGACCATGAAGTTCCTAAAGCGGACCGATGATCTGCCTAGACGATCCAGGTTCGGTGTCTCCGAGCACGTATTGCCGTGCAACGACAAGTCGTCGTACCCCAGGTCGTCCGTCTGGATTAATAGAACGTTTGGCTGTCGCCCGTAGGCACCGCTGGATGCGAGGCAAAGAAGGCATATCAGCGCAATGGTCTTCACCAATTGATCTCCGCGTTGTTCGATCCGACAAGAGTGCCGCTGACACGCGGCGAAAGGTCGTTCTAGTGACTACGTTCACTCGGCCTTCGAATTCGCATGCCACTTTACGGCATTCTCGTTGGCGGCCTTGATGACCGGAAGAACCTCCATGTTGGGTTCGCCAAACGGGTCGAAGAACCCGCACTGCTGTCCCAGTCGCGTTCCGGCCGGGGCCCACTGCTCCATGTAGCCGCAGTACCACCAGCCCAGCATGAAAGGATGATCTTCCATCGTCCGCTTCATGTAGTTCGCGTACTCTTCTCCGACCGCTTCGTGACTGTGCACTTCGAGCCCCTTGAGCTTGGTGTGCTTATCGGTCTGGTGCGAGAACGCGTGGTCACCGTTGATGATGGGTAAGCCCGTCTTGCGGTGGAGTTCACGAAGCGTCGAGTTGTGAAGGTCGTTGTAGAAGGAGTAGTACTGGATCATAAACACGTCGCAGTGCTTGCCGATGGCCTCGAGGACGCCGTCGGGAATTTTATGGACGGTGGTGTTGAATCCCACCTCGTGCTTATCGCCGATGATGAGGTGGTTGGGATCGTATTTGTGGATCAGTTCTCGATGGAGGCTGTACCAGCGGTCGGCGAGGGCCGCCAGCATGTCGTCTGCGTCTTGGACTACCTTCGATTCGTTGTTCGGCTTTGGGGGCCAGTCGGTCACCTGCGCGAGTTGGTCCCAACCCGACACCCCATCGATGCCGTACACCTGTGCCGCCGCGGCCGCCGAACCGTGATTCTCTTGGAGAATTCGGATCCACGCCTTTTTCCCTTCGGCGGACGCCGGCAGATTTCGCATGTCTTGAACCCACGGGTACACGAGGCCCCCATCAGGGAACTGACGAGCGTGCCATTGCCCGGGTGCTTTTAAGTCTGGCAGGTCGAAGAATGTGTAGCCAAGGAGGTACTTCGCGTCTCGGAGCGGTGCGCACACCTTCTGTGTTAGCGCGTCCAGCTTCTGTTCGAACTCAGAAGAGAAAACATCCGGAAACCGCGCGCCATTCGCGCGATTCATGTGGCGCATCGAGATGCTCTCCACCTTGATCTTCGCGATATAGTAGATCTCCCGTTCTTCATAGAGCGCGAGGGGTACGGTGTAGGCATGGAACGGGATCGTGTTAAACCCGTAGCTCTTGAAGTCCTTGACGACCTTGTCGGCGAACGCGGCGATTCCACTCGATCGAGCATTCAGCCCTCCCCACGATCCCATGATGTCCTCGCCGAACTCGCCGGTCATCCAGCCTTCGTTGACCTCGTTGAACAAGATGCCTCTCTCGTCAACATGATTCATCCCGGTCGTGATGAATCGGTCGCCTTGGTGATTCACAAACCACCAGACGCCGTCAGACTCTTCAAGATGAACAAAGTCGGTGTTGCCTGTGGTTCTGGCGTCGACCGACGAGCCAAGTCCGCACATTAGAACGAAGAGTACGAGTGTTTTGAGTGGCTGCATCTGGGTCTGTCCTGTCATGGATCGGTGTGAGTATTCGTTCGATTGTGCACGCTCAAATCGATGATGGTGCCAGCTGTCTACCGTTTGACGCTCAGCGATCACCCTGCGAAACAGAGGCCCGAGCCGTCACTTCGGTGTCCTCATCGAGGGTGAGTACATACTTGGCCGCTGCTGGCCCGGTCCCGATTGTGATCAAGTACGTGCCTTTGAAGCCGCGGACCTCCGCGTTGCCCTCGGCATCCGTCTTGACGGTCTCGTCGGTCTTGAAGTCGACTTCCATCATCTTGATCCATTGCTCGAACTCGGCGGTCGGCTCGCCCTCCCAAGAGATGAGCGGGGCACGCTCCTCAGCATTCGACTCGATGGACGGGTCGCGTTGGTTGTACGCCCAGTGCCAGAACCCGTCTGCGAGCGGGTGGCTGAAGAAGATGGTGATCATCTCGGCGGTCATCTGCTTGCGTTCGCGATCGGTCCAGCCGTGAGGTTGCCTGGCCGCCTCGACCAACTCGAATTCAGTTGCCTGGTACGGCAGTCCGTAGTCGGCGAAGTCTTCCATCCGCTCCCAGACCACCTCCGGTGAGGCGGGCTGCTTGAACCTGTACTGAAAACCGATGCCGTCGATCGCGGCGCCCGCATCGATCACGTCGTCGATACGATCGCGATACACATCGCGGTTGTTTTCGTATGAGCCCCACCGTGACCACGACAACACCTGGTTTTCATTGTAGTAGAGCTTGACGTCGGGCCGACCGGCTGCACGCCGTGCTTCGTCCGCTTCTTCAAACGCCTCGACCATGGTGTCGCGTTCGGGGAGCATCTCGTCGACCAAGTGGTTAACTCGTGGTTCGTTGATCACATCCCAGGCCTGCACGTCCCACTTTTGCACCGCGTGAGGGATGCGCTCCTTCATTCGGTCGGCGATCTCGGTTCCCTTCTCGTGGTCGGACAGGTTCGGATCGGCGACGATCTGCTTGAGGTTGGGGTGAAGAAACCTTTGACCGTCCCAGACCAGGGTGTGGCCGCGGATGTAGAAGTCGTGCTCACGCAGCCATGGGATGTCTTCCTCGGCCACTCGTCTGAAGCGATATGTGCGGCCGTCGTCGCCGCCCAGCACGGGGCATTGTGTCGGCTTTAGACCCATGCCGAACCCAGCCGCGTTCATGTACTTCAGCAGGTACTGCTTGGTGAGCTCGCCGTCTGCGGCGTCGCCAAACCCCCATGTCGTCACGGCGCCGAACGGGAACGCGTGGCGTTTGAGTTCGAACCGCACCGGCACGCCCTGGACTGGGTTCCCGTCCTCGTCGATCAGGGTGACCGTGAGGTCGCTCTTGCGGATCTCGTTGATGCGTTGATCGGCCTCGACCTTCCACGTTTCGTCGGGGATGTCGTAGTCGGGGCCATGCCGGTTGTTTTCGGGTTGCCAGGGGATGGGATCGTTGGGGACGTCGTAGAAGTAGACATCTGCCTGATCGCGCTCGATGAGCTCCGCGGCCTGGGCCGGCCCGCTATGAACCGCGAGTGTCAGCATGAACAGCATGGCTGTGCAACGTGTGGCTTGCGTCGCGGCCGTGCCGTTTGCGCGGGCGTTGTCTGAGACGCTCCGACGGTCGATCTCGATCTTCATGTCAATCCTCTTCGTTTCATGCAGTGCTGAGCATTGGTTCGTGGTTGAAGAACTCGTCGCCGATCCGATCGGCCTTGATGCGCATAAGCTCAAGCAGCTCGCTCTTCACGGTGGCGGCTGAATCTTCGTCGAATAAGTTCCGTTGCTGGTAGGGGTCTTCGTCGAGGTTGTAGAGATGGCGAGGCCCGGTCGGGTGAGACATGGCGAACGACCACGGACCGGTGCGCAGCCCGCGCCAATACATCCGTGGAGCGGTCTGGATGAAGCCGATCCCGTTCTGCTGGATGTAGATCGTGTCGTCGACGGGGTCGATGTGGGTGGCAGCTGACCTGTTGTTGCGTGTCAACGCGTGGCTTCGATCGATCCCTTGAACGGGGTCCGGCACTTCGATGCCGAGCATGCCGAGCAGTGTTGGCATCAGGTCGACCAGTGAGATGAGCCCTTCGTGGACCGTTCCGGGTCGGATGGTCTGCGGATGACGGATCAGTAGCGGGACACGGATAGATTCTTCTTCGGGTCGGCTCTTGCCGCTTCGTCCGTGTGACCCCATGAGGTCGCCGTGGTCGGAGAAGTAGAAGACGATGGTGTCGTCGAGCTGACCCGCGGTCTCGAGGCCGTTGAGGATGCGGCCGATGTTGTCGTCGAGGTTCTTGATCATGCCGTAGTATCCGGGCAGCGAGTGCTCGGGGTCGTCGGCACGGGGGTGATCGGCCTGGAAGTTGGGGCGGTGCTTCAGCTTGCGGTTGCGATACATGTCGGCGTAGAACGGTGGCACCTGGCAGGGCTCGTGAGGTGCCTCGAACGAGACGACCTTGAACCACGGTGCGTCGGTGGGTGCCGTCTCCAGCCAGGCGAGGAAGCGGTCGGCGAGCCAGTCGGACTGATAGGCGTGGGTATGATGGACGTTGTAACGGGCGCCCTCCCCGTAGCAGGTGTCCCAGTAGTCGCCGTCGCCGCCGTAGGCGTGGGCGGACTCCCAGCCGACCCATTCGTCCCATCCGGGTCGGAAGAAGGGCGAGCAGAAGTGCTGACGGACGTCGCCGCCGCATAAGTGCCACTTGCCGAGATGAGCGGTGTGATAGCCGTGGTCACGGAGGACCTGAGCGAGCTGTGGCGCGGAGGGGATCAGCGGGTAGTGATTGGTGATGACGCCGTGGACGTTGGGGTGCTGGCCGGTGTAGACGCAGCCTCGCGCCGGGGCGCACAGCGGGGCGTTGGTGTAGGCAGCGGCGCAACGCACCCCTTCGTTAGCGAGGCGATCCATATGCGTCGTTTCGATGTTCGGATCGCCCGCGCAGCTCATCGCCTGAGCGCGATGCTGATCGCTGAACAGGAAAAGGACGTTGGGGCGCTTGGCGCCGCCGTCACGATCGACGCTAGTCATTGAGAATGTGCTCCTCGGTCATCGTCAAGGGCTGGGGCCATGCGTAACCGGAGCCGCTTGCCAAGTCGCGGGGTTTATCCATCGGGAGCGTCTTCTGCCAGGCGAGAGCGGATTCGGCGAGCGCCTCCACGACATGCGGGTACGCCTCGTGCTTGCTGTGCAGTTCGCAGTCGTCGCGGTCGCCGAGGTGGTAGAGCTCGAAGGCCTGGCGATCGGGGTCGAAGAGCAACTTCCACTCGCCGCTGAGGACGGCCAAGGCGGGTGATTGGTTGAGCCGCTGGCCGACGCCCTCGTAGCGCCACTCCCAGAACAGGTCCGTTTCGCGTCGCCGGCCGCGGCCGATGAACGCATCGCTCATGTCCTCGCCGTCCAGGCCCCCTGGGATTGCGGCATCTGCGAGGCTGGCCAGCGTCGGCAGGAGGTCGGTGCCGCAGAGGACGGTCTCGTCATCGACCTGGCCGACGGGCGTGTGCCCCTTCCATCGCAGGATAAACGGCACGCGCACGCCGCCGTCGTAGAGGCTGCGTTTCCGGCCCCGGAAGGGCCCGGGCAGGCCGACCGCGTGATGGCCCGCGTGGGGGATATAGATGTCTTCGGGCCCGTTGTCGCTCGAGAACATCACGATCGTGTCTTCGCCCAGGCCGAGGTCGTCCACGGCGTCGAGCAGGCGACCGATCTGCGCGTCCATCTCCGTGATCGCGGCGAAGTAGACCTGCATCGCCGTCACGAACTTACCCTCGGACATCAGGTGCCGGTACCGAGCGAGCGACGCCGGCGTGGGGTCCAACGCGGCGTGTACGTCGCGCAGCCACACATTGGCGAAGAATGGTCGACCCCGATGGCGGTTCATGAATTCGATGGTGTCGTCGACGAGGTATTCGGTGCCCCGCGGATGGTTGGCACGGATGCCGTACGAGGGGCCATTGCCCTGCGTCAGCACCTTGACCTCGTCGAACCCGTAGTCGGCGACCTTGGGCGCGCCCTCGCCAAACCCGATGTGCCACTTGCCGAAGTGGGCGGTCGCGTACCCGGCGTCGCGTAGCGTGTTCGCGAGGTTGGGTAGGCCAGGCTCGACGTAGTCGGCCAGCCCGAAATGGCGGTTGTGCCGCGACCCGGCCCCGTTCTGCCAGAAGTGGATGCCCTGGCGCGACGGATGGACGCCCGTCATCAGCCCGGCTCGAGCCGGCGAGCACATCGGCGCGTTGACGTAGGCACGCGTGAAGAGCTTGCCTTCGGCGGCCATGCGGTCGAGGCAGGGCGTCATCACGCGGTTCGGCGGCGACTCGACGAGGTCGGGGCTGCTCACGTCGTGGCCGTAACAGCCAAGGTCTCCCCAGCCGAGGTCGTCGGCGAGAACGAAAATGACGTTCGGCGGTCGGCCGGCGTGATCCGGCGATGGGTTGGCGATCATGACCAGCTCCACAACGACATCTCGGCCTTGATCTTCTCGACGCGGCGCGTCAGCGCGGGTATCGGGTCCTCGAGGGTGCTATCGTGCTCGAGCACCGCCGTGCCGTCGCAGTCGACTTCGCCGAGCCCGAACTCACGGACACGGTCCGCAACGTCCTCGTTCGACTGAGTGTTGTGGAGGCGGCTGCTTTGAATCCCGAGCTTCATCGATGTCCTTGTTGGTGCTCAGTCTTTCCAGTCGAACAGCACGCCCATGAACTCCTCGTTCTTGCCGTGCAGCTGGGCGTAGATGTCGGCACAGCCCTCGGGCTTGACGACGTGCGAGATGAGCGGCTCGATGTTGAGCTTGCCTCGACGGACGAGATCGAAGTAGGTGAGCAGGTTGCCTTCGATCGAATGCTTGTAGTGCTGCTTGGGCGACGCCTTGTCGGGCAAACGCCATTCATGCGCGCCCTTGAACGTGACACAGCCTCTGTCCCAGAGGTGAACCTGATTGAGAAGATCGACGGCGTCATCGCGGAACTCGCCGCGTGGCGAGCCGAGCAGGACGACCTCTCCCTTCTTGCCCGCCAATCGGGCCGCGGTCAGCGCTTGATCGGGGATTCCGCTGGCTTCGATGACGGTCGCGCACAGTCTGCCGTCGGTGATCTCCTTGACGCGCTCAACGACGTCCTCCTGCAGGGCGTTGATGGTGTGCTCCACGCCGCAGCGCTCGGCCAGGGCGAGCCGGCTTGGCATCACGTCGATGCCGATGACCTTGCACCCCGCGAGAGTGAACAGCTGAGCGGCGATGTTGCCGACCAACCCTTGACCGATGATGGCGACGGTGTCGCCGAGCGCTGCATCGGCCACTCGAAGCGAAGTGAACGAGACCTGCGCCATGCGAGCCATGACCGCAAGCTTGGGATCGACGCCGTCGGGCACCTTGAGCATCATCCGCTTGGCACGCACGTAGGTCGCGTGGTTGCCGTAGGTGAAGACGATGTCGCCAAGTTTGAAGTCCGTGACTTGTTCGCCCAGGGCGACGACCTCGCCGACCGCCCCGTAGCCGGGCTTGATGGGGTGCTTGGCCCAGGACTCGGTGCCGCGATAAAGGGCACCCTCGGTGCCCGCGCTCACGACTGAGTACAGGGTCTTAAGCACCACGTCGTCAGGCTTGTTGGCCGCGGTTTCAAAGCCTTCCTGATCGAAAACGCACTCGAGCGCGGCGGGGAACACCACGACGTTGGAAGGCATCGTTCGATCGAGTGAACCCTCTCGATCTTGAGCGTTGGGTAGGGCGGTCTCTATGGCGGTCATCGGACGGTTTCCACAATTCGACGCCGAACTGTCACTAAACCTTCGTGACTGTGCGTGTCGCGGCGTCGATGCGACTGCACAGGCCATCTAAACACCGAGGTCGTTCTACGTTCCGAAATCGCGCAGCCAGTCGGCGACGGCTTCGTGGGTCTTGCGGAGCTGTGCTATGGCCGTCGTGTCGGGTTGCTCGGCCTCGTCGATCAGGCCGCGACCTCGAAAGCGATTGCGGATGTAGGCCCCGCACAGGTGCGCTCCGATGGCTCCCGGGCTGTCCAGCAGCCCTTGGACGACCTTGTCGTACCACACGCCATCGACCATCGAGTAGCAGCCGCATCGGTAGCGACCCGTGGAGTCGTCGACCTGAATGCACAGCCCGGCTCCGTCCGCCATCAGCACGGGCTTGCCCGTGTTGTCGTGCCAGGCCGCCAAGTGCTCGACCGGCCGATTGAAGTCCTGGAAGCTGAGGACATCGACGTAAGGCTTAGCGGCTTTGACGATCTCCAAAGGCAGCGGCGCGTTTGCTTCGTAGCGGTCGCCGAGGATCAGGTGGTGGGGATCGTACCGCCGGATCGCGTCGTGGGTCACGCGGTAGTAGCGTTCGGCGAGGTCGAAGAGTTCCCGCCGGCCGGCGTCCGACTCGAGCCGATCGGGGTCGAACATCGGGCCGCGCCACTCGTTCTCGGGGCGCGTGTGGACCCACGTGGGGCAGTCGGAGTAGAAGTAACCGATGAGGTTCGCCTCGTCCTTGAGACGAGCGCACTGGTCTCGAGCGACGTAGTCGCACCAGTCCTCGAAGTCCTGGCTGAACAGGTCGGGGTTGCGGTGCCACGGATTCCACTGGTGCGTCTCGATGAATGGCAGCAGGTGGCAGTAAGGCATGTCGAGCGCCCGATACTCCTCCAACGTGAAGGAGGGCGTGTGGGCGTGCTTCATGATGCTCACTTCCTGCACCCAGCCGACCGAGTTGAAACCCCACGACTTGAGGTTCGGCGCGACCGACTCGCGTATCCAGCGCACCATGTCGTTGCCGTATCGCTGGTCCCATCGCTCGAGGTTCTCCGGGTACCGCAGCGGCGAAGAATCGATGTGATTGAGCCCGGCCGAAAAGAACGGTGCCCGGCTCGGCGTCAGCAAGACCCATCGATGGCCGCGTTTGCCCAGCGTGAAGAACCCTTCTGGCGATGGCTGAGTCGTGGGGACGATCTCAAGCGCAAGCTCGGCCAGCGTCGAGGCACCGTCCGCGGCGGTGGCGTTCGGTTCATAGCCGTGTCCATCTGGGTTGGCTAGGTCGTTCACGATTCGGCCTTCCGGTCAGACGCGGCCGGGGTGTTTTCTTCGAGGTATCGATTGAGCTCGCGGATCTCTTCGTGGAGCCCGGGGCGAGGCACGAGCCCCTTGCCGTACAACCCTTGCTTGATGCCGCCGTTGCCGAACTCACCGCCCGAGTTGATCGGATTGCACCAGAACATGCCGATGATGTAGGGCTTCGCAAAGGCCTCACGGACGTACTCCGCGTAGCGCTGACCGGCCAGGCGGTCGGTCTCCTGGGGTCTCCAGCCTCGGATGTTCTTGCCCTCTTCCTGAAATCGGATCGCGAAGTCGCAGATCACGATGGGCTTGCCGGTCAGCTCGTGGATCCGGTCGTACTGCCGCTCGGGGAAGCCGGGGTTGAATTGAGGCTGGATCGCGATGGCGTCCACGTACGGGACGATCTCTTCGAGAACCTCGGGCACGGCCATCTGGAACGTGAACCGGTCGCCAAAGATAAGACGGTCCGGGTCGTACTCGCGGTTGGCTTCGCCGAGGGTGCGGAAGTACTCGCGAGCGATCAGGCGGAGGAACGCGCGGTCGCGTGCTTCGTCGTCGTCGCCTTGCCAGGTCTCGAGGAAGTCGCGGTAAGCCTGCTGACCCGGCGCGTCTTCGGGCAGGGACCGGATGAACTCGACCCAGTTCGTCCCGGTCGGGTTCTCGAGGTTCCAGGCGCCGAGGTCGGTCCAGTAGTACCCAATCAGGTTGGGGTTGCCCTGATTGCTCTGACACATCTGCCGGATGATCCCCGTCATGCGTGCCTGCTCGGCGGGGTCGAACACGTCGACGTAGCGGAAGCTGTTGTTCGACGTGCGATAGATCGACATCGGGACGATTCCGTTGCGGCCGTCGACGTATGGCATGTCCGACCGGAGCTCGGGCGGGCACCCGTAGCCGTAAGCATTGAAGCCCAGGTCCTTGCAGGCCTGAGCGATGTCGTGCACGTCCTCGGTGTGGCCGCCTTGGCCGACGTGGGTCACCCCGTGGGCGAAGAACGGACGGCCGGTGGGATCGATCAGCCAGGTGCGTCCGTCGATTTCTTCGAGACCGATGGCCGAACCGTTTTGCCCGTAAGCAACGGTTGACACACCAATCAGCGAGACGATCGCGAGACCGGCAAACAACTTTCTGATGGCTCGCAAGGAGATCGTACGCATGAGTGTCGCTGGGGTACGCAGGCGTGAGTAAGGGCTCGCTCACCAACCGAGACGAGTAATTAACGTTCGTTCTGCGTCGTCAAGGTGGGGTGCGGCGAGCATGTCTGTCGTGCTGACGAACCGCTATCTATATCCCGTACTGCCGTCGCAGTAGCCAACGCGCCGGATCGATTCGGCCGAAACACGACATTCGGCTGATTTCGATCCGACGACGGGCCACTCTCACAGAACATCTTTTTCACTTTCCCGCGGAGAACGCGCCGCTCGGCGATAGTCAATCCGTATTGCCAGCACCACGATAAACCATGCGGACGTTATCTTCGATGCCGGAACCCGGGCCCCAGGCCTTCGAGAAGATATTGTCGCCCTCGTTGTCATACTCCCCGAGCCGGGTGTCAATCACAGAGGTCGGGCTGAACACCACGTGACCGTCGTTAAAGGTTAACGATCCGCCCCAGTCGCCACCTCCGTTGTCGGGTGACCAAAGGCTTCTATGCAACTCTGGGTTGGTTTCGGTAGGATTCACGTTGCGATCCAATCGAAGGAGGCGATCCGAGACAACGACGTTCTGGGCATTGAGGGTCTCGCTCCACTCCTCATACTTCGACCCAGCAGGATCGTTGGCGGGACCGGTTGCGATCTGAGGCAGGGAGTAAGACCAAAACGAACTGTTGTAGTTGACTACGGTCGCGTCTTCGTAATCGACAAAAGTGCAGCCGACTCGTAGCACGGGGTCGCCTTTTTCTGCGGGCGACATGGTGTATTCGCTCGGGAAGAGGTTGTTCAGAATCATCAGTTCAAACCTCACGCCAACGTGACCGCCCGCGGCAGTGCCGCCGCTGGTGTACTTCGCCGAGTTCGGCAGGTCAGCCACACCCAAGAACGACACATTTCCAGAACTACCCCCAAGGCTGCCCTCGATCCCCGGATACCAGCCCTTATTGCCCTGGGCGAACATAACCAAGCCTTGATGGATGCCGCGTGTCTGCGTGCTGCTCTGGATCTGCTGGGCCGTTCGGCGGGCGGCGCTCAGGGCCGGCAGCAGGATGGAAATCAGCAGAGCGATGATGCTGATGACCACGAGGAGTTCGATGAGCGTGAAGCCGCGGCGTGCGTGCATGTCAGATTCCCTTGCGTAAATGAGTCATGTGGAGAGGAGAGTCGAGCAAGCCTGATCTTGGTTTGTGGCACCCGCCTCCCCGCCGCGCGACCGCGGCGAGGAGGCAGCGAGCCCTAGCGTTAGTCGTGACGACCGCCTCCCCGCCGCATCACGGCGACGAGGCCCGGGCCGACCAGAGCCAGCGAGGCGGGCTCGGGGATGTCGAGCGTGACAAAATCAACCAACACCGAGTCGGTCGGACCGAAAAACTGCAGATTCGATGCAGATCGGATCCCATTGAGCGGGACATCGAGCGCCGTGAGATCGAGCAAGGAACCGTTCGCGGCGCCGGACCAGAAGATGTCCAGGTCATCGGTGTCGAGATCGACGACCGCGCGGACGTTGAGCGGGCCCGTGAACGAGGTGCCGCCGAAGTTGACGAGCTCGGTGACCGTGCCCCCAATGTTCACCGCAAGTGTCAGGTTGCCGTCTATTTTATCTAGACCAAGCCGGAAGAGCTCGCTAGCACCGCTATTCCACAGGCCGAACTGGACCGTGGGCGCGTTGGTCCCGGAGCCAATCGCCGAATCTCCAAACTCCATCTCAAGGACGTAAACGCCGGTCGTCAGGTTCAGTGCGGCGGTAGTCGGAACAAAGGCGTTGCTGCCGGCGGTGAACACAAGGGAGCCGGCCCCGTTGGTGACCACGTTGGCGGGGCCATTCCCGAAGCTGGTGCCCGTCGTGCCCGAGTCGGCCAAGCCCTCGAGTTCGGTGCCGGCGACGTCATCCATCTGGAAGTCGATAAGGGCGGCGCTCGCCGTGGTCGACAGGGCGGCGGCCGCGACGAGCGTGGCGGCGGATCGGACGGCGAACTGGGTGTTGAGCGTCATTTTCTTGATACCTCCTTGGGGTCAAACGGTGAAACAGTCGCTTTTGAGATACATGGACACGGTCCCAATGTATATGGTACCGGTTGCAAATGCAACCGATGCCGGATACATTTCGGGTACAAACTCATGGTTATGACCGTCACCCTGCAGCAGATTGCCGATGAGGCGGGCGTCGCCAAGACGACGGTCTCTCGGGTCCTGAACGGCCAACTCAAAGAAAACCGCCCCGCGATCGTCCGTCGCGCCGAACGAATCCGTCAGGCGGCCCAGCGCCTCGGTTATCGGCCGAATCAGGCCGCCCGATCGGTCACCACAGGGCGTTTCAACCAGCTTGCCTGCGTCACCTGCGGCGACCTGGGCTTCGACTGGTTCGCCGCGCAGCTGCTCCACGGCCTCCACGAGGGGGTCGAAGAGATCGAGTCCCGTCTGATGGTCCACGAGCTGACCTGGGGCCAGATCCAGGACCCCGACAACGTCCCTCGGCTGTTCCGCGAGTCGGCGGTGGACGGCATTCTGGCCAACGTCGACGCTCGGCTCCCGCAGGGCGTCGTGGACCTGTTCGACGAGCAGCCAGTCCCGATCGTCTTGCTGAACGTCAAGCGGCGGACGCGCTGCGTCTACCCGGACGAGTACGCCGGTGGATGGCACGCGGCGGCGCACCTGCTCGCGCACGGCTGCCGACGCCCCGGCTACTTCGCGTTTCACAAGCCGGGCCCGGTGCCGCACTTCTCCGTGGTCGATCGCAAAGCGGGCTTTGACGCCTGCCTTCGCAGTGCGGGCGTCGAACCGATCGATCCGACGGAACTAGAGGCGGAGTTCCTCGGGGCGCGACGCCACGGCGTCGCGTTCGCCGAAGCGTTCTTCGATCGGTACGGCCCGTGCGACGGGCTCGCCTGCGATCGCCTGCCCGACGCGTTCGTCCTGCATCGCGTCGCCGCCCAGCGAGGGATCGAGATCCCGGTGGACCTGCGCCTCGTCGTCTTCAATCAGCAGATCATGTATGGCGAGTCGGGCATGGCGATGGACACGCTGCTGACGCCGTACAAGCAGGTCGGCCTCGAAGGCGTTCGGATGACGCAGGCCATGACCATGGAGGGCGCTCCGCGCCGGCCCGAGGCTCAGGCGGTCCCATACCGCAGGCTGATCACCTGGGACGACGGCATCACACACGACCTGGACCCCTCGGTTGTCCAGCGTGAAGGAAACGACTGATGATCAGACGCTTCGTCGAAGCGCTTGTCGTGGGCCTCTGCGCCCTCCCGGCCGCTGCCGCTGATGACGCCCGCGCGGCTTCGGACCGGCCGAACATCGTGGTGATCGTCGCGGACGACCTGCCGCCGCACATGGTCGGCTTTATGCCGGACAGCAACGGCCAGGCGCTCACCCCGAGCCTCGACGCACTGGCCGCCGAGGGTCTGGCGCTGAATAACCTGCACTCCCCTTCGCCCGTGTGCACCCCCAGCCGATACGCGCTGCTGACCGGCGGCTACGCCAGTCGCGCGACCAATGACACCTTCCGGAGCCGGACGACCGAAGACGACGGGCAGACGGTCGTGTATTTCAACACGAAGCTCACGCCCGCCGACGACAACCTGGCCAAGCGGTTCAAGCTGGCCGGCTACGCGACGGGCGCCGTCGGCAAGAACCACGTCATTGAAGTACCCGGCTTCGACAACCTCCCCTACACGGCCAAGCTCGAGGACCCCGATGTCCAGCGTCGCCTCGCGAAGAACGCCGACGCCGTGCGCGAGGCCTATCACGCCGTCGGCTTCGACTTTGCGGAGGCGCTGTACTACGGCAACCCCGACTCCGATGGGATCCGGGCGCTCGCGTCGCACAACCAGGACTGGATCACAGACGCGGCCTGCACGTTCATCCGTGAGCACGCCGACGAGCCGTTCTTCCTCTACATGGCCACGACGATCCCGCACGGCCCGATCAACGACGACCGTTCGTGGAACGCCGATCCACGCATTACCGCAGAGGGGCTGCTCGACGAGCCGCCGGACGTGCAGCCCGCTCGTGAGACACTGCCGAAGCGTGTCCGAGAGGCCGGTGTCGACGGACCGAACCGTGCGAATGTTCTCTGGCTTGATGACGCCGTCGCTGCGGTGCTGGAGCAGCTCGAACAGAGCGGCGTTCAGGACAACACCATCATCATCTTCGTTAGCGATCACGGCACCTCCGCCAAGGGCAGCGTTTACTCGCGTGGCACTCGCACGGTCGGGATGATCTGGCAAGCCGGCGGGTTCAGCGCGACGGGGCGGATGGATGCCGCTGTGACGCTGCCCGACCTCGCGCCGACGATGCTGGACCTGGCCGGCGTGGCGTTCGAGCCAGCCGAGTTCGACGGCCTCAGCATGCGACCTCTCCTCGATGGCGAGGCGGAAGGCCTTCACGACGCGCTGTACTTCGAGCTTGGCTACACACGCGCGATCGAAATGAACGGCCTCCGCTACGTCGCGATCCGCTACCCGCGCCACGCCGAAGAGATGTCCCTTGAGCAGCGCGATCGCCTGCTCGACCGGCTCAATGCTCGACTGAACCAGCGCGGGCGCCCGCTCATCACGACCGACCCCAAGACCCCGTTCAGCCATCTCTCGCTGATCCCTGGGGGACGCGATGCCGAACGGATCGCGGTCAGGAGGCACCCCGCTTACTACGAACCGGATCAGCTCTACGACCTCAACAGCGATCCCGACCAACAGCGCAACCTGATCGACGATCCGCAGTACGCCGATCAACTCGCAGAACTCCGGCAAGCCCTCTCAGCCAGGCTCAGCACCTTGCCGGGCGAATTCCCGCTGGATGCATCGTCGGCTTCACAGAAATCGATCGACTGACGACGCCGGCCGTCGGTCGGCTTGCCTTGAGTCGACCGCGTCGGGAGCTCGGAGCCAACCCCGCGACGCATGATGGCCCACGCCACGGAGCTGGTCGGCCAGCGATTCACTCATCGAGCCTGCTGCATGGCGAGGTTCGACCAACCCCTGACTCGACGCGATGCAACGATCAACGCATCAGCGATCGACGAGTAACCCATGATTTCAACCACCGAACAGACCGACCGATACGGCGGAATCACGACCGTTCAGGGCGAGGCCACCGGCTTCTTTCATCTCGAGAAAGTGAACGGCCGGCATTGGTTCATCGACCCGCTCGGGAATGGCTTCTTTCCGCTGGGTATCAGCCATCTGTTCTCGGGCGACAGCGAACCGACGGTCAAGCAACTCTACGACTACGACCAGGCGGCCTGGATGAGGGATTGGTTTGATAAGTACCGATCGCTTGGATTTAACTGCGCCCCCGCCGGCGCCACCAGCCCCTGCAGAGACAAGGCAGGTTTCGTCGATCTCGAATACGCCGAAGACCTCTTTACCGAGAACGATTTCCCGTTCGCCGCGGGGGTCTGGCAGTTCCCCCATCCGGCAGAGCTTCGTTTCCACTACGAGCGCCAGGACGTCTTCAGCAATTACTACGAAGACTTGATCGAAGAACGCGCCGCGTACGCGTGCGGCCGCCATCGCGACAACCCCTGCCTGCTGGGCTACTACTACGGCTTTGGCGGGTTCATCAACGCCCAGTGGTGGGTCAATCGGATCTTCGCCTCTCACCCGCACAGCGCCGGTCGCAGTGCTTTGAGCGATGTGCTGATCGAGAAGTATCAGGGGGACAGTGATGCATTCAACGCCGTGTATGGAACGAACTGTCGGAGCCTGGAAGAACTCAAGTCGAAGGTGCACATTGCGTATGACGATACGTTCAACTCGATGAACGAAGCGGTCTTTGCTGAGGCTGAGCCCAGGAAGAAGGAGGACTTCAAGCGGCTGATCGAGGCGATCGCGTTGCGCACGTATCGCGTCGCCGAGGCAGCCGTCCGTCGCCACGACAGGAACCACGTCATCCTGGGGATGTACACCAAGGCCACGTCGTTTGATCACGACCTGTGGTCGAAGGTGACGCGGCACGCCGACGTGAGTTCGCCGCAGCACGTGAACCCAAAGCTCGACTTCTTCCGCCTTTACGAGGTCACGGGCAAGCCGATCTGGGTGTCCGACCAGACGTTCGGCCACGGCTGCAATCATCGGTCGTCAAAACCGGGCCCCACCGAAGAGGAAATGGCCGAGCTGTACCGCCTCATCGTGCGGCGGGTGCTCGGCGATCCGCGTGTTTGTGGGATCTCCATATGCAGGACGCTCTACGACCTGGTGACCGGCCCGATGGTGAACAAGCACCACGCGTTTGAGGGCATCTACGACGAAGAGGGCATGCCTCGAGATCGACTCATCGCGACGATCAAACAAGAGAATCAACAGATCTACGAGCGAGCATTGATGCCGCTCCCAGACGTCGCGCTGCGCGACATGCAGGAGCAGTTCGTTGAGCTTCACCAACAGACTCGGCGGCGGGCCAGACAGAATTGACTTGGTGAGGACCAGAACCCTTCGCGATTGACCTGCATCCCGGTCCCTCACGGTGGATCTAGGCAACGCGAAGAATTGCTGTGCTAGCGAGGCCGCGGTTGATTCCGGTATAGATTGAGTCAACTCGCATCATCAGATTACGGCTATAGCCGTCTTGGGGCTGAACTCACATGATGTGAGTAAGCCAGCGGGGTAAGCGGGCGGACTGGTCGACCCATGGTGGAGGCAGCGTGGTTGCTCGTGCCCACGCACGTTGTTCCCGGCCCAGCCCCCCCCTGGTCGATCAACTCAACTTGGGGCCGCCGGGGTTGAAGTCGGCGTATCGCTGGGCGTGACGCTCGACGATGCCATCGGCGTGCTCGCCTCGCTGCGTCTCGCGCAGTCGGTGCACGTAGCCCGGGAGTCCGCCGAATCGCGCTTGCGGCTGGCCTCGGCCTTCGATCAGGTTGGCGTGGTGCGGACCGCCTTCTTTCACCACGGTCCACAGCGGGTCGATCACGTCCGAGCAGAACCTCGCCACCTTCTGCATGTTGGCGTCGTGCCAGCGAGACAGCCGCCACGCGCCTTCGGCGCAGAGTTCGGGGTGTCTGACGGCGAGGTCGTTCAACTCATGCGGGTCAGCCGTCAGGTCGAAGAGCATCTCCTGCGGGAAGCCGTGGAAGCCGTCGTGATAGGTGCGGATGTAGAGCCAACGGTGATCCTTGCGGTCGAACCGCACGCCGCGCTGCGCGACATGGCAGCACTGAGAGATCACCAGGTCCTCGCGACCGACCGCCGCGCCGCTGCGCAGCGTCTCCGCCCAGGAACGCCCGTCCCAGATCTCTGGGCAGCGGGCGTCGTTGCCGTCGAGTAGGTCGATCAGCGTCGGCGCAAAGTCGAGGTGATAGTGCAGGGCGTCGTCGACGTGGCCGCGCACGACGCCGGGCCCGCGGACGATGAAGGGGATGTGGCAGGTCGCGTGGTCGGCGGTGCCGTGCTCGCCCCATAGGCCGAGATCACCCTGGTTTTCGCCGTGATCCGAGGCGACCACGACCAGCGTGTCGTCGAGCACGCCCGCGGACTCGAGTCGTTCGAGCACGCGGGCGACCGCATCATCGACGTAACGGATCGCCGTGTCGTAGCCGTCGATCCAGCGGCGCACGTCGTCGAGCGACCCAATCTGATCGGGAAAACGCCGCGTCCCGTGCCGATGCCCGACCTCCTCGTCCGCCGCGCTCACATACATGCCCAGGTCCTTCGCGGAGTGCGGCCCACCGCGCGACTGCATGCGAGCGATGATCTCGGGCGTGTACCAATCGGGCAGCGGGGCGCCCGCGAACGGCTCGCCGTAGGCATCGGGGGTGCGGTAGGGCGTGTGGATGTCCCAGAAGTTGACGTGCAGGTACCAGTGGTCCTCCGCCGCGTGAGCGTCCAGCCAGCGATGCAGGGTCGGCTCGACTTCGTCGGCGATCTCGCCGCCGTTCTTGCCGGTGTTGTGGATCTCACGAAAGCCGGCGTAGAAGTGGTGGGCCGAGTGGCGATCGCCGAAGGGCGAGATCATGGCCGTGTGATAGCCGCGGGACGCCAGCTGACTTGCGAGGCCGTGGAGCGTGTAGTGATCCTTGAAGTCGCGGCTTGATCCTTGGGGCTTGGGGTCCGCGGCGGTCTGGCCGTGCCCGACGACGCCGGTTTGGATGCCGAGCCGGCCGGAGTAGAAAGCGGTCCGTGAGGGCAGGCACGGCGCGTCCGAGGCGTAGACGGCGTTCGCCCGCACGCCCGAAGCCGCGAGGCGGTCGAGATTGGGTGAGGTGTCCCTGGGATAGCCGTAGCAAGACAGGTGGGTGGGATTCAGGGCATCGAGATCGAGGTAAAGGACTCTCACATCGGGCTCTCCGAGGGGCGGGGTACCTCAATCAGCGAGGCAGACATTTTTATGGTATAATTAACGGATAAAAATGATAAATATACCATATAAACGGTCGATGCGCTGTATTATCCACCGCCGGCCGCCCTCAAGCGGCTCTAGGACTCCCTGTCATGTTTTCAAACTATCTCACCAATCGCCGTGAGTTTCTCAAGATTGGCGCGACCGGCCTCGCCGCGTCAGCCCTGCCCGGGTTGGCTCGCGCGAGCACGCCGGCTCGTCGGCCCAACGTGCTGGTCTTCATCACCGACGATCAGTCCGAGGAAGACTTCGGCTGCCTAGGCGGTGACGCTCTGACGCCGAACTTCGACCGCCTCGCGGCCGAGGGGATGAGCTTCACCAATGCGCACGTGTCGAGCAGCGTCTGCTCGCCCTCTCGGTACGCGCTGCTGACAGGTCGCTACGGTGGGTCGTGCACGTCGGATTCGTTCATGAGGCTTCATCCGTCAGGGACGATGACACGCGTCGAGAACAATGTCGAGCTCGAGCACGATCGTCAGTCGCTGCCCAAGATGCTCCAGCGGGCCGGCTATCGCACCGGCTTCGTCGGGAAGAGCCACGTCACCCACCACCACGCGATCAACTCCCCCGCGGCGTGGGAGAGCCTCGGCCTCATGACCTACACCAAAGAGGCGGACCCGCGTGACCCCGAGGTCGCCGCCAAGATGAGGCACAACCATGACTGGTGGGCCGAGCGGATGCGCGAGCACGGCTTCGATGAGGCCAACGCCGTCTACTCCGCCAATCTACGCGAGCTCTACAACACTCAGGCAAACGTCCACAACCTCGAGTGGACAACGCACGCTGCCTGCGACTTCATGGAGCGCAACCGCGACGAGCCGTTCTTTCTCTATGTCGCTACGACCGTGCCTCACGGCCCCGCGCCCTGGATCTTCAGGGACGGCAGACTGCCGCATTCGCTCGACGCCGACCCGCGCATCACCGGCGCGGGCTACGGCGATGAGCACCTGGGCGTCATGCCCGATCGAGAGAGCGTCAAACGACGGGTCGCCGACGCCGGGCTGGACGTTCGGTGGCGTCACCACGCGACGTGGCTCGACGACGCTATGGGGGCGATGCTCGCCAGGCTTGAGTCGGTGGGGCTCGCCGACGACACGCTGGTGCTATTCATGTCCGATCACGGGACTCGACGTCACGGCAAGACCACGTGCTACGACAACGGCGTCAAGGTGCCGATGTTCGCGCGGTATCCCCGGCTGATCCAGCCGGGCGTTTCGTCGGATGCACTCGTACAGAACATCGACTTCGCGCCGACCGTCCTCTCGCTCGCCGGGGTGCCTTGCGACGGCGGTGAACACGACGGCCGGAGCTACGAGGCGCTGCTGTCCGACGGCAAGGGTGAGCACCACGAGGACCTGTTTTTCGAGCTCGGTTTCTCGCGTGGCTTGAAAACCAAGCGTTGGAAGTACATCGCGATCCGCTACCCCGAGAGCATGCAGGCTCGGATCGCCAGGGGCGAGGCGTTCGACGGCTGGCAGAACAGCCAGATCCCCAACCCGTACCTGACCCGAAATCGGCACCTCGGTCATCATGCGTCGCGGCAGAACCTCAACTACTTCGATCTCGATCAGCTCTACGACCTCGACGCCGACCCTCGCGAGGAGAGCAACGTCGCCGCCGACCATCCCGAAGTTGTCGCTGACATGAAGGATCGACTGGCCAGCCGCCTGACGGCGTTTGACGGCCGGCCGTTCGGCGAGTTCAACTGAGCCGCGACAGAGGCATTGTCAGGCAGGGCGTCACCCCGGCCCGCCGCAGCGACGCCGCGGCGTGGGGTACCCCGAACGTCCGCGGCACGCTAGAGATCGACGTCAGATCAACGCAATCAAAAACGGTCATCCCGATCGATAGGGATGACCGTGCTTTGTTTTGATGTGATGCGATCTAAGCTCGGGCCAAACGCCACATTCAGCCGCCACATTCAGCGTCGACGTGCGAACAGCAGGGCGAGGCCGCACCCGGCGAGGGCAAGCGAGCCCGGCTCGGGAATGACCACGACATCGAAACCAAAACCGGCTAGCGAGAACACATTCTGAGCGCTGCCGCCCACGAGTGTGGCTTCCTGGACGGAGAAGGAGTCTGACGCGCCGGACAGCTCGAAGCTGGGGCCTGCCAGGGCTGTGGTGGGGTCAGGCAGCACGGTTGAAGCGTCGTCGAAGCCCACAACATGTGGGTCGCCGTTGACGCCAACGTTGCCGGTGGTCACGCTGGTGAGAACGAACGCTAGGTCGCTGTCGACGCCGGAGAAGTCAACCTCAAAGACGGCGGTCTGGCTGTTGGGGCTCGCGGCCGCCCAGTTGATGGTGCTGGTGCCATTGCCGGCGATCCCCAGGCCCAATCCGTTGGTGAGGAACAGGTTGACGCCGGCGTCGTTGTTGTTGCCGATAGCAGTCAGCGTGATGTCAAAGCTGAACGCGGTTCCGGTAGCCGAGACGGTGCCGATGATGCCGTCGATCTCGTCGCCGCGCGGGCCGGAACTGCCCGTGGTGATGTCGAGGGTGACCTCGCCGGTGGCTGAGACATCGAATGACAGCAGTTGAGTATCGCTGACATTCGCCGTCGCCGCGGCCCCTGGTGCGCCGACGCCGAAGGCGGTGAAGTCAACGATGGCAACGGCCTCGGCGCCTCCCGCGAAGACGAGACCACAGGGAGCCGCGAGTGCCGCGTACAGGCTGGCGGGCAGGGGCGACGCGAGCTTTGACTTATATAAGTGTCGCATTCAGTAAACCTCCTGATAGTTAGCGTGACATGGGGCGAGACTCTAAGAGCGTATTCAATATACAGAATAAATCAACAAAAATATCATTTAATTGAGTCTAAAAATAATGATTTTTTAGTGCATCTACCCGCGCTTCTCTAGTTTTGATCACCCACTCACCACAGCAAACAGCCGTGTGTTTGTCCGTCGGGTGAATTTTTTGCGTGCAAAAAGGCATAAACTGTGGTATAATTCTGGTTCTTTAAGTATTAAATCTTCGGATTACTTCAAGCGGCCGTGTCCAGTAGACTCCCGGCCCTCGATCGACCTCGCTCACCCGACTTGGAACCCCTGGCCGCCATGCTTGCCGACACGCACTTTCATCAGTTCCTCTTGCCTCGGCTGGTTCAGGGGCGGGCCCGGTTAGCTCAGCACATCTGGAGCGTCAGCGACCACCCGCTTGCGGTTCTTCAGACGCCGCCGACGCGGACGCACCGCGCCCTGGGCGAAGTCGGGGCGAACGAGTACCGGCCTGTTGGGCCCGCCGCTTTTTATTGGGGAGAGCTGTTCGATCAGTGCTGGTGGCGGATCGATCTGCCGCACGGCGGGCCCGGACATTATCTCCGCTGGCGGGATCAGGGCGAGGCCACGCTCTACCACGACGGCGTGCCGTTCTACGGCATCGATCCGGGGCATCTCTATGCGCCAATCCCCGAGGGGGCTCGTCAGATCCACGTCGAATCGCTCTGCGCTCGCACCGGCGTCTGGGTCGATAAGTCTGAGCAGGGCGTCGATCCCAAGCGAGGCAGCCATTTCCAGGGGGCCTTCTTCGCCGAACGCAACGACGACGCCTGGCACGCTTGGCACGACATGGACGTGCTGATGCAGCTCATCGAGCTATTGGATCGGCCGGAGTATCTCGAGAAGCACGGGCTCTGGGCTCGCGGCGGCTATCGTCCCGAGCTGGCGGTGGCCGAGCCGCTGCTGCGCCGGCTGGTGCATCGCACGAATGAAGCGATCGACGCCCTGGATCGTAAGGGGGTTCGTGCCTGTCGAGACGCGCTCGCGGCGATCTACCGCGATTTTCCCGCCGCGCCCGACGCGATGACGGCCGTGCTGACCGGGCACGCCCACATCGACCTCGTCTGGCTGTGGCCCGAGCGGGCCGGCGAGTTCAAGGCGGTGCACTCGTTCGCGAACGCGCTCAACATGCTTGGGCGTTACCCCGAGGCAACCTTTGGCTACTCACAGCCTGCCAGCTACGAGGCGGTCGAGCGGCGCAGCCCCGAGTTGATGAAGGGCGTACGCCAGCGCATCGACGACCAGCGCTGGGAGCCAACGGGTGCGATGTACGTCGAGTCCGATGTCCAGTTGCCTTGCGGCGAGGCCCTGGTCCGGGCTTTTGCGCTCGGCCAGCAGGGGTTTAAAGATCTTCAAGGACGCGAGAGCCGGTGCGTCTGGCTCCCGGATGTGTTCGGCTACAGCGCCTGCATGCCGACGATCATGGATGGGTTTGGCGTGCCGTACTTCTACACCACCAAGATGCACTGGTCCGGCGCGACTCGGTTCCCTTACAGCAGCTACCGGTGGGTGGGGATGGACGGTAGCGAGGTCGTCGCTCACATCTCGTGGCACCATTACAACCAGCGGGTCACCCCGGGCGAGCTGAAGAACGCCACGTATCAGCATCGCCAGAGCCACGTGCACGACGAAGCCCTGTTCCCATGCGGCTACGGCGACGGCGGGGGCGGCCTGAACGAGTCGATGTGCGAACGAGCCCGCCGGCTCAGCAACCTCTCGGGGATGCCGCGGGCTGAATGGGGCACCATCGACGGGTTTTTCGACCGGCTCAACGAGCAGAAAGACGCCTTGCCCGCCTGGCGCGGCGAGATGTACCTCGAGTATCACCGAGGGGTGCACACCACGCACGGTCGGCTCAAGGCCGCCTTCCGCGCCTCGGAGCGAGCGCTGCAGGTGCTCGAGGCGGTGCGGTGTGCGACCGGCGGTGGCCCGATCGACCAGCAGCCCTGGAAGCGCGTCTGCTTCGCGCAGTTCCACGACTACATCCCCGGCAGCTCGATCCAGGAGGTCTACGACGAGCACGTCCCCGAGCTCGAAGCTATCGCGAGTGATGTTTTAACGCAGGCCGAGCGCGAGCTCGACGCCACCGCCGACGGCGCCGACGCCAAGGCATGCGTGTTCAACCCGCTGCCGATGCCGCGGCGCGAGGTCATCGACGGCAAGCTGGTCGAGCTGCCGCCGCTGGCGGGCGTGGCGATCGATACGCTCGAACCGATCGAAGCGCCGCCCGTTGAAGTGAGGCAGACGCACTTGTCGAATGGACGCGTCGACGCGCGGTTCAACGCGTCCGGTGAACTGGCTTCGCTGGCGGTCGATGGGCACGAGCTGGCCATCGAGGGCTCGGCGTCGCAGCTGTGGACGTTCGAGGACGTGCCCGCGATCTACGACGCCTGGGACATCGATCGCTACAGCCTTAGCAACGGCATCCATCACAACGACAAGACATCGGCGACCGTGACGCAGGAGATGGGCGTGGGGCGGGTGTCTTTCGAGCGCAAGCTGCCTGGTGTCGGCTCGGCGAAGGTGACTTACGTCCTGGAGCCCGGCGCCTCGGTCCTGCGGATCGCGATCGATCTTGACATTGACAAGGTTCAATGCCTCGCCAAGCTCGTGTTTCCCACGGGCTATCGCGGCCGCGAAGCGCGGTACGGCGGCCCGTTCGGCAGCGTCCATCGCCCGCAATGGTCAGGCCCGCTGGCTAACGACGCGATGTTCGAGAACCCCGCGAGCCGATGGGCCTGTGTTTCTGACGACGACGAGCGTGACGGCCTGATGGTGATCACCGAGGCGAAGTACGGCGTTGGTGTCGCCGAGGGTTTGATGCACGTGTCGCTCGCTCGCTCGGCGCGGATCACACCGACCAACGCGCACGGAAACACCACGGAGTTGGAGTCGAACCTCAACAGCGAAGCGTTTGCCGACATCGGATCGCACCACATCCGGCTGGCGGTCGGACGCTTCAGCGCTCACGCCGACCGCGCTGAGCAGCCGGCCGCGCTGGCCGATCTGCTCTTCACGCCGGTCGTGCCGTATCGCGGCCAGCCGATCGACGCGGGGCTGCGCGAGGTGATCGGTCCGGCCTCGCTGGTCCCTGCCTGGGCCGTGCCAGACGACGCGGGGGGCTGGACCCTGAGGCTGCATGAGACGCTGGGCGGCCGCGGCCGCCTGGAACTTCGGCTCGCCGATGGCCTGGACGCGAGCGAGGTCGATCTCCGAGGCGAGACCAAGCCGGTCCAGGACGACGCGATCCACCCGTATCAGCTCCGCAGTCTACGGGTTCGATCGGCCTCGTCCTGACGACTACAATCCAATTATATGGTAAATAATCGGGTTGTATTCTAAAATATTCTGGTATATTAATAGCATAGCTGGATCTTTCCTTCTCTGCACATTCACCTAGACGCCTTTTCACTCATGCGGCTTCTCGTCTTTTTCTGCCTCGCGTTCATGGTGCTCGGCGGCTTGGCGACCGTGTGGAGCTTTCCGCGGACGACGGGCGGATCGACGCGGCTGTACTGGGTCACCGACCTCTCCCCCGTCCGGATGGACCACGTCAACGGGTTTGGAACATGGCAGCGCGAGCAGGGGCACGTGACCCCCGAAGGCGAGCCGCTGGCACGCGTGCAGGTCGATCCGAATAACGGCGATCAGGACAAGATCATCATCCAAGGTGTCGGCGGGGTCGGCGGCGACATCATCGACACGCGGTGGGGTCGGCAGGTTCGCCTATTCAGCCGCGTCGGCATCATCAAAGACATGACCGAGATCGCCGAGCAGGGCGGTTTCTCGATCGACGACACCTGGGCGGCGGTCGAGTCGGAGATCTCGATCGACGGCCGGCAGTACATGTACCCGTGCAACGTCGCGGTGCGGCTGCTCTGGGTGAACGAAGCAACGTTCGAGCGGTACGGCCTGCCGATGCCGCCTCGGCGATGGACCTTCGACGAGTTCGAGCACATCGGTCTCGAGTTCATTGCCAGGGCCAACGACAACGCCGACCGGCAGACCCACTTCTTCTGTGACGACCTGCCGATCGAGATCCTCTATCGCTCGGCCGGGTTGAGCATCTTCAACGAGACGGGCACGGCCTGTGCGCTGGATGATCTGCGCTACGCCGAGGTGCTCGAGCGACGGCGTCGCTGGATCTACGACCTGCAACTGCTGCCTTCCCCCGAAGACGTGAGCGCCATGCAGGTGTCCGGGGGATGGGGCGGGTCGAGCCCGCGTCTGTTCAACGAGGGACGGCTGGCGCTGCTGTACTCCGGGCGTTACATGCTGATCCAGTTCCGCCAGTTCGTGGAGGACGGGGGCGACCCGCTCGAGTTGGGGGTGGTCGAGCCTCCCCACGGTGGCTTCCCGACCACCCGGACCACGGTGCGCGGGGCCGCCATCTATCGCGGAGGCAAGCACCAGGAGTTAGCAGAGATCTTTCCGCGCTACCTGGCAAGCGAGCTGTACAACAACTTGATCATCTCAAGCACGGACGCGCTGCCGCCTAACCCCAAGTACGTTGAGAGTCGGTCGTTCACGCACCCGACCGACTGGCCCAACGAGTGGGGCTGCCACGAGCCGTTCGTCGAGGCGATGCGGACGACGGCGATCGGCGGCAGCTACAGCCCGTTCATCCTGTCCAGCGACGCGGAGCGGATCCGCGATCGTTTCATGGATGAGTACAACGCCGGCGTGATCGACGACCCCGCGTGGGCCGCCCACCGCACCGCCGAGCTGATCGATCGGCGCATCGAGCGAACGCTCGCCGAGTTCCCCGAGATGCGCGACGAGTACGAGCGCCGGTTGGACACCCAGCGAAAGATCGAGGCGCTGAAGCAGGCCGGTGAGCCGATCCCCGCCTCGTGGATCAGCAACCCCTTCTATCGCCGGTACTACGCGTCGCGTGACATGCTGACGGATGAGCGAGCCGAAGCCCCGGTTTCGGACGTGACGAGTGCCGACTCGTGAGCGCGTTGCCCCGCGAGCCCGCGCGATCCGTTATCTCGTCGATCGAGTCGAGCGAGCGTGGCAAGCGCCGGGCGCGGTGGGGCCTCGGGGACGAGAGGGTCGCGGTGTTCTTTCTGCTGCCGAACCTGATCGGCGTGCTGCTGTTCGTGGTCTTCCCGGTGGTGTTCTCCCTGACGATGGCGTTCACGAACTGGGACCTGACGCAGCAGAACGCCTTCTCCGACAAGCCGATCCGACTTGTGGGGCTGCGCAACTTCATCGACCTGGTCAGCGAAGGGCAGTTCCTGCGATTCCTGGGCAACACGCTGTTCATCATGATGGGCATCCCCGTCGGCATGGCGGGTTCTCTGGGCGCCGCCATGCTGCTGATGAGCGACGCCCGGCCGGCCAGCCGACGCGTCGCATTCATCCTGGCCGGCCTCGGGCTGTGCCTCGGCGTGTTGGCGTTGGTGGCCGCGGGGGCGCCGGGCGCCGGCGTGACCATCCTCATCGGCGGCGTGTTCTGCGTCGTCCTTGGCTCGGGCGTGGCGCTGGGCCCGACGTTCTACCGAACGGTCTTCTACACGCCACACTTCGTCGCCGGCGTCGCGACCTTCATCCTCTGGAAGAAGCTGTACAACCCGCAGGACGGGCCGATCAACGGCGCGCTGCGCCCCGTGCTCGGCGGCGTCGAGGCGGCGGTCAATGCGTCGCCGGTGTGGGTAATCAGCTTGCTCATGTGGGTACTTCTCGGGGCGATGCTCGCGCTCTTCTGGGTTGGTCTCGATCGGTTGCGGAGTCGCTGGCGTGACGGCGAACTCGGCGGGGTCGCGGCCGTGTTCCCGCTGCTCGCGCTGCACGTGCCATGGGCCGTCGCGATGACGTGGACGCCAACGCGTGCGTTCTCGCCGCTGCTGATCGCCTGGGTCGTGCTTGCCTGGGTGGCACAGCTGTGGCGGGCGGTCAGTGAGAAAGACCGATTCAGGACACGACCGACCGAAGGCTTCGACGGCGCGATGTTTGTCTCGGTGTTGACCATGGTCGGCATGCTCATCGCGCTGGGGATGGTGGCGGTCACCGCCCACCTGCCCACGATGGCCGATCAGGGCCTCGAGCCTCCGAACTGGCTCACGAGTATCGGCTGGGCCAAGCCGGCTCTGATGATCATGGGGTTCTGGGGCGCGATTGGCAGCAACAACATGCTTCTCTACCTCGCGGCCTTGACGAACGTCTCGCCCGAGTTGTACGAGGCGGCCGACATCGACGGCGCGAATCGGCTGCAGCGCTTCTGGAATGTGACGTGGCCCCAGCTCGCGCCGACGACGTTCTTCATCCTTGTGATGTCGACCATCGCCGGCCTTCAGGGTGGGTTCGAACAGGCCCGCGTCATGACGAACGGCGGGCCGGCCGGTGCAACGACCACGCTCAGCTACTTCATCTACATCGAAGGCTTCCAGACCGGCCGGCTCGGCTTCGCGTCGGCCGTGGCCTGGGGGCTGTTCGCGTTGATCTTCGGGGTGACGCTCCTCAACTGGCGCTTCGGCAACAAGAGCGTCAGCGACTAGCCTATGAAGCGCAGCAAGACCTCCACCACGCTGTTGAACCTCGCCCTGGCCGCGCTCGGCACGCTGCTGATGCTGCCGTTTGTCTGGATGCTGCTCACCAGTGTCAAGACGCTGGCCGAGGTCGGCGGCGACGGCTGGCTCCCCGGCGGCGGCTGGCAGTGGTCCAACTACGCCGCGGTGTTCGAGCGAATCCCGTACCTGCGGTTCTACTGGAACTCGTTCTACGTCGCCTTCTGCGTGACGTTCCTGCAGGTCGCGACCAGCGCGATGGCGGCGTTCGCCTTCAGCCGGCTGAACTGGCGAGGGCGCGACACGGTCTTCCTCATGTATCTGGCCACGATGATGCTCCCCGGGCTGGTGCTCATGGTGCCCAACTTCCAGGTGATGATCTACCTCGGGCTGGTCGACACGCTGATAGGCCTGATCCTTCCGGCCGCGTTCAGCGCGTTCGGCACTTTCTTGCTTAGGCAGTTCATGCTGTCGATCCCGATGTCTCTGGACGAAGCCGCCGCGATCGACGGGGCCTCGAAGCTCCGCACGTTCTTCGACGTCATCCTGCCCCTGACCCGGCCGGGCCTGGTGACGCTCGCGATCTTCACGTTCATGGGCAATTACAACGCCTTCTTCTGGCCGCTCGTGATGCTCCGAAGCGAGCACAAGCTGACGCTTCCGATCGGCCTGCTCAGCTTCGAGACCACCGCCGGCCAGGAGACGAACCTCCTCATGGCTGCGGTGACGATGGGCGTCGTGCCGATGATCGTGATCTTCGTGTTGCTGCAGAAACAGCTGATCGCCGGCATCCAGCTCGGCGCGGTGAAGGGGTAAGGCGGATCGGTCGAGCGGACTCGGCTTAACGATCGGTTGATTCTCGCTCGATCAGCTCGCCCGAGACGATCACCTGCCGGGCAGGGCGTTGGCGATTGTTGAGTCGATCGACGAGGAGCCGGATGGCCATCTCGGCGATCTCAGAGATCGGCTGCCGATAGCTCGTCAGCGGGACGGGCAGGCTGCTGGCGATGGTGGCGTCGTCGAACCCGCAGACGATGACCTGTTCAGGGACGACGCGCTGCTGTCGATAGAGCGATCGCATCGCGGCCGCGGCCATGCGGTCGTCCTTGCCGATGATCGCGTCGGGCTCGAACGACGCGATCGCCTCGTTGATGGTTTCCTCGGCGTAGTTGGCGACCTTGACCGTCTTCAACTCAGTCGATTCGCCGAGCGCGGCTTGCACGCCCTCGATGCGTCGATTGACCGAGAAGGGTATGATCCGCGGCGCCAGCACCAAGACTCGTTCAGCCGATTTCGAGGCGACGTGCCGGCCGACCGTCAGGCCCGCGTGCATGTGGTCGAGCGTCACCAGGTCGTAGGCGCTGCGATCGGGGTGGGGCACGTAGTCTTGATCGATGAGCACGACGTTGACGCCGGCCTCGGTCAGCTGCTCGAGCCATTGCTCGTTGAGCCGCTTTGAATCGGCGTGGGCTTCGATCGGCATGAAGAAACAGCCGTCGAACTTGCCCTCGATCGCGTGCTCGATCGCCAGCGTTTTGTGCTGAACGATGTCGTCGGCGAGCGGCCGATCGAGCTCAAGCTGGCCGTTATATTCCGAGCGGAGCACCATGTCGAGCGACGCCTCGAGCCGGCCGAACACGGTGTCGCGGGTATCGACGTCGAAGTGGCCGTCGCCGATGTAGAGAAAACGCTGGCCGGTCGACTTGGAGAGTTCTGCGACGTAGGTCCCGGCGCCCTGAATGCGTTCGATCAGTCCGTCGTCCCGCAGCCGGCCCAGGGCCCGGACCACGGTGTTGCGCGACGCGTTGAACTCGGTTGCCAGGTCGTCGTCGGGGGCGAGCCGATCCCCCGGGTTCAGCCGTCCGCTCTGGATCGAGCGGGCGAGCGATTCGGCGATCTGCATGTACTTGGGTTGAGAGCCTGTTCTTGACATAAGGCCCTGAGGATATCCCAAATGATTTGGTTTTTCTTGCAGGTCCGCCATATTGATTCAAGAAAACGCTAGGTCAGTGAGATTATCTATGGTATCATACTAGTTAATTGGATCATTTAAAACAGGATATTAGGGTCATGCCGCTCAATCACTGGTACATTTGCAAGCCGGGGAATGTGTTGACGCTTGCTTTCGCTTTAGGGGTTATCACGGTTCTTTCCGCGGCTGTGTCGGCGACCGACGCCTCGGAGAAGCCGGAGATCAGCGGGCGCGTAGTGACCGGCTACCAGGGCTGGTTCCGCACGCCCGGCGACGGGACCGACCTGGGCTGGGTGCATTGGGGGCGAGGCCGGAAGTTTGACGAGCGTCAGTCAACCATTGAGATGTGGCCCGACATGACCGAAGCCAGCGAGAGCGAGAAGTATCCGACCGCCTACCGCCACGCGGACGGCAGCGTGGCCTATGTCTTCAGTTCGGCGCATCCCGACACGGTTCGCCGGCACTTCGAATGGATGCGCGACTACGGCATCGGGGGAGCGATGCAGCAGCGGTTCGTCTCCGGCCTACGTCAGGACCGGCGCCGCGCATCGCTCGATCGCGTTCTCGAGAACACCCGCGCTGCTTCCGCGGCGACCGGGACGCCGTGGGCGTTGATGTACGACCTCTCGGGTCTTCAGGCGGGTGAAGTCGAGTCGATTGCATTCCAGGACATCCGTCGGTTGATCCAGGAAGAGCGGATCCTGGAGGACCCTTACTATCTGCACCACGAAGGCAAGCCGTTGATCGCCATCTGGGGTGTTGGATTCAAGGTGAATCGCAAGTACACGGTGGAGGAGTCTGCGGCGCTGGTCGATCTGCTGCAAAACGACCGGCAGATCGGTGGCAACGCGATCATGCTCGGCGTGCCCTACTGGTGGCGTGAAAACGATCGCGACGCGGAAGGGCATCCCGCTTTCCACGATCTCTTGAAGCGGGTGCAGATTGTGAGCCCGTGGGCGGTCGGCCGGGTTCGGGACCCCGATATGGCGCAGCAACGGGTCGAGCCCGTGCTCCGGCCGGACGTCGCCTGGACCCGACGCAACGGCAACGACTACCTGCCCGTCATCTTCCCGGGCTTTAGCTGGGTGAACCTGCAACGGTCCAACGGATCGGAGACGCCTTCGGACTACAACGCCATTCCAAGACTGAATGGCGAATTCCTGTGGTCGCAAGCGGTCGCCGCGAAGCGAGCGGGAGCCAAGATGATCTACGTCGCGATGTTCGACGAGGTCGACGAAGCGACCGCCATCTTCAAGGTCACCAACGACCCGCCCGTCAACGGCGCGAACGGCGAACGCTTCATCTCTTACGGCGACAACGTCCCACCGGACCACTACCTCTGGCTCGCGGGCGAGATCGGTCGCCTGGTGGCCGGCGAGACACCCGTTCGTCGCCAGATGCCCGATCGACCGGCTGAACAATTTCAGCGTTGACTCGACTCTACTCCAAGATCATTCTCAACCCATCGCTCTCGGATGAATCCCCCATGCCCAAGAACCGGAACTCGCTGTTCGTCCTTGCTGTTCTCGGCGGTGCGTTCATGACCATCACATCAGGCGTGCTCTCTGCCCAGGAAGCCCCGGCCGCGTCACCCGATCAGCCCAACGCCAAGCCCGAGATCCGCGGCCGCGTCGTGACTGGATACCAGGGCTGGTTCCGCGCTCCAGGCGACGGTACCGGCGTTGGCTGGGTGCACTGGGGTCACAGCGACAAGTTCCCTAACCGCAACTCGACCGTCGACATGTGGCCCGACATGAGCGAGGCCACAGACGACGAGAAGTTCCCCACCCCGTACCGTCACGCCGACGGCTCGGTCGCCCACGTGTTCAGTTCCGCACACCCCAAGACGGTGCTGCGTCACTTCGAATGGATGCGCGACTACGGCATCGGTGGGGCGATGCAGCAGCGATTCATCCACAACATGGACAACCCCGAGCTCGGGCCCTCGCTCGACAAGGTGCTCGCCAACACCCGCGCCGCCTCGCGCGAGACCGGTGTCCCCTGGGCTCTGATGTACGACCTCACTGAGCTCAAGACCGGCGAGTTCGAGTCGCTGCTCTACAGCGACATCCGCCGACTGATCGAAGAGGAGAAGATCCTCGAAGACCCGCACTACCTGCACCGCGACGGCAAGCCCCTGATCGCCGTGTGGGGCGTCGGCTTCTCGGGGCGGATCAAGGACCGCGGCTACACGATCGAAGAGTGCATCGACTTCGTCGACTTCCTTCAGAACGACCCGAAGATCGGCGGCAACGCCGTGATGCTCGGCGTCCCCTACTGGTGGCGTGGCCAGTTCCGCGACGCCACCAACCACCCCGAGTTCCACGACCTGCTCCGCAGTGCCGACATCATCAGCCCGTGGTCGATCGGCCGAGTTCGTACGCTCGACGACATCGATGAACGCTACGAGGAGGCGCTTGCTCCCGACATCGCCTGGGCCGAGCGCAACGGGCCGGACTACCTGCCCGTCATCTTCTCGGGGTTCAGTTGGGTGAACCTGCATCGCTCGCGCGGCAAGAGCGAGCTGCCCGAGTACGAGAGCATCCCACGTCTCGGCGGCGAGTTCCTCTGGGCTCAGGCCGCCAGCGCTAAGCGGGCTGGGGCCGAGATGATCTACATCGCGATGTTTGACGAGGTCGACGAAGCCACGGCGATTTTCAAGGTGACCAACGACCCACCGGTCAACGGCGCGAACGGCGAACGCTTCATCTCGTACGGCGAAGACCTGCCCAGCGACCATTACCTCTGGCTGGCTGGCGAGATCGGCCGGATGATCGCCGGCGAGTCGCCGATGCGGCGTGAGATGCCCGAGCGTCGCGACGCACCCCCGCTGCGATGACTCAGCCGCCGAACATCCTCTTCATCATGTCCGACCAGCACCGCGCGGACGTGATGGGGATCGAAGGCCGCACAGACGTGCCGACGCCGCACCTCGACGGCCTGGCGCGCGGCGGTGCCCGCTTCAAGCGTGCCTACTGCAACAACGCCATCTGCGGCGCGTCCCGCAACTCGATGCAGACCGGCACGCTGCCCCGAACACTCGGCGTCGCGACCTTCGAGCCGATTGGGTACCGGGGCGATGTCGTGCCCATCCAGGCCTGGCTCGGCCGACACGGCTACGCCACCGGCGCCTTCGGCAAGCGGCACCTCGATCCACGCGCCGACGTGGGCTGGGACGCCACGGCCTCGACGCTGCAGCGAGAATCGTCATCCCGGGAAGGCTGGTGGTCCTGGATCGAACGCCGCGGTCTAACCGAGCCCGCCGAGCGCGACTGGCGGGCGGAGCACGGCCGAGAAAAGGCCGAGCCCATGGGCTGCCTCGTCTCCGACCTGCCGGACGACGCGACGATGGAGGCTTGGACCGCCGATCGCACCCTCGACTTCATCCGCGACAGCCAGGCGCGTCGTCGTCCGTTCTTCGCCTTCTGCTCTTTCTACCGGCCGCATCAGCCCTACACCCCGACGCGGTCGTGGCACGACCGGATCGATCCCGAACGGATCGAGCTGCCAACCTCCCTCTCGCAGCCGCCGGATGATCTCCCGCCGTGGCTCGCGGACATCCGAAGGCGACACGCCTTCCCGTGGTGCTGCGGAGCGGCGGCCGAAAGCCCTGAACTGTACCGCTTCTATATCCGCTGCTATCTCGCCCTGGTCGCGGAGATCGATCATCACATCGGCCGATTGCTGCGCGAGTTGGACACGCTTGGCTTGGCTGACAACACCATCGTGGTCTACACGGCCGATCACGGCGACTTTGTCGCGTACCACGGCATGGTCGAGAAGGCGGCGGTTGGTCACAACGTGTACGAGGACACCCTGCGCGTACCCATGATCTTTCGCTGGCCCGGCCGCATCCAGCCCGGCGAACGGCATGACCTCGCCCAACTCGCGGACCTATACCCCACGCTGTGCGATCTGGCTAACCTCCCCACGCCCGACGCGCAGCCGTTGCAGGGCCTCGCGCTCGGCGACTGCTTGCGGGCCGGTGCTCCGGTCGGCCGCGGCTACGTCGTCAGCGAGAACGGCTCGCAGTCCACGGTGATCGAGCGGCGCTACAAGCTCGGTCGCTGGGCCCACCCGCTCAACCCGGCGTGGGACTTCCGCGAAGCGCCTGGCCTGTTCTTCGATCGCGAGACCGACCCACTCGAAATCGAGAACCGGATCGACGACCCCACCGTTAGCGAACACGTCGAGCGACTCTCCGCCCGCTTGAATCACCACCTCTTGACGACCCCGGACGACGCCTGGCAGCGAGTCGCTGCCGCCGCGGCATCGACCTAGAGGCTCGGTCGCGGGCGGTACGAGCTCTTTTTCTGCGCTGTATTCCGAACGGACACGTCGAATCGCGATCGGTGTTCGTGCGGCACCGTGTCGAGCGGGCTAGAAAAACCATTAAAATTACATAATTTTAAACTTAAAAATATCAAATTTATTTGATTAATGGTTGAGTTTTTCGCAGATCACATGTATTGTCCAGATTGACACATCTCTTTGGAGTCTCTTATGCCACGTTTCCGTTCAGACCCAGGCTTTACGCTGATCGAGCTCCTGGTGGTCATCAGCATCATTGCCCTGCTGATCGCGATCCTCCTGCCGGCGCTGGGCGCCGCTCGACAGACCGCGCGCCGTCTCCAGAGCGACACCCAGGTCCGAGGGATCGGCCAGGGCTTCTTCATCCACTCTCAGGACAACAAGGGGTGGTTCGCCGGGATGTCCAGCTCGGGGCCCGTCGCGGGTGACGCGGCGGCCACCTTCGCAGATCAAGACGAACTCGGCCCCGCGACCGCTCTTCAGACCGGTATCGACGCTTTGCAGACGGGTGGCGAGATGTTCGCCCGGTGGTGGACGTTGGTGAATGGCGACTACGTGACGAGCGCGTATCTCGCCAGCCCTGCCGAACCGAACGAAACGATCGATCCCGTTGCTCTCATCGCGGACGCGCAGGACGGGACGGCCTCGCTGGGCCGGCAGGCCCCGCTTTCGTCCTACGCGCTGGCCTCACTCAAGCTGGGCAACGGCTCTGGCGCGGCGATCGCCGAGGGACGCTGCTTCGAGTGGCGCGACAACGCCAACTCGACCGTTCCGATCGTGAGCGATCGCTTGATCGAAAGCGACACGCGCGTTGTCAACGACAACGATGTGTCTTCACACGGGAGCATCTGGAATCAGCCAGACAACGCCGGCAACTGGAACGGTGCGATCGCCTTCGCCGACGGCCACGTCGCGGGCCAGCAGTCCTCCGAGCTCGAGATCGGATCGGTGAGGATGAACGGCGCGACCAACAACGCCGCCGACAACATCTTCTCGACCAGCGAGAATGCGTTCGGCGGCTTCTCCTCCGACGTGAACGTCCGCCAGGGGCTCAGCGTCGAGATGTCGGTGCGAGCCTTCGTTCCGACGCGCTACCCTGCGCCTGGCCCGTGAACTCTCGCCGCGGATGCCCCCGTTGTGCTTCGATCCAGAGCAGTTACGCATCGACTTAGGTCACGGCGGGTGAGTTCATGAGAACCGCGTTGATCACCGGGGCGAATCGAGGCCTCGGTCTCGAAATCGCGCGGCAGCTCGGCGACGAAGGATTCCGCCTTGTCTTGACCTGCCGCGACCTTAAGGCGGCCGATACCGTCAAAGCCGACGCTGGCGCCCCCGTAGCCCGCTGGGAGTTTCTTGACTTCGACGACCTGGCGTCGATCGGGCGGTTATTAAAGCGGCTCGACGATGACGGCATCGAGATCGATGTCCTCGTCAACAACGCCGGCGTGCGTTGGATCGAAGACCCGTACACCACGTCGGCCGAGGTGGTCGCTCAGACGTTTCAGGTGAACGTGATCGGTCCGTGGTTGCTGAGCCAGTCGCTAATCCCCGGCATGGTCGAACGCGGCCGCGGTCGTGTCGTCAATGTCTCTTCCATGGCGGGGTCGATGACAACCGGTGCGGCGCCGAGCCACGCGGCGTACAGCGTCTCCAAGGCGGCGCTCAACGCGATGACCGTCAACTTTGCCCGCGTCACCGACGCTTGCGTGAAGATCAACGCGACGTGCCCCGGCCACATTGCCACCCGCATGGGCGAGATGGGTGGCGTTGCTGCTCCTCGGACGGTACGCCAAGGCGCGGACACCGCCGTTTGGCTCGCCACCTTGGACGACGACGGCCCGACCGGCGGTTTCTTCAAGGATCGCGAGCCCGTTCCTTGGTAGCTCGAGGCCCTATGCGCAACAACTCTCACGATTCGCGACCGAACCTCGTGTTCATTCTCGCCGACCAGCTTCGGCACGACACGCTGGGCTGCGCCGGCCACTCGATGATCCGGACGCCGAATATCGACCGCCTCGCGGCCGAAGGGACGCGGATGCGCCGCTGCTACGCGCAGTGCGCCGTCTGCGGGCCGGGTCGATCGTCCATGCTCACCGGGCACGCCGTCGCGGCGACCGGCGTCCTCGACCACCACTGCATTTACGGCGAGGGCGCCGAATCGCTCATGCCGCAACGCACGCACGACGAGGTGCTGGCCGACGCCGGCTACCGCGTCGAGTATCACGGCAAGTGGCACTGCCCGATCCATCGTGCCGAGGTCTACGACAACACGGTGCACGTCGCCGGGTTGGCCCGTGCGGACAACGGCTTCGGCAAGCCGCTTGAGAGGGCGTTCCAAGAGTACATCGACGAGCACGTGCCCGCGGCCGAGCCCCGCGAGGGCGAGCAGGTCGATCGCTTGTACGGCAGGCCGTATCGGATGGACCCAATCGACAGCCGCTGGGGCCAACCGCCGTCGCCGACCATCGTCGGTCGCCCCCCGGGCCCGCCAAGTCCAACCCAACCGGACAACCACGGGCTGATCCAGATCGATCCGAGGTACTCAAGGACCGCCTACGAGGGGCGATCGTACGTGCGGGCCCTTGAGCGTGTCGCCGCGGGCGACGGGCCGTTTGCCATTCACTTCGACTTCTTCGTCCCGCATGCGCCGCACCTGGTGACCGAGCCTTACCACGGCCTCTACCCGGTGGGCGACGTGCCGATCCCGGCTTCGATCGACGACCCGATGATCGATTCGCCTTACGCCGATGGCAACGGCCGGGGATGGCTGTCGCAGTACCGCGACCCGTCGCGCTTGGCGTACTTCGTTAGCAACTACTTGGGGACGGTCACCGAGCTCGATCATTGGGTCGGGGCGATCCTGGATGGGCTTGATCAGCTGGGATTGACGGACAACACCATGGTTGTTTTCTGCTCTGACCACGGAGAGATGCTGGGCGCACACGGCATGCGTGAGAAGAACGTCTTCTACGAGGAGTCGAACCGGGTGCCCATGATGCTTCGCTTCCCCGGCCGAGTGCCCGCGAGCCACACCGCCGAGGCCCCGGTATCAACCATTGATGTGTTCGCCACGCTGCTGGATTACCTCGACGTGAAGGCCCCCGCGAACCACGGGCGGTCGTGGCGTCGCCTGATGGACGGCTTCGAGGATGCCGAGGCGACGGTCGTGACCGAGTGGCACTTTCACGGGCCAACGCAGCCGAACTACATGGTCCGCCAGGGCCCATGGAAATACATCACCCGCAACGAGCCGAGCGGGGAGGGGCTCGACGCGCTGTACGACCTTGAGGCGGACCCGCACGAGATGACCAACCTGCTCGGGGACGCCGCGCGGCGGCGGGATCACCACGCGACCGTCGCGTCATTGCGCGAGCAATGGCGCGCGTGGGCCGACCGGACCGCCGTGCCGCCGCCACTTCGCGAGGGCCTCGACGCTCGTCCGACCTGAGCGCAATGTGGGGTCTCAATTTGATAAACCAAAATAAATAACAATATTTCTGATACATTATATTGAAATTTCACACAGATAAGGGCATATTACGCCCCGTATTCGACCCATCTCGCTTCCTGCTGATTAAGAACATCATGCCCACTCGCTCTATCCAACACCCCACTCCAGGCAGCCCGCTCACGCGGCGCGCCTTCCTGGGCGGCACGCTGGCCGCCGGCGCGGCCTCGCTGTGGCCGCGGATGGCGTTCGGTCAGGCCGACGGCTCGCGCCGCCTCAACGTCGTCTTCTTCAACATCGACGACCTGAACTGCCGCATGGGTTGTTATGGCGACGACTACGCCATCACGCCCAACCTCGACGCCTTTGCCCGCGAGTCGATGACTTTCGAGAACTGCCAGTGCCAGTACCCCGTTTGCGGTCCCTCGCGGGCCTCGTTCATGACCGGGCTGCACTGCGAGACCACCGGCAACCTGCACAACAGCGACGTGCTCCAGAAGCAGATGCCCGGCATCGTGACGATGCCCGAGCAGTTCAAGAACAACGGCTACTGGACCGGTCGCGTCGGCAAGCTGTTCAACGCCCACTCGGACCCCAGAGACGCCGGTTGGGACGCGATGCCAGGCGCCCCATCCAAGCTCAACACCAAGGATGTCTTTGCCTATCAGCTCACCCGGCAGTTCGAGCAAGAGAACGGGCCCGCCGACACCGACGCCAAGCGCGCGTTGCTCGACCGGTACATCCAGGACAACACGCCCGACAGCACGCAGACCCCGCCGGTGTACGGTCCGTCGGGCATGACCGACAACGAGCAGAACTTCGGCAAGATGACCCAGCACGTCGAAGGCTGGATCGACGAGGAGGCCGATCGCCCCTTCTTCGCGGCGCTGGGCTTCGGCATGACGCACGTGCCATTCTGGGCGCCGGATCGTTTCTTCGAGATGTACCCCGTCGAGTCCGTGCCGGTGCTCGATCCGTACTGGCAGGGCTGGGAATCGCGCCCCCGCGCGGCCATGTCGGGCCGATTCAAGAGTTTTGGATTCGAGGAAGGTCGACACGATCCCGCCCTGGCTCGTCAGATCGCCCAGGCGTACTATGCCTCGGTCACGTACCTCGACACCCTCTTCGGCCGCGTGGTGGATCGCCTCAAGGCCACCGGCCAGTGGGACAACACGATCGTCATCCTGTCGAGTGACAACGGCTACTCGCTCGGCGAGAACGGCATGTGGGGCAAGGCCACGCTGTTCGAAGAGTCCGCCCGCGTGCCGCTGATCGTGCGCGTCCCCGGCGTGACCAACCCCGGCAGCCGATCAACTTCACCGGTAGAGATGGTGGACCTCTACCCCACGCTCTGCGATGTCTGCGGCATCGATCAGCCGCACGCGATGCACGGCCAGAGCCTTCGCCCGGTCATGCAAGACCCGTCGCACCAGCTCCGCGAGGCCGCCTACACCGTTCTGATCGGCGACCCAGTTCGGCAGCGAAATCACAAGAACGGCCGATCGATCCGTACGGATCGCTACCGCTACACCGAGTGGGAGACCTCGGGCACGCGCGAGCTCTATGACATGCAGAACGACCCGCAGCAGCATCACAACATCGCGGAGTCGTTGTCCGCGGCGTCTACCGTGCGAGAGATGAGCGACAAGCTGCAAGAGGTTCATGCGTTTGCTTCGACGGCGCCCGCTTGACCTCCCGCGTCGTGACTCGATCTCACTGAGCCTTATATCAAACGGGACCTTTCCTTATGCAGCTTGCGAATCGAATCTGTGCTGTTTTGGCTCTGTGCCTCTTGGCAACGCTGGTATCTCTGCCGGGCCTCGGCCATGCCGAGCCGCAACGCCCCAATGTTCTATTCTTTGCTGTCGACGATATGAACGACTGGATCGGGCCGATGGGTTCGGACCGGGCCATCACGCCCAACATGGATCGGCTGGCGGCGAGGGGCGTGACGTTCCAGAACGGCCACACCGCCGGGATTTACTGCGCGCCGTCACGCACCGCGATCTTCACCGGCCGGTTCGCCCCGACCACGGGCTGCTACACGATCCAGTATTACCCGCAACACAACCCCGACATCGTCCCGCTTCAGATGCTCTTCGCGAACGCCGGCTACGCGACGTACGGCGTGGGCAAGCTGTATCACCATCGAGAAGGGTTTGTGGACCTGCGTGGCTGGACGGAGTTCTTCACGAGAACCCCCGAGCAGCGTCTCCAAGCCTATCCACTCAAGAGCTGGCCGTTCGACAGCCCAATCCTGCCACAGCCGTTTCCGTACAGCCCGTTCAATGCCGGCAGGGAGATTACCGGGGGCCTCTACATGGAGTGGGGCCCGATCCTCAACGAGAACGAAGAGGCCATGGCCGATACGATTTGGGCCAACTACGCCGCCGAACAGGTGGGTCGCGTGCACGATCGGCCATTCTTTGTTGCCGTCGGTCTCTACGCGCCACACTTTCCGAACTACGTGCCGCAGAAGTACTTTGACATGTACGACCGCGACGCGATCGAAGATGTGCCGATGCTCGAGAACGACATCGATGACCTGCCCGAGCGGATCCGCAGGCAGCAGAACGGTCGACTGAATCATCAACGCCGGCTCGAAGAACTCGGCGCCGTGAAAGACGCACACCACGGATACCTCGCCAGCATCACGTACGCCGACGCCATGCTCGGCCGCGTGCTCGATGCGCTCGAAGCCGGGCCCAACGCCGACAACACGATCATCGTGCTGTGGAGCGATCACGGCTACCACCGCGGCGAGAAGCACTGGGGCAAGCACAAGCTGTGGGAGCGGACGTCCAACGTCCCTTTCATGTGGGCGGGCCCCGGCATCGAGAAGGGCAAGTCGATCGACGCGACGGTCAGCCTGATCGACATGCTGCCGACCTTTGACGAGCTGTGCGACCTCAACGACACGCAGTCGCGCGACGGCGTCTCGCTAGCGCCGATGCTCCGCGACGTGTCTCAGGCCCGAGACCGCAAGGTGCTGTTGCCGGGAATGGTGCCCGAGGAATACGCCATCATGGACGCGCAATACCGATACATCAAGTACCGCGACGACGCCGAGGAACTTTACGACGTCCAGGCCGATCCGCATGAGTGGCACAACGTCGCCAATGAACCTGCCTATGCCTCGGTCAAAGCGGAATATCGCGCGGCGGCGCCCTCGACCTTCGCCGAGCCCGGGCTGGTCGCCCGGCAGCAGATGCGGCTGGTGACGAACGGCGAGGAGTTCTATTGGGAACCCAAGGAATGAGCCGCGGGGTGTCAAGACAGTCGGATGCTTGACGAAGCGAGCCACGGTGAGCTGGCCGACTCGTCATCGGCGCCAAGCCGCTCGTCGTTCCTGCTCGACGGCCGCCACGCTCCGGCGCGGTCGACGACGCGCGTTCTGATCACTGGGGCGAGCGGGCTGGTCGGGCGTATCGTTGGTCCCGCGCTCCGCGACGCCGGTATTGACACGATCGGGTTCGATCGTGTTCCGGTTCGCCAGGGCGAGCCTGGGATCCCGACCGTCATTGGCTCGTTGACTGACCCGGCCGCGATCCGCTCGGCTTGCGAGGGCGCGACCCACGTGATCCACCTCGCCGCCAACGCCGCGGGCAGCGCGACACTCGCCGATGAGTTGCTCGAGCCCAACATCCTCGGGCTGCATCACGTCATGGAGCAAGCGGTCGATGCCGGCATCCGAAAGATCATCCTCGCGTCCACGATCCAGACGGCTAGACACGACGCCTCCCCCGCGGCGCCATCACTGGGGCAGCAACGGGCTCGGAATTGGTACGCGCTGACGAAGATCATGGCCGAGCACGCCGGCGAGATGTATCACGATCGCTTCGGCATCGACGTGATCGCGGTCCGCATCGGCTGGTTTCTCAGGTCGCGACATGACCACGACGCGATGGTTCGTCAGCAGGCCCAAGACGCGTTTCTCGCCTACGACGACGCCACTCGGTTCTTCCTGGCTACGGTCACGCGCCCTTGGTCAGGATTCCACGTGCTGTACGCTCTGAGCCGGCAGGCAGATTCCGATCGACCGACCTATGACCTCTCGGGCTCGGCGAGCCTTCTCGGCCATCAACCCATGCACCGTTATCCCAACGGCCTTGCGTTCTCGTACCGAGCCGTGAAGTCATTCCGAGACCCACGCGTTCCGTCGACTCAACGCTAGCCGGCATCGCCGCTCGCCATGTCTCTCGTGGGCCCCGGCTGCGGATTGCGTTGCGGTCCGTGGACGCCTCGTCGTGGAGCCGGTCGCGCTCGACCGCGTTCAGGGTGTCCGCTGGGCGGTGAACTGACTGTGAGTACGCATCGGATGGCCGCCGCGACGGGGAGAAAGAGGAGGGCATTGCCGTGATCAAAAAACAGCATTAAACCAATAAATTATATTCAATTAAACACAAATTATTTGACAAATTGGCTGGTTTTCATCAGACTCTGTTGATGTCTCTCTCGCCAGCGTTGACTCTCGTTTCGGTCGCCGATCCCGCTCGGAGGATTCCATTGCCACGCTTCATCGCGTTCTTCCCGATTTCGATGGCCGCCGCCCGCGCGCTGGTTTTTCTCGCTTTGATCGCCGTCGCGATTCAGGCAGGGCCGGCGCGTGCCGAGCAGCCCAATATTGTGATCCTGCTTGCCGACGACCTCGGCTACGGCGACGTGACCTACAACCCGCATCACGACGAGCACGCCAAGACGCCGAACATCGATCGGCTGGCACGCGACGGCGTGATCATGAATCAGGGCTACGTCACCGCCCCGAACTGCGCCCCGACCCGCGCCGCGCTAATGACTGGCCGCTATCAGCAGCGCTTCGGCTTTTATGCGCCCTCCGACTCCCGGGCGGGGATCCCGACGGATGAGATTATGATCCCCGCCGTCATCGGCGACGCCGGCTACACATCGGGCGTTTTCGGCAAGTGGCACCTCGGCTATGCGCCCGAAGACAACCCGGTCGAGAAAGGCTTCGACACCTTCTACGGCTTCCTGGGCCACGGCGGGCATGACTACTTCGACCTCGCCGCGCCCGCGCCGGGTGAGTCGGTGCACCACGCCATCCGTCGTGGTCACGAAGTGATCGACGACGAGGGCTACCTCACCCGTCGCATCACCGAAGAGGCGATCGACTTCATCAAGCAGAACAAGGGGCGGCCGTTCTTCGCGTACGTGGGGTATAACGCCCCGCACACGCCGCTGCAGGCTCCGGATGAGTACATCGCGCGCTACAACACGGGCGACAAAGATCGCGACACGTACCTCGCCATGGTCGAGATCATGGACGAAGGCATCGGCGAGATCATCGACACGCTCCAGGCGGAGGGGCTGTACGAGAACACGCTGATCTTCTTCCTGAGCGATAACGGCGGCGCGACCGCCAACCACGCAACCAACGACCCGTTGCGTGCGTTCAAGCAGCACATGTACGAGGGCGGGATTCACGTACCGTTCGTCGTGGTCTGGCCGAACGAACTGGAGGCCGGCACGCAATCCGAGGTGCCGGTGACCTGCATGGACATCTTCGGGACCGCTGCCGCCGTGGCCGGCGTCGAGGCGCCGAATGACCGACCGATCGACGGCAAGAACCTGCTCCCCGCCGCCCGGGGGGAGGTGGATCGGCTGCATGATCAGCTCTTCTGGTCTCAGAGTCAGAACGATCGAGAGCATTGGGCCGTGCGGGTGGGCGACCTCAAGCGCGTCACCAACCGTGGCCAGGCGGGCCTGTTCGATCTGAGCGTTGACATGGCCGAGCAGAACGACCTGATCGCGGGCGACCCGGAGTCGGCGGCGGAACTCGAATCGCTGTATCGCAGCTGGCGTTCGGGCATGGAAGACCCTCTCGCCCAAGAACTCCGTCATCGGGATCGCCACCCCGTCGCCACCGAGTATCGGGACGTGTCGTTCCTGGAGTGGCGCCGCGAGAACGGCGAGCGCTGGTAGCGGCGATTGCTACTACATCATCACACATGAGTCTCTTGAGAGATCGATATGAATCGCAGCATCGCCACCTTTGTCCTGCTGATGACGTTCATAGCGACGTCCGCCTTCGCCGAGCCCCAGACCCCGGTCAGGAACGTCATCGTCATCGGTGTCGACGACCTGCGGGCCAACCTGGGCGCCTACGGCGCCGACTGGACGCAGACGCCCAACCTCGATCGCCTCGCGTCCATGGGCGTGCAGTTCAATCGGGCGTACACGAATGTCACGATTTGCAACCCGTCGCGCGCGTCGTTCCTGTCGGGGCTTTACCCCGAGACGACCGGCGTGCTGACCAACCGCATGCCGCCGCGTGAGAACCCGATGCTGGCGGACGCCAAGTTCTTCCCGGAGGCCTTCGAGCAGGCGGGTTACTTCACCGCCAACATCGGGAAGGTCGAGCACAAGCAGTACCAGGACACGATGGACGTCGACGAGTTTTCGAATCCGCAGGACAACTTCGATGAATCATCGGTGGTCCACGCCGGCGAGATCGGCAAGCGTTTCCGCTGGAAGGCAGTGGACGCGCCGGACGATCGGTTCGGCGACGGGATGATCGCGGATCGCATCGTCGAACTGATCAAGGAGAAGGCCGGCGGCGACGAGCCGTTCTTCTTGCAGGCCGGCTTTCACAAGCCGCACGCCGACTGGATCGCCCCGAAGCGGTTTTTCGACGCACACCCGCCCGATGACATGCCGCTCATGCCGCACGGCATCCTGTCGCCACCGAACACTCGCGGCCCGCTCGAGGGGCAGCGGCAGATCCCCATCCTCGACGACGACGAGGAGCGCATGGTCATCAGCATGTACGCCGCGGGGACCAGCTTCATGGACGAGCAGGTCGGCAAGATCATGAGGGCCATGGACGAAGAAGGGCTGTGGGGCAACACCGCGGTGATCTTCTTCTCCGACCACGGCTTCTCGCTCGGTGAGCACGACCAGTGGTCGAAGTTCAACCAATGGGAATCGACGGCGCGGATCCCCTTCATCATCGTTGCCCCGGGCGTGAAGCCCGCGCAGTCGGATACGCCCGTCGAGCTGGTCGACATGTACCCGACGATGATGGAGCTGGCTGGCCTTGAGCCGCCGCACGAGCTGGAAGGCGACAGCCTCGTGCCCGTACTGGAGAACCCCGACGCGTTGACCGACGGCATCGCCTACACCGTGTTCGGGCACACCGAGGGCGAGTCCCGTGCCCGTGTCCGATCGATCCGCACGCCGGACTACGCGTACATCCAGTACTACGAGGGTCACGACGTGCTCTTCTCGGCCGACGACCCGGACGAGACCGTCGATCTGTCGCAGGACCCGTCGTACGCCGAGGTGCTCGAACAGATGCGGTACCTGCTGGAGAACGCCCGCACGGCCGACTACATGGACACGCCGGCGACGCAGACTCCGTGACGCCGAGAAGCACCGAGCCTGTCCGATGAGTCCGACGCCCCTTCGACGCGACGCCGACCCGCTCATGCTGTTGGCGTACCTGCGTGAGCGAGTGGTCGATCTGCACGACATCGCGGTGGTTCACCGTGAAGACCTGCTGCCGGCCCGCGCGGTCGCTTGCGATGGATCGCTGAGGCCTCGGCCGATCGGCGCGTCGTTCGAGATGGGCGTGGGCGTGTCACTAGATCAGCCGTTCACCTTGATCGAGGCCGAGGTGTCGCTTTCGGCGGTGCCAGAGACGTGCCCGGCGGTGCACTTCCGGTGTGGCCGGCACAGCGAGTCGATGCTGCTGATCGACGGCGACCCGGTCACGGGCATCGGCACCGCGATGTGGGATGACGGCCAGCCGGTGTGGGTTCCGAGGCTGGCGGGCGGGTCACGCAAGATTCAACTGCACGTCGAGCGCGACGAAGGGGCCGGGGCGATGCGGTCGGCCGAGGTGTCGCGTCTCGAACGGCTGGACGTTCTGTTGATTCACGAGCCCACGTTCGACCTGGCGGTCGCCATCGACACGGCCTCGGCGGTGTACCGCGCGTTGGATGAGGCCAACCCGTGTCGGGGCGCGATTCGGCGTGCGTTGCTTGACGCCGCGCGGCAGCTAGCGGTGCACGATTCCGCGACCGTGCGTTCGTCGGCGTCGACTCTCCGACAGGCCCTGGTGGGTCGTGTGTTCAACGGCGAGCACGTCCCGCCGAAGCGGCTGCTTGCCTGCGGGCACGCGCACATCGATCTCGCCTGGCTGTGGTCTCGGACCAAGACGCGGCGCAAGTCGGCACGCACGTTCGCGGCGCAGCTCGCGCTGTCGGACCGATTCCCGTGGGCGAAGTTCCAGCAGGGCCAGGTCCCGCTGTACGACTGGATCCGGCAGGATGCGCCCGAGCTGTCCGAGCGGGTGCGAGCCAAGTTGAGCGACGGGACGTTCGTCGCCGACGGCACGGTGTACGTCGAGCCGGACACGCACGCCACCGGGCTGGAGTCGCTGATCCGCCAGCTCACCCACGGCCGAAGGCGCTTTGCCGAGTTGGTTCCGACGCCTTCGCGCGTCGTGTGGATGCCTGATTGTTTCGGCTTCTCGAGGGCGCTGCCGCAGCTGATGAGCAAGGCCGGGATCGAGGTCTTGATCACGTCCAAGATCAGTTGGAACGACCACACCCGCTTCCCGTACGACACGTTCCGGTGGTTCGGGGCCGACGGCAGCAGTGTCCTGGTGCACTTTCTTACGACGCCGGGCAGCAACCGCCGGATCCACACTTACAACACGGAGGCGGCCGTCGATGAGATCGACCAGACGTGGCGGCACTACCAGCAGAAGGAGGCGAATCAGACGCTGCTGATGCCATACGGCTACGGCGATGGGGGCGGCGGGCCGCGGGAAGCGATGCTGCGTCGGCTGGACCTGCTGCGTCGCGGAGCGACGGGGTTCATGCGGGTCGAGCCGGGGACGCCGTCGGATTTTATCGATGAATTGATTGATCGCGTCGATGTCGATGACCTGCCGACCTGGCACGACGAGCTCTATCTGGAGCACCACCGCGGAACGTACTCGTCGCAGGCCGCGATCAAGACGCTCAACGCAACCAACGAAAGACTGCTGCTCGCGGCAGAGGCTCGCGACGCGATCGGGCTGAAGCGCGTCGATCGCTCGGCTCAGTGGGAGACGCTGCTCTTCGCTCAGTTCCACGATGTCCTGCCCGGCACCTCGATCGAGCCGGCCAATCGAGACGAGGCCGAGCGTCTCGAGAAGCTGCGGTTGGAGCTGTTGGCCGAGGCATCCGGCCAGGGCCCATCCGTTGAGTTGGTGTGGTTCAACGCGAACGGCTGGGCGTTCGAGGGGCGAGCATTCGACGGAGATGAGGAGTACGTGATCGATCGCATGGCGCCGTTTGCCGTCGGCGAGGCTTCGTCGTCGCCGCTGCGGTGGGAGGTGTCGAGCGATACGCTGCGAAACGATCGATGGGTGGTTCAGATTGATGAGTCTACCGGGGCGCTGGCGTCGATCATTGATCGCGCGTCCGGTCGCGATTGGCTCGCCGATCGCGGCTTTGAGCTTGCGCTGTTCGAGGATCGACCGCACGTCCGGGGGAAGGACGCGTGGTTGCTCGAGCGGATGCACGAGCTGAAGCCGATCGCCCACGGGCTCGCGGGGGTCGACGTGCGCTACGAGCGGTCGACCGGTGGCGTGCGTTGCGTGTGTGAGGGCTCAATCGGCGCGTCGCGGGTTCGGCAGGTGGTCACGCTATTGAATGGACTGCCGCTGATCCACATCGATCTCGATCTCGACTGGCGTGAGCGGCAATGCGTGCTACGTGGTGTGGCGGATGCAGCGATCGTGAGCGATACGGCGACGTACGCGAGCCAGGTCGCGGTCGTCACGCGGCCGACTCACCGAGACCTGCTCGCGGACGCCGCGCGTTTCGAGGTGCCGGCGCAGGGTTGGGTAGACCTGAGCGAGTCGGGCGAAGGGCTCACGCTGATGGCACGCGACAGGTACGGCTTCTCTTGCCACGGCAGCCAGATGGGCGTGACGCTGATGCGGTCACCAATCGCTCCGGATCCGCGTGGCGAGACCGGTCGTTACGCCGTCTCGCTGGCGCTGTGCCCTCACAGCGGGACTTGGCAGGAGGCCCGAACGCCCTGGGTCTACGGCAATTTTGCGCGTCCGCCATTGCCGATCGCGTCGGGTTTTGTCAAAGATCGGGCTCGTGTTCGCGTGGTCGACGCGGACGGATCGGCGTCGACGCGGTTCCTGACGCAATGCTTCAAGTGGGCCGAGGACGGCGACGGATTGATTCTCCGGGGTTGCGACACGATCGGGGCGCGCGGCACCGTGTGGATTGAAGTGGACGGCGGCCGCTTGAAGGCCGCTCAGCTCGGCGACCTCAACGAGACCGGTTTCGGTGAACTGCCGATCGATGAGCGCGGCCGTGTCGAGATCGCGTTGATGCCGTTCGAACTCGTCACCGTTCGGCTGAGTCTCCACGAGGGTGCCGCGTCGTGAGTGGCGGCCTCCCGGCCGTGTTGGAGCTCTCCGCAAACCGGGTTTGGCGGACCTACCTGGGCGGGCGGACCCTCGATCGATGGGAAGGGCGTGGCGAGCCGAGTGACTCTCACTTTCCTGAGGACTGGATCGGGTCCGTGGTGCGAGCGAACAACGTCGGCCTCGAGCACCTTGCCGATGAGGGCCTGTCGAGGGTGTCGGTGGGAGGGCGCGAGATGTTTCTGAAGGACCTGATCGATCGGGACCCAGTCGCTTTCTTCGGCCGCGATGATCTGACGCAGCACGCCGAGGCTCCTTTCCTGGCAAAGCTGCTCGACTCGTCGATCCGCCTGCACGTTCAGGCTCACCCAACACGTGCGTTCGCTCAGCGGCATCTCAACGCAGATCACGGCAAGGCTGAGGGGTACGTCATCCTTGAGACGCGGCCTGAAGTGAGCGAGCCTTTCGTTTACATCGGTTTTCAGCGACCGCCGACGCGCGACGCCTATCGACGGGCGATCCTCGAGCAGGATATCGACGCCATTCTGGCTCCCTTCGAGCGGATCGCGGTCCGACCGGGCGACGTGTTCTTCGTGCCCGGCGGCCTGCCTCACGCGATCGGTCCGGGCGTGTTGATGCTCGAGGTGATGGAGCCGAGTGACCTGGCGGTGCGCCTGGAGTTTGAGCGCGGTGGGTATGTGCTGCCGGAGTCGGCGCGGTTTATGGGGCGCGGCGTCGATCTGGCGTTGGACATGATCGACTTCGAAGCCAGGTCCGTCGAGCGGGTCCGCCGCGAGTGCTTTGGTCGCCCGGAGCCGAGAGAGGTTGGTGGTTCCGACTCTAGGCGGTGGTCGCTCATCGATGAGCGGCTGACGGATCGCTTCCGCGTCGAAGGGCTCGAGATCGATCGTGAGATGATCTATCGACCCCGAGGCTTCGAGGTGTTTCTCGCGATTCAGGGTGACGGTGAGATGATTGGGGACGGCCGATCGATCCGGTTGTCGCGCGGGTGTCGGGGCGTGATCAGGGCGGGGACCGGTCCGTTCTGTCTGAGAGCGTCGCGGCCCGGCCTGCGGCTGTTGGTCGTCGGTTCGTGAGGCCTCTAGCGGGGCACAGGGAGGGGGCTAACGGTTGCTTGCCTGGCGGCGATACGTGAGAACGATGGAGTCGTCCAGATCGGTTCGGGAGGTTTCTCGCCATCCCGGCGCGGTCTCGGGGGTCCAGGTGAAGGGGGCGTGGTCGACGCCACGCTCGGCGGAGAGGACGACGATAACGCGTTCGGAGCCGTGTCCGGGCAGCTCACGCCGATCGGCGAGACGGAGATCGCTGGCGCCGATGCGTTGCAGGTAGTAGGTCAATGCGCTGACGGGCCGTTCGCTGTAGATGGTGTCGTTGGGGCTGGCGTGTTCGGCGAGATGGGCCGCGACCAGAGGAGCTCCCGGGTGCCCGCTGTAGGCGGGGAGCCCGCGCGGATACGGGCTGGCGAGGGTGGCGGCCAGGCCGAGCAGCAGAACGAGCAGGGCCACGCCTGGGGCGAGCCGGGATGGGCTGAGGCGGGCCGGTTGTCGGCGGATCAGGGCTTGCCATCCGCGCGCGATGGGCAGGCATGCGAACAGCAGGTAGAGCGGGAACAGCCAGCCGAGCGTCCACCACGGCGGCGGGGTGAGGCGCGTGGCCAGCCAGATCGCGAGCGGTCCGCAGACCGCCGCCAGCGCAAGGCGTCGCGCTCGTCCCGGGCGGATCAACGCAAGGCCCCAGCCGATGACACAGAGCACGAGCGAGCCGAGGGCGACCGCGTCGGGCCAAGTGGCCGTCCACAGATGCCAGGCGAGGCGCACGTTACCCCAGCTCCAATCGATCATCTGCGCGGTGGTGGGGGCCTCGTCGGTCATGATGATCTGGACGACGGCTTGCTCCTGCGGGTTGGCCGTGACGATCACCGGCAGGTAGAGCAGCAGCACGTACAACCCGGTGGCGAGGACGAGGCCGACTAACGAAGCGAGCCGACGCAGCGCTCGCTGTCTCGGCTTGGTGAGCACGGTGATCAGCAACCAAGCCCAGAGGATGCTCACCGGGTAGAGCATCACCGGCACGGCCCAGGCCCCTAGCGCGCTGACGACCACGAGCCCCAGCCACGCGTGACGTCGACGGAGCGCGTCGGGCAGCAGGGCGATGCCGGCGAGCATGCCGGCGATGACGAACGGGTACCCCCGGGCGTTGGTCGCGACATCGAGGGCGTAGCCGCTGCCCGCCATCGCGGCGACGGCCAGCACGCCCGCCGTTGCCCCGCCCATCCGCTGGGCGGCGGCGTACATCAGCGGGATCGTGAGCAGCGCGCCGATCAGGGCCGGCAGCCGCATCGCTCGCTCGGAGTCGCCCAGGGTGGCGCCGGCCAGCGACAGCATGAGCGAGTGCGCCATGTGGTTGTTTGTGTCGTGGTAATAGGCGATGGCGACGAGTGGAGAGCGGTCGGCGTAGCGCGCGGCCGACGCCGCCTCGTCGGTTCGCATCGGTTGGCCGGCGTACGCAAGCCACATCGCCGCGAGAGCGAGGCAGGCAATCAACACGAGTGCGATGTGCGGCGCAGGGAGCCGGCGTGTTTGCCTGGCCGTTCGCCAGGCGCCGCGTAACGCGCCCGCCAGCCAACTCGAGCCGAGCGTCGCGATCCCGATGGCGGTGGCCAGGTTGATCGCCGCGGCCGCGGATGCTCGGCGTTGCATCGCGATCACGTCGGCTTCCGTGAAGAGCGCGGGCGATCCTCGGCCCTCGAGCGTCGCCGCCACGCTCACCCAGTGCTGCGCGTCGGTGAGCGCAAACGCGGCGTAGCCGATCGCGATCGCGCCGCAGGCGGCCAGGGCGAACAGGCAGGCGGTGCGGGCGATCGAGTCGGCCAGGCTCTGCCCCGACCATCGCGCGACGACGCCGATCCAGGCCACCGCGGCCGAGCCGTACAGGTAATAGATGGCGTGCAGCACGCCGCCGCCCAACGCCAGGGCGCCGCCGCCGCGACGGTAGAGCAGGGCCAGGAACCGCGCGTTCAACGCCAGCCACACGCCCGCAGCGAGCAACGCCGAGAGCAGCAGTAGCACGCTGATCGGCGCCGTTCGATCGGCCCACGAGCCGGCCACCGACATGCCGATGCCGACGACACCCAGCAGGCTCGCCAGCACGGCCCACGCCATCGCGAGGGCCGAGGCCTTGGCGGACCGCGCGGTGTTCAGCCCCGTCCGCGGCGCGTCGCCCGACGCCATGAGCCGGGCCCACGGCAGGGCGCGGCGGGAGATATCGGTCCGCCAGAGGTTCGGTAGCGACCAGGCCTTGAGGTGGGTCGCCAGGGCCTCGGGCACGAGCAGGATGCGCCCGCCCGCCTGGGTCAGGCGGAGGCCCAGCTCGACGTCTTCGATCGCCGGCCTGTCGTAGTTTGTGTCGAACCCGCCGACCGCGTCGTAGGCACGCTTGCGCACGGCCCCGCAGCCCGCCCAGAAGGTGGTTGCGTTGCCGGCGCCTTGCTGGTGGACGAAGTGATGGCGGAGGTTGGCGTACTGAGAAGCGATGCCCGGGGCTGGAGGGGCGTCGTCGTAGCTGCCGAAGGTGGCGACGAGGTCTGGGTCTTGTTCCAGCGGGGCGACGAGGCGATCGATCGTGTCGGGGTGGACGATCACGTCGCTGTCGACGAACACGAGGACGTCGCCGATCGCCTTGGCCGCGGCGGCGTTGCGGGCGAAGGCGGGGCCGCGGGGGGTTGGTTCGAGGTGGAGCGGGGTTGCGCCGGCGGCCTGGGCGATGTGACGGGACGCGTCCGTGGAGGCGTCGTCGACGACGAGGAGTTCATCGGGCTGACGGGCCGAGGCGGCGAGGGCCGCCAGGCAGCGGTCGAGGGTCGCGGCCGCGTTGTGCATCGGGACGATGACGCTGACGCGCAGCCGGCTCATCGGGGTCACTCGGTTCGCGCCCCGACCGAGTCGGGCGATGCGGCGGGCGGGGTCTGAGCGTTGGTCGACGTTGAGCCGTTGGTGTTGTTGGTGCTGCCGTTACCGCGTTCGCCGCGCTGGAAGTCCTCGTGGTAGCTGCGTTCGACGTTGACGTCCCAGACGTCGTGGTCGGCGCCGTGCTGGAGGTTCTGGATCGCGAGCATGGCCGACAGCATCGAGTGGTCCTGGTTGTTGTAGCGGTGCATGCCGTTGCGGCCGACGGTGTAGAAGTTGGTGAAGCGCTCGTAGTAGTCGCGGAGGACGCCGAGGTGCCCGCGGTACTCGGTGTCGTAGACCGGGTAGGCCTTGGGCTGACGGATGACGACGCCATCGACGACGCGGCTCGACGCGTCGAAGAGCTTGAGCTGTTCGAGCTCGCGACGGGCGAGGTCGATGAGGTCGGCGTCGTCGGACTGCCACAGGCCGTCGCCCTTGTGGCAGAAGTACTCGAGGCCGAGGCTGGAGGCGTCGTCGCGTGGGACCATGGCTCGGGACCAGCTTCGGAAGTTCTGGATGCGGCCGACCTTGACCTCGGGGCTGTGGATGTAGATCCAGTTGTCCGGGAAGGGGTCGCGGCCTTCGATCTGCAGGGCGACGATGAGGAAGTCGCGGTACTTGAGTCCGCCGGCGGCCTGCAGCGCCTCGGGCGGGGCCTCGGGCGTCATGCGTCGGGTGAGCTCGCCGATCGGCATGGTGTTGATGAAGGCGTCGGCTTCGAGGGTGTACTGCTCGCCGTCACCGGACTCGACCAGCAGGCTCTGGAGCTTGCCCGCGCCGTCGTGGCGGACCTCGATCACTCGGCTGTGCATGCGGACCTCGCCGCCCATCGCGACGATCTTGTCGCGGCAGGCCTCCCACATCTGGCCGGGGCCCAGGCGGGGGTAGTCGAACTCATTGATGAGGGTCGAGGTGCCGTGCGACTTGCTCTTGAGCAGGGCGTTCATGACGGCCTTGCTGAGCGAGAGGCTCTTGATGCGCTGGGCCGCCCAGTCGGCGCGGATCTCGGTGCAGGGGATGCCCCAGACCTTCTCGGTGTAGGTGCGGAAGAAGTGCCAGTAGAGCCGTCCGCCGAAGCGGTTCTGCACCCACTGCTCGAAGCTCTCTTCTTCTTTGCTGGGCCAGACCTGCCACTTGACGTAGCTGAGCAGGATGCGGACCGACTCGTAGGCGCCGAGGTTGCGCATCGCGTTGGCGAGCTTGAGGGGGTAGTCGTAATAGCGGCCGCGGTAGTAGATGCGGGAGAGCCGGGGGACCTTGATGAACTCGTCGCCGAGGATCTCGTGCCAGAGCGCCTCGACCTCGGTGACCTTGGTGAAGAAGCGGTGCCCGCCGATGTCGAAGCGATAGCCGTTGGCCGACTCGGTGCGGGAGATGCCGCCGACGAGGTCGGACATCTCGAGGACGACGACGTCGCCGCCGCCCTTGGCCCACTGATAGGCCGCGGTGAGCCCGGCCGGGCCGGCGCCGATCACGGCCAGGCGTCGGCCGGGTCCGGGGACGGGTGCGGAGTTGGGTGACGGAACGGAACGCATGCGTGCTGGAGCTCCTCTGCTTCGCTCTCGTCTGGCACCCTGCCCCGGCGTGCCAGCGCTGGGGCTTTGCTGTCACGGCCTTTGCGAAGCGTAACACCGCGGTCGCGGCGGGCTCAAGGCTTATCGGCGATCTGCCGGCGCCAAATGAAAGCGATGCCTGTTCAGCGAGGCGACGCGCCGCTGGCGACGGGCGTGGCGGGTTCGGGCTGGTGGGCCTGGGGAGGGGGGGCGGTCTCGGGGGTATCGGTCGCCGATGTCGGTGCGAGCGATGCGGTTTCGGCACGCGGCTTGGTCCAGGCGCCGCCGGCGTGGCCGGTGAACAGCTCGCGTTCCAACTCGGCCGAGAGGCGGTGGGTCGCCGAGTTGCCAGGGCCGAAGAGGTAGCCCAGCGCTTCGCCGATCGCCCCGACGCAGAACATGAAGAACATCGGGACCAGCAGCTGCGGCATCCGCTGCCGAGCTCCGGGGACGCGCCGGATATCGGGCCAGACGCGGACGAGGCGGAGGAACGGGACGAGCGGCATCGACGCGGCAAAGGCCAGCCGCTTCCACAGCGGGAATCGGCCGACGCGGGCGCGGGTGGTGGCGAAGCTGCGTTGGCCGCACATCTCCAGGTCGACCAGCCCGCGGAGCGTGGAAACGTTGACGTGCTGCGAGACGGCGTCGGCCTGGAGGTACATCGCGATGCCGCGTCGGCGCAGGTCCAGGAACAACGCGGACTCGTCTTCCATGACGCGGTCCACCAGGTCCCCGTAGCCCAGCAGAAGCTCGCGGGTGTACGAGACGTGGTGCCCGGCGAGGAAAGGCTTCTCGCCCGACACGGCCGGCGCGACCAGATCGCCGAACTGACCGAGCAGGTGGGCCCAGCTGTACAGCGAGCCGGGGTTGGCGTTCTCCATCGCGAAGCCGACGGCCTGGTATCCCTTGGCGTGCGCCTCGAGGACGCGCTCGGCCCAGTCTTCGCTCAGCCCGGTGTGTTCCTCGGCGTAGACGACCAGCGGCGCGGCGGCGGCTCGGATCGCCTCGGCCATGGCCGAGCCCAGCATCGGCATCTCGGCCAACTCGATGACTCGGTAGGCCGCGAACGGCTCGCACTGGGCCGGGTCCAGTCCCTCGGCCGTGGGCGCGACGATGATGATCTCAATACGATCGCGGATCGTCTGCCCGAGCAGTTCCTGGACGACGGCGTAGCAGTCGCCCGCGGATTCGACGCCCACCGAATAGACGGTCAGTGCGGGTGCGTTCTCGTTGCCTGCCATTGGTTTCTCCCGCTAAAGGGTAAATCACCGGGTGTCGTCGGCAAGTGCTTTTCCGTGAATCTCTCATCGGCGCATCAGGGCGATCGCCTCGCCCAGGCCGCCGGTACGCCACGCCAGCAGCACGCTGACCGTCGAGACGACGAGCACGTAGGCCGCCGCGACCCCGCCCGACGCCGGCATCAACCACCCGGCGATGAGCGTCAGGACGCTCGCGGTCCCGATCCAACCGAGCTGGGGCGCGGTGATTCTCACCCTGAGCAGGCGGTGCATGAGCCACGCCGAGACGAGCACCGCCGGCACGAGACCGATCAGGCTGCCGATCGCGGCGCCCCAGACGCCCCCGCCGCTGGCCAGGACAGGGGTCAGGCCGAGGGTCAGAGGCAGCGCCGCGGCGGCGCTCCACCAGGCCCAGCGCGACTCGGTCGCCCCGGCCAGGATCGAGCCGCCCAGCGAGACCGCCACGCGGGCCCACCCCGCCCACACCAGCACGGCCAGCAGCCGGCCGGTCAGCGCGTACGGTTCGCCGAACACCAGTCGCGTCAGCGGCTCGCTCGCCATCATCGCGGCGGCGGTGGGGGGTACGAGCCAGAGCGTGCCCAGCGCGGTGAGCCGCGCGACGCGACGGAGTTGGTCGTCGTGGCCGAGCCGCCGGAGCTGGGTGGTGAGGGTCATCAAGGGGAAGAAGAGCGCCCCGCCCGCCAGCGCGAAGATCACGCCGACGTTCATCGCCACGGCATATGCGCCGACTGTCGCGTCGTCCTCGACAAAGACCCGCACGCACAGCAGGTCGTAGCCCTCGGTGATCCGCAGCGCCATCGCCGAGCCGAACAAGGGCAGCAGGTCGTTGAAGACCCACTCGCGAGAGATGTAGGCGTTGGCTCCGCGGGCGAACCAGTTGAGCGGGAAGAGGCAGGCCCCGACGGCCAGTTCGCAGGCCGAGGCGGCGACGGTCGCGAGGATGGCTCCGGGCACGCCGAGCTCGCCCCAGACCAGCAACACGGCGGCGAGCAGGCGGATGGGCCAGAACACGGCCTCGGTGACGGCTCGCTTGCCGAAGGCGTTGGCCCCGCTGTGCACCGACAGGTACGTGCGGGCGGTGATGAACAGCGGCAGGTCGATGGCGGCGAGCCGGAAGAGCGGCGCGAGCTGCTCGTCGCCGAACAGGCGGGCCAGCGGGCCGGCGACGGCCAGGAGGGCGACGGCGCCCGCGACGCCGATCGCCAGCGAGAGTCGGAGCATCGCGGCGGCGGCGGCGATCTTGTCCTCGGCCTGGGCGACGCGTTTGTTGGTGGCTCGGCTGAGCAGCGCCGAGCCGCCCCAGTCGGCCCACATGAGGATGGTCATCACCATCGCGTATCGGCCGTACTCCTCGGGCCCGAGGGCACGCGTGAGAAAGAGGATCAGCCCGGCGCCCAGGGGGAGCATCGGGGCCTGGCTGAGCATGAGCCAGACCGAGCCGCGGGCGGCGGTGGAGCCGAGTTGTCGGGCCGAGGCATCCGCGGGCGCAGACGAGGCATCTGCGGCCATCAGCCGGCGGCCTTCGCGGCGTCGGGCGTGCGTGCCTCTGCGTCGGCGGATGGCGCGGCCTTCGGGACGCTGTCGTATGTCTCGCCGCGGCGGAAGAATCGATCGCGGTGGAACTCGAGGTCGGTCGCGCGCGGGCCATGTTTGCCTTCTCCGGCGAGGTAGCCGGCGCCTTCGCTCGCGGCGGAGACGAAGAGCGTGAGGAACAGCATCGGGCTGACGGCAAGGGCCGGGGGCAGGCCGTGCAGCTTGACGGCGTAAGGGAACAGCCGGCGGAACCGAATCGGCGCGATCAGCGGCCAGAGCAGACCGAGTTTCAGACGATCGATCGTGCCGCCTTGCCGGGCGCGGGAGGCGGCGAAGACACGGGGGAAGACCCAGGCGAAGTAGAGCAGCGGGCCGAGTCGCGAGCAGTTCCAGTGCCGGCTGCGGGGTGCCGAGCCGTTGAGCGTGACCAGGCCGCGGTCGTTCATGTCCCAGTGCATGAGCGTTTCGACCTCGAGCCACTGGTGGAGTTCGTCGCCGTAGTGGAGCAGGGCGTCGCGCCGGTACGTCGAGTTGTGGCCGGGGATCTGGCGGGCGGGTCCTTTGGGGCCGAGCTCGCCGTAGGAGGCGTACTCGATGAGGTACTGCACGCGGCTGACGAGCGAGGCGGGGTTGCCGTTCACGACGGTCGGGCCGACGGCCGCGCAGTTGTGCTGGGCAAAGAGGTCGATCATCGCCTGGGCGTGCTCGGGCTCGGGGTAGCAGTGATCCTCGGTGAACATCACGAGCGGGGCGGTCGCGGCTTGCGTGCCGGCCGCCTGAGCGCTGCCCATGCGCTCGACGGGGTTGACGACGCGGACGACGTCGGCGAAGCCGATGAGTTCGTTCGCGGGGACATCTGTGGCGTCGTGGGAGGGGCCGACGAGGACGAGCTGGAGGAGATCACGCGCGGTCTGCGCCCGCAGGGCGGCGAGCGTCCGAGCCATGTTGCTCGGGCGGTCGGGCGTGACGAGGACGGCGGCGAGGGCGGGTTCGGGCATCGCTGACGGGGTGGCTAGGTCGGGGTGGGCGACGGCACGGCGGGGTTCGCGGAGGGTGCGGGGTGGCTGTCGGGCGTGGTGGCGGCTCGGCGAGCGTCGTCGATGACGCGCAGGCTGGCCAGACCATCGGCGAGATCGGGCCGGGCGGGTGAGCCGGCGCGGACGGCGTCGAGGAATCGGCCGAGGCAGAGGCCGAACGAGGGCTCGGACCACGGGGCTTGGCGTCGGCGGAGCAGGGCGGGCAGGCGACGCCACTGGGCGAGTTGCTGGAGCGTCCGTTGAGCGGGGCCCTGGGCCGAGGCGCGGGCTCGCTCCAGGCCGAGCGCCCCGTAGCGGTCGATCGTGATGCGTCCGCGCTGGCCGATGACCTCGAGCCGGGCGTCATCGGTCGCCGAGAAGCTGACGAAGCACTCGACGCGGGTGCCGGAGGGCGTAGTGGCGGTGAGGCTGGCCGAGTCGTCGGGGAAGGCCGCGGACCAGACGGAGGCGGAGGCGTCGAGGAGCGGCTCGGCGAGGAGGAAGGCGGCGAGGTCGACCTCGTGGGAGGCGAAGTCGAGCAGCGGGCCGCCGCCGATGATGTCGCGTCGCCAGCCGTCGGTCTGCCCGGCGGCGCGGGTGAACGTCGAGCGGAGCAGGGTGATGCGGCCGATCTCACCGCGCCCGATCAGCTCGCGGGCGGCCCGGTACGCCGGTCGGCATCGGTAGTTGAACCCGACCATGCCGATGGTGCCCGCGGCTTGCCAGGCGTCGAGGACGCGTTGGCCGTCGGCGGGGTCGGCGGCGATGGGCTTTTCGAGGTAGACGTGCTTGCCCGCGGCGAAGGCTTCGACGGCGAGCCCGGCGTGCGTGGCGGTGGGGGTCGCGATGATGACGGCCTCGACACGCGGGTCGGCGAGCAGGGCGGCCGGGTCGGCGTACGTCTTGGCTTGAGGCGCGAGGCGGGCGGCCTGGGCGCGGGCGTCGTCGGAGAGGTCGGCGAGCGCCACGATCTCGGCGTGCGGGTGGCGGTTGAGTAGGGGGAGGTGCACGTCGCGGGTGAGGCCGCCGCAGCCGATGACGCCGACGCGGACGGGCTCGTCGAGGCGCGCGACCGGGGCCGGCGGATCGCTGTCGCGCGCGGGGGTGGCGGGGTCAATCAGGGTGTTGTCCGCGGGCTCGATGAAGCGCGAGCGATCGAGCTCGACGTTCCAGTCGGCCATCGGGGCCTCGCCGGGCCCCAGCGCCAAACCGGCCGCCTCGCCCGCGGCGCTGGCCAGGTACACCGGCGCGAGCGCCATGAGCACGCGCGGCCGCGAGACGTTGTCGGGCAGGTGCTCGGCGGTCTGGCGCAGGCTTCGCTTGAAGCGCAGCGCCGCGATCATCGGGCCGGCCGCGACGTAAAGCCAACGCTTGATCGGCGACAGCGACCGCCCGCGCAGCCAACCGAAGTTGCGCGAGTGCTCGTACATCGCCTTGGCCAGAAGGGGCACGCCCGTCTGGTTGACGTGGCGGCAGCGGGCGGCCGGCTCGAACACGATACGCTTGCCCTCGGCCGCCAGCCGCCAGTGCAGCACCACCTCGCTGCTCATCAGGTCGTTGAGCTCGTCGCCGACCGAGGTCGCCACGGCCTTGCGGTAGCTGGCGTTGTGCCCGGCAAGGAAGGTCATCTCGCTCGCCTCGCCTCGCCCGGCCCACGGTTCGTAAGCGATGAGGTGCGCCGCCCAGCTCACCGGCGTGGCGGGGTTGGCGTTGTCCATGCCCGGCCCCACGACGTCGGCCCCCTCGGCGTGCTGCGTGACGAAACGCTCGGCCACGTCCGCGGCCGGGAAGCAGTGATCCTCCGACATCGCAACATACGGCGCGGCGGCCTGCCGGATGCCCTCGGCCCGGATCCTGCCGACCCTTCGCTCGTCGCCGATCGGCACGACACGCACGGTGTGCAGCCGATCGGGCAAGTCGTCGGGCAGGTCGCGCATCACCGCTTCGGGGTGCGCGGCCATCAGCAGAAGCTCGATCCGATCCGCGATGGTCTGACGGGCCCAGTGAGCGACGGCCCGCGCGGCGACCCGGTACTCGGCCCCGACCACGAGCACGACCGTGAGCTGCGGCGCGTCGGATACGGCTGGGTCGCCTGGCCCCGTGTTGGTCGTGGGCGCGTGCTCGGGTGTGGCGAGGTCGTTGAGGCTCACGCGATGGCTCCCTCGGGTTCATCGGCGGGCCGGCGATCCGGCGTGAGATCGTTCGAGGCCCTGCGAGCCGTGTTGGGGAAGGTCCTCGCCACGGATTGCGCCGCGTCGAAGCGGGGGGTGTAGCCGAGCAGCGACCAGGTCCGATCGGTGCGATAGGCACGGGCGCTGGTGAGAAACGCCAGCGAGTGCAGCGCCGCCGGCTCGTGTCCGAGGCGCGACAGCGCCCGGATGGACAGCCGGCCGATCGCGGCCGTGGGCCAGCTCGGCACCCGACGACGCACGCGCAGCGGCGCGCCCGCGACCTCGGCCACGACGCCCATGAGGTCGATCAGCCGGATCGGCTCGCGGCCGCCGAGCATGAGCGTCTGCCCTGCCGCCGCGGGTTGCGTCAGGCATCGGGCCAGGCCCACGACCGTGTCGTCGATGTCGATCAGGTGGATGGGGTGGTCGCCTCGTCCCACGAGGGTGACGCCGCTGTGCGCGACGCTGTCGTAGAGCGAGCGCCACGTCTTGGCCGTGCCCGGGCCGATGACGCTGGTGAGTCGGGCGATCACGACATCCGGGCCGTCGGTTGTTTCGCGAGCCTCGGCGATGAGCTTGCGTTCGCCGCGGAGCTTGCTGCGTCGGTAGAGTGAATCGGGGCGCAGCGGGCCGTCGGCGTCCACCGGCCACCGTCGCAGCGGGCCGTGCACGCCGGTCGTGCTGACGTGAACCATCCGGCCGACGCCTGCTCGCGCGGCCGCGCGCCATAACAAAGCCGGCACCTCGGCGTTGACCGTCCAGAACGTGTCTCGACTTGCCGAGTGACGGGCTGTCGCCGCCGCGCAGTGGATCACTCCGGCGCAGTCCTCGCACGCCCGGCTGAGCACGGCTTGGTCGCGCAGGTCGCCCTCGACTACCTCGACGCCGGCCTCGGTCAGTCGATCGGCGCCCTGCCGCGACCTCGCCACCGCCCGCACCGGCGTGCCGGCATCTTGCAGTTGCGAGACGAGCCTCGCCCCCACCACGCCGGTCGCCCCGGTGACAAGCACGAGCCCCGCGAATGCATCGCTGGGGGACGCGGGTTGAGCTGGCGAGACCTCGCTCAAGGGCGCGCCTCCGCGGCTTGCGGTTCGTCGAGTTCAACGACGTGGGCCTTGGGCTTGATCCGCTCCGCGGCGTAGCCCGCGGCGTTGGCGACCTGCGAGATCGCGAACAACGCCGACTGGCCAACCGGATTCAGTTTGCTGTTGTCGCGGAAGGGCCAGGTCATCAGTCGCCAGTAGAAGCTCAACGGCTCGGGCGCCAGCCCGGGTTGTCCTCGTTCGGCGCGGGCCAGGTGGAAGTAGCGAGCGCCCTGGCCGTACCGGAAGTGCTGACGCCAGTACTGCCGCAGGTTCATCGCGTGCGAGTGCACGATGCCGGCCTGTGGCTCGTAGATCAGCGGCAGTCCGTGGTGGTGCCACCGGTCGCAGAGCTCGCGGTCCTCGGCCGTCGCGCCCAGGCCGGTGACGCAGAATCCGCCAAGCCGCTGGAAGGTCTCGCGACGAACGGCGATGTTGTTGCTGCAGAAGAACCGTGGCCGACCGGGGCTGCCGTCGAAGTAGTCGTACAGGAACGACACGAGCTGCTGGCTGGCGGTCGAGCATCGTCCGCGTGGCAGGCCGTTGCGGATCGACCCGCCGACCAACGCCTCGGGCGACTCGCGCAGCGCCCGCTCGAAGGCGTTCAGCCAGCCCGGGTCGGGGACGGCGTCGTCGTCGATGAAGGCGATGTACCGTCCGCTGGCCTCGGCCACGCCCAGGTTCCGGGCCGCGCCGGGCCCCCGGTTGGCCTGGCGGAGGCAGCGCCAGTTCAGGTCCGTCGGCGCCGCGGCCGCCACGGCGGGCTCGAGCGGCGGGTTGCTGCCGTCGTCGACCACGATCAGCTCGAACGCGTCTCGCGGGTAGTCCAAGTGGGCGATCGCGGCGACGCAGGTCGCCAGCCGCTCCGGCCGCTGGAAAGACGGAACCACCACGGTGAAGATGATGGGCGAATCACTCATCCTGACGCCAATTCCTCGCGAGAGAACGGCCGGCCGCGGTGCGATGGTCGCTCCGGGAGCCGAGCTGTGTCAACGGGCAAGCGATGTATCGGCTATTCAGTCGGCCTGGCCGACCAGGTTGAGCTCGATCCGCTCAATGCGGAAGCCGAGGTCGCGCTCGATCTCGGCGAGGGCCTGAGGGGAGAGCCTGCTAAGGATGGCCTGGGAGAGGTGGTCGGGGACGTCGGTGATGTCGCCGGTCAGCCGATCCTTGAGGTGCAGGTGCTGGTTGCGCGGGATGTCGTAGCGGGTCGATCCGTGGCGGCCGGGGAGCTTTTGCGCCAGGCCCACGCGGCAGAAGGCCTCGAGGGTGTTGTATACGGTGGCCAGGGAGACGGCACGATCGGGCTCCTGCTCGACGAGCAGGGCGTGGAGTTCATCGGCCGTGGGGTGGCTTCGGGCGGCTTCGAGTGCGTCGTAGACGGCCAGGCGCTGTCGGGTGCCGCGCAGCCCGGCGGTGGCGAGGCGGTCGGCCGAAGACCCTTCGTGATGCTCGTGGTGAAGCAAACCCATGGTCACATCGTAGGGAAGTGTCGGGGGATAGGCCAGACGGGGGCGGTGCTGGCTCGGTCGCGGGCCGTTGGTGGGTTGGCTTAGACTGGTGAGATGGAAGAGGTTGAGTCGGAAGGCGGGGGGTTGACGTACGCGTCGGCGGGGGTCGACATCGAGGCCGGCGACGAGGCCGCCGAGCGGATCCGAGGCCACCTGCGGCGGACCTACGGCCCGCGCGTTCTGGGGCGGGACGGGGCGTTCGCGGGGATGCTCCGGCTGGACTACAACCAGTCGCTCTTCAAGCGGAATTACCGCGATCCGGTGCTGGTGGCGTGCACCGACGGGGTGGGGACCAAGGTGCTGATCGCCCGTCAGATGGGCGTGCTGGACACGATCGGCATCGATTGCGTGGCGATGAACGTCAATGACTTGATCGTCCAGGGGGCCGAGCCGTTGATGTTCCTGGACTACGTGGCGGTGAACAAGGTGGTGCCCGAGGCGATGGAGCGGATCGTCAAGGGCGTCGCCGACGGCTGCGCGATGTCGGGGGCGGCGTTGCTGGGCGGGGAGACGGCGGAGATGCCGGATGTGTACAAGCCGGGTGACTTCGACGTGGCGGGGTTCGCGGTGGGGGTGGTCGAGCTGAGTCGGGTGGTGGACGGGCCGGCGCGGGTGTCAGCGGGCGACGTCGTCTTGGGGCTTGCGAGCAGCGGCGTGCACAGCAACGGCTATTCGCTGGTGCGCAAGATCATCAAGGCCAAGCGGCTGAAGCTCGAGTCAAGCTACGCCGAGCTGGAGACGGAGCGTACGCTGGGCGAGGTGCTGCTCGAGCCGACACGGGTTTACGCCAAGCCGATCGTGTCGTTGCTTCGGGCGTACCGGGTGAAGAAGCCGATTGGGGGCATGGCGCACATCACCGGCGGCGGGCTTCCGGGAAACCTGAACCGCGCGTTGCCGTCGCACCTGGACGCGAAGCTGAAGTTCAAGCAGTGGGATGCGCCGGCGGTGTTCGAGTTCCTGCGCAAGCGGGGCGGGGTCGGCCGAGAGGAGATGCTCCGGGTGTTCAACATGGGGATCGGCTACACGCTGGTGGTGCGGCCTCACTTCGCCGACGCGGTCGCCGAGCGGCTGCGGCGGGCGGGCGAGCGGGTGTTCGAGGTCGGTCGGATCACGCGGGGGACGGGGCGGGTGCTGGTGTCTTGAGCCCCGGCGTGGGCGGTTGGCTGTGGGGGTTGCGCGGGCTGCGGCGGCCGGGCGGGATGCACGGCGTGGCGTGAACGGGGTTTCGCTTGAACGCCTGTTGGGGCGGTGTCGATAGGCAAGTAGCCGGTCTGGTGTTTGGTCGGCGAGCCTTGAGCGTTATCGGTCGCCGATGCGCGAGGCGAGGGCCCGACCGAGGAGACGGATGATCTCGAAGCTGGTGCGCGACTCGTTGGCGACGCGGCTCGTGGCGGCCCTGCTGGTGGGCGGAGCGCTGCTGTCGGTCGGCGTGGCCGCGATCGAGTGGGCCCGCAGCCACGGCGTGCTGACGATGGAGGTCTCGCAGCGCGCCGCGCTAGCGGTGGGCAACGTGCGGTCGATCGCGCGGGCCGAGATCGCCGAGGGGCGGGGATCAAGCTTGGAAGAAGCGCTGTCCGGCTTCGTGCGGACGGACCTGGTCCGTGCGTTGCGCGTGACGGGCCCGACGGGAGAAATGGCGAGCTTGGGGGCGTGGAGCCCTGAAGACGGCGAGGTGGCGTGGCGGGTCTGGAGCCCGAGCGATCACCCGGTGCTGGCGGGCGACGAGGTGAGCATCGCCGGCCTGACGCTGACGCGGACGACGCTCGAACTCGACGGCAAGTCACACGTCATCGAGGTGTTGATCGACGGCGAGCGGGCGGCCGGCGGGGTGTGGCGTCGGATGTGGGAGGGCGTGGCGTGGGTGTGGGTGCTCATCGGCGGCGTGGTGCTCGTGCTGGTGGCGATGCTGCGGCGCTGGGTCGAGCGGCCGATGAACGAGCTGACGCGGCTGGTGTCAATGGACGCCGGCGCCGGCGAGTTCGAGCGCTGGGCGACGGTGCAGTCCGGCGAGCTCGGCACGCTGGCCGATGCGATGGGCCGGATGCTGGAGCGCGTCGAGTCGGCGCGGTCGACGCTGGACCGGCGGGAGCGTGAGAGCGATTCGCTGTTCCGTCAGGCGCCCGTGGCGATGCTGAGCGTGACGGCCGACGGCGTCGTGACCCACGCGAACCGCCGCTCGGCCGCGATGTTTGGTGAGGATGGCATGGATCGGCTGATCGGCCGGCGGGTCGACGAGCTGGTGGCCGAGGAAGACCTGCCGCGCCTCTGGGCCACCGTCGAGCGGGCCGGGTATCGCGGCGGGCAGCGGGTCGAGATGCGGCTGACCGCGGGGCGGCGCGACGGCGACAATGCCCGCTGGGCGGTCGTCGAGTCCACCCCGATCACCGACGCGGCCGACACGCTGATCGGCCTGCGGCTTTGCTTCATTGACATCACCGACGCGGTCCGCCTTCGCGGCGAGCTCGAACGCCAGACCCGGCTGCTCAACCTGCTCATCGACCACATGTCCGACGCCATCCTGCTGGTCGACAGCGAGGGCCGGGTTGCGGCGGCCAACCAGCAGCTCGCGGCTCTGCTCGGCCGGCCGGCCAGCACGCTCCTCGATCGGGTGTACGACGCGGCGACGACGTGGGAACCGCTGGGGCCCGTGGACGAGGCGGCGTTTGTCGATCGGCTGACGCAGATGGACGCCGACACCGCCAAGCCGGTGCAGGCGAGGTTCGAGACGCGCGCCGGCGCGTTCATCTTCCGCGGCGTCTCCGTGCAGGGCGACGAGGGTCGCGTGCTCGGTCGGCTGTGGGTCGTCCAGGAGACCACCTCGCAGGAGCAGGGCCAGCGCATGCTCCTCGAGCAGAACCAGCGGCTGGCCGCCATGCGTCGCATCGCGACATCGCTCAGCTCGGCGTGGCGGTTCGACGAGGTGACGGCCAAGGCCGTCGAGCTGCTGCGCGAGGAGCTCGGCGTCGACGCGGTCGGCGTGGCCGTGCGACGCAGCGAGGCAGGCCGTCGTTGTCTCCAGCTCATCCATCGTGGCGAGGCGCCGATGGGTCTCGCCGAGCACAAAGCGTTACGCGAGTTTGTCGAGCAGCGTCTGCTGCCGCGAACGATGAACGGCTCGCACACGCTGCACTGGGCCGAGCTCAACGGCGGATCAGACTATGGCCAAGCGTTCGGGGGCATCGGCCTGAGCACGGCCGCCGCGTGTGCGCTCTCGGGATCGACCAACGTCGTGGGCGTGCTCTGGGCGGGCGAGCGGGGCGGCGAAGGGCTCGAACGCCACCACCTGCTGATGCTGGAGACGATCGCGCCGCTGATCGCCGCCCGCCTGGAGGTCGCCGGGCAGATCGATCGGCTCGAGGCGCTGGCGTTGCTGGACCCCTCGACCAACCTGCTCAACCGCGACGCGATCGATCGCCTCGGCGACCGGTTGCGCGAGGCCGGCCGAACCTGGGCCCTGATCCGACTCGACATCGAGCCGCCTGCGGGTCACGCCGAACGCGAAGCGATCGACTGGCCGGGCTTGATCGCGGCCGTCTCGCGGGTGACGCGGCGATCCACGTCGATCGCCCGGCTCGACCCACGCTCGTTGGTGCTGGTCGTGCCCGACGCCGACGCCGAAGACGCCGCGGCCACGGCCGAACGGGTCACCAACGGCCTGGCCGACTGGCTGGCCGCCACGGGTGGCCGCGTCGCCATCGGCTGGGCTGCCAACCCCGACGACGGCGACACCACCCGCGCCCTCGCCGCCGTCGCCGCCGGTCGGGCCAACCCAGACGCCGCGGCACGCGTCGCGGCCTGACCCGCGCTCGGCCGGGGCCCACACCGTTTGTGTAGAAACCTCTCACCTTCAGCGGTGTCGCGACGCCACGCGCCGCGACCTCGATGTGGCGTCAACGCAACATGTCGACTCGCCTGGCACGCGGCCAACACACGTTCGGCTCGGCTTTATTTTATTTAAGTCTATTTATTTTAGTGTTTATGGTGAAATCGGGAGGCTGCATAGTTCCCGCCTCCCCCGTGGCAAGCCCCTTGTGTGTCCCCTCTCCACACGAAACGACCACGAGGGAGACCCAGCCATGGCCCAGCCCGAATTCGAGACCCAGTTCAACGAGAAGCTCGCCGAGCTTATGGACCAGATCGAGACGCTCCCCGCCGACCAGCGGGAACGCCTCACTCAGCTCGCCCACAAGACCCGCGAGCGCCACGAGAAGCTCAAGGCCACCGTCGATGGCCTCCAGGAAAGCCTTGACTACCTCCGCGTCTCCGTGAAGTACCTCGTCTTCGATCTCGAGGCCACGCGTCGCGAGAACGCCTATCTCCGTGGCATCGTCGAGCAGCGCGACACCGCCGACGAGATCGATGAGCACGACGCATTCGACCACGACCTGGACCAGGACTACGAGGCGCCCGGCAGCGTCTGATCGGCCGATCGCCGCCCGGAGGGAAGAGAGACCGAGACCCGATCCCGCCGGGGGATACCGGGGCACGCCGGGGCAGAGGCACCGGGGAGACAGACCGGGGAGAAGCGTCGGGCGCCGCCCGGCGAGTCAGCAGACAGAGGGGAAGAAGCGCGGCCTCGGCAATTGCCGGGGTCGTGTTACATCCGGGCTGGGCCGCCGCCTCGCCCCGCCGCGCCATCGCCCCAGGCCGGCGACCTATCATGCGATTCGACCCCGACCCCCTCACACGGAAGTGACCCCCCGGATGAACCGCATGCCCGCCTACCTCGACGCCCTCCACACCGCCGGCCCGTCCCCCTCGCTCAACCCTGCCTCCCCCGATTACATCCGCACCATGAACCAGCAGGCCGATATGGCCAGCCAGTTCCTGGCCTCCTCCGCCGGCCCGGCCGTGGCGCCGGGGGTCGCCCCCGACCGTTACCCCGTCGATCCCACCGCCGCCCCGGTCTCCTACCAGCGCACCCGCGAGATGACCGTCGACGAGCTGCTCCTCGAGAATCGCATCGTCTTCCTCATCGGCGAGATCTCCCACGGCTCGGCCATGGGCGTCGTCATGCGACTGCTCTACCTCGAGAACCAGAAGAAGGGCGTCGACATCTCGCTCTACATCAACTCCCCCGGCGGGGCCGTCGACGACACCCTCGCCATGATCGACACCATGCAGTTCATCGAGTCCGACGTCTCGACCCTCTGCATCGGCAAGGCTATGTCCGGCGGCGCCATCACCCTCGCCGCCGGCCACAAGGGCAAGCGCTACTGCCTGCCCCACTCCAAGGTCATGATCCACCAGCCCTACGGCGGCGTCTACGGCCAGACCTCCGACATCATCATCCAGGCCGAGGACATCATCAAGACCAAGGAAGAGCTCAACGGCCTCATGGCCGAGTACACCGGCCAGACCGTCGAGCAGATCACTGAGGACAGCGAGCGCGACAAGTTCTTCTCCGCCCAGGAGGCCAAGGACTACGGCCTCGTCGACGACGTCGTCCTCCCCGGCGGCAAGAAGGCCAGCGAGGCCAACGGCGACAGCAGCGAAGCCAAGTAACCCAGCCGACCCGACCGCGGGTCCGGCCGGAGGCGACCATGCGATCGATCAGTCTGTTTGTGTCGTGCATGGGTTTCGTCTTGAGCTTCGGTTGCCAGAGCACGCCCACCAAGGCGACGGATGACTCAACCGATCGCGACGTGGCCGGCACCGTCGAGGTCATTCCGGCCTCGGAAGTTAAGTGGACCCCGCTCAACCCGGCCCGCGGCGACCAGAGCCCCAAGGCCGCCACGCTCTGGGGCGATCGCGGCGCGAATGAAGCGACCGGCTTTCTCGTCCAGTTCGTCGACGGCTTCTCCTCGCCGCCGCACATCCACAACGTCACGTACCGCGGCGTGGTCATCAGCGGGCTGGTGCACAACGACGACCCGGATGCCGCGATGATGTGGATGCCGCCCGGCTCGTTCTGGACCCAGCCGGCGGGCGAGACGCACGTCACCGACGCCCAGGGCGACCGCAACGTCGCCTACATCGAGATCGACGCCGGCCCGTACCTCGTCCAACCGCCCGGCGAGGCCTTCGACAACGGCGAACGCCCGGTCAACATCGACGCGTCCAACCTTATCTGGCTCGGCCCGCAGGACATCGCTTGGCTCGGCGACCACGTCGGCCCCGACTCCCCCGAGGTTGCCTTCCTCTGGGGCGATCCGCGCGACGACGACCCCGCCGGGATGATGATCAAGCTGCCGACGGGGTTCGCAGGGGTGATCCGCAGTAGCGGTCCGGTGTTCCGCGCTATCGTGATCGAGGGAAGATTGGACTACCTGTCGCATGGTGCGAACGCGGCGATTCTGTTGGAACCTGGCAGTTACGCCGGCTCGGCCGGTGACGTCATGCACCGCGTCTCTTGCGACTCAGCAGAGCCGTGCGTCCTATACGTCCGCTTCGCGGGACGTCTTGGGATCGAAACGCGGTAGTTTGCGACGGCCTTAAATAAGCCCGATTGTCGATCGAAACTCCTCGACGCCCTTCACCCCCGGCCTCAGCTTGAACAGCGACCCCGCGTACTCGCCGGACTTCGGTCGGTTCTGGCCCATCGCGCTGCTGACGTAGAGATCGGTCATCGTCGGGCCGGCGAAGCAGCAACTCGTCACGGCGTCGGACGGCAGTTCGTACGTCTCGACCGGCACGCCGTCGGGGGTGCACTTGAGCACGCTGCCGCCGCCCCAGCGGGCGGACCAGAGGTTGCCCTCGGCGTCGACGGTCATGCCGTCGCCGCGGCCGCGGTCGCCGTGGTCCGGCGCGACGCGCAGGGCCCGCTGGTTGGTGGCGGCGCCGGTGGCCTCGTCGTAGTCGAAGGCCCAGAGCGTGGCCTTGCGCGAGTCCTGGTAGTAGAGGGTCGTGCGGTCCGGCGAGAAGCCCATGCCGTTGGGCGTGCCTTGGTCGTCGAGCAGCTGCGTGAGCGTGCCGTCCGGGGCGAGGTAGTAAAGCCGGCCGGCCACGGCGTCGCTGGTCATGGTCCCGCAGAACACGCCGCCGAGCGGGTCGGCGATGACGTCGTTGAAGCGGGTCGACTCGAGCCCCGGGACGTGATCGATGACGATGTCGAGGATCGTGCCGTCGCGGAAGGTGACGACGTTGCCCTTGTCGCGGAACAGCAGCAGCGACCCGTCGGCCTGGACAGTGTACCCGCCGATCGGGCGGCCTTCGTCGTAGACGACCTCGGTCGAGCCAGCCGCGGGGTCGTGGCGGTACATCAGCCCCTGCGGGATGTCGACGAAGTAGACGGCCTGCTCGTCGGGGTGCCAGAGCGGGCCCTCGCCGGTGTGGCAGCGCAGGTCGGCGATGATCTCGTAGTCGGGCATGGCGGGCCTCGGCGTGGGGTGGGGCCGCAATGTACCCGGCGGGGCGGTCAGGACGACTTGCCGGACAGCTTTAACTGAACATCCGTTTTCCGGTTCGAGAGCAGGTTGCCCTCGGCCTTGACGTTGAGCTTGAGCTTGCCATTGCGCGTGGTTTTGACGGTGACCTTGCCCGACTTGAGATTGAGCCCGCCGACGTCGGAGCGCTTGAGCTTGCCCTTGATCGAGGTGTTGACCTTGGTGTCGCTGGATTTGACCTTGTCGCCGAGCTTGAGATTGCCGGTGCCCGGGATGTTGCCGGGGGAGTTCAGCTTGAGCTTCTTGCGGTTAAGCGTGGCGGACGCCGGCAAGTTGATCCGTTGGATCACGCCGTCCCCTCGGGCTGAATAGTCGACGGTGACGTCGTAATCGCCATTGGGGTCGGTACGAAAGGTCTGGCCGGCAGCGTGGGTCAGCGTGATCGCGGCGACGGCAAGGCAGGTGAGGAAGGGCAGATGCCTAGACAAGTTCATGCGGGCCTCCGAATAGATCGCGAGATGGGGTGCCGTGCGGGGTAAACGTTGAGCGCTCGGGACTCGCAATGTAACTCGTCGATCGTCCGCATTCAAAGGTTCTTCCTAGAGAGCAAGGGCGTGACCTCGCGAACTCCAACGAGTATTGACGGAGGCGGCATTGCTCCGTGGATGTGGCCTTCAATCGAGGTCGATTGATCGGCCGCCTCAGGGAGCTGATCAGGGTGCTCGTAACGAATCAATGGCGTCGTCACGCACGTCCAGCAGACCGAACTACCGGATTTCATTGCATGCGACAGCGCGGCCGCTCGCGCTATGGCGCAGTCCCAACGCCCGAGCTTCGGTCATGCGTGACGGCGAACGTGCGATCGCCACATCGAGAATGAAATTCTCCGATCGGGCTCAGCCCTTGAGCTTGATCGAGAAGGTCGCGCCCTTGGCGTCGCCCTTGGTGACCTTACCCCGCAGGCTCGTGCTGAGACTAACGACGCCCGATCGGTTCTCTTTGATCTTGAACTTGCCGCGGTCCACGGTGCCGGCGTCTCGACGATTAGCCAGCTTGCCCTTGACCTTGGCGTTGACCTTCTTGTCGTTGGTGCCCACCTTCTTGTCGAGCCTGAGCGTGCCGGAAAGGGGGCTGTTGCCGTTGGTCTGATCGAACTCAACCTTGCGTTTGGCGACCGTCAGGTCGACGTTCATCTTCTCACGCATGCCGCCGGAGCCTCGGACGACGAGGTTGCCCGTGGCGTCGTAAGTCACGCCGACAAACATGGCGGTGGCTGGGGTCCAGGTGAGCGTGACGGCCATCAGGACGACGGCCGCGATCGTGGTGGGGATGGCAATACGAAGCATGGCGATTCTCCCTCGAGAAACGAACAGAACGCGGGTAAACACTCCCCGCGGAGGTAGAAAATTATCCCAGACTCGACCGCCCGGCAATGCCTTTAGGCCGCCGCGACACCTCGCCGGGGCGGGATTGCATCTGGCTCGCCGAGCCCTTACATTACGCGGCTCGCCGCGTCGAACGCCTCGGCCGGCCCCATCCGACTCCAGCCAGGACCCCGCCATGTACGCCGTGATCGAAGACAGCGGAACGCAGATCAAGGTCGCCGAGGGCGACACCATCCAGGTCGCCGACCGCGAGCTCAGCGACGACGCCATCTCCCTGACCTTCGACCGCGTGCTGATGATCGGCGGCGGCGATGGCGAGGCCTCGATCGGCGCCCCCGTGGTCGCCGGCGCGACCGTCGAGGGCGACATCCTCAGCGAGGAGGCCGGCGAGAAGGTGCGTGTCGTCAAGTACAAGCGACGCAAGAACTACCGCCGCGTCAAGGGCCACAAGCAGCCGTACCTGCTGGTCAAGGTGACCAAGATCAACGCGGCCTGAGCGCCGCCCTCACGGCGCGTTGCTCTCTCCGAAATGAAAAGACCCACGGCTCGATGGCCGTGGGTCTTATTCATAGGAGGTGTTGCTGTGGTCAGGCGTCGCGGCGGCGACGGGCGGCGAGCAGGCCCAGGCCGATCAGGCCGGCGGCCGCGGCGGTCGGGGTCGGGACGGCGATGAACTGGACGTTATCGATGCCCATGGAGCCGCCGAAGTTGAACTCGACGCGGGTCGCGCCGTCGGTCAGGCCGAGGGCGACGAGGTCGATGAGGGGCACGTTGTTGGCGTGTCGGTTGCCGGGGTCGAAGCCGGGCACGTTGAACAGGCCGGGGTCGTCGAACGACGAGAAGTCGATGGTGCGCTGCTCGAGGCCGTTGAAGATCGAGACGACGGTGCTGTCGATCGTCTCGCCGTCCTCGAAGTCGATGAGGTCGAAGCCGAGCGAGGTGATGGCCTTGTCGAACTCGAAGACGACCTTGCCGGCCGGGCGCGAGCCCTCGTCGTCGGGGTCGGAGACGAAGTCGCCGTCGTTGCCGTTGTTGTTCTCCTGAATGATCAGGATGCGGCCGGCGGATTGGTCGGCGATGTTGCCGCCGGCCCAGCCGCCGTTGAACTGCAGGTCGGGGTCGCTGGTCGAGCCGATGATGTCGGTGTCGAAGGCGACGGCGAGGTCCGGGCCGTTCGAGAAGTTCATCGCGGAGATCGTCACGCCCTGGGCGGCGTACTCGTTGTCGATGATCTGGCCGTGGCCGAGGTCGTCGAAGTCGATCGTCTGCACCATGCCGGCGTTGGCGACGGCGGTGATGGTGGCCGCGATGGCGGCGGTGGCAACATAGCTTGAGCGCTTCATCTTGACGGTTCTCCCGTGGGTTCCATTCATCCCCTCGATGCCCCGCGGGGTTCGCGGGTTCGAGCTGCCGAAGTTAGCCACGCTTGGTTTGGCCGACGACCCCAATCAACGCTTCGAGCCGAGATCGATCGCGTGGCTTTCGTGTCGCGCGGGTTCGTCAAGACAGGCAAGCCTCGGAACGGTTATCCGGGACGGTTGTGGTCGTGGTCTCGGCGTCGTCGCACGCCCAGCGCCGCCAGCAGGGCCAGGCCCGCGGCCAAGGCCGAGGGGGTCGGGACGGGTGTGCTGTCGTTGGGGTCGTTGGTGGTGGGCACGGGCGGGTCGTTGGGCGGGCCGCCGGTGGGTCCGGGGCCGAGGGTGGCGGGGATCCGCGAGTTGGAGCCATCCGTCCCGTCGTTGCCGTCGGCGCCGGAGCCCGAGCCCCCGCCGCCTCCGCCGCCGCTGAGGAGCAGCGCGGCCGCGCCGGCGCCCGCGGACTGACCGCCGCCGAGCCCGCCGGTGCCGCCGCCGGTGGCGTCTTGGGCCAGGGCGGCGAGGTCGATGGGCTGCTCGCCGGGGCGGGTGCGTTGCAGCACGACGCGGTCGATCGCGGCGTCGAGGGGCAGCTTGATGCGCAGGTGCTTGACGCCGCTGAGCCCCAGGGCCGCGGCGTCGAACGGGCCGATCCGATTGTTCGAGTGGGGTCCGAAGGCGACGCCGGGCTGATACGCGGGGTGATCCGGGTCCTGCAGGG